>NZ_JBFUDH010000002.1:0-598337 GCF_056404815.1 Agromyces sp. P2_B3 | reverse complement strand
GGGTTGGGCCGGCGCGACGGGTGGGGCCGCCGCTGCGGCCACGGCCGGCGCCACGGGCTGGTCGGGGGCCGCCAGCACGGCTGGCGCCACGGAGACGGCCGGCGCCACGGGCTCGGCGGGCGCGGGCTCGGCGGGTGCCATGGGCTCGGCGTGCGCCATGGGACCAGCTGGGACAGCGGGTGTATCCCGCTCGGCTGCGACCGGGGCCGTGATGACGCCGTCCCCGAGCACGGGCCACGGGTCTCCCCCGGCGACCCGTGGGAGTCCGCGTCGAAGCGCACCGTCGGTCGGGGATGCCACGGCGGCGACCGAGGGCAGCGGTGCCGTCGACGTCGCCGCCACCGGCTCGCCTGCGGGCGCCGCGTTGCGTGCGGGCTGCGGAGCGGCCGCGGCATCCGTCACCTCGGTGTTGCCTGCCCTGGCCGACTCGCCGGCCACAGGCCACGGCCCTCCACCCGCCACCCGCGGAAGTCCGCTGCGAAGCCGACCGGATGCCGATGTCGCGACCGATCCGGAAGCGAGCGGCGCCGCCGCGACCGATGCAGACCCCCCAGGCGCCGACACGACCGGCCCCGACGCGACGGGCGCCGACCCGACCGGCGCCGACGCGATCGCTGCCGACGCAGCGGCCGAGGGCGCGTGCGTCGACGAGCGGACGGGTTCGCCCGGCGCCTCGTGGACTGGAGGCCACGCGTCACCGCCGCGCTGGCGAGGCAGTCCCCTGCGCAGGTTCCGCGTGTCGGCGACCACCGGTCACCGCTTCCGCTCGGCGAGCGCGCTGATCAGCTGCGGGACCACCGTGAAGACGTCGCCGACGACGCCGAAGTCGGCGACCTCGAAGATCGGCGCGTCGGGGTCCTTGTTCACGGCGACGATGTTCTTGGCCGTCTGCATGCCGGCGCGGTGCTGGATCGCACCCGAGATGCCGAGGGCGACATACAACTGCGGCGACACCGACACCCCGGTCTGCCCGACCTGGTGCGCCGCCGGGATGTAGCCCGCATCGACCGCGGCCCGTGAGGCGCCGACCGCAGCCCCGAGCGCATCGGCGAGCTCGTCGACGAGTGCGAACTGCTCGGCCGAGCCGAGGCCCCGACCACCGGAGACCACCCGCTTCGCTCCGCGCAGCTCGGGTCGGCTCGACGTCTCGGCGGCGGGCTCGAACGACTCGATGGTCGCGGATGCCGCGCCCGACGGCGCCGCGTCGAGCGGCTCGAGCACCACGGGACGTGCCTCCGCCCGCGCATCGACGGCACCCTGCCGCACGGTCACCACGAGCGGACCGAACGTCGCCGCGGAGACGACGTCGTAGGCACCGCCGTACACGGAGTGGTGGGCGAGGATGCCCTCGGCGTCGCGCGAGACACCGACGACGTCGACGGCGATCGGAGCGCCCGTGCGGGCGGCGAAGCGGGCGGCGATGTCACGCCCGCCGACCGAGTTCGAGATGAGCACGGCCTCGGGCGTGACGGCGGCGGCGGCCGCGGCGAGCGCGTCGACGTGCGGGATCGTCAGCTCGTTCGCGAGTGCGCCGGTCTCGACGACGAGGACCCGGTCCGCGCCGGCGGCAGCCGCCTGCTCGGCGAGCTCCTGCGGCCGACCCGGCGCGGCGACGATGAGCGCGACAGGCACGCCGATACGGGAGGCGGCCCCGAGGAGGCCTGCCGCGCTCGTCGCGAGGTCGCCGTTCGGAGTGGTCTCGAGCAGCACCAGGATCGGGGCTGGGGGGTGGTCGGTCACGATCGTCCTCTCAGACCAGTCGGTTCTCGATGAGGAACTCGGCGATCCTGATGCCGCCGTCGCCGTCATCGGTGATCTTGACGCCCGCCGAACGCGGGGGCTTCTCGGCGATGGCGGTCATGATCGACATCGCCACCGAGAGGTCGTGCGGTTCGATGCCGAGGTCCGCGGCACCCAGCGTCTCGAACGGCTTCTTCTTCGCGGCCATGATGCCCTTGAAGTTGGGGAAGCGCGCATCGGGAAGCGCCTCGGTGATCGAGATGACGGCGGGAAGCCCGGCGCGCACGCGCATGGTGCCGCCATCCACGTCGCGCGTTCCCGCCACCGAGTCGGCCGCGATCTCGACCGACGAGAGGGCGGTCGCGTTCGGGACGCCGAGCAGCTCCGCCAGCATGGCGGGGATGACGCCGCCACTGCCATCGGTCGACACGTTGCCCGCGATGACGAGGTCGAAGCCGGTGCGTCGGATCGCCGCGGCGAGCGTGCGCGCGGTCAGGCCGAGGTCTGCACCCGCCAGGCCGGGGTCGCTGATGTGCACGGCCGAAGCCGCTCCCATCGCCAGCCCCTTGCGGATCGTCGGCACCGCACGCTCGGCGGCCATCGACATGACGACGACCTCGACGTCGTCGTGCGAGTCGGCGTAGGCGAGTGCCACTTCGAGCGCGCGCTCGCTGATCTCGTCGAGCACGGCTTCGCTCGCGGCGCGATCGGCGAGCCCCGTCTCGAGGTCGAGCCTGCGCTCGCCGTACGTGTCGGGAACCTCCTTCACGAGGACGACGATCCTCATCGGGCTCGGCTCCGATGCGTGCTCATGAGCATGACCATCCGCGCCTCTCTGCGACCGTGCCTCGTGGGCTCACAGTTAGTGTGCACTAACTGAATTCGATGCTAGTGTCCGCTCACCGCAATGGCAAGCAGGGCTCGACGGACTCAGCGGCCGAGGGCCAGCGCGGCGGCGAGGCGTGCGATGCCGAACTCGAACGCCCGGTCGACGTCGCCGCCCAGCCGGAACGCGCCCGCGAGTTCCATGCTGACGAAGCCGTTGGCCCAGGCCGTGATGGTGCGCGCCGCATCGAGCCGATGCTCGTCGCCGGCCAGGTCGCCCGCGACGCGGAGCACCGCCCCGCTCGCCTCGGCGAGCGCGGTGTCGGTGAGCCGGAGCTCGGCACCGGGGCCGAAGATGAGGCGGTAGCCGGCCGGGCGCTCGTGGGCGAACGCGCGCACGGCTCTGGCGAGCCGAGCCAGCTCGGCACCCGGATCGGTGTCATGCGCCGGATCGGGCTCATTCTCCGGCTCCGCCGCGTCGTCGAGTCGCTCGCGCAGCTCTCCGAGCGTCGCCTCGGCGATGCGCGCGACGAGGTCGTCGCGGTTGCGGATGCGCTTGTAGAGGGACGGAGCGCGGACGCCCACTCGCTCGGCGACCGCCTGCATGGTCAGGCCGTCGAGGCCGTCGGACTCGAGCAGCGCTCGACCGGCGTCGACGATCGCCTCGAGCGAGGTCCGGTCGGGTGTGGGCACGGCGACTCCGATCGTCTTTAGCTATTGACCGTAGCCATCATAGCTATGTAGCATAGCCATCGTCCACCCCTGAACATGAGATCGGATCCCGCGATGCAACTGGCACCCTCACTCCACCGCATCGGCAACGACGTCGTCGCCGTGTACCTCGTCGACACCCCCCAGGGCGTCACCGTCATCGACGCCGGCCTCGCCGGTCAGTGGAAGGAGTTCACGGCCGAGCTCGCCGCTATGGGCCGATCGGTCGACGACGTCCGCGGCGTCGTGCTCACGCACGGCGACAGCGACCACATCGGCTTCGCCGAGCGACTCCGGCGCGATCACGGCGTGCCCGTCTTCGTGCACGAGGCCGACGCGGCACGCGCGCGCGGCGAGGTCTCCACCAAGCCCGAGTGGGGCCACATGAAGATCGGCGCCACCGTGGGCTTCCTGTGGTACGCGCTCCGCAAGAACGGCATGCGCACCACGCCGCTCGCCGAGGTGGTCGCCGTGCACGACGGCGACGTGCTCGACCTTCCCGGTGCACCCCGCGTGATCGGCATGCCCGGGCACTCCCCCGGCAGCATCGCCATCCACGTCCCCGTCGTCGACGCCGTGTTCGTCGGCGACGCGCTCACCACCCGGCACGTGCTCACCGGCGAACGGGGTCCGCAGCCGGCGCCCTTCACCGACGATCCCCACGAGGCGATCGAATCGCTCCAGCGCCTCGTCGGGCTGGGCACGACCTGGGTCCTGCCCGGTCACGGCACGCCCTGGAACGGCGGGATCGACGAGGCCGTGCGCGAGGTCACGCAGGCGGCCGCGGCATCCGGTTCCTGAACCCGATCACATGCGGAAGAGGCCGAACCGGGGCTCGGGCAGCGGCGTGCGACTCGCGAGCTCGAGCGCCATGGCCAGCACGGTGCGGGTGTCGGCGGGATCGATGATGCCGTCGTCCCAGAGCCGCGCCGTCGAGTGGTAGGGGCTCCCCTGCTGCTCGTACTGCTCGCGGATTGGCGCCCGGAACGCCTGCTCCGCAGCATCCGGCCACTCCTCGCCCTTCACCGCGAGCTGGTCGCGCTTCACGGTCGCGAGCACGGATGCCGCCTGCTCGCCTCCCATCACCGAGATGCGGGCGTTCGGCCACATGAAGAGGAAGCGCGGCGAGTAGGCGCGCCCGCACATGGAGTAGTTGCCGGCGCCGAACGACCCGCCGATGACGACCGTGAGCTTCGGAACGCGGGTCGTGGCCACGGCGGTGACCATCTTCGCGCCGTGCTTGGCGATGCCGCCGGCCTCGGCGTCGCGGCCGACCATGAACCCCGAGATGTTCTGGAGGAACACGAGCGGGATGCCGCGCTGGTCGCACAGCTCGATGAAGTGGGCGCCCTTCATGGCCGACTCGCTGAAGAGCACGCCGTTGTTCGCGACGATGCCCACCGGGTGTCCGTCGAGGTGTGCGAAGCCCGTGACGAGCGTGTCGCCGTAGTCGGGCTTGAACTCGCTGAACTCGCTGTCGTCGACGAGCCGGGCGATGACCTCGTGCACGTCGTACGGCTGCTGCACGTCGACCGGCACGGCAGCCGTGAGGTCGGCAGGATCGACGGCGGGCGGCCGCGACTCGCGGACCGTCCAGGCCCGCGCGGGCGGAGCGGGCAGCGTCGCCACCATGTCGCGGACGAGCTCGAGGGCGTGCTCGTCGTCGTCGGCGAGGTGATCGGTGACCCCCGAGATGCGGGAGTGCAGCTCGCCGCCGCCGAGCTCCTCGGGCGTGACGACCTCGCCGATGGCCGCCTTCACGAGCGGCGGCCCGCCCAGGAAGATCGTGCCCTGGTCGCGCACGATGACGCTCTCGTCGCTCATGGCGGGCACGTAGGCGCCGCCGGCCGTGCACGAGCCCAGCACGGCCGCGAGCTGCGGGATGCGCTGCGACGACAGTTGCGCCTGGTTGTAGAAGATGCGGCCGAAGTGGTCGCGGTCGGGGAACACCTCGTCCTGCTTCGGGAGGAACGCGCCGCCCGAGTCCACGAGGTAGACGCACGGGAGGCGGTGCTGCTCGGCGACCTCCTGCGCACGGAGATGCTTCTTCACCGTCATCGGGTAGTACGTGCCGCCCTTGACCGTCGCGTCGTTGCAGACGACCACCACCGGTCGGCCCTGCACGAGCCCGACGCCCGTGATGATGCCCGCACCCGGCGAATCGCCGCCGTACATGCCGTCGGCCGCGAGCGGTGAGAGCTCGAGGAACGGGCTCCCCTCGTCGAGCAGCCGGTCGACGCGGTCGCGCGGCAGCAGCTTGCCCCGGGCGACGTGCCGCTCACGGGAGGACTCGGGCCCGCCGAGCGCCGCGGTGGCGAGCTTCTCGCGGAGTTCGCGAACGAGCTCGGCGTGCGCCTCGGCGTTGCGGCGCGCCGTGTCGCTCGAGGGGTCGATGCCCGTCGTGAGGGTCGTCATCCGCGCCGCCTGTCTTCGTCGACCGCGCGCCTCTTGTGCGGAGCACGGAATTTCGGTTAGTGTGCACTAACTCGATTCCCGATGTTAGCGAGCACCCACCGACATGGCAAGCACCCTCGACGAGGCCGGCACCGGCGCAGCGACGGCCCGCACGGCCGACGCCGACGCCGCGGTTGAGGCCGATGCGCCGGCCGACGTCTCCAGGGCCGCACCGTCCGACGGTGCCCCCGACGCCATGCCGCTGACCGAGCGCAGTCGCCAGAAGGCCGACCGTCGCGCCGCGATCCTCGGGGCCGCCGCCACGCTCTTCGCCGAACGCGGATACGCGGGCGTCACCATCGAAGACCTCGGCGCGGCGGTCGGCGTGAGCGGACCGGCCGTGTACCGGCACTTCCCCGGCAAGGCCGCCGTGCTCGCGGCGATCCTGCAGGGCGCCAGCCGGTCACTGCTCGACGGCGCCGAGCGGGTCCTCGCCTCCGCCGACGAGCCCCGCGACGCACTGCGCGCCCTCATCCGCTTCCACGTCGACTTCGCCCTCGGCGAGGCCGACGTCATCGTCGTGCAGGACCGCGAGCTCGGGCAGCTCGACCGCGGCGCACGCCACGAGGTGCGTTCGCTGCAGCGACGCTACGTCGAGCACTGGGTCGACACCCTCTCCCGACTCCGGCCCGATCGGGCCGAGGCGGAGCTCAGGTTCCGGGCACACGCCGCCTTCGGACTCCTGAACTCCACTCCGCACAGCGCCCGCATCCCCGGGCGCCGACCGGCCGATGGCACCATCCGCGGCATCCTGGAGGAGATGACATGGGCGAGCCTCATGTCGTGACCCTGCGCGCGACCCGCGACGGGGATCTCGATGCACTCTTCGCGTTCGAGCAGGACGAGGCGGCGGTGCGCATGGCCGCCTTCACCGCGCCCGACCCGAGCGACCGCGCGACGTTCGACGCCCACTGGCGGCGACTCCTCGCCGATCCCTCGGTCGACGCCCGCACGGTCCGGGCCGACGGCGAAATCGTGGGCAGCATCGCGCGCTGGTACGAGGACGGGGCCGCTGAGATCACCACCTGGATCGACCCGGCCCAATGGAATCGCCACATCGCGACGCGGGCGATGCGCCTCTTCCTCGACACGCTGGGCGAACGACCCGTGCGGGCTCGCGTTGCCGCCGACAACGCGGCATCCATCGCCGTGCTCGAGAAGCTCGGGTTCGAGCAGGTCGGCACGGCGGTGAGCTACGCCAACGCGCGCGGCACCGAGATCGAGGAGCGGATCTACCGCCTCGGCTGAGCCCGCCGCCGCTACAGTGGCGGCGTGAGCGACTACGAGGTGCTGGAGATGGGCGGACTCGACGAGTGGCGCGGCCACTACGGCGGATTCCGGCCCGAGAGTTCGCGCGACGGCCGACGCGTGATCGACCACGACCTGACCATGCAGTACATCGGCATGACGGCCAACGCGCTCGAGCCGGGCGAGGAGGCGGGCTACTGGCACATGCACGCGCGCATCGAGGAGGTCTACGTCTTCCTCGACGGGCGTGGGCAGATGGGTCTCGACGACGACGTCGTCGACGTCGGCGCCGGCACGGTCGTGCGGGTCGGACAGGGGGTGTGGCGCACCTGGCGGTGCGCGCCCGAGAGCGCCGAGCAGCTGCGCTGGCTGTGCATCCGCGCCGGCGGCTCCGAGCTGCCGCACTTCCCCGACGACAGCACCCGCGACACCGAGCGCCCCGCGCCCTGGTAGCGGCGCCGCCCCCCGCGCGCCCCGCCACCTGGGAGCAGCGCCGTCGCAGCGGCGGGCTCAGACGGGCTTCGCGCCCTGCTCGTCGGCGAGTTCGCGGATGCGTCGCGCGAGCGCCACGTCGCGGCTCGTCACGCCGCCCACGTCGTGCGAGCTGAGCTCGAACGAGATGCGCCCCCACCCGAGGTGCACGTCGGGGTGGTGGTCCGCGGCATCCGCCTCGAGCGCGACCGCGTCGAGCAGGCGCACCGCGCTCGCGAAGTCGGCGGTGCGGAACGCCCCGACGAGGTGGTCTTCGTGGGTGAACCCCGACCCGTCGAGTTCGGAGCCGGTCTCGGCCGGCGAGAGGATGACGCGCGGATCATGCATGCGCCCATCCTCCCGCCGATGCGGTGATCACGCCATCGTGAGGGCGAGACCCGGTTCGCGCAGGATGGCGCCGATGTCCGCGAGGAACCTCGACCCCTGCTCGCCGTCGACGAGCCGGTGGTCGAACGACAGCGAGAGCGTCATGACCTCGCGCAGGGCGATCTCGCCGCGGTGCTCCCACGGCTGGCGTCGCACGGCGCCCATGGCGAGGATCGCGGCCTCCCCCGGGTTCAGGATCGGCGTGCCGGCATCGATCCCGAAGACGCCGATGTTCGTGATCGACAGGGTGCCACCGCTCAGGTCGGCGGGCTGCGTGCGCCCGGCACGTGCGGTCTCGGCGAGCGCGGCGATCGCGTCGGCGAGCTCGATGAGGGTCATCCGCTCGGCGCGCTTGACGTTGGGCACCACGAGGCCCCGCCCGGTCGCCGCCGCGATGCCGAGGTTCACGCCGCCGAAGCGCACGATCTCCTGGGCGTCCTCGTCCCAGCGGGAGTTCACCTCGGGGGTGCGACGGGCGGCGATGCACACGGCCTTCGCCACCACCGTGAGCGGCGTCACCTTGTGCCCCGCGAAGGCGCGGTCGTCACGGATGCCGCGGAGGAGCTCCATCGTGGCCGTCACGTCGATCGTGAGGAACTCGGTCACGTGCGGCGCGGTGAAGGCACTGCGCACCATGGCGGCGGCGGTGTGCTTGCGCACGCCCTTGATCGGGATGCGGGTCTCCTCGAGGCCTGTCCCGTCGCCACCTGCCGGCCCGCTCGCGGCGACGACGTCGGGGGCGTGCGCCGGGGCGGTGGCGCCGGATGCCGCTGCCTCGACGTCGCCGCGGGTGATGAGCCCGCGCTCCCCCGTGCCGCTGACGGTGGCGAGGTCGATGCCGAGGTCCCGCGCGAGCTTGCGAACGGGCGGGGTCGACCGCGGGCGCTCGGGCGCGCCGGTGGACAGGTGGGACGGCGTCGTCGTGGCGGGCTCCCGACCCCCGGCCGCCGGCGCGGCGTCGAGGTCGGTGATGGTGCCGCCCGATGCCGGCGGCTCGGGCACCAGGTCGGCGGCGAGGCTCGCGCGGCGGGCACGCCGCTTTGGGCCGCCCTCGTCACGGGCGCCGTAGCCCACGAGGTTCGGACCGGGTGCGGCGTCGCGCTCGGGCTCCGCCGCGGCGGAAGCGGGCGCGACGTCGTCGGTCCGGGCGGCGGCCGGGGCCTCGGCGGACGCGGACGCGGGGCTCGAGGCCGCGGCATCCGTCGCCGCACCGTCGCCGGTGTCGCAGGAGAAGAGCGGTGCGCCGACGTTCACGGTCTCGCCCTCGGCCGCGTGCAACGCGGTGATGACGCCGGCGTAGGGCGACGGCAGCTCGACGACCGCCTTCGCCGTCTCGACGTCGGCGATGATCTGGTTCAGCTCGACCCGGTCGCCGACCGCGACCCGCCAGGCGACGATCTCGGACTCGGTGAGGCCCTCGCCGAGGTCGGGCAACGGGAACTCCCGGATCATGGCGCTCACGCCTCCACCCCGCTCAGCGAGTTCGGGCGGCCGAGCACGCGGTCGACCCCGTCGAGGATGCGGTCGAGGTCGGGCAGGTGATGCCGTTCGAGCTTCGCGGGCGGGTACGGGATGTCGTGGCCCGTGACGCGCACGGGTGCGGCCTCGAGGAACTCGAAGCACCGCTCGGTGACGCTCGCGGCGAGCTCGGCGCCGACGCCCCCTTGCTGTCCGGCCTCGTGCGTGATGACGAGGCGGCCCGTGCGACGCACCGACGCCTCGACGGTCGCGTAGTCGACGGGAGCGAGCGAGCGCAGGTCGATGACCTCGATCGAGACGCCGTCCTCGGCCGCGGCGATGGCGGCGTCTCGGGCCGTCTGCACGAGCGCGCCGTACGTCACGAGCGTCACGTCGGTGCCGGATGCCACGACCGAGGCGACCCCCATGGGCTTCGCGTCGGCCAGGCTCGCCGTCTCGTCGACCTCGCCCTTCACGTGATAGCGGCGCTTCGGCTCGAAGAAGAGCACCGGGTCGTCGCTCGCGATGGCCTGCTGGATCATCACGTACGCGTCGGCGGGGTTCGAGCACGCCACGACGCGGAGGCCGGCCGTGTGCGCGAAGTACGCCTCGGGCGACTCGGAGTGGTGCTCGGCCGCGCCGATGCCGCCGCCGAACGGCACCCGGATCGTGATCGGCATCCGCACGTTGCCGCGCGACCGGTAGTGCAGCTTCGCGACCTGGGCGACGATCTGGTCGAAGCCCGGGTAGATGAACCCGTCGAACTGGATCTCGACGACGGGCCGGAAGCCGCGATAGGCCAGGCCCACGGCGGTGCCCATGATGCCCGCCTCCGACAGCGGGGTGTCGACCACGCGATTCGCGCCGAACTCCGCCTTCAGTCCGTCGGTGATGCGGAAGACCCCGCCGAGTGTGCCGATGTCCTCGCCCATGAGCACGACCTTGTCGTCGGCGGCGAGGGCGCGCCGGAGGCCGGCGTTGAGGGCCTTCCCGAGGGTGAGCGTGGTCATCGGGCGCCTCCTGCAGCTCCGGATGCCGCGGCATCCGTCTCGTCGAACATGGCGAGGTAGCGCGCGTAGTGCTCGCGCTGGCGCGCGAGGTGCGTGTTGGGCTCCGCGTAGACGTGGTCGAACACCGTCATCGGCTCGGGGTCGGGGATCGTCGTGACGGCGGCGCGGAGCTCGGCGGCGGCGCGCCCGGCCTCGTCGGCGATGTCGCGCTGGAGGCCGTCGGTGTCGACGCCGAGGGTGCCGAGGAGGGCGAGCAGACGGGTGAGCGGGTCGCGAGCACCCCATTCGGCGAGCTCGTCGTCGGTGCGATAGCGCTTGGGGTCATCGGCCGTGGTGTGCGGGCCGAGCCGGTAGGTCACGGCCTCGATGAAGGTGGGGCCGCCGCCACGTCGGGCGCGGTCGAGCGCGATGCGGGTCGCGGCGAGCACCGCGAGCACGTCGTTGCCGTCGACGCGGATGCCCGGCATGCCGAACCCGTCGGCGCGACGGGCGAGCGGCTGCTTGGACTGCAGGCCCACGGGCTCCGAGATCGCCCATTGGTTGTTCTGGCAGAAGAACACGACCGGCGCGTCGAAGCTCGCCGCGAAGACGAGGGCCTCGTTCACGTCGCCCTCGCTCGTCGCGCCGTCGCCGAAGTACGCGACGCTCGCGGCATCCGTGCCCTCCCAGGCCGCGCCCATCGCCCAGCCGGTGGCGTGCAGCGCCTGGGCACCGATGATGATCTGGGGCACGGCCATGCCGTGCTCGTACGGGTTCCACCCGGAGGAGGCGGAGCCGCGCCACACGGTGAGCAGCTCGGCCGGTCCGACGCCGCGGCAC
Organism: Agromyces sp. P2_B3; assembly: GCF_056404815.1. Lineage (NCBI taxonomy): Bacteria > Bacillati > Actinomycetota > Actinomycetes > Micrococcales > Microbacteriaceae > Agromyces > Agromyces sp. P2_B3. The sequence continues at coordinate 587,214 of NZ_JBFUDH010000002.1, read as the reverse complement.
CAGGCCACGGCGTGCTCGCGGTAGCTCGTGAACACGAAGTCGTCGTCACGCAGGGCGCGGGCCGAGCCGATCTGCGCGGCCTCCTGCCCGGCGAGCGGCGGCCAGAGTCCCAGCTCGCCCTGGCGCTGCAGGGCCGTCGCCTCGGCGTCGAGCCGGCGCACGATGGCCATGTCCCGGTAGAGGCGGCCGAGGGCGGCGGCGTCGACGTCGGCGACCCAGGGGTCGTGCTCGGCGTCGGCACGGCGCTCGCCGGTGGGGGTGATGAGCTGCACGAAATGGTCGGGCTTGGTGAGGAGCCCGGTGGCGTCTCGGTCGGATGGGGTCATCGTCGATCCTCGCGTTCGGCGGGCCCGCCTCGTGAGCGACCCGCGCCCGGCGACTCTGCCGGATACCGTGAGCGTACGTCGATCTTGCACTCAGCTCAAGTATGCGCGGACGCGTTGAGCATGTTGCCAAGTTGCATCCCGAGTTCCGGTGCTATCGTGTGGCGATATGAACGGCTACGACGCGGTCGACCGTGCCCTGCTCATCGCACTGGCTGCCGACCCCCGGGCGACCGTCGTCGCGCTCGCCGACCGGCTCGCGCTGTCGCGCAACACCGTGCAGGCGCGGATGTCGCGGCTCGAGGCATCCGGTGCCTTCCTGTCGTTCGAACGCAGCATCGACCCGGCCCCCCTCGGCTTCCCGCTCGAGGCGTTCGTGTCGGTGCACGTGCGCCAGAAGCAGCTCGCCGACGTGGTGGCCGAGATCGCCGGCATCCCCGAGGTGATCCAGGCGCACGGCCTGTCGGGCTCGGTCGACCTGCTCGTGCGCGTGGTCTGCCGCGACGCGCACGACCTGTTCCGGATCGACGGCGAGATCCTCGCGATCGAGGGCGTCGAGCGCACCGAGACGTCGCTCGCGATGGGCGAGCTCATCCCGTTCAGATTGGCGCCACTCCTCGAGCGCTGAGTTGCAAACAGATTTATGCAAAGAAAACCTTGCAACTGTTTCTTTGCAGCGCTATCTTTGCAACATGAGCAAGGACCCCGACGACCTTCAGTCACAGCCGAGCAGCCTCCGTCATCCCGGCGTCGATCACCTCATCACGACCGACAGCCTGAAGTCGCTCGCGCACCCGTTGCGCGTGCGCATCTACGACGAGCTCTCGGCGTACGGCCCGCTGACCGCGAGCGGGCTGGGCGAACGTCTCGGCGAATCGAGCGGGTCCACGAGCTACCACCTCCGCCAGCTCGAGCGCACCGGCCTCGTCCGTGAGGACACGACGCGCGGGAAAGGCAGGGAACGATGGTGGGAGCGCACGCCCGGTTCCATCGCGATCCCCGACGCCCGGTCGCTGCCGCCGGGCAGCGCCGAGCGTCTCGCGGTCCGGCTCGTCGAGGACGAGTGGCTCCGGACCCGAGACCAGAACTTCCACGAGTTCGTCTCCGAGGGCGACGCCGTCTTCGGCGACGAGTGGCTCGACATCGCGACGAGCGACACCATCAATCTGCGTCTCACGCCCGAACAACTCAGCGCACTCGTCGCCGACATCGACGCCGTGCTCATGCGCTACATCGACGCGTACAAGCGCACCCCGACGCCGGGCTCCCGCCCGGTGCAGATCCAGATCAACGCCTTCCCGCTCGTGCGCGGGGAGCCGACCGAAGACTCCTCGAAGGGATGACGATGAACACCGCACTCCTCTCCCCCAACACCGGCCTGGTGGCCGAGTGGGCCGTGCGCAGCGGTCTCAGCCTCGCCAGCTGGGGCATGCAGCGAGCCGCCCGCCGCAACGACCGCGACCGCCTGTTGCGTCGGCTCGAAGCCCGGGCCGCCGCCGAAGCGGCGCTCGCCGAACGCGACGCGACGTTCCGGTCGTCGACCTACGGCCTGCTGTAGGCACGACCGCACGAAAGCGAAGCGGAGACGACGGATGCCCCGCCCGAACGAATCGGGCGGGGCATCCGTCTGTGCAGCGACGACCTACGCGTCGACGTCGGCACCCTCTGCGGGTGCGTCGGTGTGCGCGCCGGTCGCGTCGCGACCGTCGGTGTCGGCGTCCTCGGCCAGCACCGGGGCGAGCGAGAGCTTGCCGCGGTCGTCGATCTTCGTGATCTCGACGAGGATCTTCTGGCCGACGCCGAGCACGTCCTCGACGTTCTCGACGCGCTTGCCACCGGCGAGCTTGCGCACCTCGGAGATGTGCAGCAGGCCGTCCTTGCCGGGCAGCAGCGAGATGAACGCGCCGAAGGCGGCGATCTTCACGACCGTGCCCAGGAACTGCTCGCCGACCTCGGGGTTGGTCGGGTTGGCGATCGCGTTGACCTGGGCGCGGGCGGCCTCGGCCGAGGGGCCGTCGGTCGCGCCGATGTAGACGGTGCCGTCTTCCTCGATGGAGATGTCGGCGCCGGTCTCGTCCTGGATCGCGTTGATCGTCTTGCCCTTCGGGCCGATCAGCTCACCGATCTTGTCGACGGGGATCTGGACCGAGATCACGCGGGGCGCGGTCGGGGCCATCTCGTCGGGGCCGTCGATCGCCGCGTTGAGCACGGCGAGGATGGTCGTGCGCGCATCCTTCGCCTGCGTCAGCGCGCCGGCGAGCACCGACGCGGGGATGCCGTCGAGCTTCGTGTCGAGCTGGATCGCCGTGACGAACTCCGACGTGCCGGCGACCTTGAAGTCCATGTCGCCGAGCGCGTCCTCGGCACCGAGGATGTCGGTGAGCGCCGCGTAGCGGGTCTCACCGTTCACCGTGTCGGAGATGAGGCCCATCGCGATGCCCGCGACGGGTGCACGCAGCGGCACGCCCGCGTTCAGCAGCGAGAGCGTCGACGCGCAGACGGAGCCCATCGACGTCGAGCCGTTGGAGCCGAGCGCCTCGGACACCTGGCGGATGGCGTAGGGGAACTCCTCGCGCGTGGGCAGCACCGGCACGAGGGCGCGCTCGGCGAGTGCGCCGTGCCCGATCTCGCGACGCTTCGGCGACCCGACCCGGCCGGTCTCACCGGTCGAGTAGGGCGGGAAGTTGTAGTTGTGCATGTAGCGCTTCTTGGTGACCGGGCTCAGCGAGTCGATCTGCTGCTCGAGCTTCAGCATGTTCAGCGTGGTGACGCCCAGGATCTGGGTCTCACCGCGCTGGAAGATGGCCGAGCCGTGCACGCGGGGCACGACCTGCACCTCGGCGTCGAGCGGCCGGATGTCGGCGAGGCCGCGACCGTCGATGCGCACGCCCTCCTCGAGGACGCGCGAGCGCACCACGAGCTTCGTGACCGACTTGTAGGCGGCGGAGACCTCGGCGTTGGCCGACTCGGGCAGCTCGCCGCTCTCGACCTTGGCCGCGATCTCGGCCTTGACCCGCGACTTCAGCGCGTCGTCGGCGTCCTGGCGCTCGGTCTTGCCGGCGATCTGGTAGATGCCCTTGAGCTCCTCGTAGGCGGAGGCGGCCACGGCGTCGTACGTCGACTGCTGGTACGGCGGGAACGTCGGGTAGTCGGCGGTGGGCTTGGCGGCGGTCTTCGCGACCGACTGCTGCGCCTCGACGAGCTGCTTGATGAACGGCTTCGACGCCTCGATGCCCTGCGCGATGACGGTCTCGTCGGGCTTGACCCCGCCGGCCTTGATGAGGTTCCACGCGTTGTCGGTGGCCTCGGCCTCGATCATCATGATCGCGACATCCTGCGAGCCGTCGGCCTCGGTGACCACGCGACCGGCGACGACCATGCTGAACACGGCCTCCTCGATCTGCGAGTACTTCGGGAACGCGACCCACTGGCCGTCGATGAGGGCGACGCGCACGCCGCCGACCGGGCCCGAGAAGGGCAGGCCGGAGAGCTGCGTGGAGAGCGACGCGGCGTTGATCGCGAGCACGTCGTAGTACTCGTCGGGCTCGATGGCGAGCACCGTGACGACGACCTGCACCTCGTTGCGGAGGCCCTCGACGAACGAGGGGCGCAGGGGGCGGTCGATGAGGCGGCAGGTGAGGATCGCCTCGGTCGAGGGGCGGCCCTCGCGACGGAAGAACGAGCCGGGGATGCGGCCGGCGGCGTACATGCGCTCTTCGACGTCGATCGTGAGCGGGAAGAAGTCGAAGTGCTCCTTCGGCTGCTTGGAGACCGAGGTCGCCGAGAGCAGCATGGTCTCCTCGTCGATGTAGGCGACGGCAGAGCCCTGGGCCTGCTGGGCGAGACGGCCGGTCTCGAAGCGGATGGTGCGGGTGCCGAACCTGCCATTGTCGATGACGGCTTCGGCGAACGTGATCTCAGGACCTTCCAAGAGGTCTTCTCCTTTGTTTTACGTCGCTCCCCGTGTGGGCGCGACTCATACTCAGGAGCAGGAACAGGCATTACGAAACGCATCAGCCGATGCGCTCACGCTGGCCACCAGTAGAAGTCCACCACCCGCCGCCTGCGCTCCGCGCGACGCCGTTGGTGATCCACCACAGGGGACCAGCTTCCTGCCGGCCTGCTCCAGTGTGCTCGGCAGCCCATCGGGCCGCCGGTTCCAGCCTAGCAGAGCGGGGCTTTTCGGCCGATCGGCGGCGGATGTCGCGCGCTCGCGCCGCGACCCGGCGCGGTCGCGCGCGTCGTCGGCCCGCGGCATCCGTGCCAGACTCGAAGGCATGACGTCCGACGAGCAGAGCACCCCCGGCCCCTCAGAGGAGACGAAGCGCAAGTTCCGCGAGGCCCTCGACCGCAAGAACAAGGCCTCGAAGCAGCGTGAGGGCGAGTCGCACCTCGACGGCGGCGGCGGCGCCCAGCACACCCAGGGACCGGCCGACCACAAGCGCGAGTTCCGCCGCAAGTCGGGCTGATCCCCCGGCGCGCGCCGATGCGACGGACGGTCAGCGGCTGCCCATCTCCGGCGCCGTCGACACCGGCAGGAGCACCGGCCGCTTCGGATCGCGGCCGTCGCCCGCGGCGCGCCCTCGCAGCCGCCTGATCAGCCAGGGCGCCGCATGCCGGGCGAGCCACTCGGCATCGCCCACCGGCCTGGCGACCGCCCCGTCGTCGTCGTGGACGGCGCGCTCGAGCGCGCCGAGCTCCGTCGCATCGGGAACCCCGAGCACGTGCGCAGCGGCGTACGCGAGCGCACGGTGCCCGCTGGAGTCGAGGTGCACGCGATCGGCCGCCCAACTGCGGCGGTGCACCACTTCGCCACACGATCGCGCGTCGAGCAGCATCGCGCCGTGCTCGTCGGCGATCACGCGAAGGCGGCCGGCGAAGTCCGCGAACCGCGCCTCGAAGAGCCGCGACGCCGGTCGCATCGGCATGAACGGCGTCACCAGCAGCACGTCGGCGCCGCTCGCCCGCACGGCGCCCACCGCGTCGGAGAGCCCCGCGGCGAGGCCCGCGACATCCGGCCGGACCCCGACCAGGTCGTTCGCGCCGATGAGCACGCTCACGAGATCCGCCCCCTGGGCGACCGCGAGCGGGAGTTGGACGTCGATCGCGTCCGCCACCTTCCGGCTGCGCACGGCGACGTTCGCGTAGGCCACGGGGTCGGCCGTGGGGCTCGCCAGTGCCAGGAGCAGGGCGAGCCGATCGGCCCACCCGCGGAACTCCCCGGCCGCCATGCGGGAGTCGTCGCAGAGCCCCTCGGTGAGCGAATCGCCGACCGCGACGTACCGTCGCCACGGCGGCGCGGCCGGGGACGCATCGGATGCCGCCGCCGCCCTCGCGCCCTCGAGCAGTCCCGGGCGCGATCGCGCGGTCGTCGCGGAACCCGCCGCACGCAGTCGGCTCGGAGCATCCGTCGCTCGCCCGCGTCGGCTCGTCGTGGCGGTGCCACGGGCCGTGGACGGGGTGCCCGCCACGCCGCCGTGCGCCGCGATCACCTGCTCGTAGTGATCGATGAGCTCGTCGCCGAGCACGTCCCAGCCCCGGCCCTGCACGGCCTGGCGGGCGCGGAGGCCGAAGGCGCGCCGCTTCGCATCGTCGCCCACGAGGTCGCGCACGCGCTCGCGGAACTCGACGAGGTCGCCGGGTCGGTAGAGCCAGCCGTCGACGCTCGACCGCACGAGGTCGAGCGGTCCGCCCCGTCCCGTGGCGACCACGGGCACGCCGCTCGCGAGCGACTCCTGGATGGTCTGGCAGAAGGTCTCGCTCTCGCCGGGATGCACGAACACGTCGAGGCTGGCCATGGCCACGGCGAGCGCGTCGCCCCCGAGGAAGCCCGTGAATCGGGCGTTCGGCAGCATGCGCTCGAGCGTAGGCCGCGAGGGGCCGTCGCCGATCACGACGAGTCGGGTGTTCGGCAGATCCGCGATGGCCCGCAGGTCCTCGACCTGCTTCTCGGGTGCGAGGCGACCGACGTAGCCGACGACGACATCACCTGCGGGCGCGACGTGGCGCCGCCATTCCGCGTCGCGTCGGGCGGGCGTGAACCTGGCCGTGTCGACGCCGCGACGCCAGATCCGCACCTGGTCGTCGGGCACGCCCGCAGCCGCAAGCCGTTCGACGGCGGAGCTCGAGGGCGCGAGGGTGACGGTGGCGCGACGGTGCAGGCGACCCAGGTGGCGGGTGAGCGCGGGGGCGGCGCCCGGGATCCCGTACCGCTCGGCGTACGACGGGATGTCGGTCTGGTAGACCGCCACCGACGGCACGCCGAGCGGCTCGGCGGCCGCGAGCCCCCGCCAGCCCAGCACGAACGGCGATGCGAGGTGCATGACGTCGACCTCGTGCTCGCGGAGCACCGCCGACAGCCGATGGACGCTCGCGAGCGTGACGCGCACGTCGGGATAGCTCGGCAGGGGCATGGAGGGAAGCAGCACCGCGTGGGCGCCGAACAGCGACTGGTCGATCGGGCCCGACCGTGGGGCGACGACCACCGACTCGTGGCCACGACGCTCGAGGTGGCGCAGCACCTGCAGGAGGGAGTGCGTCACGCCGTTCATGTGCGGGAGGAACGATTCCGCGAGGAGTGCGACCTTCACGACTCCAAGCGTGGGGGCACCCGGCGTTCCCGCGGCACCGGAACCGCCCTCCGAACCGAGGATTCATCGTCTGGTCGGATGCCGTTCGCCGACGCGTCGCCACGGAGTCGGCTCGCGGCATCCGACCGTCAACCCCTCGTGCCGGCCGGACGAACGGAGGAGCATTGGCGTTGAAGCACGCCCGACCGTTCGAGGAGGAACGCCATGTCATCAGTCGCCCGGGTCACCACCATCACCGTCCGCTCGGAGACGAGCTTCGAGGACGCCGTCGCGACCGGTGTCGCCCGCGCCGCGCAGACGCTCCGCAACGTGAGCGGCGCGTGGGTCAAGGAGCAGAAGGTCGAGGCGGCCGAGGGGAAGATCACGGCATGGTCCGTGACCCTCGAGGTCAGCTTCGTGCTCGACGACTGACCCGCTCGTCCGACGACCCCGACCCGACGCGCGAGCGTCGACCCACGTTCATCCGGGCGGGATAGAACGGGCGGGTGGACGACGCCTGGATCACCGACCTCGCGGCGTCCGCGTGGCTCGTTCCCGCGCTGTTCGCCCTCGTGGTGGGCGACGCCTTCCTCGTCGTGCTGCCGAGCGAGACCGCGGTGGTCGCGCTCGGCGCCCTCTGGGCGGTCACCGGCGCTCCACCGTTGGCCGGCGTGCTCGTCGCCGCCGCGGCCGGGGCTGTCGTCGGCGACGGGCTCTGCTACGTCATCGGACGGCGCGTGGGCCTCGACCGCTGGCGGTGGCAGCGCGGGGGACGCATCGGCCGTTCGATCGCACGCGTGCAGGCGACCGTGCACCGCCGCACGGCCGTGCTCGTCTTCACGGCCCGCTACGTGCCGTTCGCGCGGATCGCGGTGAACCTCGCCGCCGGCGCGGGACGCGTGCCGCTGCGTCGCTACCTGCCCCTGTCGTTCGCGGCCCGACGGCGGTCCGGGACGCGACGAGCACGATGGTGAGACGACGGATGCCGCGGCGCAACCTGGTCGCGTCGCGGCATCCGTCAGCCGTGGCCCTGCGTCACTCCCCCGCAAGCCCGCCGATGAGGTGCCCCGTGGGCCGTTCGAGTGCGAACGGGTCGTTCAGGAGGTCGGAGCGATCGGTGCGCTCGACCAGGTCGGCGAACTCCCTCGCTCCACGGAAGATGCGGTCGGGCAGCGAGCGCACGCCGTCGCCGCCGTCGCCCCAGTCGCTCGTGGCCGCGTACACCCCGGTGGTCACCGGCACCGCGTGCAGGTAGGTGAACAGCGGACGGATCGCGTAGTCGATCGCGAGCGAGTGCCGCGGGGTCCCGCCGGTCGCGCCGATCAGCACCGGCAGGTCGGTGAGCGCCTGCGGGTCGACGACGTCGATGAACGACTTGAACAGGCCGGCGTAGCTCGTGGTGAAGATCGGCGTGACGGCGATCAGGCCGTCGGCGGACGCGACCGCCTCCAGTGCCGCCTCGAGCTTCGGCGGGGCGAACCCCAGCAACAGGTGGTTGGTGATGTCGTGGGCGAGGTCACGCAGCTCGAAGGTCTGCACCTCGACCTCGACGCCGCGCTCCTGCAGGAGGCCGGCGGCATCCGCCGCGAGCCGGTCTGCCAGCTGCCGGGTCGAGCTCGGCGTCGAGAGGCCCGACGAGATGACGACGATGCGCTTGGTGGTCATCGGGAGCTCCTATCGGGTTGCGGCGGGGCCGAAGGCCGAGCCGGTCTTGACGGTTGCGGGCGCGGCCGGCACGGCCTCCGCGTCCTGGTAGGGCGAGGGCCCTGCGAGGTTGTCACCGCGATTGGCGTTGGGGGTCGCCTGACGAGGCGCCTGGTCGCCGTACTTCGCCGCGACGAGCGAGGCGTGGGTCGGGGCATTCGGAACCTCGGCCGGGCGGTTCTTCGCGAACTCGCGGCGCAGCACGGGCACGACCTCCTCGCCGAGCAGGTCGAGCTGCTCGAGCACGGTCTTCAGCGGGAGGCCGGCGTGGTCGAGGAGCCAGAGCTGGCGCTGGTAGTCGCCGACGTAGTCGCGGAACCCGAGTGTGCGGTCGATGACCTCCTGCGGGCTGCCCACGGTGAGCGGCGTCTGCTGGGTGAAGTCCTCGAGGCTCGGGCCGTGGCCGTAGACCGGGGCGTTGTCGAAGTAGGGGCGGAAGTCCCTCACCGCGTCCTGCGAGTTCTTGCGCATGAAGACCTGGCCGCCGAGCCCGACGATCGCCTGCGCGGCGGTGCCGTGGCCGTGGTGCTCGAAGCGCTGGCGGTAGAGGGCGATCATGCGCTGGGTGTGGGACGCCGGCCAGAAGATGTGGTTCGCGAAGAAGCCGTCGCCGTACGACGCGGCCTGCTCGGCGACCTCGGGGGTGCGAATGGAACCGTGCCAGACGAACGGGGGCACGCCGTCGAGGGGTCGGGGCGTCGAGGTGAAGCCCTGCAGCGGGGTGCGGAACTTGCCCTGCCAGTCGACGACGTCCTCGCGCCAGAGGCGGTGGAGCAGCTCGTAGTTCTCCATGGCGAGGGGCAGGCCCTGGCGGATGTCCTTGCCGAACCACGGGTAGACGGGGCCGGTGTTGCCGCGGCCGAGCATCACGTCGGCACGGCCGCTCGACACGTGCTGGAGCATCGCGAAGTCCTCGGCGATCTTCACCGGGTCATTCGTGGTGATGAGGGTCGTCGCGGTCGAGAGCTGCAGGGTGGAGGTCTGTCCGGCGATGTACGCGAGGGTCGTGGTGGGCGACGACGACCAGAACGGCGGGTTGTGGTGCTCGCCCAGCGCGAAGACGTCGAGCCCGACCTCCTCGGCGTGCTTGGCGATGGTCAGCGTGGCCTGGATGCGCTCGGCCTCGGTCGGGGTTCGACCGGTCGTCGGGTCCTGTGTGATGTCGCTGACGGTGAAGATTCCGAACTGCATCTCGCCCTCCTGGGCTCCTCGTCTTACTTCATGCGTTTGCATGCAATGGATGGAACGGATGTCCTCCGCCGACTATTCCCGCGTTCGTGAGGCGAGTGCCAGCACCGCGTCGGCGGCCTCGGCGAGCTCGACGCCGTAGGCCCTGCCGTGGCCCGCGGCGTGCACGGCGAGCGGATGCAACTGGTGCAACGGCACCCGGTCGCGCCAGCCGGGGCGCAGCGGCCGGGCGCGATCGTAGGCCTCGAGCACGTCGGCGAGGAACGGACAGCCGAACAGCGCGAGCATCGCGAGGTCCGTCTCGCGGTGGCCTCCGTGCGCAGCGGGGTCGATCAGCACCACGCCCTCGGGCGACCACAGCACGTTGCCGTTCCAGAGGTCGCCGTGGATGCGGGCCGGAGGCTCGTCGTCGTCGAACGCCCCCGTCGCGATGAGTTCCGCCACCCGGCGCACGAGTGCGGCCTCCGACGCCGTGACGTTGCCCGCCTGCACGGCGACCTCGAGGTACGGGAGGACCCGGTCGCGTGCGTAGAAGCGGCCCCAGGTGGGCTCCAGGGCCTCGGGCAGCGGGCGGCGACCGATGAAGAGCGGGCCCCGCCACGGCTCGGGCCCGACGCCGAAGGCCCGCGCCCCGGCGGCGTGCGTCCTCGCGAGCGACGCGCCGAACTCCGCCGCCGCAGACGCCGTCGGCCGGGTCTCGGGGATCCGCTCGAGCTCGATCCGCCCCGGGGAGACGGACACCACCGCGGCGGTGCGCACGCCGCCCGCCGACGCCAGCCACGCGAGCCCGGCGGCCTCCGCCTCGAAGAAGCCCTCGGGGGCATCCGGTCGCCGCTTCACCACCGTCTCCACCCGACCAGTGTGGCGCATCCGCCCGCTCACGCGGCGGCGCATGGTTCACCGGCACGACGAGGCGGAGGTGCCGATCGGCACCTCCGCCCGTGGATCACGCCGACTCAGTCGAGGGAGTCGTGCGAGTGCCCACCGTCGCTGCCGACCGTGCCCTCGGGTCCGACCGGAGCCGGGAGGGTGAAGTTGCCCGGCACGCGCTTGCCCACGACGCCGTTCACCGACTCCGTCGAGTACGCGTACGTGAGAACGGCCGTCGCGATCGCGTCGGTGTTCACGTCGAGTGCCTCGAGCGAGAGGTTCTCGATGTCGTCGCACGCGAGGTGGTAGCACTGGTCGTACTGCTCACCGGCGACGCCGCCCCAGATCGCCTGCTGCTCCTCGGTCTTCGGCACCTCCGCGCCCGTGAACAGACCGCCGGCGGGGACGCCGTTCTGGATGAACGCCTGGTAGTCGCTGCGGCCGCTGAACTCCGCGTCGTCGTACGGAATGCCCATCTTCGTGAAGTAGCTCTCGAAGAGGTCCTCGATCTGCACCGAGCCCTCGGGCACGACCACCGGGGCCGGGAAGCCCGACTCGTCGCCGTCGTACACCATGTAGATGAAGTTGGGCGATGCGATCATGTCGAAGTTGAGGTACAGCGCGATGTCGTCGATCCCGCCCGACTCGACCTGGTCGGCCACGTAGGCGGTCGAGCCGAGCAACCCGCTCTCCTCGGCGCCCCACCACGCGAAGCGCACGGTGTTCTCGGGCTTCAGCTTGGACATCTGCTGGGCCACCTCGAGCAGCGCAGCCGAGCCGCTGCCGTCGTCGTTGATGCCGGGACCCGCCTGCACGGAGTCGAGGTGCGCGCCCGCCATGACGACGTTGTCGTCGTTCTTGCCGGGGAGCTCCGCGATCACGTTGACCTGCGGACGGAACTCGGGCGAGTCGACCACGATGTGCGCGGTCGATCCGGCCTGCGCAAGCGCTGCGCCGTCGGCATAGCTCGCCCCGACGACGGGGATGTTCAGCGGCGTCTGGTTGATGCCGAACAGCGTGCCGGTGACGAGGCCCGAGCGGAGCTCGGTGTTGCCCTGGTTGAAGATGATCACGGCCTCGGCGCCGGCCGTCTGCGCGTTCGTGGCCTTGACGCCGAACTCGCAGGTGCCGCGCTGAATGAGCGCGATGTCGTTCGGGCCGCTGAAGTCCAGTGACGCGAAGTCGGAGGCCTCGCATCCGCTGGTGACGGGATCGCGAGGGAGCGCGGTCACGATGTCGACCGGGATCACGTTGCCGGTGACCTCCCCGTAGCCGGTGCCCGTGAAGACGCCCGAGTCGTACTCGACCGGCCCGGGCGGGGTCGGCGTCAGCTGCTCGAGCAGTGGCGGCGGCACATAGGTGAAGTCGAACTCGTCGAGCTCCACGTTCCACCCGGCTGCGGTGAGGGTGTCGACCACGTACTCGACGCTCTCGGTGTAGCCCTGGGTGCCGGCCGCGCGGGTGCCGCCGTTGGCGTCCGCGATGGCCTGGAAGGCCGCTTCGTGCTCGAGGACGCCGTCGACGGTGACGCATCCGAGGAGCTTGTCGTACGTGTTGTTCGTGCGCTGGTCGCAGCCCTGCGACGCGGGCGCCGCCATGGCCATCCCGGCCGGCACGAGCACGAGCCCGGCGGCGGTCGCGGTCGCGATCGCCAACGTCCTGGCGCGTCTGGAAAGTGTGGCAGATGGGTACATCGTCTTCCCTTCCGTATGGGTGGCATCGGTCGACACCCATTTGGGGGCAGAGCCTATGCGGTGGCTATGTGCGTGGGGAAGCCCCAAGGGCGACATCCGCGACCACCACGCACGAATCGTGCGCCACCGCGGCGTCTCGTGGCTAGACTCGCCGGTGATGGGCACCATCTCGGTCATCATTCCGAGCCTGAACGACGCGGGCTTCCTCTCGGCGTGCCTCGACGCACTCGCGCACCAGGTGCGCCCCGCCGACGAGGTCATCGTCGTCGACAACGGCTCCACGGATGCCACGGCCGAAGTGGCGCGGGCCGCGGGCGCGCGCGTGGTCACCCAGCCGGTGCGCGGCATCTGGCCGGCGACCGCGGCGGGCTTCGACGCGGCATCCGGCGACCTCCTCGCGCGCTTGGACGCCGACAGCATCCCGGGCCCGGGGTGGCTCGCCGAGGTCGAGCGGCGGATGTCGCTCCCAGACCTTCCGACCGTGGTGACCGGCACCGGCGTGTTCTACGGCGGCACCGGCCCCCGACGGTGGATCGCGAGGAACCTCTACATCGGCGGCTACTTCGTCGTGGTCGGCGCCCTGCTCGGACATCCGCCGGTCTACGGGTCGAACTACGCGATGCGGTCGAGTGCGTGGCTCGAGCTCCGTGACCTCGTGCACCGCGACCGGGCCGACGTGCACGACGACCTCGACCTCGCGTGGTGGCTGCGGCCCGGCATGACCGTCGTGCACGACCGGGACCTTCTCGTGGGCGTGTCGGCGCGGCCGTTCGACAGCCTCCCCGAGATCTCGCGGCGGGTGCGCATGGCCTTCCACACGCTTGGCGTCGAATGGCGGGCGTGGCCGCCGCTCCGGCGGCGGATCGAGCGCCGTCGCGACCGGCCGGTCACCTCGCGCACCGCAACGGGAACGGTGCTCGCCGAGGTCGCCGACGTGAACCCCGAGGGCGACGCGCCGCTGGCCGCGTGAGACGCGGGTCGTGCGGCGTTCGAGCCGGGCGGCGCCCGTGCGGCGCGGCGCCCCTACGGCGTGACGCCGGCCTCCTCGAAGAGCGCCGTCATGTCGCGCACGAGCTGGTGCGGTGCCGTCTCGCACGGGCTGTGCCCCGTGAGGTAGACCGCGAAGCGCGCACCGATCGACCGCGCGAAGCGCTCGTGGAGCTCCCGCGGCCACAGGTCGTGCTCGCCGACCGCGACGAGCTTCGGCACCGGCGAGGCGGCGAGCTGCACGCGCAGGTCGGGCGTGCGCATCATGAGCGCGATGATGTCGTCGACGCTCTCCCGCCGGGTCAGCGCGAAGCGCTCGCGCACGAACGCGAGGCGTTGCGGCGGCACCCGGTTGAGGTTGTTCCGGATGCCCCAGAGCATGAGCGCCGCGCCCTGGCGGGGTGTGGTGACGGCGCTGATGGGTCCGATGCGCTTGACGCCGCGGAACGCCTGCCCGGGCTCGGGCGGCGCACTCAGCAGCGTGAGGCTCGCGAACCGGTCGGGCCGGGCGAGCAGCGCCAGCTCGGCGAGGGTCGCCGCGAAGCTGTAGCCGAGCACGTGGGCGCGGCCCGCGCCGTCGTCGAGCACGGCGAGGAGGTCGTCGAGGAACAGGCGCTCGTCGTACCGGGTGCGCGGCGGCTGGAGGTTCCATGGCCCAGCCGCCCATGACTCGTACTGCCCGGCCAGGTCGTACGACTCGACCCGGTATCCCGCCGCGGCGAACTGCGGCATCATCAGCACGAAGTCCTCCTTCGAACCGGTGGCGCCCGGCACGAGCACGACGCGAGGCCCGTCGACCGGTCCGAGCGCGACGCGCGCGAGGGTACCGCTCGGCGCCGCGAAGCTCGTGACCTCGGTGCCGGGCGGGAAGGCGCGCCAGTCGAGGTCGGGGATCGCCGCATCGCGGGCGCGCGCAGCGGCCGCGGCATCCGTCGTGTCCGACGCGACGTCGGGCGACGGGCCGCGCCGTCGGAACGATCCCAGCACTCCTCCGAATGCGACCACGTGATCACGATAGCGTCGTCGTGGCTCCGCGCGCGTGCGCATGCGCGAGCGCCGCCGACGCCGCGGCATCCGGCACCCAGGTCGCCCACAGCGAACACCGGCCGGGTGCCCAGCGACCCGACGTAGGGTGGACGGATGGCTACCGTGGCGCTGACCATCGACAACTTCGAGCGGACGATCCTCGAAGGCGGCACCGTCTTCGTCGACTTCTGGGCCGGCTGGTGCGGCCCCTGCATGCAGTTCGCCCCCAACTACGAGGCGGCCTCCGAGGCGAATCCCGACTTCACCTTCGCGAAGGTCGACACCGAGGACCAGCAGCAGCTCGCCGCCGCCATGAACATCACGTCGATCCCCACGATCATGGCGTTCAAGGACGGCATCGGCGTGTTCGCCCAGGCGGGCGCCCTGCCCCGTCCCATGCTCGACGACCTGATCTCGCAGGTGCGCGCCCTCGACATGGACGCGGTGCGGGCCGAGCTCGCGCAGCAGGAGACCGAGCAGGCCATGACTTCGTCGCAGACCGAGCGCTGATCGGCGCCTGCGTCGACGGATGCCGCCGGCAGGGCGTCATCCCTCCAGCGCGCCCAGTCCGCTGAGGTCGAGGTCGACCTTGTGCGGCCGCGAGTCGCCGACGATGATCGCCGGCACCCGCACGAACGTGCCGCGCTGGCGGAGCCCGTCGAGCAGTTCCACCCAGCGCTCGGAGGCCGCCGTGCCGAGGAAGCCGGCGTGACGCGGGCGATCGCCGCCCACGAGTTGCACGCCGATGCGGTAGCGGCGCGAGAGCCACCGGTTGGCGCGCGGGACGAGCACCGCGTGCTGCTCGGTCCCGCCATACAGGCGCGCCAGCTCGATCGCGGCCTGGTGGCGGTTGGCGTCCTCGACGGGCACGACCGTGCGCACCTCGCTGTTCCGGTGCGGCGCGTCGACGACGTCGAGGCCCTCGAGCGTCGCGAGGTCGCCCCATTGGTCGGGGTTGGCCCGCCGGCTCGCCCGCACGAGCGACACCACGAGCCAGGCGAGCGCCGCCAGCACCAGCACCACGAGCAGCCAGAACGCCGCCGGCGGGCCGTCGGGACGGATCCACCCGGTGAGGAGGAGCAGCCCGACGAGCACGAGGAACGGGAGCGGCTCCCAGGCGAGCAGCGGCTTGGAACGGGGCGCGGGCATGGGGATCAGGCTATCGCCCGCACGGGCTCCGGCCGTCGTCAGCGCAGGGCGGGCAGGCGAGCGGCGACCTCGTCGAGCACCGACTCGTCGGCCGCGTACAGGCCGTGCTCGCGCGGCCAGTGCACGACGACGTCGGTGTAGCCGAGCTCGGCCGCCCGGCCGACGGCGTCCTCGAAGGCGCCGACGCTCGCGAGGCTGTAGCGGGCCTCGGCGTCGAGCGACAGCGTGCGGCTGATCGTGGCCGGGTCGCGACCGGCGTCGGAGCAGGCCTCGTCAAGGCGCTGCACCAGCGTTCCGGCGGTGCGCCACCACGCCGCGGTGTCGTCGTCGGCGCCGGCGGTGGTCACCCAGCCGTCGGCGATGCGCACGGCGAGCGCCAGGCCCTTCGGCCCGTCGGCGGCGAGGTGCAGCGGCATCCGCGGATGCTGCGTCGGCTCGCCGACCATGCGGGCGCCCGACGCGGTGAACCACTCCCCCTCGAACGAGATGCCGCCCGAGCCGGGAGGCTCGAAGCGGAGCAGCACGTCGAGCGCCTCGGCGAACTCCGCGAACCGCGCGAACCGCTGGCGAGGCGTCAGCTCGGGCTGGCCGAGCACGAAGGCGTCGAAGCCGGTGCCGCCGGAGCCGAGGCCCAGCAGCATCCGCCCGCCCGAGATCTGGTCGACCGTGGCGATGTCCTTCGCGAAGGGCACCGGATGGCGGTAGTTCGGCGAGGCGACGAACGTGCCGAGGCCGATGCGGCTCGTCACGGTCGCCGCGGCCGTGAGCGTCGGGACGGTGGCGTGCCAGCGTTCGCCGGCGAGCCCGCGCCACGCGAGGTGGTCATAGGTCCAGGCGTGGTCGAAGCCGTACTCCTCTGCGCCGCGCCAGCGGCGGGCGGCCTCGGGCCAGTCGTACTGCGGGAGGATGACGATGCCGAAGCGCATGGGGCCAGCCTACGGGCGACGCGATCCGGTCGGCACGGGCTCGCCCCCGAGTTCGACGGCCAGGGACGGTTCGATCGCGTGGCGCTCCAGGCGCACGCAGACGATGCCGGCGAGGATGAGCAGCCCGCCGAGGATCTGCACGGGCCCGAGCGCCTCCCCGAGCAGGAGCCAGCCGACGATCCCCGCGAAGACGACCTCGGACAGCCCGAGGAAGGCTGCGAGCCGGGAGCCGAGCATGCCGATCGCGGCGATGCCGGCCACGTAGGCGAAGGCGGTCGACACGACCCCGACGGTGACGAGCGGCACCCACCACGGGGCGCTGCCGCCGAGGAACGGCACCTCGGTGAACACGGCCTCCATGGGCAGCAGTCCGACGGCGCCCGTGATGGCGAGGGCCACCGCGCCGACCACGAAGCCCGCGGCGACGAGCGCGATGGGCGGCAGCTGCTCGGCCGCCCGCTCACCGATCGCGTAGTAGACGCAGACGCCGATCATGGCGATCGCGGCGAACGCGAGGCCGAGCGGGTCGAGCGATCCACCGCCGGGCCCGATGACGAGCACGAGGCCGCCGATGGCGAGCACCGACCCGGCGAGCACGATCGCCTGCGGCCGGCGGCGGGTGCGCAGCCAGGCGAAGAGGACGAGCGCGATGGGCGCGAGGTACTCGATCAGGAGCGTCGTCGAGACGGGGATACGCTCGAGCGACGCGTAGAACGCGAACTGCACGCCGGCGACGGCCACGAGCCCGTACACCAACACGGTCCAGCGCGCCCGCCACAGCGGCCGGAGGTCGAAGCGCAGCGCGACGAGGCCCGGGACCGCGAGGATCACGGCGGCGACCGAGATGCGCGCCAGCACCGCGGCGCCGGGCGACCAGCCGCTCTCGAGGAGCGGCTTCACGAACACCCCGCCGGCGCCGAAGGCGAGGCCCGCCGCCAGGCCGAGTGCGATGCCGAGCATGCCCCGCGAGTTGCGCACGACTGCCTCCCCCGAAAGTTCATGGAACTCGCCGCCGTCATGGGCGAACACCGTTATGCTGATGACGCTACCGGTTCCGGATGTCAGGAGTCAAATGATTTTCACCGATGACACGGTGGCGGCGCTGAACTTCGTCGCCGCCCTGGCCGACACCGTGCCCGAGGCCTCCGAGTCCGGCGCGGACGAGCTCGCGACGCCAGATCAGCTCGACGCCCTGCTCGACGCCTGGATCTACTCCGGCCGCCGCGACGGCGACGCACGCGAGCTCGCCGAGGTCGTCGCCGCGCGCGACCGGCTGCGTGCGCTCTGGGCGCTCGACCGCGACGACGCCGTGCTCGCGGTCAACGAGATCCTCGCCGAGGCCAATGCGGTGCCCCGGCTCGTGCGCCACGACACGCTCGACTGGCACATCCACGCGACCTCATCCGAGACCCCGCTCGCCGAGCGCATCCTGGTCGAGGCGGCGATGGCGCTCGTCGACGTCATCCGCGCCGATGAGACCGACCGCATGCGCGCGTGCGCCGCCGACGACTGCTCGGGGATCTTCCTCGACCTCTCGAAGAACGGCTCGCGCCGCTTCTGCTCCACGCGCTGCGGCAACCGCATGGCCGTGCGCGCCTACCGCGCCCGCACCGCCTGACCCGCATCGCCGGTCGCCGGGCATGACGAAGGCCCCCGGCCGCACTCGAGAGTGCAGAGCGGGGGCCTTCGCAAGAAGTTCGCGGTGTCTTCGAGAGCCGCGCGAGACTACTCCGCTTAGCGGCGCAGCCCGAGACGCTCGATGAGCGTGCGGTAGCGGGTGATGTCCACATCGGCGAGGTAGCCGAGCAGACGACGACGCTGACCGACGAGGAGCAGCAGGCCACGACGCGAGTGGTGGTCGTGCTTGTGCTCCTTCAGGTGCTCGGTGAGGTCCTTGATTCGCTTCGTGAGGAGCGCGATCTGGACCTCGGGGGATCCAGTGTCACCGGGGTGCGTCGCGTACTCTTCGATGATCGCCTTCTTGACATCAGCTTCAAGTGCCATAGATGGGATCCCCTTTCTCCTTGTTGCGCGCTGCCCGGGGCCGAATGCCTGGGCTCTCTTGATGCGCGGCCGATTTCACGGCAACCTCAGGAGTCTACCAGAGCGGATGCCGCGTGGCCGCCCACCCGGGCGCCCCGCTCCCCCGCCGCACGAAGGAGCCCACATGAGCAAGCCCGTCCTCATCATCATCGGCGTCGTCGTCGCGCTGCTCGGCCTGCTGTTCACGCTGCAGGGCCTCGGCGTGGTCGGTGGCAGCGCCATGTCGGGCTCGACCCTGTGGGCGGTGCTCGGCCCCATCATCGCGATCGTCGGCATCGTGCTCGTGGTGCTGGGCCTCCGCAAGCGGCCCACACCCTGAGGCGGCGCGTCAGCGCGTCGGGTCGATGACGAGCTTGCCGAGCACGTCGCCCGCGCCGATGCGGGCGAGCGCCTCCGGCGTCGAGGCGAGCGGCAGCACCGCGTCGATCACCGGATGCACCTCTCCGGCCGCGACCATGGCGTCGAGCTCCTCGAGGCCGCCGTTGGGACGTGCGGCGAGCACGCGGTACGCACGACCGTCGCGCCCGCGAAGGCGGCCGAACGCGAACGCCGCGAGGATCGTGCGCATTCGACCGCCGATGATCACCAGGCGCCCGCCGTCCGCGAGCATGCGGCCGTACTCGCGGAGGCTCCGGCGCGCCACCAGCTCGATGATCACGTCGTAGCCCCCGTCGATCGGGCGGTCCGCCGCGGCATCCGTGAGGTCGATGGCACGAGTCGCGCCCAGCCGTCGCAGCAGGTCGAGCTTTCCGGCGCGGTCGACCGCCGTGACCTCGGCGCCCGCGCGGCGTGCGAGCTGCACGACGAGCGTCCCCGTTCCGCCGCCCGCGCCGTTCACGAGCACCCGATCGCCGGCGACGACGCCCCCGAGCCCGAGGCCCTGCACGGCCAGCCCGCCGGCCTGCGGCAGCGCCGCGGCATCCGGATACCCGATCGCATCGGGGATGCGACGGAACGCGGTCGCGGGCGCCGCCACGAACTCGGCGAAGCCGCCCCATCCTGCTCCGGCGAGGTCGCCGTGCACCCGGTCGCCGACCGCGAGGCTCGTCGCGCCGGCACCGACCGCCACCACGTCGCCGGCCACGTCGGCGCCGAGCACTGGGTGCACCGGCCGGCGCACGCCCCCGCCGAGCCGGGTGATCAGTGGCGTGCCGTGCAGCAGGTCCCAGTCCCAGGAGTTCACCGACGAGGCCAGCACGCGCACCATTACCTCGTCGGGACCCGGCACGGGTGTCGGCAGGTCGACCTCGCGCAGGCGGTCGGGACCGCCGTACCGCTCGTACCGGATCGCGCGCATGGGGCGAGCCTATCCACGCCGCAGTCGCGCCGGCATGCGCCGGAATACCCGGCCCTGCGGAAGGGTTTCCATGCGTATGGATGCGATCGAGGTGGACGTCGCCGTCATCGGCGCCGGGCAGGCCGGACTGTCGGCCGCCTACCACCTGCAGCGTCGCGGCTTCGTGCCGGTCGTGCGCGACGCGAGCGCGGCGCAGACGTTCGTCGTACTCGACGCGAACCCAGCGCCTGGTGGGGCGTGGCAGCATCGCTGGCCGTCGCTGCGCATGGCCACCGTCAACGGCATCCACGAGCTGCCGGGATTCCCCGTGCCGCCCGCCGACCCGGCGATGCCGAGCCGCGAGGCGCTTCCGCCGTACTTCGCCGAGTACGAGCGGCGCTTCGACCTCGCGGTGCAGCGCCCGGCGCAGGTGAGGGCCGTGCGCCGCGCGGACGACGACCCGCACGGGCGCCTGCTCGTCGAGACCGACCGGGGCGACTGGGCGGCGCGTCACGTCATCAACGCGACGGGCACGTGGACCCGCCCGTTCCGCCCCTTCTACCCGGGGCTCGATCGATTCCGCGGGCGCCAGCTGCACGTCGCCGACTACGTCTCGGCCGACGAGTTCGCCGGGCAGCGCGTGATCATCGTGGGCGCGGGCGTCTCGGCGGTGCAACTGCTGGACGAGATCTCGCACGTCGCGGAGACCGTGTGGATGACGCGCCGCGAGCCGCAGTGGGTCGAGGACGACTTCGACCTCCCCGCCCGGAGTGCCGCGATCGCCGGGGTCGAGGCGCGGGTGCGCCAGGGCCTGCCGCCCGGCAGCGTGATCGCGGTCACCGGCATGCACTGGACGCCGTGGGCGCGGGCCGCCGAGGCGCGCGGCGTGCTCGTGCGGCATCCGATGTTCGCCGCTGCCGAGGAGCACGGCGTGCGCATGCCCGACGGCTCGTTCATCCCCGCCGACGTCATCCTCTGGGCGACCGGCTTCCGCCCGGCGCTCGACCACCTGGCACCGCTGAGGCTGCGCACCCGCGAGGGCGGGTTCCGCGTCGCCGACACCCGCTCGCTCGACGAGCCGCGCCTCTTCCTCATCGGCTACGGCCCGTCACAGTCGACCGTCGGCGCCAACCGCGCCGGTCGCGCGGCGGTGCAGCAGATCGTCGCGGAGCGCGCGGGGGACGACGAACGCTCCACCGCGTCGCCCGCCGTCGCCGGGGCGACGGCCGCCTGACGGGCCCTCGTCGTTGCCGCACCGTCGAGCACGGAGCAGACTGGCGCCATGGCGTTCGTGATGAAGCGCGTGTACGAGCCCGCCGCGGCATCCGACGGCTACCGCGTGCTCGTCGATCGGCTCTGGCCCCGCGGGGTGAAGAAGGAGCGCGCCGAGCTCGACGAGTGGGCGAAGGACGCCGCCCCCTCCCCCGAACTGCGCACCGAGTGGCACCACCACCGCGAGCGATTCGACGAGTTCGCCGCCCGCTACCGCGATGAGCTCGACGCCGATCCGGCCGCGCAGGCGCTGCTCGAGACGGGGCGCGCACACGACCGGGTCACGCTCCTCTATGCCGCACGCGACGAACAGGTCAATCACGTCGCGGTGCTGCTGGGATGGCTCGCCGATCACGGGGCATCCGTCGAGCCGTGAGCGAGCGGATGCCGCACCGGAGCGTCTCGCGGACCGCCGCCGCCGGGAACCCGCCGCCGGCGCTCACCGCCATCGTGCTCGCGCTGTCCGCGGTCGTGCTCGCCGTGTGCGCCGTGGGGGTGATCATCGAGACCTCCAGCCGTGCGTCCACGTCGTATGCGCCGATCGAGGCGACGGTCGTCGGCGAGCACTCCGATCATCGGCTGGTCGCCGACCGACGGGGCAGCAGCATCGAGTCGGTCCGCATCGTGACCGTGGAGCTGCCCGACGAGGTTCGCGCCGACCTGCAGAGCGACGATCTCGCCGTCGGCGCCTCCGCGACGGTCTACCGCAGCGATTCCGGTGCGGTGTTCGAGACACCGCCGGCGCGGCCGGGCGCGCTCGAGTGGGCGCTCTGCGCGGCGACGGCGGCGGCGGCGATCGCCCTCGCGGCACTGTCGGTGCGCAGCATGCGGGGGCCGCGGCGACCCGTCGTCTAGGGCGCCAGCACGAAGATCGCCGGCCAGCCGTTGTGCGCGTAGACGATCACCGCGAACACGATCGCGTCGAAGAGCAGGTGCACGACGAGCACGTAGGTGAGCGACTTCGTGAGCTTGAACGTGTAGCCCTGCAGCAGCGCGAATGGGAACGTGAGCAGCGGGCCCCAGGACTGGTAGCCGAGCTCCCACAGGAACGAGACGAAGACGATCGACTGCAGCAGGTTGGCCTGCCAGGTCGGGAAGTGCCGGCGCAGCAGCGCGAACACGGTGCAGATGAAGAACAGCTCGTCCCACGTGCCCACCGCGTTCACGCCGACGAACAGGCGCGCGATCTCGTCGGGGGCGGTGACCGTCGGCCAGTTCGTGTAGACGCCCGAGGTGATGAAGTAGAACGGCAGGATCGCCCAGCCGAGGAAGAGCACGAGCAGCAGGTACGCCCACTGCACCCGAGTCCACCGCTGGCCCGTGCGCCAGGGGAAGCGGATGACCCGGTCGCGGTAGACGAACCGGGAGATCAGGTACGGCACCGCCACCGCGCTGCCGAGCACGACCGTGAAGCGGACCATGTTCGGGTAGCTGATGTCGGCTTCGAGCGACATCGTGGAGATGATGACCTGGCCGAGCGCGATGAGGGCGAGGTCGGGCAAGAGCCGACTGGTGCGGCCCGACCGGTCGACCAGCCACGCCACGCCCAGGCCGAGCACGAGCACGGCGTAGCCCGCCAGTCGCAGCTGGAACCCGAAGAGGAGCACCGCGGCGCCGCAGACGAGCACGGCGGGGAGCAATGCGATGGGGTGCGTGCGCACCTCGGGCGGCGCGACGAGGGCGGTGGACACCCTCCCAGCTTCGCCGTCGCGACGCGGCGCGGCAAGTCGCCGCGGATCGTGACGCCGTGCGACGGCGCGCCCGGCGCGGGTCTCCCCCGGTGTCGGGAGGACGTGTCACGATCGGTGCATGACGCGGATGCCCCGGCCCTACCCTCATCCGACGCCGCACGCGGCGATCGTGCCGCCCTACCTCCTCGCGCGCATCGCGAACCTCGACGACCCGCGCTTCGACGCGGCCGCCGACGCCGCCCGCCGCTCGCTCCTGCGCGACGCGCCCGTGCGCGAATGGCGCGGCAGCGGTGAACTGCCCTCGTTCATCGCACCCGAGCACCCGGCGCGCGACGAGCGACCCGCTGCGGCCCCCGGCACGGCTCCGCAGCCCGACCGGCGCATCTCCGATGCGCAGGGCGACGACAAGCTGCCCGGCCGCCTCGTGCGCCGCGAGGGCCAGCCCGCGAGCGGCGACGCTGCGGTCGACCAGGCCTACGACGGCCTCGGCGACACGTTCGAGATGTTCGCCCGGGTGTTCGCGCGCGACTCGATTGACGACGCGGGCCTGCCACTCGAGGCCACCGTGCACTACGGCGACCGCTACGACAACGCCTTCTGGGACGGCGAGCGCATGGTCTTCGGCGACGGCGACGGCGAGGTGTTCCGCGGCTTCACCCAGTCGATCAGCGTGATCGGCCACGAGCTCGCGCACGGCGTCACCGAGCGCACCGCGCGGCTCCGCTACCAGGGCCAGTCGGGCGCCCTGAACGAGCACGTCTCCGACGTGTTCGGCGCGCTCGTGGAGCAGTACGCCATGGGGCAGGATGCCGCGTCGGCGACGTGGCTCATCGGCGAGGGGGTCTTCACCGATGCGGTCGAGGGGCGGGCGATCCGCTCGATGAAGGCGCCCGGCACCGCCTACGACGACGACGTGCTCGGCAAGGACCCGCAGCCCGACCACTTCGACCGCTACGTCGAGACCGACGACGACAACGGGGGCGTCCACCTGAACTCCGGCATCCCCAACCGCGCCTTCGCCCTCGCGGCCATCGAACTCGGCGGGTTCGCGTGGGAGACCGTGGGGCGGGTCTGGTACGACGTGCTCACGTCAGGCCGGTTGCGACCCGACACCGACTTCAAGACGTTCGCGAACGAGACGGTGCGCGCTGCGACCGAACGCTTCGGCCGCGCGTCCCGCGAGACCCGGGCGGTGCAGGGCGGCTGGGCTGCGGTGGGCATCGAGACGGTGCCGGCGGCCGCCTGAACCGGCACCATGCCGCCGCACCTGCCGCGGCACGTCCGCACGTCCTGCAGGTCCGCCCCAGCGGCCCTCGCATCGCGGGAGTACCATCGCGGGCATGGACGTCATCGTGTCCCGAACGGGCGGCCTGGCGGGCCTTCGACTCACGTGGGAGGTGCGCGTCGACGAGCAGCCCGACGCCGACCGGTGGTACCTCCTCATCGAGGAGATCCCGTGGAGCCAGCCTCCGCCCGTGCCGCCCGAGCCCGACCGGTACATCTACCGCATCCGGTGCGAGCCGCACGAGGCGACGCTGGCCGAGCGCCAGCTGACCGGTCCCTGGCGCGAGCTCGTCGACCGGGTGCAGCAGGTCACGGAGCCGGCGCGCGGCTCGAGCGGCGCGAGCGGCGAGGGTCGACCGGCGCCGACCGGGCCGTCCGCACCACCCCGAACGCGATGAAGCCCTGAGCGGCGAGGTACGTCGACATCACCACGAGGTCATGCGGGGCGAAGTCGTAGCCCGGCAGGAACCGCCCGAGGGCGAGCACCGAGTCGGAGACGACGAACAGTGCACCGCCGGCGGCGATGAGCCCGCCGAGTCGGCCGGCCAGCGCCGCCATCGCGCCGAGCACCAGGCCGTACAGCGCGACCGGTGCGAACAGCGCGTCGAGATCGGGTCCGAGGAGGACGAGGAACGCCGCGTACCAGACGGCGTAGGCGGCCGTCCAGGGCGGGAGGCGCCGGTCACCTCGACGCATGCGGAGGAAGAGCACGATGTAGGTGACGTGCGCGAGCAGGAACGAGGCCAGGCCCACCACGAACCACAGGTCGCCCGTGAACGTCAGCGACGCGTCCCCACCCCAGGAGAAGCCGATCGCCACCAGGAGCAGCACCGGGGCGGCGGCACGGAGCGGTCGGGCGATGAGCACGACCGCGAGGCCGAGGGCGGGCATGAGCAGCAGCTTCGAGACGCGTGCGACGTCGTCGAGGCCGACCACGAGCACGGCGACATGCAGGATCGACAGGAGGAGGTACGGCGCGAAGGCGAGCAGGACGCGTCGGCGGTCGCCGCTGCTGGGTGCCGCTCCGCGGTCAGGTCGTGGATCGGTCGTGGATCCGGTCACGTCGTCGTGCCTCTCGTGGGGTTCGCCCGTCGGGCGTCACCAGATGGTACCGAGCGCGGCCCGAGCACGCGGCATCCGGAACCCCCATCTGGCCACTCGGTGCCCGGGCGCGACGAAGGCCGGCGGGCTCATGCCCACCGGCCTTCGTCGTACGGGATCGCTCGGCTCAGCTGACGCCGAGGAGGTCGATCACGAAGATCAGGGTCTTGCCCGAGAGCTGGTGCCCTCCGCCGGCCGGACCGTAGGCCTTCTGCGGCGGCACGGTCAGCTTGCGGCGACCGCCGACCTTCATGCCCGGGATCCCCTCCTGCCAGCCGGCGATGAGCGCCTGCAGCGGGAAGTTGATCGACTGGCTGCGGCTCCACGACGAGTCGAACTCCTCACCGGTCTCGTACTCCACGCCGAGGTAGTGCACGTCGACGGTGGAGCCCGGGGTGGCCTCCGCGCCGTCGCCCACCACGATGTCCTCGATGACGAGTTCGACGGGGGCCGGACCCTCGGGGGCGTCGATCTCGGGCTTGCTGTTCGTGTCAGTCATGGCTCCCATCCAAACGGACGCGACGGGCATGGACAACCGTCCACCCCCCTCTTGCGCTGACTGCGAACATCACGCACTCTGGAATCCGAGAACTCGTCGCCCCGTAGAGATGTCGGCAGTGCCACACCACAGGGCGGCGAGTTTCCTTGTGCGGGGGCGGCGCTCCGCCGGCGCCCGAGCCGCGGGAAGATCAGCGCAGCAGCGCGGCCCGGTCGGCGGCCACCGCCTCCAGCAGCGCATGCTCGTCGACGGCGCCCCGGCGTCCTTCACGCGCGGTCACCATCCGCTGCCTGGTGAAGGCGAGGTGCGTCGCATCCCTGATGAGGCGTCGCATCAATGCCGTGCGCGGCGGGGTCTGCGCCCTCGCCCACGCCTTCGCCTGCCGGCGTCCGGCGGGCGTGGCGAGCATCTCGACCTCCGCCGGGCTGAACCAGCCGGCCGCGCCGTACTCGGCGAGCCGCGTGCGGGTGATGCGCGCCTCCTGGCGACGGAGGTACACCGTCACGAGCAGCGCACCGACGAAGATCGGCACCTGCACGGTGAAGTACAGGCCGATCGCGTCGTCGGCGAATGCGAGCGAGCCGTTCCACAGCGCGTGCAGCAGCACCGCACCCGTGAGGCCGAGCAGGAACCATCCGATCACGCCGGGGCCGCCCCCACGACTCGCGCCGATGCCGATCGCGATGCCGATGCACGCGGTGAACAGCACGTGCGCGAAGGGCGAGAAGATGCCGCGCAGCACGAACGTGGCACCGAGCTCGCTCGCACCGCCCTCGGCGAGCGCCTGCCCGAAGTAGAGGATGTTCTCGGTGAACGCGAACCCCGCGGCCGCCGTGGCGGCGTAGACGAGGCCGTCGACCGGGCCGTCGAAATGCGACCGCGAGAACGCGAAGATGAGCAGCACGCCCAGGCCCTTGGCGAGCTCCTCCACGAGCGGCGCCTGCACGACCGCCTGCAGGGCCTCGTCGGGACTGCCGCCCGGCTGCGCGAACGCCATCGCGAGCTGCACGCCGAGATCGACGACGAGCGCGATCGCGACCGCGACCGCCGCGCCCCACAGGAACGCGAACCACAGCGCCCACCGCGGCTCGGGCTCCCAGCGGTCGATCCAGCGCACGGCGAGCAGCACGACGCCCAGCGGCACGAGCGCGAGCAGCGTGCCGATGACGAGTGTCGACACGCCGAGGGCGAGGCCGAGATATGCGAGGACGAGCAGTCCGACCAGTCCGGCGAGCACGATCCCGATCACCCCGAACACCGTGCCACCCCGCCGCCCGCGCGGCGGCGGCGCCGACCAGAGCGGTGCGGCGGGCGTCGGGTTCAGCTCGGGCGGTGGGGCGCTGGTCATCCGCGCAGCCTATCGACCCCGCGCACCTCGAAGCAGCGGGTTGCCAGCGGCTCGCGGGCGGGTCCCCTCGAACGGCTCAGTCGTCGGAAGCCGCGAACATCACGCCGGGGTTCAGGATGCCGGTCGGATCGAAGAGGGCCTTGATCCCGCGCTGCAGGCCGAACGAGTCGTCGCCGAGCTCATCGGCGAGCCACCGGCGCTTGAGCACGCCCACTCCGTGCTCGCCCGTGAGGGTGCCACCGAGGGTCACCGCGGCGCGGAACAGGTCGTCGGCCGCGGCCCAGACATCCGACGGCACCTCGTCGCCCGTGAACACGAAGTTCGGGTGCAGGTTGCCATCGCCCGCATGCGCGATCGTGGGGATCTCGATGCCGTACCGCGCACCGATCTCCTCGATGGCCCGGAACATCTCGGGCAGTCGCGAACGCGGCACCGCCACGTCCTCGATGAGCACGTTGCCGGATGCCGCGAGTGCCGGGTGCATGGCGCGGCGGATGTCGAGCAGTCGCTCGCCGGTCGCGGCATCCGTCGACACCGAGACCCGCCCGCCCCCGGCGGCGAAGGCCTCGGCGATGCGTGCGGCCTCCTCGGCGGAGCCGCCGTCGTCGCTCTGCGCGAGCAGGAACGCCTCGCCGGTCGCCGTCTGCTCGAGCGGCGTGCCGGCGAGCGCCGCGTCGCCGAGGTGCGCGGCGATGCGGGCGAGCGCGGCGGCGTCGATGAGCTCGAGCACCGCCGGGCGGATGCGGGCGGCGGTGACGGCAGCGGATGCCGCGGCGGCGGCCTCGACGCCCGGGAACGCCGCGGCGACGGTGACGACCTCGCCCGGCACGATGGGACGCAGCCGCACCGTCGCCTCGACGATGACGCCGAGGGTGCCCTCGGACCCGGTGAGGAGGGCCGTGAGGTCGTAGCCCGTGACGCCCTTCACGGTGCGATGGCCCGTGCGCAGCAACCGGCCGTCGGCGAGCACGACGGCCAGTCCCAGCACCGCCTCCCGGGTCACGCCGTACTTCGCGCAGAGCAGGCCGCCGGCGTTCGTGGCGATGTTGCCGCCGATCGACGAGATCGCCCGGCTCGCCGGATCTGGCGCGAACCAGAGGCCGAGCGGCGCGAGCGCGTCGTTGAGGTCGCCGTTGAGCACGCCCGGTTCGACGACGGCGAGCTCGTCCGCCTCGGAGACCTCGAGGATGCGGTTCATCCGCGAGACGTCGAGCACGATCGCGCCGGGGCTCGCGATCGCGCCGCCTGCCAGGCCCGTGCCGGCGCCGCGCGGCACGACCGGCGTGCGCGTCTCGTGGGCGAGGCGCAGCACGGCCTGCACCTCGTCGACGGATGCCGCGTGCACGACGGCGAGCGGTCGGCTCGCACTGCGCCATCCGGAACGGTCCTCCCGGCTCGCGTCGAGGGCGGCGGGGTCGGTGGTGACGGATGCCCCGAGGGCGTCCCGGAGGCGGTCGAGCAGGTCCTGGGGCATCCCTCCACGCTAGCCTCAACGGCCGGCTGACCGGCGACGCGGCCATGTCCGATTCCCGCCGGTCGATGTCGGCCGTGCGTGCGAGGCTGGATGCATGACGCCCCATCCCGCCACCATCGCGAGCCCGGCCCGCACCGTCGGACGCGCCGCCGCCGACCCGCTCGCCGACCCGGTGTTCGCCGAGCGCTACCGGGCGATGCAGGCCCGCGACGCACGGTTCGACGGCCAGTTCATCACCGGCGTGCACTCCACCGGCATCTACTGCCGCCCGAGCTGCCCGGCCGTCGCGCCGAAGCCGTCGAACGTGAGCTTCTACCTCACCGCCGCCGCCGCACACGAGGCGGGGCTGCGCGCCTGCAAGCGGTGCCTGCCTGATGCGGTGCCCGGGTCCCCTCAGTGGGACCTCCGCGACGACCTCGCGGCGCGTGCCATGCGGCTCATCGCCGACGGCATCGTCGAGCGCGAGGGCGTGCCGGGCCTCGCGGCACGCCTCGGCTACACGCCGCGCCACCTCACCAGGGTGCTCACCGCCGAGCTCGGTGCGGGCCCGCTCGCGCTGTCGCGGGCCCACCGCGCGCAGACGGCGCGCGCGCTGCTCAACTCGACGGCGCTGCCGGTCGCCGATGTCGCGTTCGCGGCGGGCTTCGGCAGCATCCGGCAGTTCAACGACACCATCCGCGCGGTCTACGAGCGCAGCCCGCTCGAGCTGCGCGCGGCCGCACGCCTCCGCGATCGGGCGAGGGTCGCGGCGGTCGAGCCCGACGACGACGCGGTCGCGGGCGACGCCCACGCCGGCGTCGTGCACCTCCGCCTCCCGGCCAGGGCGCCCTTCGACGCCGCGGGGGTCTTCGCGTGGCTCGGCGCGCGCGCCCTCGGCGGCGTCGAAGAGGCCGGGCCGCTGCAGTACCGGCGCACGCTCCGGCTGCCGGGCGGTGCGGCGCTCGTGCGGTTGGAGGCCGCAGGCGATGCGGGCAGCCCCGCCATCGACGTCCACGCGCGACTCGCCACGCTCGCCGACCTCCCCCCGCTCGTCGCCCGCGTGCGCCGGCTCTTCGACCTCGATGCCGATGCCGTGGCGATCGACGCCGCCCTGTCCGCCGATCCGCGGCTCGCGGCATCCGTCGCCGCCGTGCCCGGCATCAGGGTCCCCGGATGCCTCGACCCCCACGAGCTGGTCTTCCGCGCGCTC
Source organism: Agromyces sp. P2_B3 (assembly GCF_056404815.1). Lineage (NCBI taxonomy): Bacteria > Bacillati > Actinomycetota > Actinomycetes > Micrococcales > Microbacteriaceae > Agromyces > Agromyces sp. P2_B3. The sequence goes on along the minus strand of NZ_JBFUDH010000002.1, from coordinate 557,601 downwards.
ATCGGGCAGCAGGTCTCGGTGAAGGCGGCCCGCACGGCGCTCGCGCGGCTCGCCGCCGAACTCGGGGATCGTCTGGTCGTTGGTCGCGGTGCTGGTGGCGAGACAGGCGACGGCCCGACGTTGCTCTTCCCGACGGCGGGAGCCATCGCCGCCGAGGGCGAGCGGGTGCTGCGCGGACCGGCGGCCCGCATCCGCACGATCGTCGACGTCGCACGTCGGCTCGACACGGGCGACCTGGTCGTGGCGCCCGAACGTGAGCGCGAGGAGTTGGCCCGCGACCTGCTCGCCGTGCCCGGCATCGGACCATGGACGGCCGGCTACGTGGCGATGCGCGTCACCCGTGCGCCCGACGTGCTGCTCACTGGCGACCTCGCCCTGCGCAACGGCGCCGTCGCGCTCGGCCTGCCTGGCGACGCGTCGCGCCTCGCGGCCGAGGGCGTGCAGTGGGCGCCGTGGCGGAGCTACGCGTCGATGCACCTCTGGCGGGCCGCGTAGCCATGCTTGTCGACATCGCGTCGCTCGCACCCGCCTTCGTTGTACGCCGTGCACATCCGGGCGGGCGCTGTGGCCGATAGCCTAGACAGGTGAGATTCGCGCACCTCAGAGTCGAAGGCCAGACGACCCCTCGGCTCGCGGCGGTGGTGGCGGAGTCGGCGCTCTTCCTCGACGAGGTCATGGAGTGCGCGCCGCGCGACCTGCAGGATCTCATCGAACGCGGCCCCGAGGGGCTCGACGAGGTGCGCACCGCGGTCGACGCGTCTCTCGCCGCCGGCGTCGAACTCTCGCCCGTCTCCGAGCTGCGGCACTCCTCGGCGGTGCTGCGGCCCGCGCAGGTCATCGCCATCGGCGCGAACTACGCCGCCCACGCGTCGGAGCTGAAGCTCCGCTCCGAGACCGCGATGACGATCTTCTCCCTCTGGCCCAACTCCCTCGCCGGCCATGGCGGCACCACGACCTGGCCCGAGGACCTCACCTCGCAGGTCGACTACGAGGCAGAGCTCGGCGTCATCATCGGCCGGCCCGCCCGTGGCGTGCACGTCCGCGACGCCCTCGACTACGTGTGGGGCTACACCGTCGTCAACGACATCACCGCACGCGACCTGCAGTTCAGTGAGGCCCAGTGGTCGCGGTGCAAGTCGTTCGACGGCTTCACCCCGACGGGGCCGGTCGTCCTGACCGCCGACGAGGTCCCCGACCCCCAGGACCTCTGGCTCACGACGAACCTCGACGGCCGGATCCTGCAGGACGCCTCGACGAACGAGATGGTGCGCGGCGTGGCCGAGATCATCTCGTACCTCTCCCGCTCGGCGACGATCCCCGCGGGCACGCTCATCTCCACGGGCAGCCCTGGCGGCGCCGGCTACTCGCGGAACCCGCAGGTGTTCCTGCGCGACGGGTCGACCGTCACCGTGTCGGTCGAGGGCATCGGCTCTCTCACCACCCACTGCCGCGTCATCTGAGGTCGTCGCCTGCCCGGGACGACGAGCCCGGGCGCGCAGACGGGGCGCACGCGGCATCCGGCGTGCGATGAGCGTGCGCGCCGGATGCCGGCCGGCTCACTCGTGCGGTTCGCCCTGCAGGTCGATCACCGGGATCGCGCTCGTGACCGGGTGGATACCCGAGAGACGCGACGGCGCGAGCTGGCGCTCAACGTCGTGGCGCGTCATGAGGCCCGCCTCGACCACGAGGTCGGCGACCGGACGACCGGTGGCGAGAGCCTCCTTCGCGAGCGTCGAGGCCGCACCGTAGCCGATGAACGGGATGAGGGCCGTGATGACGCCGACGCTCGAGGCCACCATGGCGCTGAGGCGTTCGACGTTCGCGGTGATGCCGTCGACGCAGTTGACTCGAAGGGTCCAGCACGCCTGCCGCATCCAGGTGATGGACTGCAGCAACGAGTGCGCGATGACGGGCTCGAACGCGTTGAGCTGCAGCTGGCCCGCCTCCGCCGCCATGGTCACCGTGACATCCGTGCCCGCGATCGCATAGGCGACCTGGCTCACGGCCTCGGGGATGACGGGGTTCACCTTGCCGGGCATGATGCTCGAGCCCGCCTGCCGCGGCGGCAGGTTGATCTCGCCGAACCCGGCCTGCGGACCGGACGACAGCAACCGCAGGTCGTTGCAGATCTTCGAGAGCTTGATGGCGCTGCGCTTGAGCGAGCCCGAGAACGACATGAACGCGCCCGCGTCGCTGGTCGACTCGATGAGGTCGGGCGCCGACTCGAGGCTGAGTCCGGTGATCGCGTTGAGGTGGCGCACCGCGGCCGCGCCGTACCCCGGGTCGGCGGTGATGCCCGTGCCGATGGCCGTGGCGCCGAGGTTGATCTCCGAGAGCAGCCAGATGGTCTCGGTGAGCCGGGCGTGATCCTCGCCGAGCGTCGTGGCGAACCCGTGGAACTCCTGCCCGAGCGTCATCGGCACGGCATCCTGCAGCTGCGTGCGACCGACCTTGAGGACCTCGTGGAACTCGTCGGCCTTGCGCAGGAACGACTGCCGCAGCAGCTCGAGCTCGGTGAGGAGCGTCGCCAGGGAGAAGGCCAGCGCGATCTTCAGCGCGGTCGGGTAGGTGTCGTTCGTGGACTGGCTGCGGTTCACGTCGTCGATGGGATGGAGGATGTCGTAGCGGCCCTTGTCGTAGCCGGCGAGCTCGAGGGCGACGTTCGTGATGACCTCGTTCGCGTTCATGTTCGTCGAGGTGCCGGCGCCGCCCTGGATGACGCCGACGACGAACTGGTCGTGGAAGTCGCCGTCGATGATGCGCTGGCAGGCCTGGTCGATGAAGGCGGCTTTCGTGTCGCTCAGCACGCCCACCTCGCGATTGGCGCGCGCAGCGGCCTGCTTGACAGAGGCGAGGGCCCGGATGAGTTCGGGGTAGACGGAGATGGGTCGCTTCGAGATCGGGAAGTTCTCGAGCGCCCGCATCGTGTGCACGCCCCAGTAGGCGTCGGCGGGCACCTCCACGGTGCCGAGTGAGTCGGTCTCGACACGGGTGGCGGTGCCGGGGTCGACGGGGAGCTTCACGTGCTCCTCCTCCGCAATCAGGTGGTCGGGCAGGTGGTCGGGTCGGGTCATCGACACGGTTGGGCTCCATTGCCTCGTACGCGCGGGATCGCCGCGCTGGGTGTGCACGCGGGGTCGCCGCGCTGGTACTCGACTCCGAGCCTACCGCCGACCGTCGCGGACGGCAGGGCCGCCGTGGCCCGCCGGCGTCCGGTCGGCGCCCGGTGGGCGCCCGCACGGCGCCCGGTCGGCGCCCGGTGGGCCAGGACGCGACGAACGGGCCGCCCCCCGCGTGGGGAGCGGCCCGTCCTGGACGTGCGACGCGAGCGTGCGATCAGAGGAACGCGAACGGCAGCATCGCAAGGCCGAAGACCAGTGCGCCGATGGTGAAGAGCACCGTGCCGGCGAGCATGACGCCGTTGAGGACGATGCCCCAGATCGCCATCGTGCGCGACTGCGGCTCGCGCTGCAGGGCCATGACGCCGAGCACGAGGCCGGCGACCGGCACGAAGAAGGTCGAGCTCGCGACGATCGAGACGAGGCCGAGCACGAGGCTGGCGATGCTGAACCCGCGCGACTCCGCCGTGGGCGCGGCTCCCGGCGCATATGGGTTCGGCTCGCCGAACGGCGCCTGCGGCTGCGAGGTGGGCGTTGCGGTGGTCATGGTCATGTTCTCCTGTTCGTGGGGTGTGCTTCCACGCTACGGATGCCGCACGGCCGGCGACATGGGGCTATCCCCCCGATCCCGCGGTGGCACGCCCGCGCGTGCCCCCGGTGGCGCCCTCCCCGACGGATACGATCGCAGGGATTCGGCCCCTCACGATCGGAGCAGCATGCACCTGCCCTGGACCGTCCACGGCGACGGAGCCCACGTCGCGCCCGGCGAGGTCGTCGCGCCCGGCGAGCGCCTGAGCTGGCCGCGCACCATCGGCCTCGGCGCCCAGCACGTCGTCGCGATGTTCGGCGCGACCTTCCTCGTGCCCATCCTCACGGGCTTCCCGCCCGCGACGACGCTGTTCTTCTCGGGCGTCGGCACCATCCTGTTCCTCGTCATCACGCGGAACCGGGTGCCGAGCTACCTGGGCTCCTCCTTCGCGTTCATCGCACCGATCCTCGCGGCGATGGGCGCCGACGTCGACGACCCCATGGGCGCCGCCCTGTTCGGCATCGTCGTGGTGGGCATCCTGCTCGCCCTCGTCGGCCTCATCGTGCAGTGGGGCGGCACCGGCTGGATCGACGCGCTCATGCCACCGGTCGTCGCGGGTGCCATCGTCGCACTGATCGGGTTCAACCTCGCGCCGGTGGCGAAGTCGAACTTCGAGCAGGCGCCGCTCACGGCCCTCATCACGCTCACCGCGGTCATCGTGGCGAGCGTCGCCTTCCGCGGCATCCTCGGGCGCATGTCGATCCTGCTCGGCGTCGTGATCGGCTACGTCGCCGCGGTCGTGCAGGGCGAGGTCGACTTCGGCGCGGTGGCGGATGCCGCGTGGGTCGGCCTGCCGCAGTTCCACCTGCCCGCGAACCCGTTCGCCGACAGTGCCGTCTGGGGCATGCTGCCGGCGTTCCTGCCCGTGGTGCTCGTGCTCATCGCCGAGAACGTGGGACACATCAAGGGCGTCGCGCAGATGACGGATGCGTCGATCAACGCCTCCACCGGACGCGCGCTGTTCTCCGACGGGCTCGCCACCACGATCGCGGGCTTCTTCGGCGGCTCGGGCACCACGACCTATGGCGAAAACATCGGCGTCATGGCCGCGACGCGCGTGTACTCGACGGCCGCCTATTGGGTCGCCGGCCTCTTCGCCGTGCTGCTCGGCCTCTCGCCCAAGGTCGGCGCGGTGATCAACACCATCCCGCCCGGCGTGCTCGGCGGCATCACCACCGCGCTCTACGGCCTGATCGGCATCATCGGCGTGAAGATCTGGATCGACAACCGGGTCGACTTCACGAGCCCCGTGAACCAGTTCACCGCCGCGACGGCGCTCATCATCGGCATCGCCGACTTCACGTTCAGCTTCGGGGAGGTCTCGTTCAACGGCATCGCGCTCGGCACGATCGCCGCGATCGTCATCTACCACCTGATGCGCGGCATCGCCCGCGTGCGGGGCACCGACGGCCCGCCGGCCGCGCGACCGGATCAGCCGCCGAGCAGCGTCTCGATCGGACCCCGCACGAAGTAGACGAGGAATCCGGCCGCGACGATCCAGAGCAGCGGGCTGATCTCGCGGGCCTTGCCCGAGCACGAGCGGATGACCACCCAGCTGATGAAGCCCGCCCCGATGCCGTTGGCGATGGAGTAGGTGAGCGGCATCACCGTGATGGTGAGGAACACGGGCAGCAGCACCGAGAAGTCGACGAGGTCGATGCCGCGGATCTGCGCCATCATCAACGCGCCCACGATGACGAGCGCGGCGGCGGCGACCTCCGACGGCACGATGGAGGTCAGCGGCGTGAAGAACATCGCGAGCAGGAACAGTGCGCCGGTCACGAGGTTCGCGAGGCCTGTCCGCGCTCCCTCGCCGATGCCCGCGCCGGACTCGATGAACACCGTGTTCGACGAGCTCGACGTGAAGCCGCCGGCCACGGCGCCCACGCCCTCGACGATCAGCGCGGAGCGCAGGCGCGGGAAGTCTCCGCGCTCGTCGGCGAGGCCCGCCTCCTTGGACAGGCCCGTGAGCGTGCCCATCGCGTCGAAGAAGTTCGTGAACACCAGGGTGAAGACGAGCATGAGGGCGGCGAGCACGCCGATCCGCTCGAAGCTGCCGAAGCTCACCTGGCCGACGAGCGAGAGGTCGGGCAGGCTCACCCACTGCTCGGGAAGCGCGGGCACCGAGAGTCCCCATCCGCCGTCGTTGTCGACCTTGGAGCCGAAGTGCCAGATGGCCTCGGCGATGAGGGCCAGCACCGTGCCGCTCAGCAGGCCGATGAGGATCGCCCCGCGCACCTTGCGCGCGACGAGGATGCCCGTGAGCAGGAGGGTGACGACGAACACCAGCGTCGGCACGGTGGCGATGGAGCCGCCGACCCCCAGCCCGACGGGCGGCGACGACAGGCCCGTCGACGTGACGAATCCCGCGTCGACGAACCCGATGAAGGCGATGAACAGGCCGATGCCCACGGTGATGGCGATCTTCAGCTGCAACGGCACGGCGTCGAAGATGAGTCGTCGCAGGCCGGTCGCGGCGAGCAGCACGATGATGAGGCCGTTGATGAGCACGAGGCCCATGGCCTCGGGCCAGGTGACCTGGCCGACGACGCTCACCGCGAGGAACGAGTTGATGCCGAGGCCCGCGGCGAAGGCGAACGGCAGCCGCGCCACCACGCCGAACAGGATCGTCATGACCCCGGCGGTCAGGGCGGTGACCGCGGCGACCTGGGCGAACCCGAGCTGGTCGCCGTCGACGTCGGTCGCGCTCGACAGGATGATCGGGTTCAGGATGACGATGTAGGCCATCGTCACGAACGTCACGAGGCCGCCGCGCACCTCGGCGCCCACGGACGAGCCGCGTGCGGTGATCTCGAAGAAGCGGTCGAGGGCGGACGTCGAGCGCGGGCTCTCGGGCGGGACGTCGGTACGGGTGGAAGTCGTCACGCGACGACCCTAGCCGCGCATCGGCTGACGCTGCACACCTGAGGGATCCTCTGCGTCAGTTGAGGAACCCGTGGAGCACCGGCACGATGAGGTAGATGCCGACGACCACGGCGATCGCGCTGACCACGAAGCACACCCGGGCGCCGATGAGCGCCGCGCGCTTCTGCCCCTCGGTGAGCGGGCTCTTCTTCGCGGCCTTGGCCGCCTTCTTCGCCGCGGCCTTCGCCTCGGCAGGGGTGATGACCGCGATCGCGTCGGTGAACTCCGCCGGCGTGACGATCGGGGTGCGACCCGACACGGTCAGGAGGCGGAGGCCGAGCGAATAGGTGCTCACGACGACGACCGTCGCGAGGAGCGCCGAGACGAGCACCAGGAGGAACGCGAGCCAGTCGATCACGGCGCCACCTTCTTCTTGGGCTTGGGGTTGTTCTTGATCTTCACCGCACGACCCGAGCTGGCGACCTCGCTCACGACGTTCGAGGCGTCGACCTCGTTGCGCCGCGACCAGAGGAAGATCCCGCCGATGACCACGGCCCCGACGATCGTGTCGATGACGATGCCGATGACGCCGAACGTGGCGACGAAGGCCGCCAGCGCGCCCACGATGCCGGCCGAGGGAAGGGTGAGGAGCCACCCGACGCCGATGCGGCCGGCGGTGCCCCAGCGCACCTTCGAGCCGCGGCGACCCATGCCCGACCCGATGACCGAGCCGGACGCGACCTGCGTCGTCGAGAGGGCGAAGCCCAGGTGGGTGGACGCCAGGATGGTCGCCGCCGTCGAGGTCTCGGCGGCGAAGCCCTGCGCGGGCTTGATTTCGGTGAGCCCCGTGCCGAGGGTCTTGATGATGCGCCAGCCGCCCACGTAGGTGCCGAGCGCGATCGCGACGGCGCAGACCGTGATCACCCAGAACTCGGGACCGCTGCCCACGGGCTGCAGCCCGACCGAGATGAGGAGGAGGGTGATCACGCCCATCGTCTTCTGGGCGTCGTTGGTGCCGTGCGCCAGTGCGACGAGCGAGCTCGAGAAGATCTGTCCGTAGCGGAACCCGTCGCGGCCGTCGGGCTTGCCGTCGTAGCGGCGGGTGATCGCGTAGGCGAGCTTCGTGGCCGTGTAGGCGATGAGTCCGGCTGTGAGCGGCGCGAGCACCGCGGGCAGCACGACCTTCGACAGCACCACGCTGAAGTCGATCGCGTACACGCCGAAGCCCACGATGGTGGCGCCGATGAGTCCGCCGAAGAGCGCGTGGCTCGACGACGACGGCAGCCCGAGGAGCCAGGTGATCATGTTCCAGACGATCGCGCCCAGGAGGCCGGCGAAGATCAGCTCGGGGGTGATCAGGACCCCGCCGTCGCCCTCCTTGATGATCCCGCCCGAGATGGTGCGCGCGACCTCCGTGGAGAGGAAGGCGCCGACCAGGTTCAGGATGGCGGCGATGGTGACGGCGACCTTCGGCTTCAGCGCACCGGTCGCGATGGGCGTGGCCATCGCGTTCGCGGTGTCGTGGAAGCCGTTCGTGAAGTCGAAGAAGAGGGCCAGTACGATGACCAGCACGACGAGGAGGGTGAGTTCCACCGGCGTCTTTCTCTGGATCGGTGCTGCGATTCACCGAGTGTTCAGGGACCGTGGGTTGCGGATGCGGCGAGCGCCGTGCCCCGTCGATACTACGCGACCGGTTCGGGTGCATCCACCACGGTGGCGAGATCCTCACCGAAGACGAAGGTGCGACGCACCCGCCCTCCGGCGAGCACCGCGGGCAGCCAGTGACGCGCGTCGTCCCACATCTCGCCGTACGGCACCGCGTCGACTGCGAACCACTCGGGGTCCAGTTCGTCGGAGCCCGACGGTGTCCCGGTCCACGCACGGCAGACGAACACGCTTGATTCCTGGCTCCAGGCCTCGCGATGCGGGAAGTGGTAGGTCAGCAGCCCCCGCGGTTCGAGGTCGGATGCCGCGACGACGACACCCGACTCCTCGAACACCTCGCGAACGGCGGCGTCGACGGCGGACTCCCCCGCCTCGAGCTTGCCGCCGAGTCCGACGAAGTTGCCCATGCCGAGGCCGTGCTTCTTGCGTCCGAGCAGCACCTCGGTCGTGCCCGCCCGCTCGCGCAGGAGGTAGCAGACGCAGACCTGGGGCAGCGGCATCCGTCAGCCGAAGAGGATCTTCGCCTCGTCGTAGCGCGACTGGGGAACGCGGTTGAGGCTGTGCGTGGCGTCGGCGATGGAGACCGTCGCGATGTCGGTGCCGCGGAGGGTCACCATCGAGCCCCAGGCGCGCTCGTAGACGGCGTCGACCGCCGCCATGCCGAGGCGGGTCGCGAGCACCCGGTCGTAGGCGGTCGGCTCGCCGCCGCGCTGTATGTGCCCGAGCACGGTCGCGCGCGACTCGATGCCGGTGCGCTCCTCGATCATCGGGGCGATGAGCTCGGCGATGCCGCCGAGGCGCGGGCGGTTGAACGCGTCGAGGCCCTTGTGCGAGTGCGCCTCCTCCATGCCGTCGAACTTGAAGCCCTCGGCCACGACGATGAGCGGCGCACGCCCGCGCTGGCGCACGGACTCGACCCACTCGCAGATCTGCTCGATGGACTGGGGCTGCTCGGGGATGAGGATGGCGTGGGCGCCGCCCGCCATGCCCGAGTGCAGCGCGATCCAGCCGACATGCCGGCCCATGACCTCGAGCACCATGCAGCGGCCGTGGGAGTCGGCCGTCGTGCGGAGCCGGTCGATCGCCTCGGTCGCGATCTGCACGGCGGTGTCGAAGCCGAAGGAGTAGTCGGTGGCCGCGAGGTCGTTGTCGATGGTCTTGGGCACGCCGACGACGTTGATGCCGCCCTCGTCGTAGAGACGGCGTGCCGCCGTGAGCGTGCCCTCGCCGCCGATGGCGACGATCGCGTCGATGCCGTGCTCGTCGAGCATGCGCTGGATGTTCTCGGGGCCGCCGCCCTCGCCCTCGAACGGGTTGGTGCGGCTGGAGCCGAGGATCGTGCCGCCCTGCTTCGCGAGGCCCCGCACGTCGTGACGCGTGATCTCCATGATGTCGGCCTCGACGACACCACGCCAGCCACCACGGAACCCGACGAACTCCGTGTCGTGGGCGATGACGCCCTTGAGCACGGCGCCGCGGATCACGGCGTTCAGGCCGGGGCAGTCGCCGCCGCTGGTGAGGATCCCGATCTTCATGTGTGGACGACTCCAAGGTGCTCGAAGCGAACAGTGGTGTTGCCGGGCCGCAGCGTCGGGGCGTATCGACTGCGGCAGTCTATAGGGTTCCTCAGGTCCCGCCCGAACGGTGCGGGACCCCGGCCCGCGGCGTCAGAGCGTGCCGTCGAGGGCCGCACGCAGCAGGTGCTGCAGGGCGTCGAGCTGCACCGAATCCGCGGAGCCCGGCTCGACGTCGCTGCCGTCGAGCGCTCGCGCCGCGAGTCCCTGCTTCGAGTCGATGAGCTCGGCGATGCGCGCGTCGATCGTGTGCGCGGCGATGATGCGCCAGGCGGTGACCGGCTCGTCCTGGCCGATGCGGTGCACCCGGTCGATCGCCTGCGTCTGCTCGGCGGCCGTCCAGCTGAGCTCGGCGAGCACCACGTTGGACGCCGCCTGCAGGTTGACGCCGACGCCGGCGGCCGTGAGCGAGCAGACCGCCACGGCGACCTCGGGATCCGTGTTGAACGCGTCGATAGCTGCCTGGCGCTGCAGCGCGGTCTGGTCGCCGCGCAGCGACACGGTGCGCAGCTCGCGCGCGGCGAGCGCCGCCTCGGCCTGGTCCATGACGTCGATGTGCTTCGCGAAGAACACGACCTTGCCCACCGAGCGGGCCAGCTGGGCCGCGTAGTCGGCCGCGAGGCCGGCCTTGGCCTGCCCGATGCGGCGCACCATCGTGAAGACGTTCTCGCCCGACTTCGCCGACTTCGACTCCTCGAGCTCGGCGCTCGCGACGGCGCGGATGTACTGGTCGCGCTGGTCGTCGTCGAGGTCGCCGATGCGAAGGTTGCGCGCCTCGACGAGGGCTCGGAAGCGGCCCACGAGGCGATTGCCGAGCTCGCGCTCGGCCGCCCGGACCGAGCGGCCCAGCTCGTCGTCGAGCTCGACCGGCAGGTCGGCGATGCGCTTGTCGGGCAGGTCGGCCGCGACGTCGACCTTGCGGCGGCGCACGATGCCGAGGTCGATCACCGTGCGGCGGGCCTCGACGTAGAAGCCGTGATCGGCCGGGGTCAGCCCGGTCTCCTCGAGCTTGCCGAGCAGCGCCGGTGAAGGCCTGTCGCCGTCGATCCAGCCGAGGAACTGCCAGATGGCCCGGAAGTCGTCGACGTCGTTGATGAGCGGCGTGCCGGTGAGGGCCAGCAGCAGCGGGTCGCCGCCGGGAGCGGCGCGACGGATGCGGTCGGCGAGCGCGAGCACGTTGCGCGAGCGCTGCGACTGCAGGTTCTTGATGAAGTGCGCCTCGTCGACGACCATGCCGCGGAACCCGAGGGTCGACAGCCACGCCATGTGCCGGTCGAGCACGTCGTAGTTGACGATCACCACGTCGGCGAAGGCGTCGAGGGTGTCGCCGTCGCCGTGGATGACCGTGGCTCGCCGGTGCGGGGTCCACCGCTCGACCTCGCGGGCCCAGTTCATCTTCACCACGTTCGGCACGACCGCGAGGAGCGGGTAGGCGTCGGCGACGGATGCCGCGAGCACGGACTGCGCCGTCTTGCCGAGGCCCGGCTCGTCGGCGAGCAGGAACGTGCGGTGACCGAGCCGGGCGGACTCGATGAACCGCGCCTGGTGCTTCATGAGCTCGAGGCCGCGGGGGGCGAGCCGGTCGACGGCGGGCGCCTCGGGCAGCTCCATGGTGGCCGCCTGGCCGCCCGAGCCGAGCTCGAACGACTTGAACAGCGGGCCGAGCAGCTCCCAGTTGGCGAGGCGGCGCACGGGCACCACGGGCGCCGGCGGCTTGGAGAAGTCGGGCGCGAGGAAGGGGTTCGCGAGCAGGCGCGACCGCACCGAGGCCGGGATGACCTGGTTCTCGCCGAGCTCGGGCTTGGCCTCGGGCTCGCGCGTGATGATGAGCTCGTCGGGGCTCAGCTCGGCGCCGGACTCGAGCAGCCAGTCGCGGCGGAAGCGCTGCGCGACCGTGGAGATCGAGGCGTCGGGCTCCAGCAACTGGATGAGGCTCGTGTCGCGCGCGGCCGTCTTCGCGAGGATCTGCGCGATGCCGTCGAGGCGCTTCAGCAGCTCGGCCCGTGCGGCGTCGGCGACCTCGGGGTCGGACTTCACCCGCGCCCGCTCCTCGCGCATGAGCAGCGCGATGACCTGGAACTTCGTGCGGTTGGTCGGCCCGAGCTTGCCCTTCTGCGCCTTGGTCTCGACCTCGCGCACCTTGCGCGCGAGGATCGGGATGATGGGTGCGTCGTCGTCACGTGATCTCGTGCGCTGGCGCTGCCTCGTCTGGGCCATGGTCCTCCCGCTCTCGGGCCGTCTCCGGCTCGCCCCCTCGTCACCGGTGGCGGTGGTCGGGACCGCTCGGGGCGACCGTGGTGTCGCCGCACGCGGTACGCCGAATCCCGAACCGAGCAGCACGCGAGCCGGGCTCACGTGGTCGGGCCGAAGAACGGATTCGTCGGGCGCGTGCCTATTCTAGCCCGACTGCGCGGCCGACGGGCGCCCGTGACGCGACGATGGCACCCACGACGCCGGATCCACCGGTGCGGCCGCCATGGAGTCGGCCTATGCTTCAGCCATGGACGAACGCGCGGGAGCGGGCGCCATCTCGCCCGAGGACGACGAATTCACGGTGTCGCAGGACACGGAGTTCGACGAGGAGGAGCTCGCGGCCGACGACGACGACCGGCCGCTCGACGACAGCCTCGCCGATGAGGTGCCCGGCCTCGACGCCGAGCGCCGGGTCGACCTCCGCGACGAGCGCGCCCCCGACTCCGAGGACTGACGGCTCAGACGCCGCCACCGCCTCCGCCGCCGCCACCACCGCCCGACGATCCTCCGCCGCCGGATCCGCTCGACGACGAGCTCGAGCTCGACCCCGACCACGACGTGCTCGACGCCGACGAGAACGATGCCACGCCGACCGCGAACGCGCGTGAGTCGAAGGCGCCCCGCCCGGCGTACCACCCGGGTGTCTCCCCGCGGGCCTCGTAGAGGGCCGCGAGTTCGCGGCTCCATTCCTGCTCGAGGCCGAAGAGCACGGCGTACGGCAGCAGGCGCTCGTTCAGCTTCAGCACCACGGCGGGGTCGAGGGTCACGGCGGTGGCCGCGGCATCCGGTGCCGTCGGCACTCCCGCCACGGATGCCGCCGCGGGACGGTCCACGCGCAGCGCGCCGCTCGGGCTCTGCAGCACCCGCAGCCGATCGGCCTCGGCGAGCCGGATGTAGAGGCGGAGCCCCTCGAGGTGGTCGCGGATCTCGCGGCCCCGCTCGGTGAGCGGCCGGACCCCGGCGACCACGAACACCGCGGCGATGGCGGCCACGATGGCTCCGGCGAACAGGATGAAGGGCCAGGCGCCGCCGCGGTGGTCGTCGAGTGCCACGACGCCGAAGACGACGCTGAGGGTCGCGGCCCCGATCGCCGCGACGGCGAGCAACAGACGCAGCACCGGGTCGGGACGCCGGCGGAGTCCCTCCTGCGCCACGCGCTTCGCGACGCCCTGGCGGAGCGCGAGCAGGCGGCGGCCGAGTGTCGTGTCTCGCGACTTCAGCTCGCGCCGCGCACCGGGGAACGGCGCGTCGCTGTAGAGCGCGGAGACCACCGAGATCGCGTCGGCGTCGCCCCACGCGCCGCCGACGAACTCGACGGCGTACTGCTTGCGGCCGGTCTCGACCACACGGAGCTCTCCGGCCACCGCCCGCTCGAGGATGGTGGCGGTCACGCCCTTGTCCGCGCGGCCGACGAGGTCGGCGGCGACCATCGCGCTGACGCCCTCGGGCGGCTCGTACTGCGCGATGATGGTGCCCCGCCCGGGGTGATCGCGCCAGCGGAGCGCATACAGGACGATCGCGGCGACGAGGGCCGCGACGGCGAGGGCGGTGGCGACCGCTCCGGCGATGGCGGCGGGCGACGCCGCGAACGACTCATCGCGCGGCTCGAACGTCCCCGGATCGAACGCGGCGGCGAGCGTGAGGTTCTCGTAGGGGCCGAGGGCGACCGCCGTGGCGAGCACCGCCGGCGGCGCGGCATCCGTCACCGCCAGCGAATCGCACGGTGTCGTCGAGCCCGCCCCTCCCCGGTAGCACGCGGTGTCGCCGGCGAAGCCCTCGGCGACCTCGGGCGACATGCGCAGCTCCGCGCTGACGCGGCCGAACGGCTGCGCCCAGCCGGTGCCGTTGACATCCCAGTAGAACTCGTCGATCGTCGCGTCGTCGGGTTCGAGCGTCACGTTGTGCTGCGTGTAGCGGATGACATAGGTCTGCTCGCCGTGGACGAAGCCGTCGTCGGCGATGGTCACGAGGAGGAATTCGCCGTCGTCGTCGGCCTCGGCCTCGTACGAGCGCGGCGAGCCCGTGGCATCCGTCACCGACTCGATGCGGAGGTCGGTCGGGTGCCCCTGGTAGTCGATCGGGATGGCCCGGCGGATGCCGTGGTTCTGGTCGAACTCGGGGAACTGCGCCACGAGCGTCTCGGTCGTGGCGAGGGTGGATCGCCGCGCCGCGTCGCGCCCGAGCTCGTAGACCGCGTCGAACGACGCGAACGTGAAGTCGTCGACGCCCGCGGGCACCGACGACACCGGCGAGATCGTCGCCTCATGCCCGACAGTCGTGACCGTGGTCGCAGCGGCGGCGGGGGCACCTGGCGTGCCTGCGAGCGCGAGGGCGGCGAGGGATGCCACGGCGCCCAGCGCGGCGAGGGCGGACGCGACGGCGCGGCCGGAACGACGGATCATGAGGCCACGCTAGCGCCCGCTCGGCCGGGGCGACGAGCCCGCGTTCGGGGATACCCGGCCGGGTATCGGAGGACGCGGAGTATCCTGATCCGGTGATCGACGACATCAAGAAGCGCGCCCTGCACCGCACGAAGATCATCGAGGGCCAGCTGCGCGGCATCGAGAAGATGATCGAGAACGAGGACTACTGCGTCGACATCATCACGCTCTCGCTGGCGGTGCAGAAGTCGCTGGGCTCGCTCAACAAGCTCCTCGTCGAGAACCACCTCCGCACGCACGTGACCGAGATGTACGAAGCCGGCGGCGACCAGCGCGACGCGGCCGTCGCCGAACTGCTGCGCATCTTCGAGCTCTCCAACAACCGCGGGTAGCCGAGCGGATGCCGCGGATCGAACTCGTCACCGGCGACCTCACCGCCGAGCACGTCGACGCCATCGTGAACGCGGCGAACTCGAGCCTGCTCGGCGGCGGTGGCGTCGACGGGGCGATCCACCGCGCCGGCGGCCCCTCGATCCTGGCGGAGTGCCGGGAGCTCCGGGCCACCGTGCTGCCCGACGGCCTGCCGACCGGCCGGGCGGTCGCGACGGGGGCCGGGAACCTGCACGCGCGGTGGGTCGTGCACACCGTCGGCCCCGTGTGGCCCGGGCCGGGGCCCGAGGAGGCCTCGCGGCGGCTGCTCCTCGCCTCGGCGTACCGGGAGTCGCTCGCGCTGGCGGCCGGCCTGGGCGCGGCATCCGTCGCGTTCCCCGCGATCTCCGCCGGGATCTACGGGTGGCCCGCCGACGACGCCGCCCTCGTCGCGCTCGAGACCACGGCCGGTGCGGATGCCGCCCCTGCCCTGGTGCGGTTCGTGCTGTTCTCCGAGCGCATGCACGCAGCGTTCCGGGCGGCCGCCGAGCAGCTCGGGCTCGACCTGAACTGATCGTCGCGCGCGACTCAGGTCCCGGGCGCGGTTACCGCGAGCCACTCGTCGAGGTCGCTCGGCTGGTCGGTGATGATGCCGTCGACCCCGAGCGCACTCACCTCCTGCCAGCGCTCGTGGGTGTTGAGGGTGTAGCAGAGCACCGCGACGCCGGCCTCGTGCAACGCCTCGAGCGCGCCGGGCACCGCCGTCACCGAGGCCGCCGTCGTGCCGAAGCCGATGATGCCGAGCCGCTCGGCGAGCGGCACCGGATCGGCGGGCAGCTCGCGGATCAGCATGATGCGCGGGGTCGTGGGCGAGACCCGTTGCAGCGCGAACAGCGTCTCGAGGCTGAAGCTCTGCAGCACCACGCGGCCCCGCAGTCCGTGCTGCTCGATGAGGCCCACCACGGTGCGCACCTCGTCGGCGCGCCAGTCGGCCTTGAGCTCGACGAGCGCACGGGCGTCGTCGCGGGCGGCGAGCGCGGTGAGGAACTCGTCGAGCGTCGGCATCCGCTCGCCCGCGTAGTCGGGGCCGTACCAGGCGCCCACGTCGAGCCGCCGCAGCTGCTGGAGGTCGAGCTCCCCGACCATGTGCGGGTCTCCCGTCACACGCTCGAGGGTGGTGTCGTGGAAGAGCACGGGCACGCCGTCGCGCGTGAGTTGCACGTCGGTCTCGACGAAGGCGAGGTCGTCCATGGCGAGCTCGAGCGAGGGCATGGTGTTCTCGGGGGCCTCGGCACGGTCGCCGCGGTGGCCGACGATGAAGGCCGCATCGCCCGGGAGCCGCAGGGCGCCGAACACGTCGACGGCCGACGCGGTCGTCGGCGTGGTCGCGACGAGGAGCACGGCCGCCATGGCGATGGTGCCGACGAGCGCGCAGGCCACGCGCACGGCGCGGCGCGGCGGATGCGCGAACCGTTCGAACCGTTCGAGCCGTCCGAACCGTCCGGTCACGGGGCGCGGCAGGCGAACGGACGGTGCGGTCGTGGGGGCGAGCGCAGCGGGCGTGCGGGTCACGGGAGTCGGGCCTTCCCACCGGGCGCGCCGTCGCGCCGCGGTGCAGGTCACTCTAGCAACGTCGTTACCGTTTCGTTACCACTTCTTCGGGGGTCGCGTCGGCCTGCGCGTCGGCGGTCGCCTCGGGGGTCGCCTCCGCCTCGGCCTCCGCCGTGATGCGATTCGCCATGCCCGAGAAGATCACGCCATGGAACGGCAGGATCGCCCACCAGTACAGGCGGCCGGCCAGTCCCTTGGGGAAGAAGACCGCCCGCTGCCGGTAGTCGGAGCCGCCGTCGGATGCCGCGGCGGCGCCGAGCTCCAGCCAGGCGCGCCCCGGCACCCGCATCTCGGCGCGCAGCCGGAGGAATCGTCCCCGGTCGATGGCCTCGACCCGCCAGAAGTCGACGGCGTCGCCGACATGCAGCGTGTCGGGATCGCGCCGGCCGCGGCGGAGGCCCACGCCGCCGGTCAGCTTGTCCACCCACCCCCGAAGCGCCCACGCGAGTGGGAACGAGTACCAGCCGTTCTCCCCGCCCACGCCCTCGATGACGCGCCAGAGGGAGGAAGGCGGGGCCGACGATCGACGGGAGCGCTCGTCGACGTAGACCGTGTGGCCAGCCCAGTCGGGGTCGCTCGGCAGGGGGTCGCTCGGTGCCCCCTCGACCTCGGCGTTGCGCCAGCTCGTCTCCACCTCGCCCTCGCGCTCACGCTCCAGCGCCAGCCGCACCGCGCGGCGGTAGGGCAGCAGCCCCTCGGGCGGCGGCGGGATGACGGCGTCGATGTCGTGCTCGCGCATCACGCAGTCGAACTGCAACGACTCGATGATCGGCACGGCCAGCCGCCGCGGGATCGGCGTGACGAGGTTCACCCATTGTCCGGCCAGCCACGGCGTGAGCACCGGCAGCGCGGCGATCGGACGCTGCGGCAGCCCCGCCTCCACCGCGTAGCCGTTCATGAGCTGCCCGTACCGGAAGACGTCGGGTCCGCCGATGTCGAACGCCCGGTTCACCTCGGGCGCCACCTCCGCGGCGCGCAGGAGGTAGTGCAGCACGTCGCGCACGGCGATCGGCTGGATGAAGCTGCGCACCCACCGAGGTGCCGGCATGTACGGCAGCACCTCGGTGAGGTGGCGGATCATCTCGAACGACGTGGATCCGGATCCGATGATCACGCCCGCCTGGAGCACGATCGTCGGCACCCCCGACGCCAGGAGGATCTCCCCCACCTGCATCCGCGATCGCAGGTGCCGCGACAGCGCCACGCCCTCGGGGTGGAGACCGCCGAGGTACACGATGCGGCCGACGCCGTGCTCGCGCGCCGACGCCGCCACGTTGCGCGCGATGGCCAGCTCGGACGCCTCGAAGTCGCCGCGTCCGCCCATCGAGTGCACGAGGTAGTAGACGACCTCGACGCCCTCCATCGCGCGGTCCACCGCCGCACGGTCCACGAGGTCGCCCTCGACGAGGTCGACGGATGCCGCCCACGGGACGTCCCGCAGCCGATCCGCCCGGCGCACGAGCACCCTGACGTCGTGGCCGGCCTCGACCAGGCGCGGAACGAGCCGGCCGCCGATGTAGCCGGTCGCGCCGGTGACGAGCACGCGCACGTGGACCCCCGTTCCGGGCCCGCACGTCGGTCAGGCCCGTTCGTTCCCTCGACGATAGTTGCCCGTCGCGCGCGCCAGCAGGTGCTGCGCCTGTGAATCGTCCGCGCGTTGCAGTGCCACGATCAGCCGTGCGGCATCCGACCCGCCCACCGTCATGACGACCCGGCCGCCGCGCGACACCATCACGCCGCCCTGCTTCGTGACGCGGTAGTCGAACGGGTCGGCGACCAGTCGCCCACGCTCGTCGGATGCCCCGTCGCGGCCGCTCATGGCTACCTCAGGCTCTTGGTGTGCCAGACGGTCTTGGTCTCGGTGAACGCGCTGATGCGGCCCAGCGCCGGAGCGGCCGCGTCAGGACCGGACTCGGGGCGCAGTACGCGCTTCAGCGTGTCGGCCGCATCGATCTCGAGGGAGATCCAGTCGAGCGCACCCGCGCCCACGAGGTCGATCGCATTGACGTCGGCGTGGCTCGCGAGCCACGGCGCGATCTCGGCGGGCGAGCCCGTGAGCACGTTCACGACGCCCTTCGGCACGTCGCTGGTGGCGAGCACCTCGGCGAGGCTGATCGCCGAGAGCGGGAACCGCTCGCTCGCCACGACCACGACGGCGTTGCCGGCGACGAGTGCCGGGGCGACGGCCGACACGAACCCGAGCAGCGAGCTGTCCTGAGGTGCGACGATCGCCACGACGCCCGTGGGCTCGGGCACCGAGATGTTGAAGTACGGCCCGGCGACCGGGTTGGCGTTGCCGGCCACCTGGGCGAACTTGTCGGCCCAGCCCGCGTACCAGACCCAGCGATCGATCGACTCGTCGACCTGCGTCTCGGCTGCCGCGCGCGACACGCCTTCGGCCTCCTCGATCTCGGCGACGAACTGCGCGCGACGGCCCTCGAGGAGCTCCGCGATGCGGTAGAGCACCTGGCCGCGGTTGTACGCGGTCGCCCCGCTCCACGAGGCCACTGCGCCGCGCGCGGCGACGATCGCGTCACGGGCGTCCTTGCGCGACGCCTTCGCAGCGTTGGCGAGGAAGGCACCGTCGGCACGCAGGACCTCGTAGGTGCGGCCTGATTCGCTGCGGGGGAACGCGCCGCCGATGTAGAGCTTGTACGTCTTCGGCACGGCGAGGCGGGTCATCGCTTCGATCCCTTCGTGGTGGTGTCGGCTGCTCGGCGCTGCGTGCTCCGCCGGGTGCGCTTGGGTGCGGCATCCGCGGTCTCGATGGGCTTCGTCGTGGCCGGAGCGGCGAGGCTCTCCCGGGTGGCGCCCTGGCCGATGGGCGTCGGCGACAGGTAGGCGGCGAGGCCGTGGCGGCCGCCCTCGCGGCCGTAGCCCGACTCCTTGTAGCCGCCGAACGGGCTCGCCGGATCGAAGCGGTTGAACGTGTTCGCCCAGATCACGCCGGCGCGCAGCTCGTCGGCGACGGCGAGGATGCGGCTGCCCTTGTCGCTCCAGATGCCGGCCGACAGGCCGTAGGGCGTGTTGTTCGCCTTCGCGATCGCCTCGGCCGGGGTGCGGAACGTGAGCACCGAGAGCACCGGCCCGAAGATCTCCTCACGGGCGATGCGGCTCGACGTCTGCACGTTGGTGAAGATCGTCGGCGCGTACCAGAACCCGTTCTCGGGGATCACGCACGGCGCGCTCCAGCGCTCGGCGCCCTCGGCCACGCCGATGTCGGACAGCTCGCGGATGCGCTCGAGCTGCTCCTTCGAGTTGATCGCGCCGATGTCGGTGTTCTTGTCGAGCGGGTCGCCGAGGCGCAGCGTCGAGAGGCGCAGCTTCAGGCGCTCGACGACCTCGTCGTGCACGTTCTCCTGCACGAGGAGCCGCGAGCCGGCGCAGCAGACGTGGCCCTGGTTGAAGAAGATGCCGTTGACGATGCCCTCGATGGCCTGGTCGATGGGCGCGTCGTCGAAGACGATGTTCGCGGCCTTGCCGCCGAGCTCGAGGGTGACCTTCTTGTCGGTGCCGGCGACCTGCTTGGCGATCGCACGACCCACCGCGGTGGAGCCGGTGAACGCGACCTTGTCGACGCCGTCGTGCGCGACGAGCGCCGCGCCGGTGTCGCCCGCGCCGGTGATGATGTTCACGACGCCGGGAGGCAGGTCGGCCTGCTGGAGGATCTCGGCGAAGATGAGCGCCGACAGCGGCGTGGTCTCTGCGGGCTTCAGCACGACGGTGTTTCCGGCCGCGAGCGCCGGGGCGATCTTCCAGGCGAGCATGAGCAGCGGGAAGTTCCACGGGATGACCTGCGCGGCCACCCCGAGCGAGCCGGGGTTCGCGCCGAGCCCCGCGTGGTCGAGCTTGTCGGCCCAGCCGGCGTAGTAGAAGAACCACGCGGCGACGAGCGGCACGTCGACGTCGCGCGACTCCTTGATGGGCTTGCCGTTGTCGAGCGACTCGGCGACGGCGAGCTCGCGGGCGCGCTCCTGCACCAGCCGTGCGATGCGGAAGAGGTACTTGCCCCGGTCGCGGCCGCTCATGCGCGACCACGTGCGGTCGTAGGCGCGGCGAGCCGCGGCGACCGCGTCGTCGACGTCTGCCTGGTTGGCGCTGGAGATCTCGGCGATGCGCTCTTCGGTCGCCGGGGAGATGGTCTGGAAGGGCGTGCCGCGGCCGTCGACGAACTCGCCATCGATGAAAAGGCCGTACTGGTCGCGGAGCGACAGGATCGCCCGCGACTCGGGTGCCGGTGCGTAGTCGAGGAAGCTCATGTTCGTCGTTCTCGTCTCAGTCGATCGTCACGTAGTCGGGGCCGGAGTAGTGTCCGGTGGTCATCTTCTGGCGCTGCAGCAGCACGTCGTTGAGGAGGCTCGACGCGCCGAAGCGGAACAGGTGCGGCACGAGCCACTCCTCGCCGACGGTCTCGGCCACGGTCACGAGGTACTTGATCGCGTCCTTCGAGGTGCGGATGCCGCCCGCGGGCTTCACGCCGATGCGCTGGCCGGTGAGCAGGTGCCAGTCGCGCACGACCTCGAGCATGAGGAGCGTGACGGGCAGCGTCGCCGCGGGCTGGACCTTGCCCGTCGACGTCTTGATGAAGTCGCCGCCGGCGAGGATCGAGAGCCACGAGGCGCGGCGCACGTTGTCGTAGGTGACGAGCTCGCCGGTCTCGAGGATGACCTTGAGGCTGGCGCTCGTGCCGTCGGCGCGGCGGCATGCCTCTTTCACCGCGGCGATCTGGTCGAAGACGAGGCCGTAGCGACCGGCGAGGAACGCGCCGCGGTCGATGACCATGTCGATCTCGTCGGCACCCGCGGCCACGGCTTCTGCCGTGTCGGCGAGCTTGATATCGAGCGACGAGCGGCCGCTCGGGAACGCCGTCGCGACGGCCGCGACCGAGATGAGCCCGTCATCGGGGTCGCCGTGGGCGGCGCCGAGCGCGTCGACGGCGTAGGGCACCATGTCGCCGTACACGCAGACCGCGGCGACCCGCGGGGTCGAGGCATCCGACGGATCGGGGGTCATCGCCTTGGCGACGAGCGAGCGCACCTTGCCGGGCGTGTCGGCACCCTCGAGGGTCGTCAGGTCGATGAGCGAGATGATCGTGTCGAGTGCCCGCTGCTTCGAGGTGGTCTTGATCGAGCGGGTGCCGAGGCCGGCGGCGCGCTGCTCGAGGCCGACCGCGTCGACCCCGGGGATGCCGTGCAGGTAGCGGCCGAGCGTGGCGTCGTCGGGTTCACCGCCGAGCACGGCGAGCGCCCGCTCCCGGGCGGTGACGAGTGAGGTGCCTGACATGGTGATGACCTGGCTTTCGTGTGTGGTGCGGTGTCGGTGTGGCGGGGCCCGCGCGGGCGCCTCAGCCGTCGAGGAGGTGGAGGGCGGTGGCCTCGTCGGTGACGAGCACCGAGCAGAGGCCGCTGCGCACGACGGCATCGGCGACCGGGTGCTTGGCGCTGCCTGCGATCACGGCGATGGCGAGCGGGGCCGCCCGAAGTTCGTCGAGCGTGAGCCCGACCGTGCGCGCATCGAGGGCGGGGTCGACGATGTTGCCGTCGGAGTCGATGTAGCGCCCGACGACGTCGCCCACGGCGCCCTTCTGCACGAGCACGTCGACGTCGGCCACCGAGAGGTAGCCGCTCTCGACGTGCACGGAGTTGTGGTCGGCCGCACCCGCGCTGAAGACGTAGGCGTCGGCCGAGCGGGCGAGCTCGATGACGCCCGCGACGACGCGGTCGGACTCGATCGCCTCCTTCGTGGCGAGGCGCTCGAGGATCGCGGGGCTCGGCAGCAGGGTCGCGCTGCCGCCGCCCTTCTGGGCGATCCCGACCGCCGTGGCCGCTGCGGTGCCCGGCCGGCGGTTGAGGCTCACTCCCCCGTTGATCTGCACGACGTTGACGCCCGTGGCCCACCCGTTGCGCAGGTGCTGCGAGAGCTCGAACAGGGTGCGTCCCCAGCTCACGCCGAGGGTGCGCGGCACAGGCCGGAGGGCGGTGAGGTAGTCGGCGGCCGCCTGGGCGGTGCGCTCCTGCAGTTCTTCGGGCGACTGCACGCCCGCCGTCGAGACGACGATGGCGTCGGTGAGCCCGCGTTCGTCGCGCAGGCGGCGCTCGATCGGGAGCCGGCGTGCGCGGGGATGCAGGATCTCGATGCGGATGAACCCGCGCTGCTTGGCCTGGGCGAGGAGTCGGCCGACCTTCCAGCGCGTGAGCCGGAGCGCCTGCCCGATCTCGTCCTGGGTCTTGTTCTCCTCGTAGTAGAGCTCGGCCGCCCGGATGGAGAGCAGTTCGTCGATCTCGTCCACAGTGTCCTTCCGCTCGCTTCCAGCGTAGGCAGGTGCGTGCGCATCGGCAACACTCGCGGGTGATCCTGCTCATATGAGCACCGTGAGCGGATGCCGCGCACCCGCGGCGCGCCACCATTGGGGCCGGCGAGGGCGCGCCGCGGAACTCCGGGGGCGACTCGCGCTCGCGCACGACGTCGCCAGGACGGCTCAGGCCGCGCGCTCGTCCTCGAAGTATCCGGGGCGGGCCGCCATGGCGCCGGAGATCACCGCGGGCACGGTCGACGCGACGAGCAGCAGCACCAACGGCCCGGTCCAGCCGCCGGTCGCCTGGTGGAGCAGCCCCACGGCGAGCGGGCCGACGGCGACCATGAGGTATCCCGCCGACTGGACGAATCCCGACAGGGCGACCGCGCCCTCGTGCGTGCGGCTGCGCAGGTTGATGAGCACGAGCGAGAGCGGGAAGAACAACGGACCCGCGCCTGCGAGGGCGACCCACAACCACGTGGCCGTGCCGGGCACGAGCAGGAGCCCGAGGTAGCCGGCCGCGAAGGACCCGATGCCGATGGCCACGAGGAGGCGTACCCGGCCGTACCGCGCGGCGATGATCGGAACGACCAGTCCGGCGGGCAGGCCCATGGCCGCGTACAGCGACAGCAGCGCCCCCGCCTCCGCCGGCGGCGTGCCGGCGATGTCGTGGAGCATCGACGGCAGCCACGCGAACAGCGCGTAGGCGTTGAAGCCCGCGACCGTGAACAGCACCGCGAGCGACCACGCGAGCGGCGAGCGCAGCGCGTAGCGCAGCAGCCCGGGCTGCGGTTCCTCGGGACGCGCCGGCTGGCGACGGCCGTCGGGATGCAGCAGCAGCACGATCCAGGGGATGAGCGCGACCGCGGCCACGAGCCCCCACTCCCCCAGCGAGACACGCCAGCCGGCGGCATCCGCCACCGGGACGGCGACGAGCGGCGGCACGAAGGTGCTCACCGACAGCGCCGTCACGTACAGCGAGGTCATGAGACCCACGCGATCGGGGAAGTAGCGCTTCACGAGCGGCGGCAGCAGCACGTTGCCCACCCCGATCGCCGCGAAGGTGAGGGTGGATGCGGCGATCAGCCACAGGGCGTCGCCCGCCAGCCCCCGACCGATGAGGCCGATCGACAGGGCGACGAGCGCGACGACGAGGGTGGGCTCCAGGTCGAACCGCTTCGTGATGAGCGGGGTGATGATGCCGAACACCGCGTAACAGAGCGGGGGCAGCATGCCGAGCAGGCCGACCACGGCCGGGCTGAGCTGGATGTCGCGCTCGAGCTGGTGGAGGATCGGCGAGAGCGAGGCGACGGCCGTGCGCAGGTTGAAGGCGACGAGCACGATGCCGAGCAGCGCGAGCGTTCGGCCGGCCCAGAGCGGTCGGGGCTGGGTCGGCTTCACCCGTCCGAGTCTAGGCTGGTGGCGTGGCCGACTTCGCCCGGTACCTCCCGCTCAGCCAGCGCTCCGGCTTCGACGAGCGCGGCGTCACGAGCGACCGCCGGGAGCCCACCGCGATCGTCCTGCGCGCGATCGCCGCGGCCGTTCGGGCGGGCGGCGATGCGGGCTGGTCGGCGAGCACCGGGGAGCTCCCGCCCGCCGTGCCGACCGCGATCGCCGAGCTCATGGCCGGATTCGACCGTGCGCCGGCGCGCCGCGCGTTCGAGACCGCCCAGCACGCGCTCGGGATGAGCCCGCGCGAGGGTGACGCCGATGTCACAGCCGAGGGCGCGAACGACGCCGCGGCCGCCCTCGACGCCCGCGCGGTCACGATCACCGAGCGGCCGCGGCCGACCCGGCTCGTCGAGCTCGATGACGCCGTGGTCGCCGCCGTCCGCATCGGCGACGCGCTCGGCAGGCCGATCGCCGTTCCCCCGCTCGCCTCCGGCGCGGTCGCGCTGCGCCGCGCGGCCGCAGCACCGACGCCGATCCGCGCGGTGATCTCGGGCCACAGCCTGCACGCGACGGATGCCGGATGGACCATCGGCCACGGCCCCGTGCTCGTCGGCACGGCGCACGAGCTCATCCGCTTCCTGGCGGGCATCGGCGATCACGCCCCCCGCTCAGCACGACCTGGCGAATTGGGCGACGCCTGAGCGATCGCCGTCGAAGTGATCGGCGGAGTCCCCGCTAGTCGGCGAGCAGGTCGCGGGCGAGGTCGACATCGCCTCGCATCGTCTCGATGAGGTCGGGGATGTTCGTGAACGCGACCATGCCGCGCAGGCGCTCGACGAACTCGACGTCGACGACATGGTCGTAGAGGTCGAGCTCGCGGTCGAGCACGTACGCCTCGACCTGCTTCTTCGCGACGCCCTCGAAGGTCGGATTGTCGCCGACCGAGATCGCGGCCGGGTAGCGCGTGCCCGCGTCGGTGAGCCACCCCGCGTACACGCCGTCGGCAGGGATGAGGCCTTCCGACTCGGGCGACAGGTTCGCCGTGGGGTACCCGAGCTCGCGACCCCGCTTCGCCCCGTGCACGACGATGCCCGAGACCGCCGGCGTGTGGCCGAGCAGCCGGGTGGCGTGGCGCACGTCGCCCTCCGCGAGCAGCTCGCGGATCCAGGTCGACGAGACGCGACGCTCGCCCTCGGGGCGCACGTCGTCGACGACCTCCACCGTGAAGCCGAACTTCGCGCCGAGGTCCTGCAGCAGGGCGACGTCGCCGGCGCCGCGGGCGCCGTACCGGAAGTCGCTGCCGACCAGCACGGCCTTCGCCTGCAGGGTGTCGACGAGCACCCGCTCGACGAACTCCGTGGCCGGCACCGAGGCCAGCGCGCGGTCGAACGGCAGCAGCACCGTCGCGTCGACGCCCGTGGTTGCGAGCAGCTCGAGCTTCTGCCGAACGCTCACCAGCGAGTCGGGGCACTTGTCGGGCGCGAGGAGCGCCAGCGGGTTGCGGTCGAACGTGACGACCACCGCTCGCAGGTCGCCCTCGGCGGCGATCGTGCGGATCCGGTCGATCACCGCGCGGTGACCGCGGTGCACGCCGTCGAACTTGCCGATGGTGACCGCGCTCGGACCGAAGCCGGCGGGCACCGCGTCGAGGCCCTTGTACGTCTTCACGCGGCATCCGCCCCGCTCGTGGGGCCCGCCGACGCCGTCTCGGGCGTCGCCGCCTGCTGCGACACCGGCCGATGCGTCGCAAGCCACCACATGCCGAGCAGGGGAAGCACGAGCGGGATGAAGAGGTAGCCGCGGCCGAACCACGACCACACCGTGTCGTGCGGGAAGAGCTCGGGGAACGCGATGCTGAGCGCGCCGATCACGACGACGCCGGTGAACTCGAACGCGATCGTCACCCACGCCACTCGGTACCAGCCGCGACCCGACCGCACGAGGGCGATCGTCGCGACCACGTACACGACGGCTGCGAGCGCCGAGAGCGAGTACGCCAGCGGCGCCTCGTCGAACTTCGTGGCGATCTGCACGAACGAGCGGCCGATCGCGGCGAGGGCGAGCACGGCGTAGACCGCCACGAGCACGCGCCCGATGCCGCTCATCCGCCGCCCACCGTTCGTCTGGGGCCGGGCACTCCGCACGTCAGTCATGTCGTTCGATTCTCTCATCCGCGGCTAGGCCTGCTGCACGGTCCAGATCTGGAACATGCGATACATCATGACCGCGACCGAGAGCGCAGCGACGCCGAGAATCACGGTGCTCCAGCGATTCCGTTCGAGGAGCGCCCAGAAGATCGCCGCCGGCGGGATGAGGAGCGCGCCCACGAGGTACACGTAGAACTCGAGGATGCTGCCCGTCGGCTGGTTGCCGAACGCGGGCGCGGCGATGGCCACGACGAGCTGCACGATGAGCAGCAGCTCGACGAGCACGAGCGCGCCGTTCGTCAGGTCGTTGGGCACCCGGCCCGCGAGGCCGAGCACGAGGCAGAGCAGGCCGGCCGCGACCGCGACGGCGAGCTGCACCCAGGTGAACCACTCGATCATGCGCCGGCCTCGGCCGGGAACCCGGTGACCACCTTCAGCGTCTGTCCCCGGCGTTCCACGATCGCGACGAGGCGGTCGTCGGGGGCGATGGCGGCGATGGCTCCCGCGTCGGCCTTGGCGACGGACGCAGCCGGGGCGGCGTCGATGCGCTTGCCGTGCCCGAGGTCGACGGCCTGGTCGTCGGTGACGGATGCCACGGGCAGCGCCCGCCGGGCGGCATCCGCTGGGCTCATCAGCGCCTGCGCCACGTCGAAGCCCTCGAGCGCCGCTGCTTCCTCGACCGAGAACGCCCCGATGCGCGTGCGACGAAGGGCGGTGAGATGACCGCCGGTGCCCAGGTCGGCGCCGATGTCGCGGGCGAGCGCTCGCACGTAGGTGCCCGACGAGCACTCGACGCGCACATCGACGTCGACGAAGCCGTCGCCGCGTCGCACTGCGAGCGCCTCGAACGCCGACACGGTCACCGTGCGGGCGGCGAGCTCGACCGCCTCGCCCTCGCGCACGCGTTGGTAGGCGCGCTTGCCGTCGACCTTCACCGCGCTGACGGCGCTCGGCACCTGCTCGATCACGCCGGTCTGGCGCTGCATCGCGGTGCGCAGGGCATCGTCGTCGACGGCGTCGACCAGGGCCGCGGATGCCGCGGGCAGTGGCTCGCCCTCGGCGTCGTCGGTCGTCGTGTCCCAGCCGAGCCGGATGGTGGCGAGGTACTCCTTGTCGAGACCGACGAGGTAGTGGAGCAGTCGCGTGGCGTGGTTGACGCCGAGGACGAGCAGGCCCGTGGCCATCGGGTCGAGGGTGCCCGCGTGGCCGATCTTGCGGGTGCCGGCGAGCCGGCGCATGCGCGCGACGACGTCGTGGCTGGTGATTCCCTGCGGCTTATCGACGAGGAGGATGCCGCTGTTCACGCCGTACAGGCTAACAGCCACGGCGACAGCCCCTGACGACGCGCCCCTACGCTGGGAGGGTGAGGATCGGGATCATCGGCGCCGGCGCGCTCGGCGGCACGTTCGCCGTGCTGCTCGCCCGCGCGGGTCATGACGTCGAGGTCACCGCGCGCGGTGCCGGCCTCGAGGCGATCCGCACCGGCGGCATCCGGCTGACCGGCGGATTCGGCGATGCGGCGGCGACCGTCGCGGCGGGGGAGGTGCTGACGCGGCGCCCCGAGCTCGTGCTCGTGTGCACGAAGGCGCAGGATGCCGAGGCCGCCATCACGGCGAACGCCGCCCTCATCGACGGCGTACCGGTCGTCGTGGTGCAGAACGGCCTCGACGGCGTCGACACGGCCGCACGGCTGCTGCCCGGCTCCTCGTGCATGGGCGTCCTCTCGATCATCGCCGCCAACTACACGGAGCCGGGGGTGGTGCGGGTCACCACCACCGCGGCCAGCTACCTCGGTCGGGGCGAGGGGCCCGCCGACGAGGAGTGCACGCGCATCGCCGCACTGCTCTCCGAGGCCGTTCCGGTGATCGCGATCGGCAACTTCCGCGGTGCGCAATGGACGAAGCTCGTCGTCAACATGGTCAACGCGGTACCGGCCATCGTGGGCCGGAGCGTGCAGGACGTCATCGGCGACCGGCGACTCCGGCGCGTGGTCACCGCGTCGATGCGGGAGTGCGTGCGAACGGGAGTGGCCCGCGGCATCCGCTTCGGATCGCTGCAGGGGCTCGCGAACGGCCGCCTGCGCCTCTTCGCCCGGTTGCCGCTCGCCGTGGGCCAGGTGCTGCCGTGGTTGATGGCCCGGCGAATGGGCCGCGTGCCCAACCTCGGGTCGACGCAGCAGAGCGTGCGCCGGGGGCAGCCGACCGAGGTCGACTACCTCAACGGCGCCGTCGTGCGCGAGGCATCCGCCGCCGGCTCGGACGCGCCCGTCAATCGCGCGCTCGTCGATCTCGTGCACGAGGTGGAGCGGAGCGGAAGCCTTCCCGCCAGTCGGGTGCTCGCCGCCACGGGCGTCTGACTTCCTCGCGGAAACGACCGAGAGGGCCCGGTTTCCCGGACCCTCTCAGTGCGTGTCAGCGGATCAGGCGCGCTTGCGTCGGATCCGGGCGATCACCAGGAAGGCGATACCCGCGATGACGATGATGCCCGCGACGATCGCGATGGTGGTGCCTGCGAAGCCCGTGCTCGCGAGGCCCGTGCCGCCGCCGGCAGCTGCCGTCGTCGTGTTCGCGTTGGGTCCCGTCGCGCAGTCGGGCGTGGCCGGCGGGTAGGTGACGTCGACCGCAAGGGTCGGGTTCACTTCGAGCGTGGCGCCCGTGAGCGCACGCGTCCACGCGAAGTTGCCATCGGTCTCGACCCATGCGTCGCCGATCTTCTCCCAGCCCGGCCAGCCGGTCGGGGTGACGCCGTCGTCGGCGACGGACGCGCCGGGCCAGAGCACCTTGCCCTCGAGCGTGCCCTTGTCGGAGAGCGTGCCGAGCTCGATGGTGTGCGAGTTGGTGCCGTCGCTCATCACGAGCTTCACGTCACGGCCGGTCGACTGCTTGTCGGGGTCGATCAGCGTCACGTCGAAGAAGATCCACGGAGCATCGGCGAGGCAGATCCCGGTCGCGAGCGATCCGTCGAGCGAGGGCTCGATGCAGTCCGCGTCGGTGAACTCATATGAGAAGCGCTTCTCGGTGAGGTCCTTGTCGAACACGAAGCCGGGCTTCGCGGTGGCGACCGCGGTGGCTGCACCCGACGTGGGGTCGCCCTCGATCGTCCAGACGACGTTCTCGGTCTCGGCCGGCAGCGTCACCGCATCGTCCTCGACTCCACACCGGTCGATGTGGTCGGGTGCAGCGGGCACCTCGATCAACTTCGGGCACGGGGTCAGGTCGAAGGTGAACGGGAATTCGCGGACGGAACCGCCCTCGAACGTGTATCCGTCGGCCGCTGTGGCGATCGCCTTCGCGGCGCCCGAGGCGTGATCGCCCTCGATCTTCCAGGTGATCAGGTCGGTCGAGGCAGGCACATCGATGCGGTCATCATCCGTTCCACAGACGTCCACGCGAGTCGGGGTCCCGTTGAGCGCAATCGTCGTGGGCGGGCACTTCACGTCCGTGAACGCGAGGATCCAGTCGTGTCGAGTCGTGCCGTCGGCGAAGATGTAGCCGGGCTTCGTCGTCGCAGTCGCGGTGGCCGCACCGTCGGTGACCGGACTCAGCACCCACTCGACACCCTGGACCGCCACGGGAGGCACGATCGCATCGGCGTCGACGCCGCACTCGTCGGTCTTCTGCGGCTCCGCGGGAACGGGCACCGTCGTCACGCAGGGCACGTCGGTGAAGGCGAATGTCCAGGTGTGGCTCGTCTCGCCGCCCACGAACACGTAGCCCGGCTGGGCCGTAGCGGTCGCCGTCGCCGAGCCGCCCGACACCGGGGTGACGTTCCATTCGACACCCGTGACGGCGGAAGGCGTGAGAATCCGATCGTCCGCGACACCGCACTCATCGACGAAGGCAGGCTTCGCCGGCAGCGACAGCTGGGTCGGGGGCTTCACGCAGTCCTCGTACTGCAGCAGGGACTGGTCGCCCTGTGCCGGCACGTTCTTGGTACCGAAGAACCAGTAGCTGAATGCCGAGTGGATGTCCTTCGAGTGCAGGGAGTGACCGATCAGGAAGTCGGCGACGGACATGAATGCCCGATCGTAGGTGCCGTCGGTGTTCCAGTGGCAGACCTTCACCGGCTGGGGTGCGACGCCGCAATCGATCTGGCCTTCCCAGTGGTAGTTCGTGCCTGCGACCTGGATCCAACGGATCGACCACTGGTCGGGGTTCGGCCACTTGGGGTGCTCCGCGAACGTGAAGGTCTTCGTGCCCGACCAGGTGCCGGAGTTGTTGTGGAAGTTGAGCGTCAGGTCCTTGCCTTCGACGACCACCCGCACGTTGACGTCGTTCGCCTGACCGGCGGGGAGCCCGGCAGGGTAGACGACGACGAGCGCCTCACAGGTTGGAGCCGCGTACTGCCAGTTCGAGTCGAACGGCTTCGTGCAGTCCTCGTACTGCAGGAGGCTCTGGTCGCCCTGGGCGGCGACGTTGATCGTCTCGCCCTTCTTGACGTACGAGAAGGAGGGGTAGATGTCGCGCTTGTCCTGGTGGTCGATGTGGCCCGCGTGGAAGAACGCGCTCACCGAGGTCGTGAGGCGCACGTAGGGGTTCGACGCGCTGCCCGTGGCGTGACAGAACGTGATCTTCTTCACGGTGCCGTCGCCGCAGTTCGCGGCGGAGATGGTCAGTCGGCCGGTGTCGGTGTTCTGCGTGCCGTTCGACCATTCGGTCTTCAGCGTGAGCTCATAGGTGCCGGCTTCGACGCCATACTCGACGAACTTCTCCGACTTGTTCTTGCCGATCTCCGTGCCCACAGGCACGACGTCGGGGTCGGACGAGGTGAGGACCTTCTCGACCTTCGCCTCGGAGTTCTCGACGGTCCACGTGATGTCGAACGTGCTCGAGTCCGCGTCGCATGCGGCGACGGCCGTGATCGTGTTGTGGTGCGCGCTCGCGGGCGCGGCCACGCCGACGAGGGCGAGGCCTGCGCCGAGCGCGACTGCGGTCAGCGCCGCCGCGATACGGCGGACGATTGTTCGGGATTCGGGGCGCGATCGCGCACCGGGATCGCCGGGGGCAGCGTGCGCCGACCCGGCGCGGGGCTTGCTCATGCGGTCTGTCTCCATCGGTCGATCCGGCGCACGGCGAACCGATGGAGGACACGATGACGCGCCAAGACGGCGCAGAAGCGGCCGCGCGAAGGGGCATGCGCGACCGTCGGGGTTCGGGTACTCGGGTGGAGCAGGGGGGGTTCGCAGGGCCGGAGGGGCTGGCTGTATGCACCAGTATGTCGGTTTCCGGGGACTTGTGTACCCCGTTTTCCACGATGGGGGACAATTGTCCCCCCTTTTGGGGACCGAACCCTCCGATTCCCCGCCTCCCGACGGCGAAGCAGGGGTCCGGCGCCATGCCGAACCCCCGCTCAGCGTCCGAGGATCAGGCCCGGCGACGCATCCTTGCCGTCAGCACCACGCCGCCGCCCAGCGCCATGAGCCCCGCAGCCATGATGGCGAAGGTGGCACCGTCGAAGCCGGTGGAAGCCAGCCCGCTCGGGTCAGTGCTCGCGGTCGTCGCCGACCCGCCGCCACCGCCCGGCGTGCCGGAGTCGAACGGGGTCGGTGCGAGGTCGCAGTCGGGCGTCGCCTCGGGGTAGGCGAGGTCCACGACCACCTCGGGGTTCACCGCGAGGGTCACCTCGGTCAGGTCGCGCGTCCAGGCGAAGTTGCCGTCGGTCTCGACCCAGGTGCCGTCTTCGAGCTGCTCCCAGCCCGGCCAACCGGTCGGGGTCACCTGGTCGGCGGCCACGGAGGCTCCGGGCCAGAGGATCTTGCCCGACAGCTTCCCGTTGACGAGGTCGCCGAGGATGACCGTGTGGGTGAGCTCGCCAGCTGTGAAGACCAGCCGGGCCGTGTTGCTCGTCGAGCGGTGCTGCGGGTCGTCCAGCGTCAGGCTGTAGGAGATCCACGGGGCATCCGCGACGCACTCGCCGCTGGCGACGACGCCCGTGAGCTTCGGCTCGATGACCGGGGGCGTCATAACAGTGCCGAATGTGTGCGTGGCGCAACCGAGCGTGATCTTCGTGATGACGCCGTCACCGAGGACGCCCGAGCCGAGCGAGTAGCCGATCGCCTTGACGACGGCGTTCGGGAACTTGCTGAGCCATTCCTGCGCCGTGCCGTACCACTGCGAGCCGTTGCCGCCATCGATGTGCGGGGCGAGCGCCTTGACGGCGTCGGCGGCGCTGCCCGTGAGCCACCAGTTCTCGCCGTAGACCTTCTCGCCGACGAGGATGCCGTCGGGCGTGCCATTGGCGTCGAAGTCGACGACGAGCTGCAGGCCGGGCTCAGGACCGGTCGAGCTGGTGTAGTCGAGCGACGCGTCGATCGTGCCCGTGCCCAGGCCCGCAAGCGGGAGGTTCGTCGGGAAGTAGCCGGCGGCCTTGTCGGTCGTCGTCGTGCCCTCCGTCCAGATGCGGAGTCCACCGGCGACGAGCTCGTTGTGCCCGGTCGCACGGGTTTCCGTCAGGTTCCACGTCTTGAGGTCGGTGGTGTGCACGTTCGTGTAGGCGGTGCACTGGGTCAGGACCGGCGGCTCGTCGCACGCAGCAGTCGTGAACGAGAACTCGAACGTCCTGGTGGTGCCGCCGCCGACGAAGGTCTTGCCACCGAGCGCGGCGACGGTGACCGTCGCCGTGTTGCCCGAGATCTCGCCACCCGACCAGTCGAGGTCGGTCGTGTCCGCAGGCACGACGACCTTGTCGTTGTCGATGCCGCAGAGATCCAAGACATCGGGCTTCGCCGGGACCTGAAGCTCCTCGACCGTCGGGACGTCGATGTAGTGCACCGCGTAGTGGCTCACCGAGTCCTTGTCGGGGTGGTCCACCGTCACGGAGGGCATCGGCGGGTTGACCGTGACGATGTAGCGGGTGGTACCGGCCTTGACGCAGTATTCATCGATGAGCTTGCCCTCGGGCGCTGTGACCAGCACGGTCTTGGGGCTGCCGACGGTGTCGATCTTATCGGTGCCGTTGGGGGCATAGCTCTCGCAGATGAACGCGGGCTGGTCGGCCTGGGCGGGCAGCGCGGCGGTGCCGAGCGCGAGCGCGAGCGCTCCTGCTACGGCCGCCGCTGCCACGAAGGCGCGGGGGATCCTCATCGGTGGGTTCTCCTGGTGGTCGGGTAAGTGGGCACGACGCACCGGGTCTCCGGATGCCGCATCGAGCACGTTCGGGCCGTGCGCGCGCGAGGTCGGGTGACGACCGAAGATCGGGTTCGTGCCAAGTGGGGTGGGGCGGGTGTGCTCAAGTATGTCTGAACCGGAGGGTGGATTCCGCTGATTTCGGGCGCGGAAGGCGCCCACTCCCCCGAACTGGGGGGCACCCCTCAGCAGCTGTCGAGGAACCGGCGCCGCGGATGGGCCGGATCTCGGTCGTCGACCACGGCGGAGGCCACGAGCCGTGGGTCCTCCTCGGCGTAGGCGATCACGTCGGCGGGGTCCTCGGGGTCGCCGTCGAGCGCGATCCGGAAATCCCAGAGGTCGGCCAGCCGTCGCCGCAGCACGAAACGCCCGTCGAGCACGAGCACGGCGTCGGCGGGGCCGGTCAACCACTTCGGCTCCACCCAGGCGTCGCGCGACGGATCGAACACCGCGGTGACGAACGCGGTCGAACCACCCATGCGGAACGGCTCCACGAGCACGCGCCGCAGGGCGGCCTCATCGAAGCCGTGCCGGTAGTACCGCATGGGGGTGTCGTCGCCGAACTCTCCTTGAGCGGCCCGCGAGCGATGGAACCGCTCCATGCTCGCGCGGAAGACGCGATGCCCGCGCTCGCGCAGTACGGCCGCGAGGTCGTCGCCGAGCTGGGTCTTGCCGCTCCGGAGGGGCCCGTCGACGGCGACGATCATGCGGCCGCGCCCATACTGCTGCAGGATCTCGTCGGCCAGGCCGCGCAGGAACGCGACGCGAGGCGTGGTGACGAGCTCCATGGTGCGAGCCTAGCCGCGCGACATCGGGCCCGACATAGGCTGAGGGGATGCCCCGGCCCGCCTCCCCCGACCTCGCCGGCCCGCTGAACGCCTGGTTCGCGGATGCCGCGCGGCCGCTGCCGTGGCGGGCGGCGGAGGTGTCGCCGTGGGCGGTGCTCGTGAGCGAGTTCATGCTGCAGCAGACCCAGGTGTCACGGGTCATCCCGCGGTGGGAGGCGTGGATCGAGCGCTGGCCGACCCCGGCGTCGCTTGCGGCCGAGCCGCCGTCCGAGGCGGTGCGCGCGTGGGATCGACTGGGGTATCCGCGCCGGGCGCTGTGGCTGCATCGTGCCGCCGTCGAGATCGTGGAGCGGCACGGCGGGGAGGTGCCGTCAGCGCTCGACGACCTGCTCGCATTGCAGGGCGTCGGCCCCTACACTGCGCGGGCGATCGCGGCGTTCGCGTTCGGCGAGCGGCATCCGGTGGTCGACACCAACACGCGCCGCGTCATCGCCCGCGCCGTGTCGGGTCGGGAGCACGCGGGTCCGCCGTCGACGGCGCGCGACCTGGCCGACATGACGGCGCTGCTCCCGGCTCCGGATGACGCGGCGCGCGTGTTCAACGCGGCCGCGATGGAGCTCGGGGCCACGGTGTGCACCGCCCGGGCCCCGCGCTGCGACGCATGCCCGATCGCGTCGCGGTGCGCCTGGCGGCGGGCGGGATACCCGGAGCACGAGGGTCCACGACGTCGGACGCAGGCGAGGTTCGAGGGCTCCGATCGCCAGGCACGCGGCGTCGTGATGCGCGAGTTGCGCGCGGCCCACCGGCCGATCACCCGGCCGGAGCTCGCGGGGGTGTGGGAGGACGCGGCGCAGCTCGACCGGGCCGTCGCCGGCCTCGTCGCCGACGGGCTCGCGATCGCCGACGATGACGGGCTCCGGCTGCCCGACGCCTGACCGGGCGGCCCGCATCCGGGCACGGCTGGAGCGTAGTGCGTGTGCGAGGATGCAGGGATGTCCGTGACGCCGTTGCCGGGCCGTCGTCCGAGCCCCGACGACCTGCTCGTGCTGCTCGCCGTGGCGCGTGCCGGCCGGTACACGGCGGCCGCCGCGGAGCTGGGACTCAACCACACGACGATCGCCCGGCGCATCGGCGCGCTCGAGGATGCGCTCGGCGGACGCGTGCTGGCGCGCGGCGCCGCCGGCTGGGTGCTCACCCCGCTCGGGGAGCACGCGATCTCCGCGGCGGAGGGCGTCGAACGTGCGATCGGGTCGTTGGCGCCGGGCGCGCCGCGGCTCTCCGGAGTGGTGCGCCTGAGCGCGACCGACGGCTTCAGCGGGTTCATCGCCGCCCACGCGATCGTCGCGGTCCGGCGCGCCCATCCCGACGTCTCGCTCGAGGTGATCGCCGCCACGCGACGCGCGGCACAGCAGCGGGTGGGCGTCGACCTCGAGGTGGTCGTCGGTCGCCCTCACGTGCACCGCGCC
The DNA here is from genome assembly GCF_056404815.1 of Agromyces sp. P2_B3. Lineage (NCBI taxonomy): Bacteria > Bacillati > Actinomycetota > Actinomycetes > Micrococcales > Microbacteriaceae > Agromyces > Agromyces sp. P2_B3. The sequence goes on along the minus strand of NZ_JBFUDH010000002.1, from coordinate 521,963 downwards.
GAGGCGATCCACCTCGCCGACTACGCGCTCGGGCTCTATGCGAGCCGCGACTTCCTGGAGCGGCACGGTACGCCCGCCACGACGGCGGAACTCGCCGGGGCTCCCCTGGTGTACTTCATCGAGTCGATGCTGCAGGTCGACGCCCTCGACGTGGCGCGGCGAGCGGCCCCCGACATGGTGGATGCCGTGTCGAGCACCAACGTGGACGTGCACGTCGACGCCACGCGCGCCGGCGCCGGGTTCGGGCTGCTGCCCGCGTTCCTCGCCGACCGGCACGACGACCTGGTGCGACTCTTCGCCGACGAGATCGACGAGCACCTGCCGTACTGGCTGGTCTGCCGGCCCGAGGCCTTGCGGCAGCCGACCGTGCTGGTCTTCATCGAGGCACTGCGCGCTCGCATCGCCGCCGTCGAGCACGAACTACTCGGCCGGCGGCGCTCGTCGGACTAGCGGGGTCCGCCCGCCTCGGCGTCGTCAGCGAGGTCGGATGCCTCGTCGTCGAGCTCGTCGAGGTCGTCGGCGTCCTCGTCGAGGTCGCGCGGCTTGACGTAGGGGTCGGCGTCGCCGGCGTACTCCGCCGTCGCGGCGAGCACGCTCGTCTCGGCGTCACGGCTGCGCGCCTCCTGCAGCAGGGACTCGATGTGCTCGGCGTTCTCGGGGATCGCGTCGGCGATGAACTCGAGCGTGGGGGTGAGCCGAGCCGTGATGTTGCGACCCACCTCGGTGCGGAGCATCCCCGTGGCGGACTTCAGGGCGAGCGCCGAGTCGCGGCGCTCCTCCTCGGAGCCGTAGACGGTGTAGAAGATGCTCGCGTGCTGCAGGTCACCGGTGACGCGCACGTCGGTGATGGTCACGAACCCGAGGCGCGGGTCGCGCAGCCCCTTGTCGATCCGCTTGGCCACGATCTCCTTGATGCGATCGGCCATCTTCCTGGCCCGTGCGGGATCTGCCATGATGTATCTCCTTTCGGGGCAAGGCCGGGCGGCTTCGCCGCCTGGCCGCCTCGACGTGAATCGGGGTGAAGGGGCCCCCGTTCTTCACCTGAAGAGAAGATCCGGGGGCCCCGACCACGATTAGACGCGAGGCTTCTCGCGCATCTCGATGGTCTCGATCTCGTCGCCCACCTGGATGTCGTTGAACTTGCCGAGGCCGATACCGGCTTCGAAGTCCGTGCGCACCTCGGTGACGTCGTCCTTGAAACGACGCAGCGACTCGATGGCGAGGTTGTCGCCGACGACGACGCCATCGCGGATGACGCGGGCCTTGGCGTTTCGCGTGATCGTTCCCGATCGCACGATGACACCGGCGATGTTGCCGAACTTCGAGGAGCGGAACACCTCGCGGATCTCGGCGACACCCGACTGCACCTCTTCGAACTCGGGCTTCAGCATGCCCTTCAGCGAGTTCTCGATGTCGTCGATCGCGTTGTAGATGACCGAGTAGAAGCGCACGTCGACGCCCTCGCGGGCGGCACGCTCGCGCGCCTTCACATCGGGGCGCACGTTGAACCCGATGACGATCGCGTTGTCGATCGTCGCGAGGTCGATGTCGCTCTCGGTGACGGCACCCACACCGCGGTGGAGGATGCGCAGCTGCACGCTGTCGTCGACCTCGATCTTCATGAGCGATTCCTCGAGCGCCTCCACGGCACCCGACACATCGCCCTTGATGATGAGGTTGAGCGCCTCCACCTTGCCCTCTTCGAGCGCACGGGTGAAGTCCTCGAGCGAGATGCGCTTGCGTGCCTTCGCCAGCTGCGCGTTGCGCTGTGCGGCTTCGCGCTTCTCGGCGATCTGACGCGCGGTGCGGTCGTCCTCGGTGACGAGGAACGTGTCACCGGCGCGCGGGACGCTCGAGAGGCCCTGCACCTGCACGGGACGCGACGGCGTCGCCTCGAGCACGGCGTCGCCGTTCTCGTCGGCCATTGCGCGAACGCGGCCGTAGGCCGTGCCGGCGACGATCGCGTCGCCGACCCGCAGCGAACCCGACTGGATGAGCACGGTCGCAACCGCACCGCGGCCCTTGTCGAGCTTCGCCTCGATGGCGACGCCTCGGGCGTCCTTGTTGGGGTTCGCACGCAGGTCGAGGCCGGCGTCGGCGGTGAGGAGCACTGCGTCGAGCAGGTCCTGGATGCCGATGTTCTCCCGAGCCGACACGTCGACGAACATGACGTCGCCGCCGTATTCCTCGGCGACCAGGCCGAACTCGGTGAGCTGCTGGCGCACCTTGGCCGGGTTGGCGTCGGGCTTGTCGATCTTGTTCACCGCGACCACGATCGGCACGTTGGCCGACTGCGCGTGGTTCAGGGCCTCGACCGTCTGCGGCATGATGCCGTCGTCGGCCGCGACCACGAGGATCGCGATGTCGGTCACCTGCGCACCACGGGCACGCATGGCGGTGAACGCCTCGTGGCCCGGGGTGTCGATGAAGGTGATGGCCCGCTCGATGCCCTCGTGCTCGGTGTGCACCTGGTACGCACCGATGTGCTGCGTGATGCCGCCGGCCTCGCCCGCGACGACGTTCGCGTTGCGGATGGCGTCGAGGAGTCGGGTCTTACCGTGGTCGACGTGGCCCATGACGGTGACGACCGGCGGGCGGATCTCGAGATCCTCGTCGGTCTCGTCCTCGAGCTCCTGGTCGAGGTCGATGTCGAAGCCCTCGAGGAGCTCGCGGTCCTCGTCTTCAGGCGAGACGACCTGGATCTTGTAGCCGAGCTCCTCGCCGAGCACCTGGAAGGTGGCCTCGTCGAGCGACTCCGTCGCCGTGGCCATCTCACCGAGGTGGAACAGCACGGTCACGAGCGAACCGGGGTTCGCGTCGATCTTGTCGGCGAAGTCCGAGATGGACGCGCCACGACGCAGCCGGATGACGGTGTTGCCGTCGCCGCGGGGCACGCTCACGCCGCCGAGCGACGGAGCCTCCCGCATCTCGAATTCCTGGCGCTTCGTGCGCTTCGACTTGCGGGCCTTGCTCTTGCCGCCACCGCGGCCGAAGGCGCCGGCCGTGCCGCCGCCGGGTCCACGACCACGACCGCCGCCGCCCGCGGGACGCGGGCCGCCGAAGCCGGTGCCGGGAGCACCGCCGGGACGCTGGAAGCCGCCACCACCACCACCGGGACGGGCACCGGCGCCTGCACCGGCGCCGCCAGGACGCTGGAAGCCGCCGCCGGGACGACCGCCGGCACCCGCGGGACGCGGGGCGCCGGGACGCGGCGAGCCGGGTCGGGGAGCCTGCGGGCGCGGGATGTTGCCCGGGGACGGGCGCTGGCCCATGCCCTGCGAGCTCGAGAAGGGGTTGTTGCCCGGGCGCGGCTGGGCCGGGCGCGAGCCCATGCCCTGCGAGCTCGAGAACGGGTTGTTGCCGGGGCGCGGCGCGTTGGGCCGCGGGGCCGGACGCGGGATGGCGGCACCGGGCTTGGGACCGGCGGCACCGGGCGTCGCGACATCCGATGCGGCGGGCGCGGCGGGTGCCTCGGCCGGCTTGGCGGCGGCCTGGGCCGCCTTCTCCTCGGCCTGCGCCTGGCGCTCGGCGACCGTCATCGGCACCTCGGCGACGGGCACGTCGGCCGCGGGAGCGGCGGGCTCTGCGGGAGCCGCAGCGGGCTTCGGCGCGGGCTTGGGGCCCGGCTTCACCGCAGCAGCAGCGGGCTTCGCCGGCGCGGCGGGTGCCCCATTGGAGGCGGCGCCTGCCGCCTCGAGCGCGGCCTTCAGGCGGCGCGCGACGGGGGGTTCGATGGACGACGAGGGTCCCTTGACGTACTCGCCCATCTCCTTGAGCTTCTCAAGGGCGATCTTGCTGTCGACACCGAGTTCGGATGCGATCTCGTGTACGCGTGGTTTGGCAGCCACTTCTCTCCTGTTCCGGGCCCACCCCGAAACAGGGCGGACCATCAATGGCGGACGGGTCTCATTTCGAGCCGCTCATGAGTTGTCCATTAGCCGTTCAGCCTGTTCTCTACGTTGCTGGTGTCCACCTCGCCGCGGATGCGGAGTGCGCGTCCGAAGGCGCGTCGCCGCACGGCGAGCCGGTAGCACTCGAGCGTCGGATGCAACCACGCACCCCTGCCCGGAAGCACGGCCGAGGCATCGGCCACGACGTGGGAATTCTGGGAGACGACCCTCAGAAGTGAGGACCGCGGGGCGCGCGAACGGCATCCGATGCACGTTCTGACGGGTTCCATCCTACACCTCTGGGCTGGGAGCCCGCCGACGCGGGCCCGGGGCTCAGTTCGACTCGAGGATCGAGTCGGGCTGGATGTCGATCTTCGCGCCCGTGAGCTTGGCGGCGAGGCGGGCGTTCTGGCCCTCCTTGCCGATCGCGAGCGAAAGCTGGTAGTCGGGCACGAGCGCGCGAACGGCTCGCGTCGACTCGTCGATGACGTAGGCGCTCGTCACCTTGGCCGGCGACAGCGCGCTCGCGACGAAGGTGGCGAGGTCGTCGGACCAGTCGACGATGTCGATCTTCTCCGAGCCGAGCTCGGCGGTCACCGCGCGCACGCGCTGGCCGAGTTCGCCGATCGCCGCGCCCTTGGCGTTGACGCCGGGCTGGTTCGCGCGCACGGCGATCTTCGTGCGGTGCCCGGCCTCGCGGGCGAGCGACACGATCTCGACGACACCCGAGGCGATCTCGGGCACCTCGAGCGCGAACAGCTTGCGCACCAGGGCGGGGTGGGTGCGCGACACGGTGATGGAGGGGCCCTTCTGGCCCTTCGAGACGCTCGTCACGTAGACGCGGATGCGCTGCCCGTGGGGATACTCCTCGCCGGGGACCTGCTCCTCGGGCGGGAGGATCGCCTCGACGGTGCCGAGGTCGATGTGCACCATCCGCGGGTTGGGACCCTGCTGGATGATGCCGGCGACGATGTCGCCCTCGCGCCCACGGAACTCGCCGAGCACGGCGTCGTCGGCCAGGTCGCGCAGGCGCTGGTTGATGACCTGCTTCGCGGCGAAGGCGGCGATGCGGCCGAAGTCGCTGGGGCTGTCCTCCACCTCGCCGATGACGTTGTCGTCCTCGTCGAGCTCGGGGATGTAGACCGACACGTGGCCGGTCTTGCGGTCGAGGTGGGCGCGGGCGCCGCTCGGGTTCGCGTGGCCGTGCTGGCCGGGGTTGGTGTGCTTCAAGTAGGCCATGAGGATCGCCTGCTCGATGATCTCCACCAGTTCGTCGAACGGAATCTCCTTTTCGCGCTCCATCATGCGGAGCACGCTGAGGTCGATGTCCACGCCGGCCTCCTCTATTCAGCTCTCAGTGCCGCTTCCCCTCGGAGCGGACGACTCTCTACCGTAGCGGATGTCGCGAGGCGCCGTCATCCGCCGGTGGGCGTCGTCGGCCTGCGTCGGTCGTGAGGAGCCCCCGCGTCCGTCGCGGCTCAGAGGGTCCAGTGCGCACTCGCGGCCTTCGCGCAAGGGGGCGAGCAGAGACGAGCCGGCTCGATACGCTGTGCCGATGGAACCCGAAACCATCAAGGAGACCGCGAGCGCCGCCCAGAGCTCGCGTCCCTTCAGAGCCCTCGCCCGCATCGGCTACGTCGTGCTGGGCATCGTGCACCTCATCATCGGCGTGATCGCGATCTCGGTCGCCGTCGGCCCGGGCGGTGGCGAGGCGGACCAGAGCGGTGCCATGGAGCAGATCGCACGCCTGCCCTTCGGCGTCGTGGTGCTGTGGGTCATCGTGATCGGCCTCGCCGCGCTGGGCATCTGGCAGGTCGCGGAGGCGCTGCTCGAGCGCGACTCCGACTCGAAGAAGAAGTGGGGACGCCGCATCAAGGAACTCGGCACGGCCGTGGCCTACTTCGCCATCGGCGCGACCGCGCTCGTCTACGCGCTCGGCGGCCGGTCCGACTCGTCGGAGTCGAGCACGACGATGAGCGCGCAGCTCCTCGCCGCCCCCGGCGGGATCCTCGTGCTCGTGCTCATCGGACTGGTCGTGCTCGGCATCGGCGTCGCCTTCATCGTCCGCGGCATCCGGAAGGACTTCGCGAAGCAGCTGTCGCTGCCGGCGGGCAAGGCGGGAGACGGCATTCGCATGTTCGGCACGGTCGGCTATGTCGCCAAGGGCATCGCCGTCGCGGTCGTGGGCGTGCTGTTCGTCGTCGCGGCGTTCACCCACGATCCCGAGAAGGCCGGCGGCCTCGATTCCGCCCTGAAGAGCCTCGCGGCACTGCCGTTCGGCCAGATCATCCTCTGGCTGGTCGGAGCGGGACTCGTGATCTACGGCGTCTACTGCTTCGCGCGGGCGCGCTACGCGAGGCTCTGAGCGTCAGCCGGCGAGCGTCGCCACGACCTCGTCGATCGGCACAGTGACCCGGTCACCCGTGGCTCGGTCCCACACCTCGACGACGCCGTCGGCGACGCCGCGGCCGGCGATCACGATCTTCGGCACGCCGATCAGCTCGGCGTCGCCGAACTTCACCCCCGGCGACACTTTCGGACGGTCGTCGTACAGCACGTCGTAGCCTGCGGTCTCGAGCGCGGCCGTGATGGACTCGGCCGCCTCGAACACGCTGTCGTCCTTGCCGGTGGCGAGCACGTGCACGTCGAAGGGCGCGATCGACGCGGGCCAGATCAGCCCCTTCTCGTCGTGGTGGCCCTCGGCGATGATCGCGAGGATGCGCGTCACGCCGATGCCGTACGAGCCCATCGTCACGGTCACGAGCTTGCCGTTCTCGTCGAGCACCTTCAGGCCGAGCACCTCGGCGTACTTGCGGCCGAGCTGGAACACGTGGCCGATCTCGACGCCCCGTGCGAGCTCCACCGGGCCGGAGCCGTCGGGTGCGGGGTCGCCCTCGCGAACCTCGGCGGCCTCCACGACGCCGTCCGCGACGAAGTCACGGCCCGCGACGAGCCCGAACACGTGTTTCTGGTCGAGATTCGCGCCCGTGATCCACTCGGTGCCGTCAACGACCCGCGGGTCGACGACGAAGCGGATGCCGGTGGCCGAATCCTCCCCGAGCACGGCGCCGTCGGGCGACCAGGGGCCGATATAGCCCTTGACCAGACCGGGGTGCTTCGCGAAGTCGGCCTCCGTCGCCGCCTCGACCTCCGCAGGAGCGAACGCGACCTCGACGCGCTTCATCTCGACGTCGCGGTCGCCGGGCAGGCCGACGACGACGAGCTCGCGGGTGCCGTCGAGGTGCACGAGCGCGAGCACCACGTTCTTGAGTGTGTCGGCCGCGGTCCACGCACGACCGTCGGGCCGGGGGTACTCGGCATTGGCGAGGTCGACGAGGGTCGCGATCGTGGGGGTGTTCGGCGAGTCGAGGATCGCGGGCTCGGGCAGCCCATCGAAGGGGACGGGGTCGGGTGCCGTCGTCGTGTACGCCTCCACGTTGGCGGCGTACCCGCCCGACGATCGCACGAACGTGTCCTCGCCGATCGGGCTCGGGTGCAGGAACTCCTCGCTCTTCGAGCCGCCCATCGCCCCGGCATCCGCCTCGACGATCACGTAGTCGAGGCCGAGCCGGGCGAAGATGCGCTCGTAGGCGTCGCGCTGCGCCTGGTAGCTGGTGTCGAGGCCCTCGTCGCTCGCGTCGAACGAGTAGGCGTCCTTCATCGTGAACTCGCGGCCGCGGAGGAGCCCGGCCCGGGGGCGGGCCTCGTCCCGGTACTTGTCCTGGATCTGGTAGATCGTCAGGGGCAGGTCCTTGTACGACCCGTAGAGGTCCTTCACGAGCAGCGTGAAGACCTCTTCGTGGGTCGGGGCGAGCAGGTAGTCGGCGCCTTTTCGGTCCTGCAGGCGGAAGAGCCCGTCGCCGTACTCGGTCCAGCGGTTCGAGGCCTCGTAGGGCTCTCGCGGCAGCAGCGCCGGGAAGTGCACCTCGTGCGCGCCGGCGGCCGTCATCTCCTCGCGGATGATCTGCTCGATGCGGGCCTTGACGCGAAGGCCGATCGGCAGCCACGCGAACACGCCCGGGGCCTGTCGGCGGATGTAGCCCGCGCGGACGAGCAGCCGGTGGCTGGCCACCTCGGCGTCGGCGGGGTCTTCGCGGAGCGTGCGGAGGAAGTAGTTCGAAAGGCGTGTGGGCACCCGACGATTCTAGTGAGCACCGCGGTGCCGCCGAGCGGCGTGGCGACGACCGGTGCCTTCGCCGGCTATCGCTCCCCCGCGCGCGGGTCAAGCCCGGTGACACTCCCCTCGCCGCTTCCTACGGTGGAGGCAGACCGAGCGAGGGAGCTGGAATGACGATCACCGCGGAGCCTGGGCGCGACACCACGACCAGCGGCGCACCGGGTCCTGCGTCCCCGATGCGGCCGATGTCGCTGCCGAGCCCGCGGGGCCGGGTCAGCGAGGAACTCATCGGCCTGCTCACAGGCCCCCGGCAGGCACCCCTCCAGGGGCTCGCGGATGCCGCGACCGAGTCGCTCGCGGCATCCGACGACGTGCTCGCCGACGACGACCTGCAGCTGACCCTGTTCCTCATGTACGAGCTGCACTACGGCGGCCTCGAGGGCGTCTCGGACGCCTGGGAGTGGGACCCGCGCCTCCTGGCCGTGCGCGAGACGATCGAGCACGCGTTCGAGTCCGCCCTGCGGGCCGCGGTGCCACAGCCGGTCGCCACGCGCGACGTCCCCGAGGCGCTCTTCGCCCTCGTCGAGGCCGACGACGGCCCGAGCCTGTCGGCGTTCGTGGAGCGCGACGCCACGTCGGAGCAGGTGCTCGAGATCCTCGCCTGTCGCACGATCTACACGCTGAAGGAGGCGGACCCGCACAGCTGGGCCATCCCGCGGCTGCACGCCCGCGCGAAGGCCGCCCTCGTCGAGATCCAGGCCGACGAGTACGGCGGCGGCCGGCCCGAGCGACTCCACGCGACGATCTTCGCGAACGCGCTGCTCGGAGCGGGGCTCGACGATCGCTACGGCGCCTACGCCGACCACGTGCCGGTCGAGGTGTACACATCGATGAACCTCATGTCGCTGTTCGGACTGCATCGGCGCCTCCGCGGCGCGATCGTCGGGCACCTCGCCGCCTACGAGATGACGTCGTCGCTTCCCTGCCGCGCCTATGCGAAGGGCCTCCGGCGACTCGGCTTCGGTGCCGAGGTCACCGACTACTTCGACGAGCACGTCGAAGCGGATGCGGTGCACGAGCAGCTCGCCGCGCGGGACCTCGCCGGCTCGCTCACCGAGGACGAGCCGCAGCTCGCGAACGACATCCTGTTCGGCGCAGCGGCCTGCCTCGCGATCGACGGGCGGCTCTGGGGCGGCCTGCGGGAGCGGTTCGAGCGTGGCGAGTCGGCGCTGAGGATTGCCCTGTCATGAGCGAGGCATCCGCTCACCCCGTCTCGATCACCGCATGTCCCGACGGCCCCCTGCTCGTGCGCGGCGACCTGGAGCTCTTCGACGACGACGGCCAGCCCGTTCAGCCCAACCGGCGGACGTTCGCGCTGTGCCGCTGCGGCGCCTCGGCGATCCGCCCGTTCTGCGACGGATCCCACAAGCTCGTCGGCTTCCGCACGAGTCCGCCGTCGCGGACACCGGCCGTCACCTTCGACGAGGCGTGATGCCCGCCGCTGCGTCGAGCGGGCTGCACGCGGAGGTGCGCGATCATCGCCGCGAGTTCCTCGACCGGCTCGCGGAGTGGGTGCGCATCCCGTCGATCGCCGGCGACCCCGACTACGCCGCCGCGCTGCCGCAGTCGGCGAACCACCTCGCCGGTCTCTGCCGCGCCGTCGGCTTCCCCCGGGTCGAGGTCTGGCCGCAGGGCGACACCACCGCCGCCGTGTTCGCCGAGTGGCGCGCGGATGCCGCGGCGCCGACCGTGCTCGTCTACAGCCACCACGACGTGCGCGCCGTCATCGGCGAGCCGTGGCGCGAGACGGAGCCGTTCACGCCGGTGGAGCGCGACGGATGCCTCTTCGGCCGAGGCGCCTCGGACGCGAAAGGCCAGGTCATCGCCCACCTCTGGGGTCTTCGCGCGCTGCTCGCCGGCGGCCGCCGCACGCCACCGGTGACGCTGAAGCTCCTCGTCGACGGCGAGGAGGAGCTCGGCTCCCCGAACCTCGCGGACCTGCTCGACGCGCATGCCGCCGACCTCGGGTGCGACCTCATCGTCTACTCGGACACGACCCTGCTCGACCCGGCGCGCCCGGCCGTGACGACCACCGTCCGCGGCTTGATCGGCGCGGAGCTCACGGTGCACGGCCCCACGCACGACGTGCACAGCGGGGCGGTCTCGGGACCGTCGCCCAACCCGATCCTCGATCTCGCGACGCTCCTCTCCGCGCTGCACGACGCGGACGGCCGCGTCACCCTGCCGGGCTTCTCCGACCACGTCACGACGCCGACGCCCGAGGAGCGCGAGTCGTACGCGGCCCTCGAGCTCGACGACCGGTGGTGGCTACGAGAGTCCGACACCGGCCGCATCACCGGCGAGCGCGGCTACTCCGTGCCCGAGCTGCTCTGGGCCCGGCCCGCGGTCGAGGTGATCAGCGTCAGCGGCGGCGACCTCGAGGAGCTTCCCCGGGCCATCATCCCCGCATCGGCCAGCGCCGCGCTCAGCATCCGGATCGTGGAGGGCCAGACCCCGGAGGAGGTCGCGGCGCAGCTCGAACGATGGGTGGCCGAGGAGTCGGCGGCACGCGGCATCCGTGCCGAGGTCTCGATCTCACGGAAGACGGCGGAGGCCCCGTACCGCACGCCGGAGCATCCGGCCGTCGAGGCCCTGGCCGAGGCCATGCGCATCGGGTTCGGCGTCGACGCAGTGGGACGCATGGGCAACGCAGGCGGCGGCCCGGCCGAGCTCCTCGCCCGCACGATGGACGCGCCACTCGTCTTCTTCGTAACGGGGCTGATCAGCGACCGCTGGCACGGCTCCGACGAACGGGTGCGCCTCGACGTCCTGGAACACGGGGCCGCGACGCTGGCGGCGCTCTGGCCGCTCCTCGCCGACGCGATGCGGGACGAGGACGCGGGCGCCTGAGCGCCCAGGACGTGATTCCACCCGGTCGGCGCAGTCAGTCCCCGGTGACGTCCTCTTCGTCCTCCATGGCGAACGTCTCAAGGTCATCGCCCGCCGCCGTGGCGGCGTCCCCGGCACCCTCCGCACCCTCGGCGCCCTCGGCGCCCTCGTGCAACGTGCCCGTCCCGTCGGGATAGCCCGCCTCGTCGGGGTACTCGTACTCCGTGCCGTCTCCGCTCATCGCGGTCCCCTTTCGCGATCGGATGCCGCAGTGGGGCATCCGGGTTCGGGCCACGATACCCGGCGACGAGAGGATCGACCACGGGTTGCGGCGATCGGGCGGTTCGGTCACCGGGAGTATGGTGAGCGCGTGAGCCAGACCCCAGGTCGCGTGACGCCGGGCCTCGGATGAGGGTGGGTGTCGTCGGTGGAGGCGCCGCCGGATTGACCACGGCCTGGCTCCTCGAGCGCGAGCACGACGTGACGGTCTTCGAACGCGAGGCCCGGCTCGGCGGCCACGCGCACACCATCGAGATCGACGTGGACGGACGGCGACTCGGAATCGACGCCGGCTTCCAGTTCTTCGCACCCGGGGCGACATACGCCACCTTCAACCGCCTGCTCGACCTGCTCGGGGTGGCGCGAGCGTCGTACGCCGCGTCGCTCACGGTGTACGACCAACGGCGAGATCGGTCGGTCGCGATGCCGCCGTTCCGTGCCGGCGCGCCGATCCTGTCGTCATTCAGGCCCACGACGCTGCGCACGCTCATCCGGTTCCGCGCATTCCTCGACGACCTGCCCGCCTTCCTCGCGCGACACGACACGTCCGTCACGGTCGCCGAATACCTCGAACGCGCACGGCTGCCGAGGGCGTTCGTCGACGGATTCCTCCTGCCGTTGCTCTGCTCCTTCTGGTGCGTGGAGCTCGCGGAGTTCCGCGGATTCGCGGCCTACAACGCCCTCTACTACCTGGGATCGAACGCGAACAGCGGGCTCCGAGCGCCCGTGCAGAGCGAGATCCCCGGCGGGATGCGGGTCTACGTCGACGCGCTCGTGAACGACCTCACCCGCACCCGCGTCCGTCTGGACTCCGGGATCCGCGGTGTGACGCGCCGTCGCGAGCAGTTCGACGTCGAGCAGCAGGACGGGACGGTGCACACCTTCGATCGGCTCGTCCTCGCGTGCAATCCGCGGCGGGCCGCCGCCCTGATGGACGGGCTCACCGGACATGAGGCGGAACGCGAACTGCTCGGTCGATTCGAGACCTTCGACACGAGGATCGCGATCCACGGCGACCGCCGCCTGATGCCACGGGACGAGGCATCCTGGTCGGTCGTCAACGCGCGGTGGGACGGAGCCCACAGCGCATTGACCGTGTGGGACCCACGGCGTGGCCTTCCCGTGTTCAAGAGCTGGATCACCTACGCGACCGAACTCCCCGATCCGCTCTACGCCGTGGTCACGTATGAGCACGGCATGGTCACGCCCACCTACTTCGATGCGCAGGCCCGGCTCAGGGAGCTGAACGGACGGAACGGGTTGTGGCTCGCCGGAGTCGCCACGCACGACGTCGACTCGCACGAGGGCGCCGTGCGCTCCGCGGTGACGGTCGCGCGCGGCCTGGCGCCCGATTCGTGGCGCCTGCGTCTGCTCTCAGCGCAGACCTGAAGTGTTGCCGTGCCCGCTCTTCGCGGGCCGCGCTACGGCGTCAGGACCTCGGGCGAGCCGACCGGGGCATCCGCGCCCATCTCGTCGGCGATGCGGTTCGCCTCGGCGATGAGCGTCGCGACGATCTCGGACTCGGGCACGGTCTTGATGACCTCGCCCTTGACGAAGATCTGCCCCTTGCCATTGCCGGATGCCACGCCGAGGTCGGCCTCGCGGGCCTCACCCGGACCGTTCACGACACAGCCCATGACGGCCACGCGCAACGGCACGGTCATGCCCTCGAGCCCGTCGGTCACGTCGTTGGCGAGCTTGTAGACGTCGACCTGCGCGCGCCCGCACGACGGGCAGGACACGATCTCGAGGCGGCGCTCGCGGAGGTTCAGTGACTGCAGGATCTGCAGGCCGACCTTGACCTCCTCGACGGGCGGTGCCGACAGCGAGACGCGGATCGTGTCGCCGATGCCCTCGGAGAGGAGGATGCCGAACGCCGTCGCGCTCTTGATGGTGCCCTGGAACGCCGGGCCGGCCTCGGTCACGCCGAGGTGCAGCGGCCAGTCGCCGCGTTCGGCGAGGAGCCGGTAGGCCTTCACCATGACGATGGGGTCGTTGTGCTTCACCGAGATCTTGAAGTCGTGGAAGTCGTGCTCCTCGAAGAGGCTCGCCTCCCACACGGCGCTCTCGACGAGCGCCTCGGGCGTGGCCTTGCCGTACTTCTGCAGCAGGCGCGGGTCGAGCGAGCCGGCGTTGACGCCGATGCGGATCGAGACGTCGGCCGCCTTGGCACGGCGCGCGATCTCGCCGACCTGGTCGTCGAACTTGCGGATGTTGCCCGGGTTGACGCGCACCGCGGCGCATCCGGCGTCGATGGCCGCGTACACGTAGTTCGGCTGGAAGTGGATGTCCGCGATCACCGGGATCTGGCTCTTCTTGGCGATGATCGGCAGCGCCTCGGCATCGTCCCGGCTCGGCACCGCCACGCGGACGATGTCGCAGCCCGACGCCGTGAGCTCGGCGATCTGCTGCAGCGTCGCGTTGATGTTGGGCGTGGGCGTCGTGGTCATCGACTGCACGCTCACCTGCGCGTCGCCGCCGACGAGCACCTTGCCGACCTTGATCTGGCGCGACTTGCGTCGCGGGGCCAGGACCTCAGGGACTTTGGGCATTCCGAGATTCACAGCAGGCACGTGTCGAGTCTACGTCCGGCCCGCTGGGCGCGGTCTCCATCGAACGGATGCTCCCTCAGCTCCGGGCGCGATCGCGGTCATCCTGCGTCGCGGCGTCGTCCTTCCGGGTCCCATCGCCGTCGTGGTCCCCGCTCCCGTCCCCATCGCCCTCGTGCTCGAGCCGGATCTGCCGGCCGAGCTCGATGTCCTCCTGCTCCTTCTTCTCGGCCTTCTCGCTCTTGCGGGTGTCGCGCGGCGGGAGCTGGATGTCCTCCTCCGCCTCGATGCCCGCCTGCAGCTCACGCCCGCGTTCGAGCTCCGCGTCGAACTCCGCACCGAAGAGCAACGCGCAGTTCGCGAGCCAGAGCCAGAGCAGGAAGACGATGACCCCGCCGAACGACCCGTACGTGCGGTCGTAGTTCGCGAAGTTGGCCACGTAGAGCGCGAAGCCCGCCGACACGATGACGAGGGCGACGATGGCGATCACTGCGCCGAGACTGATCCAGCGGAACTTGGGCTGCTTCGCGTTCGGCGTGGCGTAGTACAGGATCGCGATGGCGAGGATCAGCGCGAGCGCGAGCACCGGCCACTTCGCGATCTCCCAGACGACTCTCACGGCCTGGCCGACGCCGAGCGCGTCCCCGAGGGCATCCGTGACCGGTCCCGAGATCGCGAGGATCACCGCGATGATGACGACCAGCACGAGGGTGATGATGGTGACGAGGAGCTGCATGGGCCGCAGCTTCCAGAACGGGCGGCCCTCGTCGATCTCGTAGATCTGGTTCATCGCGCGGCTGAAGGCGCCGACGTATCCCGAAGCCGACCAGATGGCGATCAGGAGTCCGGTGACGAAGCCGAGGCCCGCCGCCGGCGATGCGCTGAAATCCTCGATCGGCTCACGGATGATGTCGAGGGCGTCGCTGGGAGCGAACTGCTCGACGATCTTGAAGAGTCCGTTGATCGCGCGCTGGCCCTGGCCGACGAGCGCGAGCAGCGAGGTCAGCGCCAAGAGGCCCGGGAAGAGCGCGAGCACGCCGTAGTAGGTGAGCGACGCCGCGCGGTCGGGGCACTGGTCGTCGACGAACTCGCGGAAGCTCTTGCGGAACACGTACTTCCACGAGCGCTTCGTCACGTCGCCAGGCGAGTCGGGCTTGCGGCTGTCGTCGGGCGACGGTGCGTCCGACCGCTCCTGGCTGGTCCCCTTCTCGTCCACGATGTCCTCCTCGATCCACGGATGCGACGAGGCGACGTCATGCCGGACGGAAGGGCGCCGACCTCTCCGGGCGTGCTCGGCCCGTGCTTCCAGTGTTCGATGCGGCTCGAAGCGGCGATAGACCCTCCCGCCGCCGAGAACCAGCCGCTATAGTGCGGGCCGTTCCTCCTCGGACTCGCGCGAACGGATGCCGCTCAGGCCAGGCCGATCTGGCGCAGTGGCGTCCGCCTCAGACTCGGCCGACGCCGATATTGACAGGCGCCGAGATCTGGACCTCCGACTCGCTCCCCGGAGCCTGCACGACGACCGAGTAGGCGTTCACCTTTCCCTCGATCTCGGGTGGGCCGAGCTCGGGCCCGGTCTCCACGGCGATCTCGACGAACGGGCCGTCGGGATGCGGCTGCCCGAGCCCGGCGGCGAGTTCCTCGAGGTCCCCGCCCACCGCGAAGCCCGGGGTGGTCGTGATGGCCACGCCGCGCGCCTCAGGACCGGCAACCTGCACGAACAGGTTCATGTCCACGTAGTCGGGGCGGTCATCGGGTATCCACACGGACCGGTCGTCCTCGGCGAACTGGCCCATGTGATCGTCGCGGACCTGGAATCCGTCCCAGCGAAAGACCGTGGCCGGCCGCGATTCGCAGCAGCGCCCGGGAAACTCCTCGACCACAGGCTCCCCACCGAAGGCCACGCTCAGAACGCCGACGATCTCCTCGGCCGTCAGATCGTAGGAGAGTGTCTGCACGACGGCGCCCGAGGCGTCCTGCAGGTCGAGCTGCTCCGGACGCACGACGATCGTGGCGATGACCGGCTCACCTCCTTCGCCTCCGGTCGGCGTCGGGCCCGACTCAGCGAAGGGCGTCGAGGACGAACCGGTCTCAGCCGGGGGCGCGTCCCCGATGCACCCGGTGAACGCCATGGCGAGGATGACGGCCACAGCCGCGAGGGCACTGGTCCGGATCACGCGGCTCATCAGGCGCAGCCGTCCTCGTGCACCGACATGGGCGCGCCGATCCGCGCGATGAAGGCCTCGGCCTCATCGGGCTGGAAGTCGACACTCACCTTCTGCACGTGCTCGGTGCCGTCGGGCCACGTCTCGGGTTGGGAGATGAAGTCCACGTAGGGTCCCGAGCAGCCCGACGGGTTCGTCTGGATCGCGGGATCGCTCGTCAGGTCCGCCCACGACCCGCCGACCTGGCGTCCGCCGAGGTCGGTCAGCGCGACGCCGAATGCTTCGGGAGCCGTGAACTGCACCCGGAACGCAGGGAGGTAGAGGTTCGACCCGGCCGATTCCACGTCGGCCCAGTTGTCGACGTAGCGCATCTCCCAGAGCGTGAAGCCCGCCCAGCGGTGGGCGGTGCTGGGAGCATCATGGCTGCCGCCCCGGTACTCCTCGTCGATCGGCTCCGACCCGAAGACCTCTGCCAGTGCGTCCAGCGACTCCGACGCCTCGGAGAGATAACCCAGCTCCGCGACGACTTCACCCGACCGGTCGACGAGTTGCAGCGCCTCGGGACGCATCACGAGCGTCGTCACCGTCGTCAACGGGTCGGCCATCGCAGTCGGGGTCGGCGTCGGAGACGCCGCAGCCGCCGGCGAGGCCGGCGAAGGCGACACGACCGTCGACGGCGCAGCGCATCCGGTGAGGACGAGCAGCAGCGCGGCGACGAGCGAGATTCGGGCTGCAGTGAAACGCGGCATGGAACTCCGAATCAGGAAAGCGGAGGCATCCGTCCGATGCCCGTGCGAAGATCATGCCACCAGCGCGACCCGCAGGCTCACGAGGGCGCGCAACGAATCGGCAACACTTCGTCGTCCGCCCCCGAGCGCCGCTCAGGCGTCGAGCAGCTCGAGCAGCGCCGCCCGGAACTCGGCCGGCTTCTCGAGGTGGGGCGAGTGGCCGCAGTGCTCGAGCTCGAGCTCCCTGACCGCGCCGCCCTCGGCGGCGTAGCGATCGAGCACCGCCCGGGTCTGCGCGAGCATCGGCTGCGCGGGGGCGACGTCGTCGCCGGGCCAGCCCGGGATGATGCCGGCCTTGCCGAGTTGGTTGAGGTCGAAGAACGACGCGTCGCCGACGATCGCGTCCTGCGCACCGTGGATCCAGAGGATGGGCGGCTTGGGCTCCACCTCGACGATGGCCGACGTGTCGAACACGGTGGGCGCCATCGTGTTGAGCACGCCGCGGGTTCCCGGCGCGAAGCCCGGCCACGAATCGGAGGGTGTCGCGTCGCCGGGATAGTGGTCGAGGCCGGTGCGCGTCGACAGCATCGACTCGACCCAGACGTCCTCGTACTCCGACGCGAATCCGGGCGCGACATAGCTCGAGCGGTACACCGCCCGCGGCGAGCCCTGGTCGTCGGATCGGTCGCCCGCGGCCA
This sequence comes from Agromyces sp. P2_B3, assembly GCF_056404815.1. Lineage (NCBI taxonomy): Bacteria > Bacillati > Actinomycetota > Actinomycetes > Micrococcales > Microbacteriaceae > Agromyces > Agromyces sp. P2_B3. The sequence continues at coordinate 504,648 of NZ_JBFUDH010000002.1, read as the reverse complement.
GCCTCGCCACGAAGTCGGGATTCGCTCCCCCGCCGCCCGTGCCCGCGGCATCCGTCGTCAGCAGCGAGCCATCGAGGGCCGTGCCGCCGAACCCGTAGGGCGACACCGTCGACTGCAGCGTCAGGCTGGCGACGAGCTCGGGGCGGTCGAGCAACAGCTGCATCGCCACGCCCCCGCCCATGCTCCACCCGACGAGGTGCACGGTACCGAGACCGAGCTCGTCGATCACCGACGCGACATCGTCGGAGAAGTCGCGCACGCCGCGGCTCGCGTCGACGGGCAGCGGGTCGCTGTCGCCGAATCCGCGCAGGTCGACGGCGATGGCACGGATGCCGCGGGGCAGGTCGAGCATCGTCGGCTGCCAGAACAGCGACGACGACACGTTGCCGTGCACGAACACAACGGTGCGCACCACATCGGCCGCGGCATCCGCCTCGCGCTCGAGCACGTTGGCCGTGAGTCGCGGAGTGGTGACCCGCTGCGCCCGGATGCCGGGGAAGATCGTCTCGAGCATCGCCGCGCTCACTCCGACACGGCGTTGGTGTCGAGCGGCGGCTCGGTGGCGGCGACGACCTCGTCGACGGTGACGCCCGGCGCGCACTCGACGAGCACGAGGCCATCGGAGGTGACGTCGATGACGGCGAGGTCGGTGATGATGCGGTCGACGACGCCCTTGCCCGTGAGGGGCAGGGAGCACTGGTTCACGATCTTCGGCGAGCCGTCCTTCGCGACGTGCTCCATGAGCACGATGCGCCGGCGCGCGCCGTGCACGAGGTCCATCGCGCCGCCGGGGCCCTTCACCATCTTGCCGGGGATCATCCAGTTCGCGAGGTCGCCCGTGGCCGACACCTGCATGGCTCCCAGGATGGCCGCGTCGATCTTGCCGCCGCGGATCATGCCGAAGCTCGTGGCGGAGTCGAAGTAGGCGGCGCCCGGGAGCACCGTGACGGTCTCCTTGCCGGCGTTGATGAGGTCGGGGTCGACCTGGTCGTCGGTCGGGTACGGCCCGACGCCGAGGATGCCGTTCTCCGACTGCAGCAGGATGGTGACGCCCTCGGGCACGTAGTTCGGCACGAGCGTGGGAAGCCCGATGCCGAGGTTGACGTAGGAGCCGTCGCCGAGCTCCCGGGCGGCCCGGGCGGCCATCTCGAATCGCGTCAGCGCCATCTCAGTTCTCCCTCACGGTGCGCCGCTCGATGCGCTTCTCGATGTCGGTGCCGACCACGATCATGCGGTCGACGTAGATGCCGGGCAGGTGCACGGCGTCGGGGTCGAGGTCGCCGGGCTCGACGAGCTCCTCGACCTGCGCGATGCAGACGCGCCCGGCCATCGCGGCGAGGGGCGAGAAGTTGCGCGCCGACTTGTCGAACACGAGGTTCCCGAAGCGGTCGCCCTTCAAGGCGTGCACGAGGGCGAAATCGGTCGTGATCGCCTCTTCGAGCACGAACTCACGGGGCTCGCCGGCGAACTCGAACGTCTGCACGGGCTTCGGCGGGCTCGCGATCGCGATCGACCCGTCGGACTGGTAGCGCCGCGGCAGCCCGCCCTCGGCGACCTGCGTGCCGACTCCCGTCTGCGTGAAGAACGCCGCGATGCCGCTGCCGCCCGCACGGAGCTTCTCTGCGAGGGTGCCCTGCGGCGTCAGCTCGAGTTCGAGCTCGCCCGAGAGGTACTGGCGCTCGAACTCCTTGTTCTCCCCCACGTACGACGAGGTCATCTTGGCGATCCGCTGCTGCGCGAGCAGCACGCCGAGGCCCCAGTCGTCGACGCCGCAGTTGTTCGAGACGACGGAGAGCCGGTCGACGCCCGCATCGAGCAGCGCCTGGATCAGCACCATCGGGATGCCGCAGAGTCCGAACCCGCCGACGGCGAGGCTGGCTCCTGATGGGATGTCGGCGACCGCCTCTTGAGCGGACCCGACGACTTTGTCGAGTGTCACGATGCACCTTCCTGTGTGTCCGTCGCCTCGATGCGGGCGCGGATGACGGGGATCACGCTACCCGCACCCGCCTCCGACATGACGATGGTGTAGTGGTTGACGTCGACGACGTCATGGACGACGAGCTGGGGCATCCGCTCGGCCCACTCGGCGACGATGGACTCGGGATAGAGCGGCGCCGCGTCGAGCAGGCCGCGGGGCGCGCGGAAGAAGTCGACCGGGCCCGGAGCCGCCAGGAGGGCCCGGCCGTAGCCCGCGGAGCCGTCGAGCTCGACCGCGTTCACGGCGACCGCGTCGGCGCTCGCCGAGCTGCGCAGCGACGGCTCCTCGCCGACGATGTCGTAGTCGACGTACGCCTCGATCGCGCTGTTCCAGTACGGGCCGAGGGCCGGATGCCGCCGCCAGAAGTCCACGTAGGCGCCACGACTCGGGAAGGTCATGGAGAGCCGCTCGAGCGCGGGACCGAGCAGCACCGCCGGCAGGTCGTCGGGCGCGATGCCGTCGGGATTGGGCACCGGGAGGCCGCCGTCGATGAGCGCGAGGCCGGCTACACGGTCGGGATGCCGCTCGGCGAAGCGCACCGACACGAACGCGCCCATCGAATGTCCCACCACGAAGACCCGCTCGACGCCCTGCGCATCCAGGACCGCTGCGAGGTCGTCGGCGTGCTGCACCAGCCCGTAGGGGGCCGGGAGGGAATGGCTGCGTCCGCGTCCGCGCAGGTCGGGCGCGATCACCCGCCGGTCGGGGAGCGCCGCCGCGAAGAGGTCCCAGTTGCGGTGGGTGGCCGTGATCCCATGCACCGCGAGCACGGGCGTGCCCGCGGCATCCGGGCGCCATTGTCCGCCCGCGAGCGAGCCGCCGGCGACGGGCGCGGCGAATGCGGTGTCGCTCATCGTGCGCTCCATCCGCCGTCCATCGTGTAGCTCGCACCCGTGACCATCCCGGCGTCGGGGCCGGCGAGCCACAGGGCGAGGCTCGCGACCTCGGACGGCTCGACGAGGCGCTTGATCGCCGACTCGGTGAGCATGATCTTCGGCACCACCTCCTCCTCGGAGATGCCGTGCAGGCGCGCCTGGTCGGCGATCTGCTTCTCGACGAGGGGGGTGCGCACGTAGGCGGGGTCGATGCAGTTGGACGTGACCCCGTGCGGGCCGCCCTCGAGCGCGGTGACCTTCGACAGTCCCTCGAGGCCGTGTTTGGCGGCGACGTAGGCCGACTTGAACGCCGACGCGCGCAGCCCGTGCACGCTCGAGATGTTGATGATCCGGCCGAAGCCGCGCTCGTACATGCCCGGCAGGGCGGCGCGGATCAGCAGGAACGGCGACTCGAGCATGAGCCGCAGGATGAGCGAGAACCGCTCGGGCTCGAAGTCCTCGATCGGACGCACGTGCTGGATCCCGGCGTTGTTCACGAGGATGTCGGCCTCGAGCGAGAGGTCGGCGAGCGCAGCGGTGTCGCCGAGGTCGACCTGCCAGGCGTCCCCGCCCAGTTCGTCGGCGACCCGCTCGGCGGCCTCGCCGTTCAGGTCGGCGATCACGACGTGCGCTCCGGCCGCCGCGAAGGCGCGCGCGCATGCCTCGCCGATGCCGCTCGCGCCACCGGTCACGACGGCGCGCCGCCCGCTGAGATCGGTCACGATTCCTCCTTGTCGGGCGCGTCCTCGCGCCGGTCTCCTGCGAGCTCGGGGCGGCCGAGGGCTCCCCCGATGAAGCGCATCATCTCGTCGAGCACGTGCTGGGGCACCTCGCGGGTGCCGCTCGCGGTGGGGTCGGCGTCGTCGCCGGGCGCCGCGTCGCCGTCGCCCCAGAGCACCCAGCGCATGCCGATCATCTCGCCGATGCCCATGAGCGCCCAGGCCGCCACCGTGGGGTCGATGTCGCCGATCTCCCCGTCGTCGGCGGCGTCGCGGAGCCCGTCGATGTAGCCCTCGACGATGCGCGTGTAGTGCAGCCGCAGCGCGTCGGGCGAGACGAGCTCGGCCTCGCGGACGACGCGGTAGAGCGCCGGATGCTCGGCGGTGAACCGGAAGAACGCGGCGAAGCCGGCCCGCTCGGCCTCGAGCCGGCTCGATGCGCCCCGAGAGCCTTCGCTCATGGCCTGGCGGACACGACGGTTCAGGTCTTCGACGAGCTCGTTGAAGATGTCGAGCTTCGTGTCGAAGTACAGGTAGAAGGTGCCCTGGCCGACGCCGGCGCGATCGGTGATGCGCGAGACGGATGCCTCGTGGTAGCCGTGCTCGGCGAACACGCGCTCGGCCGCGGCGAGCAGCCTGCGGCGTGTCTCGACCCCGCGGGCGGTGCGCGGTGCGGCGCTCATCGCGCTTCCTCCGATCCGACGGATGCCGCGGTGTAGCCGGCTGTGCGCTCGGCGAGCACCCGCCGCAGCACCTTGCCCGCCGTGGACCGCGGCAGCTCATCGACGAAGTGCACCTCGCGCGGCACCTTGTAGCGGGCGAGCGAGCCTGCGGCGAACTCGACCAGCTCCGCGGCATCCGTCACCCGCCCACGGTGCGCGACGACCCAGGCGGCGCCAGCCTCGCCCCAGCGCTCGTCGGGTACGCCCACCACGGCGACGTCGGCGACGGCCGGATGCCCCATGAGGACGGCCTCGACCTCTGCGGGGGCGACGCCCTCGCCGCCCGAGATGTAGATGTCCTTGATGCGATCGACGATCGTGAAGAACCCGTCGGCGTCGCGGCGCACGAGGTCGCCGGTGCGGAGCCAGCCGTCGACGAGGGTGGCGTCGGTCGACGCCGGGTCGCGGAAGTACCCCGCGAACACCGACGGCCCCTGCACGAGCAGCTCGCCCTCGGCCGCGCCGTCGAGGTGCTCGCCCGTCGCGGGATCGGCGACGGCCACGTCGACGTGGGGGTACGGCTTGCCGGCCGAGCCGGCGCGCACGCGCGCGTCCTCGTCGGGGAGGCACAGCACGTTCGGCGACGCCTCGGTGAGCCCGTAGCCCTGGGTGAGCGCCACCCCGCGTGCGTGCCAGGTGCGCAGCAACGCGGGCGGCATGGGGGCGCCGCCCACGATCGCGTGCGCGAGGCTCGACAGGTCGGTGCCGGCGAAGTCGGGATGTTGCGCGAGGAACAGGTAGTTGGCGGGCACGCCCATCATGGTCGTGATGCCGCGCTCCTGGATCAGGTGCAGCACCCGGCCGGGATCGAAGGTGCGCTCGAGCACGACCGTGGCACCCGTCCACCAGGCGAGCAGCGGCTGGATGTTCCACCCGCCGACGTGGTACTGCGGGAGCACCGCCAGCACGGTGTCGGCCGCGCCGATCTCGGCGATGCGCGAGAGCGAGAGGTTCGTGAAGAAGCAGTTGCGATGCGTGAGCATTGCACCCTTTGGAGTGGCGGTCGTGCCCGAGGTGAAGATGATGAGCAGCGCGTCGTCGTCGGCGACGTCGCGACGCGTTCCGGATGCCGCGCGGCGGGCGTCGGCGGCCGGGGGCACCTCCGCCTCGACCCCGTGCGCCCCGAGCGGCGCGTTGGGGATGCGCTGCGGCAGGCGCGCCAGCGTCGCCCGGGCGAGCGACTCGAACTCGCTCTCGAGGAGGAGCAGCGCCGGGTCGGCGATCTCGAGCTGTTCGGCGAGCTCGCGCGGGGCGAGCCGCCACGACAGCGGCACGAGCACGAGGCCGGCCTTGGCACAGGCGAAGAACAGCACGACGTGGTCGGCGCTGTTGCCGGTGATGGTCGCGATGCGGTCGCCGATCGCGTAGCCGGCCGCTCGGAACGCCTCCGCGAGCCGTTCCGAGCGGGCGTCGAGCTCGCGATACGTCACGACGACGCCGCGGTCGTCGATCGCGATGCGCTCGGGGGTGGCGCGGGCCCGGTCGCGGGTCCAGCGTCCGAGCGTGTTCAGGCCGTCAGGCATCCACGGCCTCCTCCGTCTCGACCGGATGCTGCTTCCGGCCCGTGCTGATGCGCTGCGGGATTCCCGCGATCCCCCCGGGAAGGAACAGCACCACGAGGATGAACAGCGTGCCCAGGATGAACAGCGGCTCGGACAGCGGCACCCGGAGCACGGCGGGCAGTCCGGCGATGACGTCGGAGCCCGCGAGCGCCGTGAGCCGCTGATCGAGCAGTGTGTAGACGATACCGCCCACGATCGCGCCCCAGCGATAGCCCACTCCCCCGAGCACCACGATGACGAGGAGCGTGAGCGTGAAGTCCGCCGTGGCGATGCGCGGCGAGGCGCCCGACTGCAGCAGGAGGTAGCCCATGCCGGCGATCGCGGCGAGCACCGACGCGACGATGAAGACGAGCAGCTTCACGGTGTAGGGCCGCAGGCCGATGACGCGCACCCGCAGTTCGTTCTCTCGAACTGCCTCGGCCACGCGACCGGCGCGGCTGCGCTCGACCCACAGCACGACCAGGTACACGAAGACGAGCACGCCGAGCGCGAGCCAGTAGAGGTTCCGGGTGTTCACCACGCCCACGAGCGCGTCGGGCACGTGCTCGATGTCGAGCGAGAGCCCCTCGTCGCCGCCGGTCGCGCCGCCCGGGTTGCGCCGGATGAGCACCGACCCGGCCTGCGCGAACGCGAGCGTGACCATCGCGAACGAGATGCCGGTGACCCGCAGGGCGAGCGAGCCGACGGTCGCGGCCAGCACGATGCCGAGCACGAGCGTGACCGCGATCGAGCCGACGAAGATGAGCTCGCTCGGCCAGCCGACCGGCGCGAACGCGTCGAGGGTCATGCCGAGCCCGTAGGCGCCCGCGGCGAAGAACAGCGCGTGGCCGAACGAGAGCAGGCCGGCGAGCCCGAACATCATGCGGTAGCTCAGGGCGAGCGCCGCGATGAGCATCGCGTAGGCGAGCAGCTGCAGGGTCCCGGGCGTGTAGGTCGGGCCGGGCAGCACGCCCGGGAGGTCGATCGCGAGCAGCGGCAGGATGGCGAGGACGACGACGAGGGCGACGCCCCCGCCGATCAGGAGTAGCGTGCGACGGCCGGATGCCACGGCCGAGCGCTCGCCCGAGTCGGCCCGCTCGACGGGGTCGACCCCGCGCGTCGGCGACGCGGCATCCGTTCTCTGCGGGTTCATGCGACCTTCCCCATGAGTCCACGCGGGCGCACGAGCAGCACCGCGGCGAGCGCGACGACCACGACGAGGTCGCCGGTGCCGCCCAGGTAGTAGTTGGCGAACTGCTGCAGCACGGCGACGAGCACCGACGCGATCGCCGCCCCGGTGAGCGACCCCAGCCCGCCGATCACCGTGACGATGAAGGCGAAGATGAGCAGCACCGAGCCGAGGTGCGCCGACACGTAGCCGTAGTAGACCGAGGCGAGCACGCCCCCGAGCCCGGCCGCCGCCCCGCCGATCGCGAAGACGATCGTGAACGACCGACGGACGTCGATGCCGAGCGCGGTGACCATCGACCGGTTCTCGACGCCGGCGCGGATGATGAGCCCGTACCGGGTGCGCTGGAGGAACAGCACGATGCCGGCGAGCACCAGCGCGGCGCAGGCGATGAGCAGGAACCGGTCGTTCGGGATCTTCGCCCCGAGGATCTCGGTGGTCTGGCCGAGCCACTCGGGCTTCTGCGTGTAGATCGGGTCGGTGCCCCAGATGCCCTCGAACAGGGCCACGCTCGCGAGCGCGAGGCCGACGGTGACGAGCGCCTGCTCGATGTGGCGTTCGTAGAGCCGGCGGATGAGGAGGTACTCCGTCGCCGCGGCCACGACCGCGCCCACGACCATCCCGACGACGGCCGACACGGCCAGGCCCGCCCAGGTGCCGTCGGAGACGCGGCGCCCGACCTCCCAGCCGAGGAACGCCGAGATCGTGAGGAACGAGCCGTGCGCGAAGTTCAGCACGCCCATGAGCCCGTAGATGAGCGACAGGCCGCTGGCGACGAGGAAGTACAGTGCGCCGAGGCCGAGCCCGGTGATGAGGAGCAGCAGCAGCGTGCTCATCGTGCCCCTCCCTTCGAGGCGTCGCGTTCGTGCGGGGCATCCCTGCCGTCTGCGGCGTCGTGGACGCCCAGGTAGCGCTGGATCCGGTCCTCGTCATCGAGCAGGTCGGATGCCGCGCCGGTGAACACCACCCGGCCGCCCGAGAGCACGACGACGCGCTCGGCGAGCCTGCGCACCACCTGCAGGTTCTGCTCGACGAGGAGGATCGGCACGGTGGTCGCCGCCTCGGCGAGCGCCGCCGCCACCTCGTCGACGATGCGGGGCGCGAGCCCCTTCGTCGGCTCGTCGACGAGGAGCAGCCGGTTCTCGTTCACGAGTGCGCGGGCGAGGGAGACCATCTGCTGCTGTCCTCCCGAGAGCGTGCCCGCACGTTGCGCCCGCCGTTCCACGAGGTCGGGGAAGAGGCGATCGACGAGGTCGCGGCGCGGCCGGTCGTCGCGCTCGGCGAGGCGGAGGTTCTCGGCGACGGTCAGTGCGCCGAAGACCTCGCGGTCCTCGGGCACGTAGCCGACGCCGCGCTGCACGATCCGGTGGGTGGGCAGTCGGTCGACGCGCGTGCCGGCGAGGCGCACCTCGCCCGTGCGCTCGATGAGGCCGAGGATCGACTTGATCGTCGAGGTCTTGCCGACGCCGTTGCGTCCGAGGAGCGCCGTGACGCCGAGCGCCGGGACCTCGAAGGAGACGTCCTCGACGACCTGCTGGCCGGCGATGCGGCCGCTCAGCCGGTCGACGACGAGGATGGGCTCGCTCACACCGACTCCCCCAGGTAGGCGGACTGCACGGTCGGGTTCGCCATGACGGCCTCCGGGGTGTCGACGGCGAGGAGCTCGCCGTGGTGCATGACCGCGACGCGGTCGACGAGGCCGAGCACGACCTCCATGTGGTGCTCGACCATGAGCACGGTGCGCCCGCCGCGGTGGAGGCCCCGGATGACCTCGGTGATCGCGGGCACGTCGCCCGACGCGACCCCCGCCATCGGCTCGTCGAGCAGGACCACCTTCGGATCCATGGCGATGAGCATGGCGATCTCGACCTTGCGCTTCTCGCCGTGGGCGAGCCCTGAGGCATCGGCATCGGCGCGATCGGCAAGGCCCACCTCGGCGAGGGCGTCGAGCGCGGCGCGGGTCGCGGCATCCGTGCGACGCGGGGTGCGGAACACGGATGCCGCGTGGCCGGCATGCGCCTGGGCGGCGAGTCGCACGTTCTCGAGCACGGTGAGCGCCGGGAACAGGCTCGACGTCTGGAACGTGCGCCCGAGGCCGGCCTTCGCACGCCGGTGGATCGGTTCCCGCGTGACCTCCTGGCCGTCGAGGAGGACGGCGCCCTCGGTGGGTCGCACCACTCCCGAGATCACGTTGAAGAGCGTCGTCTTGCCAGCGCCGTTCGGGCCGATCACTCCGAGCATCTCGCCCGCGACGACCGGGAGCGACACGTCGTGCAGGATGCGCGCCCCGCCGATGCGAAGGCCGACGTGCTCGAGGGCGAGCATCGGGTGGTCGGTCATGGCTGCTCTCGGGTCCGTTCGGTCACTCGCCGGCGACGGGCGGGGCGACCGTCTCGGCCTCGATGGTGTCGACGAGCTCGGGCGCCCAGTTCGCGCCGTCCTGCACGAGCTTGGCCTGGTACATGGGCTGGATCATGGCGTGGTCCTCCTCGCGCACCGTGATCTCGCCCTTGACCGAGTCGAAGGACCAGCCCTCGAGTGCGTCGATCATGCCGTCGACGGTGTCGCCGCCCTCGCGCACGGCCTGCACGATCATCTGCGCGGCGACGAAGCCGTCGGGCGAGAAGAGGTCGGGCGTCTCGCCGTTCGTCTCGAGGTACTCGATCATGGCGGCCTCGGCGTCGGTGCCGGCCGCACCGCCGAAGTAGTGGTTGAGGAACGAGATGTCGTCGGATGCGTCGCCGTACGCGCCGTACGTCGCCGCGTCGCCGAGACCCGTGACCACCGGTGCCGCGTCGAAGACGCCCTGCTGCGCGAGTGCCGTCCACATGGCGCCCGAGGAGGCGCCGGCCCAGGCGACGAAGACGAGGTCGGGCGACGCGGCGAGCAACTGCTGCGCGAAGGGCGTGAACTCGGTGGCGTCCTCGGCGACGAGCACGCCCTCGACGTTCGCGCCCTGGCCGCCGAGCACGGCCTGCACCGCGGCGAGGTTGCCCTGGCCGAACGCGTTGTCCTGGGCGAAGACGACGACCTTCTTGCCGTCGGGGTCGCCGATGAACGTGCCGGCGGTGGCGACGTCCTGGTAGGTCTGCCGGCCGGACCGGAACGTGTAGTCGTTCACGCCGGTGATCGCATCGGCCGCAGCGGGGCCCGAGATGTAGAGGATCTTGTTCTGCTCGGCCTGCTCGGCGAGTGCCGTCGCGATGCCCGACGCCGCGGTGCCCGCGAGGATCTGGTAGCCCTGGCCGATGAAGTCCTTGGCCTTGGAGACCGCGGTGTCGGGGTTGCCCTGGTCGTCGGCCCACTCGATGTCGAGCTCGCGGCCGTCGACGGCGCCGGTGCCGTCGGTGGCGTAGTCGAGCCCGGCCTCGAACCCCGCCGTGTAGGCGGCGCCGTACGCGGCGAGCGGCCCCGTCTGGCTCGTGAGCATCGCCACCTTCACCGGAGCTCCGGCGTCGGTCGCCCCGGCGTCGCCGCCGGTGGCCGCGGTCGGGGCGCACCCGACGAGCGCAATGGATGCGGCGGCGATGACGGCCGTCGCGAGGTACTTCTTCGTAACCCGCATGTGAGTGCCTCTCAACAGTGAATGGCTGGACGTGTGCTGCAGAACCTGACAGGTGGTTCAGGTCTCAGGAAAGTACAATAGGGTCGAACACGCAACGCTCGCAACCCGAACGAAGGAGTCCCGGAACATGAGCATCCCCGACGTCGTCATCATCGCGGGGGCACGCACGCCGTTCGCCCGCATCAACGGCAACCTCGCGGGCCAGACGGCGGTGCAGCTCGGCACGGCCGCCATCCGCGGCGCCCTCGAGCGCGCCGGCGTCTCCCCCGACGACGTCGACGCCGTGATCATGGGTCAGGTCCTCCAGGCCGGCGCCGGCCAGAACCCCGCGAAGCAGTCCGCCGTCGCGGCCGGCATCCCGTGGCGGGTGCCTGCGACCACCATCAACAAGGTCTGCCTGTCGGGCTTGGTCGCCATCACGGATGCCGCGCGCATGATCCGCCTCGGCGAGGCATCCGTCATCGTGGCCGGCGGCCAGGAGTCGATGACCAAGGCGCCGTTGCTCGTGCCGGGATCCCGCAAGGGCTGGGCCTACGGCAGCGTCGAGATGCTCGACCACGCCGCCTACGACGGCCTCACCGACGCGTTCGACCAGGAGTCGATGGGCGCGTCGACCGAGCGCTTCAACGCCCGCTACGGCCTCACCCGCGAAGAGCAGGACGAGATCGCGGCCGCATCGCACGCGCGCGCGGGACGGGCGCAGGCCGACGGCGTCTTCGACGACGAGATCGTGCCGGTCGAGGTGCCCCAGCGCAAGGGCGACCCGGTCGTCGTCGCCGCCGACGAGGGGGTGCGCCCCGACTCGACCGCCGAGGTGCTCGGCCGCCTTCGTCCGGCCTTCGCCGAGGGCGGCGCCATCACGGCCGGCAACTCTTCACCCCTGTCCGACGGCGCGGCGGCGGTCGTGGTCGCCAGTCGCGAGTGGGCCGAGTCGCGGGGCCTTCCCTGGCTCGCCCTCATCGGCGCCTCCGGCCAGGTCGCCGGGCCCGACAACTCCCTGCACTCGCAGCCGTCCAACGCCATCGCGGCGGCCCTCGAGCGTGAGGGCGCCGCGGCATCCGACCTCGACCTCGTCGAGATCAACGAGGCGTTCGCCGCGGTGTCGTTGCAGTCGATGCGCGACCTCGACCTCTCGGCCGACGTCGTCAACGTGCACGGCGGCGCCATCGCGCTCGGCCACCCCATCGGCGCGTCGGGCGCGCGGCTCGCGCTGCACGCCGCGCTCGAGCTCTCGCGTCGCGGTGGCGGCCTGGCCGCGGTCGCGCTCTGCGGCGGCGGCGGGCAGGGCGAGGCGCTCCTGCTCTCGCGCTGAGCGAGCGGATCCGACGCACGCTGCGGCACCCGCGGCGCCTGTGGCAGCATGATGCGACGGGCGCCGCCGGTGCGCCCCGAGAGGGCCTCACGATGAGCGATCAGCAGACGCAGGACGCGAGCACCGCGGCATCCGCCCGGCCGCCCCTCGACCACCGCCTGCGGCGCATGGTGGGCCGCGATCCGAACGAGACCCATCGCGCCTCCACGCCGCTCGAGCTCCTGTTCGACCTCACCTTCGTCGTCGCCTTCAGCCAGGCAGGTGCGCAGACGGCGCACCTGCTCGAGCTCGGGCACTGGACGCCCGCGATCATCGGGTTCCTGTTCGCCGTCTTCGCGATCTGGTGGGCGTGGATCAACTACTCGTGGCTCGCGTCGGCGTACGACAACGACGACATCTTCTTCCGCGTCGCGACCATGGTCGAGATGCTCGGCGTGCTGATCCTGGCGCTCGGCCTTCCCGACCTGTTCCACTCGCTCGACGGGGGCGAGCACGTCGACAACGGCGTGGTGGTCGCCGGCTACGTCGTCATGCGCGTCGCCACGATCGCCCTCTGGCTGCGCGCCGCGAAGCACGACGGCGCCCGCCGTCGCACGGCGCTCACCTACGCCGTCTTCGTCTCGATCGCCCAGCTCGGCTGGATCGCCGTCATCTTCATCAACGTGCCGCTCGTCCCGACGCTCGCGATCACGGCGGCGCTCATCGCGCTCGAACTCGTCGGGCCGTACGTCGCCGAGCACGGACGCGAGGGCGGCACGCCGTGGCACGCGCACCACATCGCCGAGCGCTACGGACTGCTCGTCATCATCACGCTCGGCGAGATCATCCTGGGCACCATCCTCGCGATCTCGGCCGTGATCGACGAGCAGGACTGGTCGGTCGAGGCCGTCACCGTGGCCTTCGGCGGCACGGCGCTCGCGTTCGGCCTATGGTGGGTGTACTTCACGATGCCGTCGGGCAAGGTGCTGCAGCGCTTCCGCGAGCGCGGGTTCGTGTGGGGCTACCTGCACTACTTCATCTTCATCGCCCTCGCAGGCGCGGGAGCGGGCCTGCACGTGGCGGCCTACGAGATCGAGGGCGTCGCCCACATCGGCCTCGTGCCGGCGCTGCTCACCGTCGTCGTGCCCGTCGGCGTCTTCATGATCGCGCTGTTCACCATCTACTCGCTGCTGCTGCGGCAGTTCGACCCCTTCCACCTCTGGTTGTTCGTCGGCAGCGTCGTGGTGCTGGTGCTCGCGGTCGCGGCCGTGGCCGCCGGGGCGAGCTTCGGGGTGGGGATCCTCATCACGGCGGCGTCGCCGTTCGTCGTCGTGGTCGGCTACGAGACGGTCGGCCACCGGCACGAGGCGGCAGCCCTGCGGCGTGCGCTCGGCGACTGACTCCGGCGTCCGCAGGGCGCGAAGCGGATGCCGCGGAGACGGCACACGACGAGGGGCGGATGCCGCGGCATCCGCCCCTCGCGTGTCGATCGGCCGCTAGGCGTTCGGTCGATTCGCGCGGAGCACCTCGAGGCGCGCCCGGTACTCGACCTCGTCGATGTCGCCCTTGGCGAAGCGCTCGCCGAGCGTCGACTCGGCGCTGCCGCCGCGCGCCCACGGCGGACCGTAGGAGCCGTCGGCCCATGCACGGCGTCGGCCGCGGGTCACGAGGAAGATGATCAGTCCGATCACGAGGAACCAGAAGATCGGGATGAGGAAGAAGACCCATCCGAACCCGGCCGCCCAGGGGCCGGCGTGGGTGACGACCGCGGTCGTCGCGAGGGTGGCGAGCATGATGTGTTCCCTTGGTTCGCGCGGCCCGGGAGTGGACCGTCGAACCCATGCTCGCCGGGTCGCGGCATCCGCGAATCCGACCGGTGGAGACACCTGCGCTGCTCCCCCGGGAGCATGGCGGATGCCGCGCCTACTCCTGCCAGCCCGGGGCCACGAGCCCCGACTCGTAGGCGACGACCACCAGCTGCACGCGGTCGCGGGCGTGCAGCTTCGCCATGATCCGCGACACGTGCGTCTTCGCGGTGAGCGGGGAGAGCACGAGCCGCGCGGCGATCTCGTCGTTCGTGAGCCCGTGCCCGACGAGGCGCAGCACCTCCCGCTCGCGCTCGGTCAGGGTGTCGAGCCGGGCGTCGTCGGGGGCGTCGCGGAGCCCGACGGCCATGCGCTCCAGCAGGCGCTTCGTGATGCCCGGGGAGAGCAGCGCCTCGCCGCTCGCGACGACCCGCACGGCGCGGATGAGGTCGACGGGCTCGGTGTCCTTCACGAGGAATCCGCTCGCCCCCGCCCGGATGGCGCGGGCGACGTACTCGTCGAGCTCGAACGTGGTGACGATGACGACGTGCACGTCGGCGAGCCCCGGGTCGGCGGCGATCTGCTCGGTCGCCCAGAGGCCGTCGCCGCCCGGCATCCTGATGTCCATGAGCACGACGTCGACGGGCTCGCGGCGCACGAGCGCGAGGAGGTCCGCACCGGTCGACGCCTCCCCCGCGATCTCGACGTCGTCCTCCGCATCGAGCAGCGCACGGAAGCCCGCGCGCACGAGCACCTGGTCGTCGGCGAGCGCGACGCGGATCACGAGGGCGCTCCCCACGGCAGCCGGGCCGTCACCCGGGTGCCGCCGCGCGGCGACGGAGCGAGCTCCACCGAGCCGCCGAGCAGCGCCGCCCGTTCGCGCATGCCCAGGATGCCGCTGCCCTCCGCCGAGCCGTCGGCCCCCGAGCCGTCGTCGTCGACGGTGAGCAGCAGCTCGTCACCGAGTCGCTCGACCGCCACCACCGCACGGGTCGCGCCGGCGTGGCGCACGACGTTGGTGAGGGCCTCCTGCGCGATGCGGTACGCCGCGAACTGCGCGGCACGGGCCGGGAGCGCGCCGTCGAGCCGGTCCACGAGCTCCGCCTCGAACCCCGGCGAGCGCACGCCGGCCACGAGCCGCGGCAGCTCGGCGAGCTCGGCCTGCGGCGCCAGCGGGGCCTCGCCGTCTGAGCGGATCACACCGAGCACGCTGCGCACCTCCTCGAGCGCGGTCTTCGACGTCTCCTTGACGCTGGCCAGGGCGGTGCGGGCCTGCTCGGGGTCCCGGTCCATGAGGTGCAGCCCCACGCTGGCCTGCACGTTGATCTGCGAGAGCGCGTGGCCGATGACGTCGTGCAGCTCGCGGGCGATGCGCACACGTTCCCGCTGCTCGGCCGTCTGGCGCCGTCGGTCGGCCTCGGCACGGAAGGCGGCGGCGCGCTGCCGACGGGTGCGCACGAAGGCGCCGATGCCGAAGCACGCCGCGAGCAGCAGCGTGGTCAGGGCGATCCGGAACGGATGCCAGTCGAGCCCGATGAGGGCTCCGAGCACGATCGCGGCGACCCACGCGGCCACCACGGAGACCACGGCCCACACCACCGCCCCACGGGCGACGGCGAGCACGATGGCGAAGGCGAGGGCGACGTACGGCGGCCGCACGTCGGGGCCGGTGACGAGGTCGGCCAGCGCGGCGGCGGACACCACAGCCACGGTGGGCCCGGGGAACCGGCGGGACCCGAGCAGCGCGAGCGGCCCGATGAGGGCGAGCAGCACCTGCAGGGCTCCGGCCGCCCAGCCGAGGTGCAGCCACACGGCGATGCCGATCGCCGCGGGAACCTGCACGAGGAGGCTGATGACCACGGGGGCGCCGAGCACCACCCCGGGTGGTGGGCGGAAGCGGTCGGTCCGGCCGTCCCACCGCGCGTCCCAGTGGGGCCGACCGTCCGACTGGGTGGCGGGCATGCCCCGATCGTATCTCCGGGGCCGCCGCTGCGGATCGGCCTGTCGGAGGCTCATCGCCTACTCCACGAGGAGTACCGCAGGTGCCGCACGGTCAGAGCAGTTGCACCGGCTTGACGATGTCCGCATAGATGAGCAGCGCGCTCATCGCACCGAAGACCACCACGACGCCGAGCGTGAGCGGCATGAGCTTCGCGAGGTCGACGGGCCCGGGGTCGGGGCGCCGGAACAGCTTCGCGAACCCGCGACGGATGGCCTCCCAGAGCGCCCCCGCGATGTGGCCGCCGTCGAGCGGCAGCAGCGGGATCATGTTGAAGACGAACAGCGCGATGTTCAGCGACGCGAGGATGCCGACGAGCCCGGCCGCCTTCGACGCGAGCGGGATCTCGTCGAGGCTCGCGATCTCGCCCGCGACGCGCCCGACGCCGACGACCGAGATCGGTCCGTTCGGGTCGCGCTCCCCCGGACCGAACGCCGCGTTGGCGACGTCGATGATGCGCTGCGGCAGGTTCACGATGATGCCGGCGACGCCGGCGACGTTCTCGCCGACGGCGGGCAGCACGGCCGTGGCGGGCTGCTGCACGGTCTCGGTCGCGGGGCTGATGCCCACGAAGCCCGCCTGCACCGTGACCGGCTCGCCCGCGGCATCCGTCACCACCACCCCGTCGGCGTCGGTCTGGTACCGCTCGCTCAGCATCGGGGTGACCGCGAGGGTGACCTCCTCGCCGTCGCGGACGACGACGATGTCGATCTGCTCGTTCGGGTGGTCGCGGATGATCGCGGTCGACTCGTTCCACGTGTCGATCGGCTGGCCCGCGACCGAGACGATGCGGTCGCCCGGCGCGATGCCCGCAGCCGCACCGGGCGCCGCCGGATCGCCGGACTCGCAGGTCTGCCGTTCGCTCGTCGCGGGCAGCGCGCACGCCGAGACCGAGCCGACGGTGGTCGAGGCCTGCGCGACGCCGAAGCCCATGAGCAGCACTCCGAAGAGCAGCACCGCGAGCACCAGGTTCATGAACGGCCCGCCGAACATGATGATGATGCGCTTCCAGACGGGCAGCCGGTAGAAGGCGCGATCCTCATCGCCGGCCGTGATCGACTCCATGCTCGAGTCGCGGGCGTCCTGCACGAGGCCGCGGAAGAAGCCCGTCGAGTCCTCCTGCACCCGTTCGCCCTTGCCCGGCGGGAACATGCCGATCATCGCGATGTAGCCGCCGAGCGGGATGGCCTTGACGCCGTACTCGGTCTCACCACGACGCCGCGACCAGATCGTCGGCCCGAACCCGATCATGTACTGGGTCACCTTGACGCCGAAGAGCTTGGCAGGCACGAGGTGCCCGATCTCGTGCAGCCCGATCGACAGGGCGAGGCCGACGACGATGATGACGACGCCCAGGATGAAGGGAAGCACGGAATCCACGCCCCGAGCGTACTGCCGCCGGCTTGGTGCCCGCTGTCGTTCGGCTGTGAGAAGCGGATGCCGCGAGCCCGCGGCATCCGCCTCAGCGGGCCACTCGGGCGATGTGCGCCTGCGCCGCGCGGCGCGCCGCGCGTTCGGCCTCGGCGAGGGACTCGACCGTGAGCCGGTCGGAGGACGCCTCGTGCGCGTCGACCACGTCGCGGACCGTGTCGACGATGTCGAGGAAGCCGATGCGGCCGGCGTGGAAGGCGGCGACCGCTTCCTCGTTCGCGGCGTTGAAGACGGCCGGGTACTCGCCCCCCGCGCGGCCCACCTGCTTGGCGAGGGCGACGGCGGGGAACGCCGTGGCGTCGAGCGGCTCGAACGTCCAGCTCGTCGCGGTCGTCCAGTCGAGCGGGCGACCGACGCCGCCGACGCGATCGGGCCAGTCGAGGCCGAGTGAGATCGGCAGGCGCATGTCGGGCGGCGAGGCCTGCGCGATCGTCGAGCCGTCGATGAACTCGACCATGGAGTGCACGATCGACTGCGGGTGCACGACCACGTCGATGCGGTCGTACTCGACGTCGAAGAGCAGGTGCGCCTCGATGACCTCGAGGCCCTTGTTCACGAGGGTCGCCGAGTTGGTGGTCACGACGAGCCCCATGTCCCACGTGGGGTGGGCGAGCGCCTGGGCCGGCGTGACGTCGGCCAGCTCGGCGCGAGTCCGTCCGCGGAAGGGACCGCCCGACGCCGTCAGCACCAGCCGGCGCACCTCGTCGTCGGTGCCCGATCGCAGCGCCTGGGCGATGGCGGAGTGCTCGGAGTCGACGGGCACGATCTGGCCCGGCGCGGCGATGCGCGTAACGAGGTCGCCGCCGACGATCAGGGACTCCTTGTTCGCGAGCGCCAGTGTCGTGCCGCGCTCGAGCACGGCGAGGGTCGGCGCCAGGCCGACCGATCCGGTGATGCCGTTCAGCACGACGTCGGCGTCCACGTCGCGCACGAGCTGCACGGCCTCGTCGATCCCGACCGCCGTGTGCTCGACGCCGAAGTCCGCCGCCTGCTGCTCGAGCAGCGCCCGGTTCGACCCGACCGCGAGGCCCACGACCTCGAACCGTCGCGGGTTCGCCCGGATGACGTCGAGCGCCTGGGTGCCGATCGAACCGGATGAGCCGAGGATGATGACGCTGCGCACGTTCCCACTGTAGGGCGACGACCGGGATAGGGGCCGGTCGGACCGTCGATCGTACTGCTCAGGCGATGACGGGCCGCTCAGGCGATGACGGCCACCGACGCGGCGCGGTTGCCGGGCACCGGCACGTCGTGGAAGCGCACCTTGCGCCACCCCGAGCCGAACTCGGGCACGCTCCGCACGATGCTGCCGGTGCCGCCGTCGTCGCCGGGGATCGACAGGGCGAGCCTGGACGGCTCGATGAAGTCGGTGTGGCCGACCGCGCGGAGCAACGCGGTCTTGCGCGCCCAGAGCGTCGCACGCACGAGCGCCCGACGAGCGGGATCGAGCTCGTCGAGCGCGGCGCGCTCAGTCGAGTGGAACGCCGCCTCGTCGATCACCGAGCCCGCGTCGAGCGTGGCCACCTCCATGCCCACGCCGAGCGGATGCCGCGTGGCCGCTGCCGCGACGATCGCATCACCCGACACCGCCACGTCGGCGTACCACGACGCGCCCGACGGAGTGAGCGGATAGGGCACGCTCACGCGACCGTGCCTCGCTCCGCAGACGCCGCAGGCGTGCTCGAGTTCGACGTCGTCGGCCGGCACGCCCGACGCGTCGGCGATGAGCCCGCGCAGGACGGCGTCGGCAGCGGGCAGCCGACGACCGCCGCCGAGGACGAACACGCGCGCGCCGGCGGCCTCGAGCTCGATGAGCTCGCCGTCCGCGGGAAGGTCCATGCCCTTATCCTCGCGCATCCGGGCTCCGTCGTGAGGTCCTGGGGCGCCGAATCGGGCGCGCCCATATACCGGCCCCGGCATGCCCGACGGCCTAAGGTCGTACGGTGAGCGAGATCGAGGCCGACGCCGTACCCGCAGCGACCGTGCGCCAAGGCCCGCTCTACCCGATCGTCCGCGGCTTCCTCCGTCCGCTCGTGCGCCTCGTGTACCGCCCCACGATCACCGGGACCGAGCACGTGCCCAAGCGCGGCGCGGTCATCTTCGCGAGCAATCACCTCTCCTTCGTCGACAGCATCGTGATCCCCCTGGCGTCGCCGCGCCCGGTGCAGTTCCTCGCGAAGTCCCACTACTTCACCGGCACCGGCTTCTCGGGATGGGTGTCGCGCACGTTCTTCTCCGCGATCGGCGCCGTGGCCGTCGAACGCGGCGCCGGCGCGCAGGCGCAGGAGGCCCTCGACCAGAGCCGCCGCATCCTCGAGTCGGGCGCCGCGTTCGCGCTCTACCCCGAGGGGACCCGCTCGCTCGACGGCCGGCTCTACCGCGGCCGCACCGGCGTCGCGTGGCTCGCGCTCGAGACGGGAGCCACCGTCGTCCCGGTCGGCCTCATCGGCACCCAGGAGATCCAGCCCGTCGGCGCGAAGCTCCCCCGCATCCGGCCCGTGACGGTGCGCTTCGGCGCACCGCTCGACCTCAGCGGCCACGGGCCCGCGTCCTCAGGGCGCGCCCGCCGGGCCGCGACCGACGAGATCATGGCAGCCATCCACGAGCTCAGCGGGCAGGAGCTCGCCGGTCGCTACAACGAGACGCCGCCGTCGGGTACGTTCGCCAAGATCGCCGACCGCGTCGTGCCGCGCGAGCGCATCTGAAGCGGCTCCCAGCCGACGCCTCGATCCGCCCGGTATCGTCGACACGATGAGCATCGCCGAGGTCGCCGCCCGCTGTGCCGCGGCGGCTCTCGTCGTGGCCGCGTTCGCAGCGTGCACGTCCGCTGCCGGGGAGGCACCGCCATCCGAGCCGGCCCGGACGCGTTCGACCCTGCCCGAGCCGCCCGCGACCGAGTTCGACCCGGGCCTCATCGTCAGCGACGAGTCGTTCTACGACAGCACCGCGATGGACGAGCAGCAGATCCAGGACTTCCTCGAGTCCGTGCCGTGCCGGCCCGACGAGGGCGTTCGCTGCCTCGCGGACTTCACCCAGACGACGACGACGCAGCCCGCCGTGGGCGGCCTGCACTGCGCGGAGTACCGCGGCGGCATCCGTGAACGCGCCAGCCGCATCGTCGCGAAGGTCGCCGAGGCCTGCGGCATCAGCCCCCGCACCCTGCTGGTGCTCCTGCAGAAGGAGCAGTCGCTGCTGACGCGGCCGAGCGTGAGCGGCTACGAGCGGGCGACGGGCTACGGATGCCCCGACACGGCCGACTGCGACACGAAGTACTTCGGTTTCTTCAACCAGGTCTACAACGCGGCCTGGCAGTTCCGGCAGTACACGGAGGAACCCGACCGGCAGTACCGCATCGGCACCGTCGACGTGGGCTTCCACCCGAACGCGGAGTGCGGCGCCGCACCCGTCGAGATCCGCAACCAGGCCACCGCGAACCTCTACAACTACACGCCGTACCAGCCGAGCGACGCGACGCTCGCCGACCCCGACACGGGCGACGGGTGCTCGGCGTTCGGCAACCTGAACTTCTGGCGCATCTGGCACCGCTGGTTCGGCGACCCCGAGGCCGAGCGGCTGCCGCCGTTCTTCCCCCCGTGCTCGCGCCTCGTCGGCGGCCACCCCTGCCCGGCCGTCGAACCGGTGGTGCCTGCCGCGGCGGGCTGACCTCAGTCCGCGACGACCGCCGTCGGCCGGTGATGCACCGGAAAGGCGACGGATGCCGCGATGAAGCACAGGTCGGCCGCCTCGGCGTGGATCTCGTCGGCGAGGGCCAGCATCGAGGCATCCGCCACCACGACCCGCGGATGCAGCGTGGCCTCGCTGAACGCGCCGCCACCACGGCCGTCCTCGATCATGGTTCCCGTCGCGGCATCCGTGTACTCGCGCACCACCACGCCGTGACGCGTCGCGACGTGCAGGTACGAGAGCATGTGGCACTGGCTGAGGGCGGCGAGCAGGAGCTCCTCGGGGTTCCACCGCTCGCGATCGCCGTGGAAGACCCGATCGCTCGACCCCGCGAGGTCGTGCAGCTTGCCGGGAGCGCGCACGACGTGCTGGCGTCCGTAGGCGCGGTACCCGGAGGTGCCCTCGCCCCGATCCCCCTGCCACTCCACCTCCACCGCGTAGTGGTGTTCGCCGAGCATGCCGTTCCTCCCGTCGCGCGCGCATTCCGCGGCATCCGGGCCGGGCGCGCGTCCTTCGATTCTGGCACCATCCGACGGGTCGGAGGCCGTCCGACGGCTGCGGCCCGAGGCGGCCGCGACGATAGGGTTGGAGCATCATGACTGACACCCAGATCCCCGCTGAGACCGCGTCCGCCCCGGTGTACTCCGTGGTGCAGGAGCGCCGCGTCGTGACCGCCATCCCGGGCCCGAGATCACAGGAGCTGCACGCCCGACGCGCGAAGGTCGTGTCGGCCGGCGTGTCCTCCGCGCTGCCCGTGTACATCGACCGCGCGAACGGCGGGATCCTCGTCGACGTCGACGGCAACCAGTTCGTCGACTTCGGCGCCGGCATCGGCGTGACCACCGTCGGCCACACCGAGCAGCGCGTGGTGCAGGCCGCGGCCGACCAGCTGCAGGACGTGGTGCACACGCTCTTCACCATCACCCCCTACGAGGAGTACGTACGCGTGGCCGAGCTCCTCGCCGAGCACACCCCCGGCAACTGGGAGAAGAAGTCGGTGCTCGTGAACTCGGGCGCCGAGGCCGTCGAGAACGGCGTGAAGATCGCCCGCAAGTTCACCGGCCGCCGCGCCGTGGCGGTGCTCGACCACGCCTACCACGGCCGCACCAACCTCACGATGGCCATGAACTACAAGGCGCACCCGTACGCGACGGGGTATGGCCCGCTCGCCGGCGACGTGTACCACGCGCCCAGCTCCTACCCCTACCGCGACGGCCTCTCGGGTGCGGATGCCGCGGCTCGCACCATCACCTACCTCGAGAAGGTCGTCGGCGCCACCGACCTCGCCTGCCTCGTCGTGGAGCCCATCCAGGGCGAGGGCGGCTTCATGGTCCCGGCCGAGGGCTTCCTGCCCAGGCTGCAGGCCTGGTGCACCGAGCACGGCGTCGTCATGATCGCCGACGAGATCCAGAGCGGCATGGCCCGCACCGGCCGGTACTTCGCCAGCGAGCACTTCGGATGGGAGCCCGACCTGGTGCTCTCCGCGAAGGGCATCGCGGGCGGCCTGCCGCTCGCTGCCGTCACCGGCCGCGCCGAGATCATGGACGCGTCCCAGCCGGGCGGCCTCGGCGGCACCTTCGGCGGCAACCCGGTCGCCTGCGCCGCCGCCATCGCCGTGTTCGAGTCCATCGAGGCAGGCCACCTGCTCGCCGAGGCCGAGCGCATCGGGGCGCGCCTGAAGGCCGGACTCGAGCGGCTCGCGCAGCGCTACGACGTGATCGGCGAGATCCGCGGCCTCGGCGCGATGATCGCCATCGAGCTCGTGCAGCCGGGCACCGGGCAGACGACCAAGCTCCCGAATCCCGAGGCGGTCTCCGCGCTCATCGCCGACGCGGCGCAGCACGGCGTGCTGTTCCTCAGCGCGGGCACCTTCGGCAACGTGCTCCGGTTCCTGCCGAGCCTCGCCGTGAGCGATGAGCTGATCGACGACGGGCTCCGCGTGCTCGACGACGCATTCGCGGCGCTCGGATGACCCGGTGACCGGTACCTTCTCCGTCAGCGACGCCGTCGAACTCGCCGTGATCGAGCGCAGTGGTTTCATCGAGTCCAGGCACGCCGGCTCCGCCGTCGTGCTCTCCCCCGAGGGCGAGGTCCTGCGCTCCCTCGGAGACACCCGCACCCCCGTCTTCCCCAGGTCGTGCCTGAAGCCGTTCCAGGCGGTCGCCGTCATGACGTCGGGCGTGTCCCTCCGCGGGGAGGACGCGGCGATCGCGACGGCCAGCCACTCCGGCACTGCCGCACATGTCGCCCTCGTGCGCGGCCTCCTCGGCCGCGCCTCGCTGCCCACCTCGACGCTGGGCTGCCCGCCCGCGGCGCCGACCGATCAGGTCGCACGCGACGAGCTCATCCGAAGCGGCGCGCCGCGCGATCGCGTCTACATGAACTGCTCCGGCAAGCACGCTGCGATGCTGCTCGCCTGCGTGGCGAACGAGTGGCCGCTCGACGGCTACCTCGACCCCGAGCATCCGCTGCAGAAGCGCATCCTGGACGTGCTCGAGCGGTTCACCGGTGAGCGACCGGCTGCGACCGCGGTCGACGGCTGCGGCGCGCCCGTGCACGCCATCAGCCTGGTCGCGCTGGCGCGCGGCATCCAGAAGATCACGACGGCCGCCACCTCGTCGCCGTTCGCCCTCTACCGGGAGGCGGCCGCGCTGACCGAGGCCGCGCGCGAGCACCCGTGGGCGGTCGGCGGACCCGGCCAGCCCGACACGGTGGCGATGGAACGTCTCGGGGTGTTCGCGAAGGTGGGCGCCGAGGGTGTCATGGTCATGACCGCGCCGAACGGCACGACCACGGCGCTGAAGGTGCTCGACGGCTCGTCGCGGGCCTCGACGATCATCGCCCTGCGGCTGCTCGCGGCCGCCGGTGCCGTCGACGACGCCGCGGTCGACGATGTGCAGACCGAGCTCGACCTGTGGGTCATGGGCGGCGAGCGCCGGGTCGGGCAGATCCGCGCCACGATCTGATCGTCGCTTCGACGGATGCCGCGCCCGGCCGCCCGGCGCGGCATCCGTCATCTGGGCGGCACAGCGGGCTGGGCGGCACAGCGGGCTCGGCGGCCCTGCGCCCTCAGCGGCCGTGCGCGCTCAGCCGAGCTTCGCGAGCCGCTTCGCCCGTGCCGCTCGCGAGATCTGGGACGCGACCACGAGCACGATCGCGAACAGGAAGACCGCCGAGGCGATGACGTTCGCCTCGGCCGGGATGCCGCGCGATGCGGAGATGTAGATGTACTTGGGGAACGTCGAGGTGGATCCCGAGTTGAAGTTCGTGATGATGAAGTCGTCGAAGCTCAGCGCGAACGAGAGCAACGCCGCGGCGATGATGCCCGGCGTGAGCAGCGGGAACGTGATGCGCCAGAACACCTGCGCCGGCGAGCCGTACAGGTCGCGGCCGGCCTCCTCGAGCGCCGGATCGAGGCTGGACACCCGGGCCTTCACCGTCACCACCACGAAGCTGATGCAGAACATCGTGTGCGCCAGGATGATCGTCGTCATGTCCTTGGGCACGCCGAGCGCCAAGAACTGTGCGGCGAGCCCGGCGCCGAGCACCACCTCGGGAGTCGCCATCGGCAGGAACAGCAACAGGCTGATCACCGATCGTGCGCGGAAGCGATACCGCACCAGCGCGATCGCGATCGCCGTGCCGAGCGCGGTGGCGATCACCGTCGCCACCAGGCCGATGATGATGCTGTTCGCGAACGCCTCGCAGACCGCGCCGCCCTCGACGTTGCAGACGTTCAGCCACTTGTCGAAGGTGAAGCCCCGCCACGAGATGTTCGACTTGATCGAGTCGTTGAACGAGAACACGAACGTGTAGGCGATCGGGATCATGAGGAAGACGAACGCCATGATCGTGTAGGCGGGCAGCAGCCAGTCGCCCAGGCCGATCCGGCGGCGGCGGGGGGCACGGACCGGACCTCGGGCGTCCTCCTGCTGCTCGCTCTCGGAGAATCCGCCGAGCACGGCGGCCGCCTGGACTTCACCGCTCACAGCAGGTCCTCCGTTCCGGAACGCTTCACGTAGATGCCGACGAGCACGAGGATCGCCGCCATCAGGATGATCGACAGGGCCGCGGCCGCCGGGTAGTTCAGCAGCACGAGGAAGTTCGCCTCGATGACGTTGCCCATCATCTGGGTGTCGGGACCGCCGAGGAAGTCACGACTGGCGTTGACGTAGTCGCCGGCCGCCGGGATGAACGTGAGGAGCGTGCCCGCCACGATGCCGGGCATCGACAGCGGGATCGTGATCTTGCGGAACACCGCGAATGGGCTCGCGTAGAGGTCGCTGCCTGCCTCCAGGTAGCGGGTGTCGAGGCGCTCCAGCGTCGTGTAGAGCGGCAGCGTCATGAACGGGATGAAGTTGTAGGTGAGACCGAAGATCACCGCGAACGGCGTGCCCGTGAAGTGCGCGTCGGGAGCCATCAGCGAGAGCGCCTTCAGCGAGGTGATGATGAACGACTCGTCGGAGAGCAGTTGCTTCCACGCCAGGGTGCGCAGCAGGAAGCTGATGAAGAACGGCGCGATGACGAGCACCAGCATCAGGCTCTGCAGGAGCGGCCAGCGCCGGGCCTTCACGCCGATGAAGTAGGCGAGCGGGTAGCTGAACAGCAGCGCGAACACCGTCGCCGCGAGGGCGTAGCCGAAGGAACGGGCGATGTGCGGCAGGTACTGCTGCACCACGTCCACGTAGTTCTGCCAGTTGAACGCGTAGTCGTACTCGCCGATGTCCCCGAATTCGGCCGGCGCCTGCAGTGACGTGAGCAGGAGCGAGATGAGCGGCGTCAGGAAGAACAGGATGAGGTAGAGGATGCCGGGCAGGAGCAGGAAGAGCGCGATGCGGCTGCGCCGCTTCGGAGCCTGGGCCGGTGCCTGCGCCTCCGCGGTCGCGAATGCTGCGAAGGCCATGCTCAGCCCTCCTCGAGCTCCGACACGAGCGACTCGCGCCGCTGGGCGGCGATCGAGGTCGTCGAGTCGTCGGCCGGGAAGCGGCCCGCCTCGCCCGCCACGTCATCGAGGCCGAACCCGTGCATGACCTCCCAGCTGACCCAGACGTCTGAGCCGAGCGCCGCGACCGGACCGAAGCCGACGTTCTGGGCGAACACGAGCACCGTTCCGAGCGCGCCGAGGTCGACCAGGTACTGCGTGCTCACCCCGGAGAATGACACGTCGAGCACCCGTCCGGGGCCGACCACGTTACGGTCCGGTGATGCGGCCGGCGCCTGCGTGTGGAGGGTGACCTTCTCGGGCCGCACGCCGACCGTCACCGTTCCACGGTGACGCTGGGCCCGCGCCGCGGGCACGACGATGCGGGTGCCGCCTGCGTCGACGGTGATCGCGGTGCTCGTGGTGTCCACGACCTCGCCCGTGAAGAGGTTCGACTGTCCGAGGAAGTTCGCCACGAACACCGTGCGCGGGAGCTCGTACAGCTCGGCGGGGGCACCCATCTGCTCGATCGCGCCCTTGTTCATGACCGCGACCGTGTCGGCCATGGTCATGGCCTCCTCCTGGTCGTGCGTGACGTGCAGGAAGGTCAGGCCGACCTCCTCCTGGATGGTCTTGAGTTCCAGCTGCATCTGCCTCCGGAGCTTCAGGTCGAGGGCGCCGAGCGGCTCGTCGAGGAGCAGCAGCGCCGGTCGGTTCACGATGGCGCGCGCGAGCGCCACCCGCTGCTGCTGACCGCCCGAGAGCTGCTGGGGCCGCCGCTGCGCGAGGTGGTCGAGCTCGACGAGCCGCAGCGCCTCGTGCGCCTTGCCGAGCGGGTCGCCGATGCGCCGCCGCTTCAACCCGAACGCGACGTTCTCGATGACGCTCATGTGCGGGAAGAGCGCGTAGCTCTGGAAGACCGTGTTCACGGGTCGCTCGTGCGACTTGGTGTCGGTCACGTCGGTGCCGCCGATGAGGATGCGGCCACGGGTGGGTTCCTCGAGGCCGGCGACGAGCCGGAGCGTCGTGGTCTTGCCGCAGCCCGAGGGCCCGAGCAGGGCGAAGAACGACCCCGCCGGGATGGTGAGGTCGAGCTCCTCGATCGCCGTGAAGCCGGGGAACCGCTTCTGGATGCCCACCAGCTGGAGGTCTGCGCCGCGTTCGGCGAATTCGCGCATCGCCATCATCGTCGCCACGGCCTCAGGCGCCCAGGAGGATGCTCTGGAACTCGGCCTGGTACTTCTGCTCCTCGGCGCCGGTGAGGGTGCGGAAGATGTGCGCCTGCGACAGCGTGTCCTCGTCGGGGAAGATGAGCTGGTTCTCGGCGAGCTCGGGATCGATCGCCGCGGCCGCCTCCTTCGCGCCGACGACCGGCGTGATGTAGTTCACCCATGCGGCGACCTCGGCCGCCACCTCGGGCTCGTAGTAGTAGTTGATGAGGGTCTCCGCGTTGGTCTTGCGCGGCGAGCCGACGGGCACCAGGAAGTTGTCGTTCCACAGCGTGCCGCCGGCCGTCGGGATGGCGAACTGCCACTTGTCGCCGGCCTCGGCATTGATGACCGTGATGTCGCCCGACCAGCAGATCGCCGCGAGCGTGTCCTCGCTCTTCAGGTCCTCGAGGTAGGAGTTGCCCTTGATGTTGCGGACCTGGCCGTTCTCGACCTGCTCGCGGAGGATGTCGATGGCCGCCGAGTACTCGTCGTCGCCCCAGTCGCCCGCGATGTCGACGCCGTTCTGCAGCATGATCAGGCCCATCGTGTCGCGCATCTCGGAGAGCACGCCCACCCGGCCCTTGAGCTCGGAGTTCCAGAGGTCCTCGACCGAGGCCAAGCCGCCGGGGATCGCCTCGGTGTTCCAGCAGATGCCGGCGAAGCCGCCCTGCCACGGAACGGAGAACTTGCGACCGGGATCGAAGTCGGGGTCCTGCAGCGCGGGCGTGAGGTTCGCGAGGTTCGGGATGTTCGCGTGGTCGAGCGCCTGCGTGTATCCGAACCGGATCCAGCGACCGACCATCCAGTCGGTGAGACAGACCGTGTCGGCGCCGATGTCCTGGCCGAGCGCGAGCTGGTCCTTGACCTTGCCGTAGTACGTGTTGTTGTCGTCGACGGCCACGTCGTAGTTGACCTTGATGCCCGTCTCCTCGGTGAACTGCACGAGCGTCGGGTAGTCGCCGTTGTCGTCCTCGTCGATGTAGGCCGCCCAGTTCGCCCAGTTGAGGGTCTTGTCGGAGTCGGAGGTGTCGGCGGCGGGCGTCGGCTTGCCCTTCGCGCCACCCGGTGAGCAGGCCGCGAGCGCGAGCGCCGACGCGGACGCACCCGCGCCGGCCAGCAACGCGCGTCGATTCAGCTGGGCGCGGCGGGCCTGCGCGATCAGGGATCGGATCATCGGGTCCTCGGGAAGGGGCCGAGCGCTCACGGGAACTCCATTCGGGTTGCGGGCACAAGCTGGGGTGCCGTCGATACTGCCACACTGCTTGGCAACATTCACCGGATCATGTCCGAATCGTTAATTCCTGGGAACATCGCATGCGGTTTCAGTACCGTTCGGCGCGCTTCATGCACGGATTCAGTCGTTCGCGCTCGGTGGCCAGCCCGCCCGGGCCGGCAGGCCGCCCCCACTCGGCGAGTGCCAGCAGGCGTCCGTCGCGGGATCGAGCAGCGATGGCGGCGCCGCGCCCCGGCCGAAGACCCGGAACTCCCGCATGCCGCCGCGCACGACGACGTCGGCCTCCTCGCGGATCTGCGCGGCGATGGCCCAATTGCCCATCCACGCGTCGGCGTCGCCGACGACGATGACGCACGAGGCTTCGGCCCCGGATGGTGCCGCCATCGCCGCGCGGACTTCCGCATCCCCGAAGGGTCCGAGCACGACGGGGTGGAATCCCAGCGCCCGGAGCGCTTGGGCGTCGGCCCGGGGGAACGCCGTCACGACGGCACACACGCCGGAGGCGCGAATCCGGAGCGGTCGGAGGGATTCGGCGGGTGACCCTGGGATCACGGGCGCCTCCACGACCTGCACCCGGCGTCCGTGCCATTGGCCGGAACCGGTCGGCGCATCCGCTCGCCACATCGCGCCGGCGCCGCCGGCCTGCACGAGGTCGGACCGGGACGCGTGGCGGAGCAGCAGCGTCTGCCCGAACAGCTCCCTGGCGGCCGAGCCGAGGCGGTGCGCCGAGCCTGCGGCTGCGGCGATGCCGACACCGCGGCCCCGACCCTCCCTCAGCATGGTCTCGACCATCCCCAGCGCGGCGATGCGGTGGTCCTCCGGCCAATCGCGGAAGCCGACATCGAGGTCGTCGATGACGACGAGTTCGCCCGACGCAGCGACTCCCCCGCGCATCCGCTGCACCGCATCGCAGAGGCGGTCCCACTGAACGCTCTGCGGCCCGCCGATGATCGTGACCGGCATGCCCGCCCGGCGAGCGGCCCGCGCGATGGCGGACAGGGCCGTGCTGCGCCCGCTTCCGGGCGCTCCGACGACGAGGAGGTGCCCGTCGCGCGCCGGGGCCCACGCGAGGATCTCGTGGCGTTGCCGCTCAGGCGCATCGACGAGGCCGAGAGCCAGTGATCCGTCGGGAACAGGCGCGGTCACCAACGCGGCGGCGAGCGCCTCGGAGTCGAGCCGCTGGGGCAACGGGCCCACCCACGGCCGCCGTGGCCGCGAGGCGGACGGGGTGGCGACGCGTATCGCGTCGACCGTGACCCGGTCGGCGATCGCCGACTGGAAGGGGACGACGCGACCGTCGCCGGGGTCGACGATGCCACGGCCCGGCGTGGCCGGCCCGATCGATGCGGCGGCCGGGCTGCCCACCACGGCGATGCTGTCGGCCGTGTCCATCACGCGGAGGGAGACGCGGATCGCGCAGTTCGCCGTGACCTGTTCGCGGACGACTCCGTTCGGGCGCTGGGAGGCGAGGATCAGGTGCACCCCGAGCGATCGCCCGCGGGCGGCGATGTCGGCGATGACCGCACCGAGCTCTGGGAACCGCTCGATCATGGCCTGGAACTCGTCGACGACGATCACGAGTCGTGGCAGCTCCACGGCTGCGCCGAGATCGGTGATGTCGCGCGCGCGCTCAGCGTGGAGCACCGACTCGCGGTGGCGGAGTTCTGCGCGCAGGCTCAGCACGGCCCGCTCGGCCTCCGCCTCATCGAGATCGGTCACCACGCCGACGACGTGCGGAAGCTCGCGGACCGGTTCGAAGGCGGCTCCGCCCTTGAAGTCGACGAGGAGGAACGTGACGGCGTCGGGAAGGTGATCACGCGCCATGGCCGCGATCCACGCGAGGAGGAATTCGCTCTTGCCGCTGCCGGTGGTGCCGGCGACGATGGCGTGCGGCCCACGCTCCACGAGGTCGAGTTCCAGCGGGCCGGCGTCCGTCACGCCGACGGGCACGCGGAGCGTGCTCCTCGAGCGGGCGACCCCTGTCGCGCGACCGAGTCGCTGCAGCTCGATGCGGTCAGGAAGGGCGGTCGCCGCGCCGAACCCGTCCCGCGCGGCGACCGCTTGCACGCGTGCGGCCCAGGCGCCGGCTTCGGACATGCCGAGCAGTTCGGGTACGACGGCCCGTCGGGGAGCGGCATCGCCCCGCCGGTCGACGGTCGCCCTGCCCGGGCCGTGCACGAGGAGCACGGTCGCGAGGCCCGGCGGCAACTCCTCGAGCGTCCGAGCGAGCACGATCTGCACCTCCGCGTCGCTTCGGGGTGCCCCGATGTCCCGACGGCCGTCGATGAGGTCGACGACGCGTACCCGGGCGTCGCCGCCCCGATGCGGGAGGCGCGACGCCCAATCCCACGCGTCACCTTCGGGGACGGCGATGTGCGTGGTGTCGGGACGGCAGCGATGGGCAAGCTGCACGACGAGGGCACGAGCGAGGGCATGCGCGAGCGGCGAGGGGCCGACGATGCCGATCCCCCCGTCGACGGGAACGTGGACCGGCGCGCGATCGAGCCGAGCCGCGAGCGCGAGGAGCTCACGATCGCCGTCGTCGACCGCCGTGCCGTCGATGCGGAGCGAGCTCTGCGCGCCGCCGCTGCCGACGAGGACGAAGCCGGGTGGCCCCTCGCGCCACTCGAACGGGCGGACGTCCTCCGTGATCCGACGGGACGGGGTGGCCCGATGCCACGCGACGGCTCGTTCCAGCTCGTGCCGTGCCGCCACGGCCGCTCTCAGCTCGTCGATCGCCGCCGCGCGGTCGACCGCGGCCCGCCTCGTCGCCCGGCGAGCGTGTCGCCGCGCGTCGACGAGCGAGGCGATTGCGGCGACGGGACCCAGCGCTGCGAACGCCAGGGAGAGGGCGGATCCCGTGATCGCCCAGAGCATGGCGGCACCCGCGATCGGGGCGACCGAGGCGATCCACGGGAAGCCCGGTGAGGTGGGCGGCGGCGGATGCGCCGGCAGGGCCAGTGGGGTGACGTGGGCGTGCTCCGGGAGCAGAGCGGCGGTGTCGTTCGGCGGTGCGTCCACCCCGTGATCCGATCATCCCCGAGCGCGGGAGCGAGCCCCTCGGCCGTGTGAAGCCGCGCTCGCGGCATCCGCTCACCTGTCGAGGACGAGTGCTCGGAGCCGCCTGCGGCGGCCTGGACCGCCCCGGGGGCGTGATCAGGCCACGACGAACGACTGCTCGGCGAGCTCGACCCGGCTGCCCCGGGGCACGAGGTATCGCCGTCCGGGCTCGCACCTCACGGCCCCGTCGTCGGGACGACGCACGATCGTGCCGTTGCCTGAGAACCGATCGGCGATCCAGAGCACCCCCTCGTGCTCGCCGAACTCGAGATGGGTCTTCGAGACGGAGAGCGAACCATCGGCGATCTGCACGAGATGGTCGAACCGCTCCCCCGGTTGCGGCAGAGGTTTGCGACCGATGAGCCCGGTGCCGAAGACCATGCGCGTCTCGCCGGTGCTGAACGCCAGCACGAAGGTCGGAGCCGCGATCGCCTCGACGTCTTCGACCGCGCTGTCGGCGGTGGGCGCGTCCGGCCCGGATATCGCCGACGCTGCCCGGAATCCGTCCACCGGGATGCTGATGACGCCGCTGTTGCGCCGTGCAGGGCGCTCGATCGCCGTGGTATCACCGGGACGCGGGTCGGATCGACGACGCGACTCGGGTGTGGCGCTGGTGGAGCTGCCGCAGTCGCCGCAGAACATCGCCCCCTCGGGGAGCTCCGCCCCGCAGATCGCACACGTCACGGCTTGGCTCCTCTCCGCGTGACAGCGTACCCGCCGAGCGAGGTGAGGGAGATCGCCGCCCGGAGTCGCTCGAGGCGGCTGCGGGGCGCGCCGAGTCGTTCCTGGAGCTCGTCGACCACGTCCCACACGCGCTCGTCGTCTCCGTCGGTCGGACCGTCGGGCGCGAACACCGCACGATCCACGACGGAGGCCAGCACGAGCGGTGCCAGTCCGCCGACCGTGGCGGCCTGCTCGGCACGGGTCGTGTTCGGCCGGATCGGGTAGCCGTAGTCGGCCGCGGTGTCCGCGAACTCCTGCCAGCCGCCCTCGATGCGCTCCACGGGCGTCGGTGCACGGCGGCGCACCCGGCGTCGCCGGATCTTGGCGACGATGACGGCGAGGAACGGGCTGATCAGCAGGGCGAGTCCCAGCGCCACGAACCCGGCGATCGTGAGTCCGGCCAGCAGCGCGGCGACCCACGGCTCGGCGCCGTCATCAGGCTCGTCCAGGGAGAGGTCGGGGTCCGAGTCGAGCTCCTCCACGGGCGTGCGCTCGGCCGGTGGCGGCAGGGCCGACTGGGGCCGTGAGACGACCGTCGGCTGGTCGGGTTCGCGCTCGGGGATGTCGCGCACGTCGGGGTTCGGGTTGACGGGGACCCATGCGCCATCCGAGGTCTGGATCTCGATCCACGCCTGTCGGTCGCGACTGCGGAACACCACGGTGCCGTCGTCATCGGCAGGCGCGTCGGCTGCAGCGGCATCCGGTGACGCGAGGTATCCCACCACCACGCGCGCCGGGAAGCCGATCTCCCTGGCCATCAGCGCCGCGGCGACGGCGTACTGCTCGCCGTCGCCGAGCATCGGTCGAACGTTCGCGAGCTCGTCCAGTCGGTCGAGCGCGTGGCCCGAGCGGCTCGGCTGCTCGTCGCCGACCCCATGGCTCACGAACCCGTCGCGCTGGAACCCGTCGACGATGTCACGGAGCCGTTCACCGGGTTCCTCCGACGCGGGAGCCCACGCGTCGAGGAGCTCCGACAACCCGTCGGGCAGGTCGGGCGCGGCGGGAAGCACGCTGGTGCCCGGATCGAGCTCCGCGAGGGCTTCGGACCGCACGGGCGTCACCGATCTCGCCGTGTAGCGATCGCCCTGGGTGAGGCCGGCCCTGATCGCCCCGGTTCCGGTCACGTCGTTGTAGAAGAATCCGTCGGCGAGCACCTCGGCGCGCGGTCCGGCGAAGGAGATGCGCTCGAGCTGCCCGATGCCCGGCACCCACACATCCGAGTAGCCGAGGACCTCCACCTCGATCTCGGTCTGCTCGCCGTCGACGTCGGTCTGGTCGAGCCGATACGGCACGCGGGTGAAGCGACCGGACTCGGCCGAGCCGTCGGTGCCGCCGACCGAGTACACGATCCCGTCGTAGGTGTCGAGGGCCGCGATGCGCAGCCCGCTCCCCGGCGGGAGGCCGCGGACGGCCAGCATCTCGTCGTCGGCGACGTCGGGCTCGAACGCCGCACGGAACCCGGTGAGCGGGCTCTGCTGCGCGCGCGGCTCGAACGGCGGCTGGAGTTCGGCGCGAACGACGCTGCGCGCTGGTGTCGGCAGTGCGACGGATGCCGCGGCCGAGCCGATCAGCGCGACGGCGACGATCGCCGACGCGCCGAGGACACGGCGGGCGTCGGCGAGCGCCGCCTCCACGGGTCGGCCGCTCGTGATGGCGCGGCGGTTGGCGATCGCGACGCGCACGAGCCAGGCCACGGCCGTGATGAGGAAGATGAGGCCCGTCTCGACGGCGAGGGCCGCGTGCACCACGCCCATGGCGATCCCGGTGAGGAGCAGGACCGCCGGCGGGATGACGGCCGCTGCCGGCCTCCGGCTGCGCAGCGCGATGGTCACGGCGCAGGTCGAGGCCACGAGACCCAGCAGGAACGGCGGGACGAGCAGCGCCTGGTAGGAGCCGACGGGCACGGCGATCGTGACGAGCTGCTTCCACGAGAGCGCTGCGCCGGCGACGAGCTCGATGAGGCCCTGCGGGCTCGGGATCACTCCCCCGATGGCGCGGCTCGGCACGGCGACGGGCACGCCCAGGAGCGCGTAGGCGCCGAACAGGACGATCACGACCGCCCAGGCGGGCCAGTGGAAGGTCGCGCCGCCGATCCCGATGGCCGACCCGGCGACGATCGCGACACCGGCCGCGATGAGGAATGCCGGGCTCTCGTAGACCGGCCACCAGGGGATCATCGCCGCCGTGAGCATGGCGACCACGAGCGCGACGCTGATCGCGGTCGACCAGAATCGCCGCGTCGGCACCGGCCGACGTGCGGTGCTCATGTGACCGACGCCGATCTCGCGAGCATCGACCGGAGGTCCTCGAGGTAGCCGATGCCGAACACCGTCAGGCCGGCCACGGTGCGAGCGGTGGCCTCGCCTTCGGGCGAGCACTGCACGGCCACCGCCTCCACACCCCCGGGCAGGCGGGAGGCGGCCGAGCGGAGGGGCGCGACGCCGCGGGCCGTGCCGCTCACGAGGAACGCGAGCGAGAGCCCGGGCAGTCCTTCGGCCGCGGCCCGGGCGACGTCGGGCAGCAGCACGGCCTGCTCATCGGGCTCGACCACGCAGAGCGCGTCGAGCAGCCGGTCGCGCGAGACGGTCGGGAGTTCACGCATGCCGCTGATGCGCGACGCGATGCCGTCGTGGTTCCGGCCGGACACCACGAACGACACCGTCCGCGCGTCGCGGATGGCGCGAGCGCCGACGGAGGCCGCGGCGCTCACGGCGAGTTCGAACTCCGCGTCGTCCACGTAGGCGCCGGGCTCGAGGTCGAGCAGGACCATCAGCCGGCTCCTGCGCGTCTCCTCGAACTGGCGCACCATGAACGTGCCGGTCTTCGCCGAGCTCTTCCAATGGATGAATCGGCGGTCGTCGCCCGGGACGTACTCGCGCAATGCGTGGAAGGCAATGTCGCTCGCCGTGAGGTCGCGCGTCGGCGAGCCCTCGAGATCGCGGATGAAGCCCGAGCTGAGGGCAGCGATGGCGATGGTGCGCGGGTGCACGTGCAGGTCGACCGTCTGCGACCAGACGATCTCGCGCCGCATCAGCCCCACCGGATCGGCTCGCACGGTTCGGGCGGGTCCGATCGGGACGATGCCCCGCCGGTCCGTGGGAATCCGGAACTGCTCGTCGAACGCCCCGCCCTTCGGCAGGCCGGGCAGGACCCGCTCGAGCACCTTGCCGCCGACGGGCAGCTCCAGCTGCACGCCGCCGAACCGCCGCCGTCCGGGGTTCGCCGCCACGAGCCGGGCCTCGGCGAGCTCGCCCACGACCACGCGCGGTGTCGGCAGGGTCAGCTCGATCGTCGAGGCGCCGCGACCGATCAGCCAGACGGATGCCGCGGCGACGAGGAGGGCGAGGCCCCAGCCGATGGCGATGAACTCGGCCCAGCCCCAGGCGTAGCCGACGGCGAGCGCGGCCACGCTGCCGGCGATGGTCGCCCAGCCGACCGGCGTGACGACGCCCTGCACGGCTCGCGCCCAGCCCGCGACGACCCCCGCCGCGGCGAGGACGCCGACGACGACGCGACCGATGACGACCGCGAGCAGGCCCTCTGTCTTGGCCTCCTCGGGGATCGTCGTGCGGGTCTGGGTGAAACTCACACGGCCTGCCTGCTGGAGGGAGGCGGCGTCTCGATGAGCACCTGGGCGATCATGTTCGAGGTCGTCACGCCGTCGAACTCGGCCTCGGGGTCGAGGATCAGGCGGTGCGCGAGCACGGGCTCGGCGAGCGCCTTGACGTCGTCGGGCACGACGTAGTGTCGTCCGCGCCCGGCGGCGTGGGTCTTGGCAGCGCGGATGAGCGCGAGCGCGCCGCGGACGCTGACTCCGAGACGCACCTCGCGGGCCGTGCGGGTGGCGTCGACGAGTCGGGAGACGTAGTCGTGGATGGTGGGGTCGACGTACACCGTGCGCGCGAGGGCGGCCATGTCGACGATCTCGGCGGCGTCCAGCTGCGACGGCACCCGCTGGTCGTGCGCCCGCTGGTCGGCGCCCTCGAGGATGCGAATGGTGGATGCGTGATCGGGGTAGCCGATGGACGACCGCATGAGGAACCGGTCGAGCTGCGCCTCGGGCAGCCGGTAGGTGCCAGCCTGTTCCACGGGGTTCTGGGTCGCGATGACCATGAACGGATGCCCCACCGGATGCGTCCGGCCATCGACGGTGACCTGGCCCTCCTCCATCACCTCGAGCAGCGCAGACTGCGTCTTGGGGCTGGCACGGTTGATCTCATCGGCGAGCACGATGTTCGCGAAGATCGGACCGGGGTGGAACTCGAACACGCCGCTGCGCTGGTCGTAGACGGTGACGCCGGTGATGTCGCCCGGGAGCAGGTCGGGCGTGAACTGCACCCGGTTGCTGGTGCCCGCGACCGACTGGGCCATGGCGCGAGCGAGCGAGGTCTTGCCGGTGCCGGGCACGTCGTCGAGCAGCAGGTGGCCCTCGCTGAGGAGCGCCGTGAACGCGAGGCGCACGACCCGGTTCTTGCCGAGCAGCACCTCCTCGACCGCACCGACCAGTCGGTCGAGGTTCGCGGCGAAGCGCGTCGCCTCCTCGGGGGTCATCGTCATCGTTGCTCCTCGCTCATCGGTTCCAGTACCTGGCGGTCACACCCGCGACCTCAACATCCAACCAGACCCGGTCGGCCTCGTTCGCGTCGGGCACCTGGCAGGTGTTCGCCGACTGCGCGTTCCGCGAGTTGCGGCCGTCCTCGGTGCCGCAGCTGAAAGCGGCGGGCAGGCCGGAGTTGTCGGGGGCGGCCGCCCATGACCACGTCTTGGACGCCGCATCCCACACCCGGCTCGACAAGGCGAACGTCAGCGACGGGCTCGCGCTGGACGGCATGATCGCCGACCACGGCCCGCAGCTGCCCCAGAGCGAGCACGAACGCACCTGGAAGCGGGCGGACTCGCCGAACGGCCGGTTGAGGAGCGCGCGGAGCCAGCCCGACCCGCGGAAGTCCGTCGGCTGTCCGAGCTGCGCGCCGTTGCCGTCGACCGCGACGATCTGGAGGCGAGGCGCACCGGCGTCGACGCTCGAGATGTAGCGGTCCCACGTCTCCTCGTTCATCCACGACATGTCGCTCTGCACGCTGTTGACGGCACCCGGTGCCGGGCGCACGACGATGCCGGCGACCTCGGTGTTCACGCAGGCGGCACGGTTGAATCCCCAGACGACGAACGAGTACCGCGTCGACTCGGTCACGGTGCCGGAGAACTGCACACTCGAGGCATCCGACCCGACCTGGACGACCTCGGCGACGGAGCCGCCGCTGGCAGGAGCGAGGACCTGGCCGGGCGCGGGCGCGGTGACCGAGCAGGCCTGCGGACCGGAGGGCACGCCCGTCTGCCCGTCGGCGAGCCGCTGCACGAAGTAGCCGCCGATCGCGTCGCCGTTCCCCTCGAACGGCGACCACGAGACCGTGACGGTGCCCGCGGCCGCGTCGCCGACCACGGAGATGCCGCCTGCGATCGGCGACCCGAACGGCGTGCCGGTGCCCCCGGCCTCGGTCCAGGCCGCGAGTGCGGGGTACGCCTGGTTGCGGGCGCTGACGGTGAACGGGACCTGCGTGCCGTTCGCGATGCCCTGGGACTCGGTGGTGCACAGCGTGGGCGTGCAGGCGGCGCCCGCGTCGACCTCGCTCGAGACGCCGGCGACGTTCACGACGTAGGAGCCGACCTGGCTGCCGCCGCCCGAGTCGACCGGCGACCACTCGATCCGGAGGCGCCCGTCGAGCGGAAGCGCGCGAAGGTCCGCCGGCGGCGGCGGGATGACGTCGGACCAGATGGGACCCGGCGCCTCGACCGCATCGGAGAGGCCGATGTCGTTGCGGGCCTGGATGCGGACACGCACGGCGTTGCCCTGCCCGTTCCCCGGCGTCGGCACGGTGCAGGTCGTCGCCGCGCAGGAGGAGGTGTCGAGCACCTCGCCCCCGACGGCGTCGATCAGGGAGATCTCGTAGCCGGTGATCGGCGAGTTGTTGAAGCCGCCCGCCCCGAAGGCGACGTCGAGGGTGCGGTCGCCGAATCCGGTCACCTGCGGCTGGGTCACCGGATCCGGCCGGTCCTGTACGGAGATCGTGACGGAGCCCCAGGCGTACCTGCTGGGATCCTCGGTCGCGTCGGCCACCTGGTACTGCAGGGTCGTGTTGATGGGTTCGGCGCGCTGGTCGACGTCGACAGTGAGCGTCGACCGGTCGGCGCTCGGAACGACGCGCACGCCGGCGGGCAGGTCGTCGCCGATCCCGGTCACCCGCACGACGCGCAAGGGCGTGCCCGGGAAGGGGTTCGTACCCCGGTCGTTCGCGAGCACGTCGATGGTGGTCGTGCGGCCGCGGGCCGTGACGGCGTAGTCGGGGGCGGGTTGGGCGAGGGGGCGAGTCGAGGGCACCACGCGCAGTTCGATGCGGCCGGCCGTGCCCTCGTGCGCTTCGTCGCGCACGGCGATGGAGACGGTGGGCCTGCCCTCGGTCCGGCTCGCCTCGGCGGCCGAGATGGTGAGCTCCTGCCCGTCGAGCGACAGCGAGAACCCGTCGGGCCGCGGCTCGAGGATGCGGAAGGCCAGCTCGTCCTGGTGCTCGGGGTAGGGGTAGGTGGTGAGCTTCACGAGGTCGATGGTCTTCGACTGGCCGGGTTCGAAGTCGATCACCCCGCCGACGAACGTGGGCGGCTGGTCCTCGGTGGGCTGCACGTCGATGGGGATGACGATCGTGCCGGTGCGGCCGGCGGGATCCGTGCCGGATTCGCCATCGGTCACGGTCATCGACAGCGATGCCGGGCCGAAGTAGCCCGTCTCGCTGCGGAACCGCACCGTGTCCTCGTCGACGACGAGGTCGGTGCCGTCGCTGTGCGAGGCGCGCACGCTGGCCTCGTCGGCGATCCGCACCGGACGGCCCGACGCGGCGATGACGTAGTCGTCGAGCTCGAGGACGACCTCCGCGCCGCTTCGCACCTCCACGTCGGGCGCGTCCCGGCGCAACTGCGGCAGCGCGTCGTCGCGGCCCGGCACCCAGATGAACGCGTACGAGACGACGCTCGGATCCTCGCGGTGGCTCACGGAGAACGGGATGATCTGGCGACGGTCCTCGACGGTCACGCGGATGCTGCCGTCGCGACGCACCTGTGCACCCGAGTCGTAGCCCGATACGAGCCCGACGGTCAGGTCGGCGGCATCGCCGTCGGCGAGGAACACGTTGCGCAGCACCTCGACGTCGACGACGTCCTCGTCGAGGATGTCGCTCAGGCTCAGCACGGTGTCGGATGCCTCGGGGCGTGCGAGCGGAGCGTCGTCGGCGGCGATGACTCGCAGGAAGGCGGACGCGGTACCCAGCCGGTCGTTCTCGATCGTGTACCAGAAGGCCGTCTCGCCCTCGACGTCGGGCACCTCGACCCGCACCGTGTCGCCGTCGATCTCGCCCGTCGCCCCCTCGGTGTTCGGCTCGAGCTTCGTGATCTCGAGCGAGCCCCCGTCGGGATCGGAGTCGTTGTCGAGCACGCGCACCGAGATGGTGCGCCCGGGGCGCACGGTGACCTCGTCCGCCACCGCGATCGGCAGCCGGGCGCCGTCGAACTTGGGGGCGATGCCGACCCGGATGGAGCCGATGGCGCGCTCCCCGAGGGCGTCGACCACGGAGTACTGGAAGGTGTCGGTTCCCGGGGAGTAGTCGCCGGCCTGGTATTCGAGCCAGTCCGCGCCGCGTGCGATGACGGCGCCGCGCTCGGGGTTCGACTCCTGGCCGAGCAGTTGCACGGAGTCGCCGTCGGGGTCGGTACCGCCGAGGGGGATGGGGATGCGGACCTTCTCGCCCGCGATCACGCGCGCGGTGATCGACGGCGGCACGGGCGCGGAGTTGGTCTCGGGGTCCGCGTCGCGGACCGAGATGCTCACGGTGGCGGTCGCGGTCTGCCCGTCGGACGCCACGATGCGGTACGTCGCCTGGAACTCGCCCGCCTCCTCTGGCGCGTAGTACCGCAGCCGGTCGCCCGCCGCGAACAGGAACCCGCCGGCGGGCTTCGCTTCGAGGTCGGGGGCGAGCGTGAACGGCATCGCATCGGGATGCTCGTCGTTGTCGAGGACGCGGATGTCGATGACGTCGCCCGTGCGCGCCGCGATGGTGTCGGGCGCGGCGACCGGGGGCTGGGCGCGGGTCGGAGGCGGCACCTCGACGAGCGTCACCTGGCCGTCGGCTTCGGCGAGCCCGTTGCTCACTCGGTATCCGACGGTCGTGGACCCGGTCGCCAGCGGCCGGTCGAGGGTGATGCGCAGGATCCGATGGTCGACGACCTCGACGCGCACCCCCTCGTCGCCGGCATCGTCGGTGATGCCCGTGACGATGAGCACGCCGCCCGTCGGATCGATGTCGGTCGCGAGCACGTCGACGTCGACCGGCTGCTTGACGCGCAGGAACGCCGTGTGCGGCACGGTGATGGGCGTCGTGTCGCGGTCGGGCGGCGCCGAGACGTCGACCCGGACCAGGCCCGTGGCCGTCTGCGTGCCGTCGGTCACCGAGTACTCGAGGTAGTGGGTGCGCACGTCGGCGCTCGTGAAGCGGAAGCTGCCCCCGTCGAAGTCGGGCACGACCTGCACGTCGGGCTTGGCCGGCACCGCGCTCAGTCGGTAGGTCCCCGATCCGCCCCGCACGTGCCGGAGCGGATCGATCTTGATCTCCTCGCCGGCCGTGGCGAGCTCCACGAACGGCTCGGCGATGAGCGGGACGTCGCCTGGTGCGCGCACCGAGACCGTGAGGACGCCGCTGCCGGTGTCGCGGCCGTCGGAGACCGCGAGCCCAACGGTGCGGGCGGCTCCGGCGCCGCCGGCCTCGTCGAAGACGACGATGCCCTCCGCGGTCGACGACAGGCGATCGGGCGCGTCCACCGCGGCGGACTCGAGGAAGAACGGGTCGCCGTCGGGGTCGATCCAGTCGCCCAGCACCGCGGTGGTCACGCGGCCGCCGGCCTCGACCGAGGCGTGGTTCTCGCGCTGCTGCTTCGGCGGCGAGTTCTCCTCGGGGTCGCGCACCGTCACGGCCACCACCGCGTGCGCCGTTCCGCCACGGCCGTCGCCGACGGTGTAGCCGAAGGACATGCTGCCGGATGCCGCCGGATCGAGCGTCAGCTGCAGCTGCTGGTTGTTCGACACCGGGTCGAGGCGTGCACCGGGCGGCATCTCGCCGTCGACGGCGTCGACGACGAGGACGTCGCCGTTCGCGTCGTAGTCGTTCAGGAGCACGGGCAGCAGCGTGGAGCGGCCGGGACGGGCGCCGAGCTCGTCGTCGACGGCGATCGGCGGAACCTGCGTCTTCTCGACGGTCGGCTCGGTCTCGGGATCGTTCTGCTCGATCGTCTCCTCGTCGTGCTGGGTCTCGAGGAGCTCGTCCCAGTTGTCGATGAGCGCGTAGCCGTCGGCGGCGGTCCAGGTCCGTCCGGACTTGCGATCGTTCAGGACGAGCGTGGTGCCGTTCACCGCGAAGGCCAGCGCGCTGCCCGGGGCGGCACCGTCGAGCCGGGTGAGGTCGCCGGGATCGTCCGGCGCGCACGAGCGCCAGGCATCTCGGCCCCAGGCCGCGTGGAGGCAACCGTCGTGCATGACCGGCGCGGCGGGCGCACCGTTCACGCCCTCGCGGACGACCCGGGGCTCGCCGCCGTCGAGGCCGACGCTGATGACGCCGCCCCGGAACGCGATGGCGACCGAATCGCCGGTGAGCGCCGGAACCTGGAGCACCGGGTCGTCGGTGGCGCCGAGCACCCCCGAGAGGTCGACCTCGCGCCCGTCGAGGAGGAGGCGCCGCGAATCGGCGTCGAGCACGACCCACCGCTCGCCGATGGACGTGATCTGCACCTCGGGATCGCCGTCGAGCGGGCGCGCCTGCCAACGCTCGGCGACCGTCTCCTCATCGGCGGCGTCGACGCGCGCGACGTCACCCGTCGAGGGCGTGTAGGCGAACAGCACCCCCGCGGGGTCGACCGAGGTCACGGCGCCCGCTCCGAACGTCAGGGAGGGTTCGGCGTCGCTGTCGAAGTCCGCGAACCCGGAGGCCGGCACGGACCACACCGCACCGCCCGACGCGACGACGACCCGGTCGCCGGCGAGCGCGAGGGTCGTCTCGTCGGGGGGCACCGCGACGGACTTCGTGATCTTCGACGTGGTGGGGTCGACGATGCCGACGCTCGCGCGGTCTTGGTCGAGGACGAGCACCGTCGCGCCCTGCTGGAGGATGTCGGACGTGGATCCACCGGTCTCGACGACCGAGTTGAGCTCCAGGATGGCGGTGTTGGCCCGGCCGACCGACTGGTCTTCGTCGTTCACGACCCAGACCGAGGCGTCGCCGAGGTCCATCCGCTGCGCCGCGTACCCGCCCGAGGCCACGGCGACGACGGCCACCACGGCGACGACGGCGGTGACCGCCCCGACCGTGGCGAGGGCCGACCGGTGGCGTCCGAGCTGCGGGACCCGCATCATCCGACGCCCTCCTCGACGTCGACGCAGCGCTCCGCGCTCGGCGCACCGGACTTGCCGTCGCGGGTGACGGTGACGGTCGCGCACACGCGGTCGCCGTCTGCCACGGTCACCACGTAGCTCGCGTCCCGCTGCATGGGGGACGCGACGCCGTCGACGGCGACCACGTACGCGTCACCGCCCTCGATGCCGGGGTCGTCCCAGGTGAAGGTCACCGTGGTGCCCGCGGCGGTGCCGTGCACGTCGGTGACGACGGGGATGCCGCGTGCCCCCTGCACCGCGGCGAAGACGCCGGCGCCGACGAGCACGACGATGAGCGCCGCGGCGATCGAGATTCCCCAGACGACCCGCTTCGTGGTCGGCGGTGCGGTGCGTGCGCGGCCGGTCGTGTCGTCGTGCGACCGGGTGTCCGTCCTCAGGATGGTGCCCGGGCCGCGCGGGGCCGAGCGGCGAGTGCGGCGACGGGAGCCCTTCGCGTCGGCGACGGCGTGCTGCCCGCCG
The DNA here is from genome assembly GCF_056404815.1 of Agromyces sp. P2_B3. Lineage (NCBI taxonomy): Bacteria > Bacillati > Actinomycetota > Actinomycetes > Micrococcales > Microbacteriaceae > Agromyces > Agromyces sp. P2_B3. The sequence goes on along the minus strand of NZ_JBFUDH010000002.1, from coordinate 461,755 downwards.
ATGCGGGTGCGCTCGTCGAGGTCGACGGCCGTGGCGAGCGCCCAGTCGTCCATGGCGACCTCCAGCGGCGTCTGCAGCAGCCCGAGCCCCTCCTCGACCGCCTGCAGGTCCCTGATGAACTCGAGCGCGCTGGCCTGGCGGTCCTGCGGCCGCTTCGACATCGCCCGTGCGAGCACGCGTTCGAGGCTGCGCGGCACGTCGACGCGACCCGTCGGCGCGGGCTTGGCCTTCTCGATGCGCCCCATGAGGGCGGCGGTGCCGTTGTCGCCGCCCGGCACCTCGAACGGGCTCCGACCGGCGATGAGCGAGTAGACGGTCGCGCCGAGCGACCAGACCTCGCTCGCGACGGTGCCCGACACGTCGTCGTGCAGCACCTCGGGCGCCGACCACGGAATGGAGAGGCCCACCGCGTCGCTGGTCTCCGCCTCGCCGAGGGTCGACGCGATGCCGAAGTCCGACAGCACGGGATGTCCGTAGGCCGTTGTGAGGATGTTCGAGGGCTTGATGTCGCGGTGCAGCACGCCCTGGCGGTGCGCGGTCTCGACGGCGCTCGCGATGCGCACGCCGATGGAGAGCACCTCGGCGAGCGGCAGTTGCACGGCCCGGTACCGCTGGCCGAGGGTCGACGAGCAGTACTCCATGACGAGGTAGGGCCGTCCGTCGGCGGCGACGCTCGCCTGGTAGACGGTGAGGATCGACGGGTGCGACGACAGCTGCGCCATGAGGTTCGCCTCGGCCTGGAACATCTGCCTGAGCTCGTCGTTGACGACCTCCGCGAGGAGCACCTTGACGGCGACGAGGCGTCGCGGCATGTTCTGCTCGTAGAGGAAGACGTCGGCGAATCCGCCGGATCCGAGCACCCTGATGAACGCGAACCCGGGCAGGTTCGGCGGGGTGGACGGCAGGCGCCTCGTCACGTTCCTCCCAGCGTCGGGTGCGTCGGCGCTCGGAGGTCCGGCGGGCGCCCGGTGCCCCCATTGTAGATTGGCCGCGGATGCCGCACCTGAGGTTGTGCAGAAGGCCGCGGGCCCGCGGCATCCGTCAGTCGAGGTCGCTGTCGTCGCCGCGACCGCGCCACACCGCACCGGCCGGTCGCACGACCTTCAGCACGTCGACCACGACGACGGTGACGTTGTCGCGGCCGCCGTTGCCGAGCGCGGCCTCGACGAGCTGTCGCGCGGCCTTCTCGGGCTTCTGGTTCGCGACGAGGAAGTGGCGGATGCCGTAGGCGGTCAGCTCCTTGGTCAGCCCGTCGGAGCAGATCAGGAGGCGCATGCCCTCCTCCACGGCGATCGCGCGGTAGTCGGGAATCGGCGCCTCGTGGAACCCGACGGCCCGCGTGATGACGTTCGAATGCGGGTGGGTGTCGGCCTCCTCGCGCGTGATCTGGCCGGCGTCGACGAGTTCCTGCACGATCGAGTGGTCGACGGTGAGCTGCTCGAGCACGCCGCCGACGAGGCGATAGACGCGGGAGTCGCCGATGTTGAAGACGATCCACGCCGGCTCGTCGGAGATGGCCCCGAGGGCCGCGCCGGTCACCGTGGTGCCGCTGCCCTCATCGGTGACGCCGGCGCCCCGGCCCATGTCCTGCACGGCGAGACGAAGGGCCGAGTCGATCTCGGGCGTGCCCATCGTGAGGCGCCCGCCGTGCTCGGCCAGGCGGGTCACGACCGCGGCGCTCGCGAAGTCGCCGGCGGCATGGCCGCCCATGCCGTCGGCCACCGCGAAGATGGGCGCCTGCGCCACGAAGCTGTCCTCGTTGACCTCGCGTCGCAGGCCGGTGTCGGTCACGGCGGCCCACGCGATCGTCACCTCGGTGCCGTCGGGCAGCGTGATGCGGTGCTTGGCGTTTCCGTTGCCGATCTGCGTCACGGCGCTGCCTGCTGTCTGCTCGGTTCGCTCGAGGGGGGAACGACGGGGGCTGGGAGGATCTCGACGATCGTATCGTCTCCGAGGTCGAGTCGCGTGCCCGGTGCCACGACGATCGATTCGCCGGCGCGCAGGCGACGCGTGCCCGACCTGCCGTGCACGGTGGTGCCGTTCGTCGACCGCAGGTCGGTCGCGACGACGCGGGTGCCCTCCACCCGGAGCTCGAGGTGCGTGGCCGAGACCGCACCGCGCGGGGAGGAGACGGTCACGAGCTCCGGCGGGGCTCCGGCCGCGGGAATGCGCGGCGCCAGCGGGCGGCGCCCGATGAGCACCGGGCCGGCGATGGGATGCGGCCGGCCGTCGCCGATCCGGAACGCCGGGATGGCCAGGGTCGGCGGTGGTGGCGCGGGTGCCGTGGGTATCCCCTCGGCGACGAACGGCACGGTCGACGTCCGCTGGGGCGCATCCACCGCCGACGACGGTTGCGACTCGGTGACGGGCGCACCCGCCGCGTGTCCGGAGGGGACCGGGCTGCCGGCACCGGATGACCGGCGTGGAGTGAGGATCGTGTCGGCCGAGTCCAGGGGCGTACCGGGCTCAGCGTCGGCGTTCGGCCCGGCCGCGCCGGCGACGGGCCGTGCGCGGCCCATGAGGATGGTGTCGGCATCGGCGGCGGATGCCCGGGGTCGCCGGGGCGCGGCGGGCGAGTTCCACTCGAGGGCCGAGGCGCGCAGGCTGGCGCGCGCGTGCGCCACCACGTCGTTCGTCTCGCCGAGGTGATCGAGCGGCGCATCCGCCCCGACGATGCGGATCGCGATCACGGCGTCGAAGTCGGCGAGGTGCCAGGGACGGATGTCGCGCGCGTCGAACCGCCTCGTGCCGCCGGGCGACGTGAGGTCGACGACGGCGTCGCCGCGCACGACGGCCGTCACCTCGGCGGGCGAGTCGCCCGGCCACCAGACGATGCCGAAGGACTCCACCGCGTCGGCGCCGCCGAGCGGGACCAGGCCGACGAGGGCCTCGATGGTCACCGTCTCGTCGGCAGCTGCCGCCGCCAGGGCCGTGGTCGCCGCGTCGGGCGCCGGCGCGGCGATCGCGGCGATGAAGCGGTCGCCGACGACGATGTCCCATGCGGGCGCGCCCGGCACCGCCGCGCTCGTGACGGATCCGACCACCATGTGGACCAGTCTGGCATCGTGCGCCACGACACGTCCCCGAAGGACTCATCCCGTGGGATCCACCACATAGGAGATGGCATTGTATGGAATCAGTTGCGAACCGCGCTGGTTTCGACGGAATCGCTTGCCAGCGGCATCCGTCGCTGACATGATCGACGCATGACGAACTCCGCGCGTTCGGCGCAGCTGCGGCCGGTGCACCTCGACGACGTCTCCAAGGCGATCATCGAGCAGCTCCAGGCCGACGGCCGGCGGTCGTACGCCGACATCGGCAAGGCGGTCGGCCTGTCGGAGGCCGCGGTCCGTCAGCGCGTGCAGCGGCTCACCGAATCGGGCGTCATGCAGATCGTCGCCGTGACCGATCCGATGCAGTTGGGCTTCACCCGGCAGGCCATGATCGGCATCCGCGCCGGCGGCGACACCCGAGAACTCGCCGAGCAGCTCGCCGAGATCCCCGAGCTCGACTACGTCGTGCTCACGGCCGGCAGCTTCGACCTGCTCGCCGAGGTGGTCTGCGAGAACGACGAGGAACTCATCAACCTGCTGAACTCGCGCATCCGCAACCTGCCCGGCGTGCAGAGCACCGAGACCTTCGTATACCTGAAGCTGCAGAAGCAGTTCTACAACTGGGGCACCCGCTGAGCGGGCGACCCGAACCAGGAGGACAGCCATGACCACCCTCGACTCACCGACGAGCCTCGACGTGCGCTACGACAACGCGGACCTGCAGCAGAAGGCCAAGGACCACCTCTGGATGCACTTCTCCCGGCAGTCCACGATGGCGACGTCGGGAGTGCCGATCATCACCCGCGGCGAGGGCCATCACATCTTCGATGTGGAGGGCCGCAAGTACTTCGACGGCCTCTCGGGCCTCTTCGTCGTGAACGCCGGCCACGGACGCCGGCGCCTCGCCGAGGTCGCCGCCAAGCAGGCCGAGCAGCTCGCGTTCTTCCCGATCTGGTCGTACGCGCATCCCTCGGCGATCGAGCTCGCCGACCGGCTGGCGGACTACGCACCCGGGGACCTCAACCGCGTCTTCTTCTCGACGGGCGGCGGCGAGGCGGTCGAGACGGCGTTCAAGCTGGCGAAGTACTACTGGAAGCTGAAGGGCCAGCCCACCAAGCACAAGGTGATCTCGCGCGCCGTGGCCTACCACGGCACACCCCAGGGAGCGCTCGCGATCACCGGCATCCCCGCCATGAAGGCGATGTTCGAACCGCTCACGCCGGGCGGGTTCCGGGTGCCGAACACGAACTTCTACCGGGCTGCAGAGGTTGGCGCGCCGTCCGAGGACCTCGAGGCGTTCGGCGTCTGGGCCGCGAACCGGATCGAGGAGATGATCCTCTTCGAGGGTCCCGAGACGGTGGCGGCGGTCTTCCTCGAGCCGGTGCAGAACTCCGGCGGATGCTTCCCGCCGCCGCCCGGATACTTCCAGCGCGTGCGCGAGATCTGCGACCAGTACGATGTGCTGCTCGTCTCCGACGAGGTGATCTGCGCATTCGGTCGCATCGGGCACATGTTCGCCTGTGATGCCTACGGCTACGTGCCCGACATGATCACGTGCGCCAAGGGCATGACGTCGGGGTACTCCCCCATCGGCGCGACGATCGTCTCGGAGAAGATCTACGAGCCCTTCGCCACCGGGACGACCTCGTTCTACCACGGCTACACCTTCGGCGGTCATCCCGTGTCGGCCGCCGTCGCCCTCGAGAACCTCGACATCTTCGAGGAGGAGGGGCTGAACGAGCGCGTGCGCGAGAACTCCCCCCTGTTCCGTGCCGAGCTCGAGAAGCTCCTCGACCTGCCGATCGTGGGCGACGTGCGCGGCGACGGGTACTTCTTCGGCATCGAGCTCGTGAAGGACAAGGCCACTCGCGAGACCTTCGACGACGACGAATCCGAGCGGCTGCTGCGCGGGTTCCTCTCGAAGGCCCTGTTCGACGCCGGCCTGTACTGCCGGGCCGACGACCGCGGAGACCCCGTGATCCAGCTCGCGCCGCCGCTCACCATCGGCGTGCCCGAGTTCCAGGAGATCGAGCAGATCCTGCGAGGGGTGCTCACCGAAGCCTCGAACCGGCTCTGATGGCGTCGCTCCGTCGCGCGACGGACGGCAGCGAGGCGACGTATCGGCAGGCGAGCTTCTGGCTCGACGATGTCGTCCTCTCGGGCACGGACGACCTGGCTCCCCGGGCCGCCCTGACGTCGGATGCCTCGTTCGACGTCTGCATCGTCGGCGGAGGGCTGACGGCCTTGTGGACGGCGTACGCACTCGCGAAGGCGGAACCCCGGCTGCGGATCGCCGTCCTCGAGCGCGAGATCGCCGGCTACGGCGCGTCGGGCCGGAACGGCGGATGGTGCTCGGCGCTGTTCCCCCGCTCGGCAGCGTCCCTGGAACGCGAGCACGGGTTCGATGCGGCCGTCGCCATGCGGCGCGCGATGATCGACACCGTCGAGGAAGTCGGTCGCGTCACCCGAGCCGAGGGCATCGAGTGCGACTACGAACGTGGCGGCACGGTGGTCTTCGCGCGGAACGACGTGCAGCGGGCAGCCGCCATCGCCGACGTCGGCGAGGCACGTCGGTTCGGTGTCGATCGCCTCGAGTACTGGGACGACGCGGCGGTCTCGGGGCGCTTCGGCGCCTCGGGAATCGACGGGGCCTCCCCGAGCGCCGGGTTCGATCCCGCGTGCGCACGGCTGCACCCGGCGAAGCTGGTGCGAGGGCTCGCCCGCGTGGTCGAGGCGCTCGGCGTCGCGATCTTCGAGCGGACGGAGGTGCTCGATTGGGCCGCCGGGAAGGTGCGATTCCATGCCGTCGACTCGGGTGCGCACGGGACCGTCTCGGCGCGCCGGGTCATCATCGCCCTCGAGGGCTACGGCTCGCAACTGCCGCGCGTTCGGCGGCGCATCCTCCCGATCTACTCGCTGATGATCGCGACCGAACCACTCCCCGACGAGGTCTGGAGCGAGATCGGGATCGCGCACGGCCAGACGTTCAGCGACTACCGGCACCTCCTGATCTACGGTCAGCGCACGGCCGACAATCGATTCGCGTTCGGTGGTCGTGGCGCCCGGTATCACTGGGGAAGCGCGGTAGATCCGGCGTACGAGCGGGTCGACGACGTCTTCTCGCACCTGCACCGTGCCCTGCGCGAGCTCTTCCCGGCGTTGGGCGACGCGCGGATCACGCACCGCTGGGGTGGTCCGCTCGGCATCGCGAGGGACTGGCACGCGACCGCGAGCTACAACCCGAGGACGGGGGTCGGCTTCGCGGGCGGATACGTGGGCGATGGGCTCTCGACGACCAATCTGGCGGGCCGCACGCTCGCCGACCTCGTGCTCGAGCGCTCCACCGCGCTGACCGCCCTCCCGTGGGCGAACCACCGTTCGCCCCTGTGGGAGCCGGAGCCGCTCCGCTTCGCGGGCGCGAACCTCGGCGTGCTCGGCATGCAACTCGCCGACGTCGAGGAACGGGTGACGAAGCGGCCATCCGTCGCCGCGCGGCTGCTGGGTCCGCTCACCGGCCACTGACATCCGACCCGGGTCGGGAGAATGCCCACTCGGGGAGCGCGCCACTGCCGATGAACGACGCGAGCAGCCCCGCCATCGAGAGGTCGGGTTCCGCCGAGATCGCCTGCTCGAGCAGCGCTCCGGCCGCCGATCCCATGCCGAGTGCCCACGCCAGCCAGGCCGCAACGCACAGCGGCGGCCCGCGGTGGCCGTCGGGCGCATGAGCTGCGGCGCACCGCACCACATCGAGTGCCCGGCGCACCCGGTCGGCATCGGGCCTGATGGAAGTCTGCCCGAGCAGGAGCCGCGCGAGCAGGTCGGAGACCGTCTCGCCAGGGTCGTCGGCGTGCCGCCGACGGACGACCTGGTCGACGGTCTCTCCCGTGCGCTCCGCCACCGCGGCGGTCTCGAAGGCGTCGTCCAGGGCCGTCTCGCCGACCACCGGCCCGAATCCGAACTGCAGCATCATCGCATCGCGGATGCCCGGTCGCCGCGCCAGGTGGAGGAACCACGCGATGCGGCGTTCGGGCTGATCGCCGGGCTCGCCCTCGAGCAGGGCCTCGACGAGCTCCAGCGGGTCCGCCTCGGCGCCGAGTTCGGCGAGCGCCGCATCGCCTCGCTCGAGGTCGTCGAATCGGGCGAGGTGCTCGGCGATCGCGCGGGAGGTGGCGTCGTCGGGCGTCGGCAGGCGACTGGAGTCGGCCACGCCGCCGATCGAGCGGGCGTCGCCCGGAACCCGGCTCAGTGCGCTGCTCTCGTCGATCATCGCGACCGGATGCCCGTTGGCGGGCGTCGCGGGATCGAGAAGCGACCCCCAGGCGTCGGCGCCGTGGCAGAGGGCGTCCCGCACCACGAATCCGGCCTGCTCGATGCGCCGGACCAGCAGCGACAGGAGCGCGCGTTCGGGGAACCGGCGGGTCGCGCCGAAGGTCGCGTCGGTGTACGCGATCGGCACGACGGCATCGACGCCCGGCATCCGACAGAGCGTGCCGATGATGGCGCTGACGACCGCCTGCCGCTCGGCCGCGCGCCGAGGGAGGTCGTGACGGAGGACGCCGGCCGAGCGCGTGCCGCGGAAGGCCACGCAGACGATCGAGCGTTCGGGGATGAACCCGGCAAGGGTGGGCACGATGGCCAGCAGGTCGTGGGCACCGGTGGCACGGATGATGGTGGTCATGCGGTGAGCATGGCGCCCGCGGCATCCCTCGCACCCCGGCGCCACTTCCGTATCGGTGGCCCTCAGCAGGGCGAGGCCTGGGGAGGAGGACTCAACCCGCGGCGAAGATCCGGGAGACCTCGTCGAGATCGGCGTCGGTCGGCCGCCAGGCGACACCGGCGGCCGCGTTCTGCCGGATCTGCTCTGGCCGCGTGGTGCCGGCGATCACGCTCGTGAGCGACGGCTGAGCGAGCAGCCATCCGAACGTGGCCTCGAGCATGCTGATGCCGCGTGCGTCGGCGAAGTCGCGGTATCGGTCGAGCACGTCCCATGGCGCGTCGTCGACGAGGTGACGGCGCTGACGCATGATGCGGGTGTCGGCGGGCTGGTCGTCGCGCCGGAACTTTCCGGTGAGCAGGCCGTTCTGCAGGGGGAAGTACGGCAGGAAGCCGAGCCCCAGGTGCCGGACGGCCGGGAGGACCTCGGCCTCGACGCCCCGCGCCAGCAGGTTGTACTCGTTCTGCGCGGAGATGAAGCGTGCGGCGCCCAGCTCGCGCGCGACGTATTCCGCCTCCGCGATCTGCCAGCCGCTCAGGTTGGAGTGGCCGAGGTAGCGCACCTTGCCGGCGCGCACGAGGTCATCGAGTGCCGCGATGGTCTCGTCGATCGGCGTCGCAGGGTCGGGCGTGTGCAGCTGGTACAGGTCGATCCAGTCGGTCTGCAACCGCCGGAGCGACCCCTCGACGGCGAGGCGGATGTAGCGGCGCGAGCCCCGTGCTCCCCACGCCGGGAGGGGCGACGGCAGGCTCGAGTGCCCGAACTTCGTCGCGATGACGACCTCGTCGCGGCGCCCGCGCAGCGCCCAACCCAGGAGGGTTTCGCCGAGTCCGTACTCGCGGCCGTAGATGTCGGCGGTGTCGATGAGGTTGACGCCGACGTCGAGCGCCGCGGCCACCACGGCGTCCGTGCCCTCCTGGCCTTCCGTGGCGGTGCCCACCCGACCGAAGTTGTTGCCGCCGAGCCCCACGGTCGAGACGCGGAGGCCCGACCGGCCGAGGGAGCGGTACTCGAGATCCGTCATCGCTCCAGCCTATTCGCGCACGGTCCTCGGCTCTCGACTCGTCCTCCCCAGCCGACCCGGTCGGGCGCGATCCGCGATGTCCGATTCCCGCGAGTCGATGTCGGATGCCGCGGCTACGCTCGAACCATGACCAACGTGTACCTCACCCGTCTCGACAGCCCCATCGGGCGCATCGAGCTCGTCGGCGATGACGATGCGCTGACCGGCGTCGCCATCGAGCGCGATGGCGCGCTCCCCCACGACGGCGAGCCCGAGCGCTCCAATCCGGTGCTCGACGACGCCCGATCGCAGCTCCTCGAGTACTTCGCCGGCGCGCGCACCGACTTCGACGTCCCCGTCCGCCTTTCGGGCACGGCGTTCCAGCACGCCGTCTGGGCCGAGCTCGAGCGGCTCCAGTGGGGCGAGGCCATCTCGTACGGCGCGCTGGCCACGGCCGTCGGCAAGCCCGGGTCGGCCCGTGCGATCGGCGGCGCCGTCGGTGCCAACCCGGTGCCCATCATCGTCGGATGCCATCGGGTGCTCGCGTCCGACGGACGTATCACCGGCTACTCCGGCGGCGACGGCATCCCGACCAAGCTCTGGCTGCTCGGACACGAACGCATCGGCTTCGCCGCGTGACCGTCATCCCATCCGCCGACGTCGTGATCGGTGACGACGGCCTCCCCCGCTGCGCCTGGGGCGCGAACGATCCCGAATACCGCCGGTACCACGACGAGGAATGGGGCATGCCACAGCACGATCCGGTGCGCCTCTACGAGAAGGTCTGCCTCGAGGGGTTCCAGGCGGGGCTGTCGTGGATCACCATCCTCCGCCGGCGCCCCGCGTTCCGCGAGGTCTTCCACGGGTTCGACGTCGATCAGGTCGCCGCGATGACCGAGGCCGACGTCGAGCGGCTGCTGACCGACGCCCGCATCATCCGCCATCGGGGCAAGATCGAGGCCGCCATCCAGAACGCCAGGGCCACCCTCGCCCTGGATGTCCCTCTCGACGAACTCCTGTGGAGCTTCGCTCCCCCGCCTCGCGACACGGCGCCGCGGTCGTTCGCGGAGGTTCCCGCCACGACGCCCGAGTCCGTTGCGATGAGCAAGGAGCTCCGCCGGCTCGGCTTCCGGTTCGTCGGGCCGACCACGATGTACGCGCTCATGCAGGCTGCGGGCATGGTGGACGACCACGTGTCGGGGTGCTTCCGGGCGAGGATGCCGCGAGACGCATCCGCGGAGCCCGTCACGACAGTCGCCTGATCAGGCTCAGGCCAGGAGCTCCAGCTCGCGCATGCCGGTCGCGGGGTCAGCGCCCGCAGCGGCGTCGAGCCCGAATCCGGCGGTCCGCGCCCAGTCGATCAGCTCGTCGACCGATTCCACCGTCGGACGGGACTCGAGCACCGCCCGCGTGAACGCGCCCTTCGCCGTCTTGTTGAAGTGGTTGAGGGCGCGACGTCGTCCGTCGCCTCCGACCGTGACGACGCGAACGAAGACGCTGTCCTCCCGGACCGGCGCCGGGCCGAGGTGCGCGTACCCCTCGGAGCGGACGTCCACGATCAGCCCGTGCTGCTGCGCGAGCGACGACTCGAGGAGCGGACGCCAGAACTGACGTAGCCGGATGCCGGGGAGACGCGAGTCATGGGACAGCCGGTAGGCGGGAATGGGATCGAGCGCGCCGACCAGGCCGAACAAGGCCGAGTGCACCATGACCGTGCGCGCCGCATACGACCTCGCCTCGGCCGACAGCGTCGGGGCGTCGAGCGCGTCGAACAGCACCCCCGTGTAGCGGTCGATCGCAGGCAGCGACGGCGCAACGTGGATCCGACGGTTCCGCTCGACCTCGGCCGATTGCCGCGGACCGAGCTTCAAGGCGCGCATGGCGGCGTCATGATCCGCGGCGAGTGTCGCGACCGCGTCCATCAGCGCGAACCGGGCATCGGTCAGTTCGGGTGCTGCCAGCACCGCGAGATCGACCGGGCCACCGTCGCCGCCATCCCGTTTCGTCTCGGACGGCGGCAGGAGCAGCCGCATCTAGGACGCGATGAAGGCGAGCGCCGCCTCGACGTTCGATCCGAGCGACTGCACGCTGTCGATGGTCACGCGCGGCAGCGCCGAGGACGGACCCGTCCACGGAGCGTAGCCCTCGAGGCTCTGCTCGACGGCGCGCCACGTCGTCTCCTCGAGGTGCGGGAGCCGACGCTCGCGCTTCTCGAGACGCGCGCGATGCACCCCCTCGTCGGAGCAGGCGACCTCGATCACCCGCAGTCGCACATCGGCGCGGGCAGCGAGGTCGCGCCACTGCAGCCGAGCCGCCTCCGCGGCATTCACCGCGTCGACGATGACCGTGCGTCCGGAGTCGAGCTCCTTCTCCGCGATCTCCTCGGCAACGAGGTACGCCGCGAGCCCGGTGGGCTGGTCGGCGTCGATGCCGGCGCGGAGAATGGCCGACTCGATGGGGTCGACGGAGACGACCGTGGCGCCGAGCCGGGCACCGACGATCTCGGCGATCGTCGACTTGCCCGCGCCCGGCAGCCCGGCCATGACGATGAGTTGGGTGACGCTCAGGTCACCGAACTGGCGTTCGATCGGCTGCTCCCCCTGCATCCGTGCTCCCTCAGGCGAGCTCGGCCCGCGACGCGACGAGCTGGACCGAGTCGGACTGCACCGACAGGAACCCGTCCTCCGCGTTGGCCGTGATCTTCTCGCCACCCGGGAGGGTGACGCGAACCTCGCCACCGGCGAGGATCGCGAGCATGGGCTCGTGGCCGGGCAGGATGCCGATCTCGCCTTCGACCGTACGGGCGATGACCATGGACGCCTCGCCCGACCAGACCTCCCGGTCGGCCGAGACGACGCTCACATTGAGGACGGCCATGCTCAGCCGTTCTCCTTCTGGATGCGGGCCCAGTTCTCCTCGACGTCGGTGATGGGGCCGACGTTGAAGAACGCCTGCTCCGCGACGTGGTCGAAGTCACCGCGGGCGATCGCGTCGAACGACTCGATCGTGTCCTTGAGCGGCACCGTGGAGCCCTCGACACCGGTGAACTTCTTCGCCATGTAGGTGTTCTGCGAGAGGAACTGCTGGATGCGACGCGCGCGCGACACCGTGATCTTGTCTTCCTCGGAGAGCTCGTCGACACCGAGGATCGCGATGATCTCCTGGAGCTCCTTGTTCTTCTGGAGGATCTGCTTGACCGTGGTGGCGACGCGGTAGTGGTCCTCGCCCAGGTAGCGGGGGTCCATGATGCGCGACGTCGAGGTGAGCGGGTCGATGGCCGGGTAGAGACCCTTCGACGCGATCTCACGCGACAGCTCGGTCGTGGCGTCGAGGTGCGCGAACGTCGTGGCCGGAGCGGGGTCGGTGTAGTCGTCGGCGGGGACGTAGATCGCCTGGAGCGAGGTGATCGAGTGGCCGCGCGTCGACGTGATGCGCTCCTGCAGGACGCCCATCTCGTCGGCGAGGTTCGGCTGGTAGCCCACCGCGGACGGCATGCGGCCGAGCAGCGTCGACACCTCGGAGCCCGCCTGCGTGAAGCGGAAGATGTTGTCGATGAAGAGCAGCACGTCCTGCTTCTGCACGTCGCGGAAGTACTCCGCCATGGTCAGCGCGGAGAGCGCGACGCGAAGGCGCGTGCCCGGCGGCTCATCCATCTGGCCGAAGACGAGGGCGGTCTTGTCGAAGACGCCCGCCTCCTCCATCTCGTGGATGAGGTCGTTGCCCTCACGGGTGCGCTCGCCGACACCGGCGAACACGGAGACGCCACCGTGATCCTGCGCCACGCGCTGGATCATCTCCTGGATGAGGACGGTCTTGCCGACGCCCGCACCACCGAAGAGGCCGATCTTGCCGCCCTGCACGTAGGGGGTGAGGAGGTCGATCGACTTGATGCCGGTCTCGAAGAGCTGCGTCTTCGACTCGAGCTGGTCGAATGCCGGGGGCCGGCGGTGGATCGGCCAGCGCTCGGTGATCTCGACCTGCTCGCCCGGCTCGCCGTTGAGGATCTCGCCGATGACGTTGAACACCTTGCCCTTGGTGACGTCGCCCACGGGGACGGAGATCGCCTCGCCGGTGTCGGTCACCTCCTGGCCGCGCACGAGCCCGTCGGTGGGCTTCAGCGCGATGGCGCGGACGAGGTCGTCACCCAGGTGCTGGGCGACCTCGAGGGTCAGGACGAGGGTCTCGCCTCCGACCGTGATCTTGGTCTGGAGAGCGTTGTAGATCTCGGGAATCGAGTCGTGCGGGAACTCGATGTCGACGACGGGGCCCGTGACGCGGGCGATGCGGCCGACGGCGCCGGCGGTCGACTCGGCGACCGGCGCGGTTGCGGTGTCAGTCATTCTGGCTCTCTCTTTTCTGGGTTACTTCTTGGCGACGAGCGCGTCGGCGCCGCCCACGATCTCGGAGATCTGCTGCGTGATCTCGGCCTGGCGCGCGTTGTTCGCCAGCCGGGTGTAGTCGGTGATGAGCTTGTCGGCGTTGTCGCTTGCCGACTTCATCGCCTTCTGCGTGGCCGCGTGCTTCGCTGCAGCGGACTGCAGGAGCGCGTTGAAGATGCGGCTCTCGATGTAGACCGGCAGCAGCGCATCGAGCACGGTCTCGACGTCGGGCTCGAACTCGTAGAGCGGCTGCACGGTCGCGTCGGGCTCGTCGACACCCTCGACGACCTCGAGCGGCAGCAGGCGCACGACCTCGGGGGTCTGCGTCATCATGCTCACGAACTTGTTGTAGACGACGTGGATCTCGTCGACACCGCCGTCGGCGGCGTCCCGGAGGAACGCCTCGAGCACGGCGTCGGCGATCTCCTTGGCGAGCTCGAACTCGGGGTTCTCGGAGCTGCCGGTCCACTGCTGTTCCGACGCGCGGCGACGGAACTGGAAGTAGCCCACGGCCTTGCGCCCGACGAGGAAGTACACGACCTCCTTGCCCTGCGAGCGGAGCAGCTCGGCGAGCTCCTCCGCCTCGCGCAGCACCTGCGAGTTGAATGCTCCCGCGAGGCCACGGTCGGACGTGAGGATCACGACGGCTGCGCGCTCGATCGTCTCGGGCTCGGTGGTGAGCACGTGGTCGACGTTCGAGTACGTCGCGACGGCCGAGACGGCGCGCGTGATGGCGCGCGAGTACGGCGTCGAAGCCGTCACGCGTGCCTGCGCCTTCTGGATGCGCGAGGCGGCGATGAGCTCCATCGCCTTGGTGATCTTCTTCGTCGTCTGGGCAGACTTGATCTTCTGCCGGTAGACCCGAAGTTGCGCTCCCATTTCTCTCCTGTATGCCTAGGTTCGATCGTCGTCGCCGGCTGCCTAGCGGCGAGCCTTGACGATCTTCTCCTGGTTGACGTCCTCCGCGGCGATGGCCTCGAACTGCTCGCTGCCCACCGAGGCGAGCGGCTTGCCCTCACCGGTCTGGAACTCGAGCTTGAACTTGTCGACCTCGGCCTCGAGGGTCGCGACCGTCTCGTCGGACAGCACGTTCGTGTCGCGCAGCGTCGAGAGCACCTCGGTGTTGCGGCCGAGGTAGTCGAGCAGCTCGCGCTCGAAGCGCAGGATGTCCTCGACCGGGACCTCGTCGAGCTTGCCGTTGGTACCGGCCCAGATCGAGACGACCTGCTCCTCGACGGGGTACGGCGAGTACTGCGGCTGCTTGAGCAGCTCGGTGAGGCGTGCGCCACGGGCGAGCTGGCGACGGCTCGCGGCGTCGAGGTCGGACGCGAACATCGCGAACGCCTCGAGCGAGCGGTACTGGGCGAGCTCGAGCTTCAGCGTGCCCGAGACCTTCTTGATCGACTTCACCTGCGCGTCGCCGCCGACTCGCGACACCGAGATGCCCACGTCGACCGCAGGACGCTGGTTCGCGTTGAAGAGGTCGGACTGGAGGAAGATCTGGCCGTCGGTGATCGAGATCACGTTGGTCGGGATGTACGCCGAGACGTCGTTCGCCTTCGTCTCGATGATCGGCAGGCCGGTCATCGATCCGGCACCGAGCTCGTCGGAGAGCTTGGCGCAGCGCTCGAGCAGACGCGAGTGCAGGTAGAAGACGTCGCCGGGGTACGCCTCGCGGCCCGGCGGGCGGCGGAGGAGCAGCGACACGGCACGGTAGGCCTCAGCCTGCTTCGACAGGTCGTCGAAGATGATCAGCACGTGCTTGGAGTCGTACATCCAGTGCTGGCCGATCGCCGAGCCGGTGTACGGCGCCAGGTACTTGAAGCCGGCCGGGTCGGACGCGGGAGCCGCCACGATGGTGGTGTACTCCATGGCGCCGGCGTCTTCGAGGGCGCCCTTGACGCCCGCGATGGTCGAGCCCTTCTGGCCGATCGCCACGTAGATGCAGCGGACCTGCTTGTTGGGGTCGCCCGAGTCCCAGTTCGCCTTCTGGTTGATGATCGTGTCGATCGCGATGGCCGTCTTGCCGGTCTGGCGGTCGCCGATGATGAGCTGACGCTGGCCGCGGCCGACGGGGATCATCGCGTCGATGGCCTTGATGCCGGTCTGGAGGGGCTCGTGCACCGACTTGCGCTGCATGACGCCGGGCGCCTGCAGCTCGAGGGCACGACGGCCTTCGATGCCGGTGATCTCGCCGAGGCCGTCGATCGGGTTGCCGAGCGGGTCGACGACACGGCCGAGGTAGCCCTCGCCGACGGGGACCGAAAGGACCTCGCCCGTGCGAGTCACCTCCATGCCCTCCTCGATGCCGGTGAACTCGCCGAGCACGACGACGCCGATCTCGTCCTCGTCGAGGTTGAGCGCGAGGCCGAGCGTGCCGTCGGCGAAGCGGATGAGCTCATTCGCCATGACCGAGGGCAGGCCCTCGACGTGCGCGATGCCGTCGCCGGCGTCGGTGACGTATCCGACCTCGGTCTTCTGCGCCGTGCCCGGCTCGTACGACGAGACGAACTCCGAGAGAGCCGAACGGATCTCGTCGGGGCTGATGGAGAGTTCTGCCATTGTCTTTCCCTTTTCTGTACCGGTTGTACAGCTACTGGTCTGTCGCGGCGCAGGACGCCGGTCGTTTCGTCCGGCGGTCAGCCGGCAAGCTTCTGCCTCAGCGAGCTGAGGCGGCTGGCGACACTGCCGTCGATGACGTCGTCGCCGATCTGCACGCGGACTCCACCGAGCACGGCGGGGTCGACGATGGTGTCGAATCGGACTCGGCGGCCGGTCTGGGCGGCGAGGCCCTGCTGGAGCCGGGCGAGCTGCTCGGGCGTGAGCGGGACGGCGGTCGTGACCGTCGCGACATCGAATCCGCGCTGGTCGGCGACGACGGATGCCGCGTGGCGCAGCGCCTCGCCGATGCGACGGCCGCGGGGCTGCTCCACGAGGTGGCGCACGATGGCGACGGTCTGCGGTGCGGCCTTGCCCCCCAGCAGACGGTCGACGATCTGGGTCTTCGACGCGGTCGGGCTCAGCTTGCTGCCGAGGGCCAGCTCGAGCTCGTCGTCGGAGGCCACGGCCTGCTCGACGGTGAAGAGCTCGGCGTCGATCTGCACGCCCTCGGGAGCGGACTCGGCCGCGACGCGGTAGCCCAGCTCCTCGATGCCGGCGAGGAAGTCGTCTCCGCTCGACCACCGCGCGGTGGCGGCGGCCGACAGCAGGGATGCGGCTGCAGGGCTGATCTTCGAGCCGAAGACCGCCGCGACCAGGGCGCGCTTCTGCGCGGCATCCGCCTCGTTGTCGGTGAGCGCGGAGCGCAGGTGCGACGACGCCCCCACGACCCGGCCGACCGCGAGGAGGTCCTCGGCGACCGTCAGCTCGGCACGGCCGAGCTCGGCGAGCGCCGCTCGCATGTCGGCGAGGGCCCCTCTCGTAGCGCTACCCATGGGTTACTTCTTCCCTCCGGC
Organism: Agromyces sp. P2_B3; assembly: GCF_056404815.1. Lineage (NCBI taxonomy): Bacteria > Bacillati > Actinomycetota > Actinomycetes > Micrococcales > Microbacteriaceae > Agromyces > Agromyces sp. P2_B3. The sequence goes on along the minus strand of NZ_JBFUDH010000002.1, from coordinate 445,151 downwards.
AGCCGCCTGCTCGCTCGCCTCGAGATCGGCGAGGAAGCGGTCGACGACGTTCTGCGCCTTGCGGTCATCGGAGAGGCTCTCGCCGATGACGCCGGACGCGAGGTCGATCGCGAGGGTGCCGACCTCGGACCGCAGCGAGACGAGCGCCGACTGGCGCTCCGCCTCGATCTGGGCCTGGGCGCCGGCGGTGATGCGGGCCGCTTCTCCGGAAGCCTGCTCCCTCGCCTCGGCGACGATCTTCTTGCCGTCCTCGCGGGCGGTCTCGCGGATGCGACCGGCCTCGGTGCGTGCGTCGGCGAGCTGGGCGGTGTACTCCTCGAGTGCCGCCTCCGCCTTGCGTTGGGCCTCGTCGGCCTTGGCGATGTTGCCCTCGATGGCTTCGGCGCGCTCGTCGAGCATCTTCTGGACGCGCGGCAGCGCGTACTTCCAGAAGAAGACGAGGATGATCACGAAGCAGATCGCCGACCCGATGATGTCATAGGGCTCGGGGACGACCGGGCTCATGTTCTCCTCGGCAGCCTCGGTCGCAGCGCTCAGAACTGCGTGGAGCACATTGGCCTCCTAGATAGCGGCGAAGGGGATCAGACGAAGATGAAGTACGTGGCGATGCCGATGAAGGCGAGCGCCTCGGTGAAGGCGATGCCGATCCACATCAGCACCTGGAGGCGGCCGGCGAGCTCGGGCTGGCGGGCGACGCCCTCGATGGTCTTGCCGACCACGATGCCCACGCCGATTGCCGGGCCGATGGCCGCGAGGCCGTAACCGACCGTTGCGATGTTGCCGTTGATCTCAGCGAGAACGGTAGTTGCGTCCACGTTGGGTTTTCCTTTCCTAGGGATGTGCTGGGCGGGTGCCCGGGCTCAGTGCTCTTCTGCGACCGCGAGCTGGATGTAGACCGCGGTGAGGAGGGCGAAGACGTAGGCCTGCAGGACGGCGACGAGGATCTCGAACAGCGTGAACACGAAGCCGAAGGCCAGGCTGCCCACCCCGAGGAGGGTGTACCAGCCGCCGAGCTGCACGACGAAGAACGCCGTCGCCGAGAAGAAGAGCACGAGCAGGAGGTGCCCGACGATCATGTTCATCATGAGTCGGAGGGTGAGCGTGATCGGGCGGATGATGAACGTCGAGATCAGCTCGATGGGCGTCACGATGATGTACACCGGCCACGGCACGCCGGCAGGGAAGAGCGAGTTCTTGAAGAAGTTCTTCGGGCTCTTCTTGACGCCCGCGTAGATGAACGCGGCGTAGGCCACGATCGCGAGGACCAGCGGCACGCCGATGACCGACGTGCCCGCGATGTTCAGGAACGGGATGACACCCGTGAGGTTCATGAACAGCACCATGAAGAAGATGGTGGTGAGGATCGGCAGGAACCGCTTGCCGTCCTTCTTGCCGAGCAGGTCGTCGGCGATGTTCACGCGAACGAGGTCGAGTCCCATCTCGACGAGGCTCTGGAAACGGCCGGGCACGAGACGCATCTTGCGCGTGCCGAGCCAGAAGACGAGGAGCAGCGCGACGACGGCGACGATGCGCACGAGCGTGATGCGGTTGATCTCGAACGGAGTACCGCCGAAGAGCAGTGCCCCCGGGAAGAATTCCTCGATCGACGGACCGTGGAAGCCACCATCGTCGGTGGACATCGGAACCAGCAGGTTCAGAGCGTTAGCTAGCAGCGCTATCTCCTGTTTCGGGGCGTGGAGCTCGGCTCTCGCGTCGACGAACATGGAACGGATTCCGCACATGCCGAAGCCGAGCGGAAACCGGGGGGATCGTCAATACTCTAGCAACAACTTCTACGAGCGGACGAATTCAAGCGGACCTCAGTCGTCGGTGGGTGCCTTCGGCAGCTGCACGTCGCTCGCGTAGGGCATGCGGGACTTCGCGACGACGAGCACGTCGACGACGAGCGACGCGATGACGCCGGCGACGAGGCTGAGGAACAGCACGACCGGATTGAGCCAGGACGCGTCGCGGAGCACGACCACGAGCACGATGAAGACGATGAACTTCAGCAGCCATCCGCCGAGCACGATCGCGAAGAACACGCCGACGAACACGTCGCTGGAGGCGTACCGGTTGGCGAGGAGGATGCTGGCCGCCGTGATGCCCATGAAGATCACCGCCATGAGCGTGCCGATGAGGGCGCTGACGAGCCCCTCGGTGCCCGCGAAGATCAGCCCGAGGACGGCGCTCACCACCAGCACGACCGCCGCGAGCGCACCGCCCCACGCGAGGGCGCGGCGAAGCACCGGGTTCGAGGTGGGCGTGCGGTCGGCGGGCTCAGGCCGTGCGTCGGTCATCGTGCTCCAGTTCGGGGTCGCCGGAGGCTGGCCGGCTGGGCTCATCGGGGACGGTCACGGGGACGGGCTTGGGTTCGAGCTCGTCGAAGACGACACCCTCGGGCAGGTCGGGGGTCTCGGCCTCCGCGGCGACCGTGAGGCGCTTGCGGCGGCCCAGTGGCGCCAGGGTGATCGCAGCGCACACCACGAAGCCCACGCCGATGAAGGCGAACGCCCACATGGCGCTCGTCCCGAGGTAGACGGGCAGCACGTACGTGAGGAGGCATCCGATCGACACCACCGCGGTCCACGCGTAGAAGATGAGCACGGCGTTCAGGTGCGAGTGGCCCATGTCGAGCAGCCGGTGGTGCAGGTGCTTCCGGTCGGCGGAGAACGGCGACTTGCCTGCACGCAGCCGCCGGACGACGGCGAGCCCGAAGTCGAGCAGCGGGATGACGAGCACCGCGAACGGCAGGATGATCGGGATGAACGCGGCGAAGAGGTCCTGGATGCCGACGGCGGCCGGGTTGATCTGGCCGGTCACCGAGATCGCCGAGGTGGCCATGAGGAGGCCGATGAGCAGCGCCCCGGCGTCGCCCATGAACAGCTTGGCGGGGTGCCAGTTGAGCGGCAGGAAGCCGATGCAGGCGCCGACGATCACGATCGCGAGCAGCGAGGCGAGGTTGAAGTAGTTGAGCGGCGACGTCTTCTGCACCAGGAGGTAGGTGTAGAGGAAGAACACGCCGTTGGCGATGAGGGCGACTCCGGCGACGAGGCCGTCGAGCCCGTCGATGAAGTTGATCGCGTTCATCACCAGCACGATCGTGAACACCGTGATGGTGGCGCTCATCCACGACGAGCCGACCGTGATGCCGCCGATCGGCAGCGAGACGATCGAGACGCCCTGCCAGGCGATAAGACCGGCGGCGACGAACTGCCCGGCGAGCTTCGTGGTCCAGTCGAGATCCCAGATGTCGTCGGCGACGCCGATGAGCACGATGAGCAGGGCCGCCCCGAGGATCGCGAGCATCTGCGAGGGATTCTGGAAGATGATCGACACGTTCGAGAAGCGGGTCGACCCGAGCGACGACACGAACGCGGCCGCGCCGATCGCGGCGAGGATGCCGACGAACATGGCGATGCCGCCGAGGCGCGGGGTGGGGCGGGTGTGCACGTCGCGTTCGCGGATCTTCGGGTAGAGCCGGTACTTGAGGCTCAGCTTCCAGACCAGGACGGAACCGCCGAAGGTGACGAGCGCGGCCACGAGGGCGAGCGCGAGGAAGAGGGTCATGAGGCGGCGGCATCCGCTTCATCGGCGACGGATGCCTCGGGCGAGCGCTCGGCGGCGACGGATGCCTCGGGCGAGCGCTCGGCGGCGACGGATGCCGCGGGCGCCGCACCCTCGATGGGCGCGAGCAGCTCGTCGCCGACGACCGCGGCGATGCGCTCGCGCGAGATCACGCCGGCGCGCACGATGCGGAGCACTCCCCCGTCGGCGGTGAGCCCGGTGGCGTCGACGATCGTCGAGGACGTGTCGCCGGGCCGTTCGCCGATCGCCTCGTACCCCGTGCCGGCCGGTCCGCCGTCGAGGTAGACGGTGACCGACTCGCCGAGCATCGCCTCGGCGTCGGCCGCGGACGTCGCCGACGGCTGCCCCGAGAGGTTGGCGCTCGACACGGCGAGCGGGCCGGTCTCGCTCAGCAGTTCGAGCGCGATCGGGTTGGCCGGCATGCGCAGGGCGACGGTGCCGCGGGTCTCGCCGAGGTCCCACTGCAGCGACGGCTGGGCGTGCAGGATGACCGTGAGTCCGCCGGGCCAGAACTCGGCGACGAGCCGGCGCACCGGTTCGGGCACCTCGGCGGCGAGTGCGTCCAGCGTGGGGATGCCGGGGATCAGCACGGGCGGCGGTGACGTGCGCTCGCGTCCCTTCGCCTCGAGGAGGCGTGCGACGGCCGCAGCCGAGAACGCGTCGGCGGCGACGCCGTAGACCGTGTCGGTGGGGATCACCACGAGCTCGCCGCGTCCGATGGCGCCGCGCGCGAGGCGCATGCCGGTGAGCAGCTGGGAATCGACCGAACAGTCGTAGATGGCAGTCATGACCGCTCGATTCTAGACCAGCGGGCTTGCCGTCCTCGGGGCCCGGGCACCCGAGCCCGAGCGCGAGGTCGGCGGACGCGACGGATGCCGCGAACCGGGCGGCTCGCGGCATCCGTCGCCGGTTCGGCGGTCGCGCTCAGCGACGCCCTGCCTTGCGGCGGAACAGCCACGCGCCCCACGCGGCGGAGCCGGCGATGATGACGGCGCACCAGCCGACGGCCCACCAGGCCGAGTCGCCCATCGGCGTGCCCATGAGCAGCGACCTGAGGGTCTCGATGATGGGCGTGATGGGCTGGTTCTCGGCGATCCACTGCAGCCACGCGGGCATGGTGTCGACCGGCACGAACGCGCTCGAGAGGTAGGGCAGGAAGAGCAGGATGAAGCCGTAGCCGCTCGCCGCCTCGGGGGTCGAGGCCGCGAGCCCGATCGCCGCGAACAGGTAGGTGATCGCGAGGATCCAGAGCGTCACGAGCGCGAACACGTCGACCCACTCGATCGGGGTCGCCGTCGGCCGGAAGCCCACGAGCAGCGCCACGAGGATCACGACCGCCGTCGCGACGAGGTTGCGGACGAGGCTGGCGACGACGTGGCCGGTGAGCACCGCGCCGCTGCGCAGCGGCATCGTGCGGAACCGGTCGATGATGCCCGTCGTCATGTCGTTCGCGACCGAGACGGCGGTCGAGGCCGATCCGAACCCCGCGCAGAGCAGGATGATGCCGGGCACGACGTAGTCGACGTAGCCGCCCGAGGGGTCGATGGCGTTGCCGAAGATGTACGTGAACAGCAGCATGAGCATGACCGGCAGGACGATCGCCATGGTCGCCGCCTCGACGTCGCGGATCGAGTGCCGGAGGCTGCGGCCGATGAACGTCGACTCGGCCGTGAAGGCGCCGATGCGCGGGCGGACGAGGTCCGACGATGCGGTGGCGCCGCTCGCACGGCCGGGAGCGGCACTGGTGCTGGTGGTGGTCATCGCGGTCACTTCGCTTCCATGAGCTCGGGAGACGCCGATGCGGCGTCACGATCGGTGAGGTCGAGGAACACGTCGTCGAGGCTCGGGCGGCGGATCGACACGGCGACCCCGTCGGCGGCCGCCGCGGGGCTGCGGTCGAGCTCGTCGAGGGCCGCGCGCAGGCCGTGCACGCTGCCGTCGGTGGGGAGTTCGAGCAGCAGCGTGCCGTCGGCATCGCGCAACTCGACGACATCGCCCCCGATGCGGGCCTTCAGCTCCTCGGGCGTGCCCTCGGCGACGATCCGGCCGCGGTCGAGCACCGCGATGCGGTCGGCCAGGCGGTCGGCCTCCTCGAGGTACTGCGTGGTGAGGAAGACGGTGGTGCCCGCACCCGCGAGTGAGCGGATGACGCTCCACAGCTCCTGCCTGCTGCGGGTGTCGAGGCCCGTCGTCGGTTCGTCCAGGAAGAGCACGGCCGGCGCGACGACGAGGCTCAGGGCCAGGTCGAGTCGCCGCCGCATGCCGCCGGAGTACGTGCCGACCCGGCGGGCCGCGGCATCCGCGAGGTCGAATCGGTCGAGGAGCTCGCCCGCCCGGACCCGCGCCCGGCCGCGCGACAGACCCGAGAGTCGGCCCATCATGACGAGGTTCTCGGTGGCGGTGAGGACGCCGTCGACCGCAGCCGACTGCCCGGTGAGGCTGATGCGGCGCTTCACCTCCTCGGCGTCGGCGACGACATCGTGGCCCGCGACCGCGGCAGTGCCCGAATCGGGGGTAACGAGCGTCGTGAGGATGTTGATCGTGGTCGTCTTGCCCGCGCCGTTCGGCCCGAGCAGGGCGAACACGCTGCCGCTGGGGACCGTGAGGTCGAGCCCGGCGAGCACCTCGGTGCGACCGAAGCGCTTGCGCAATGCGCGTGCGTCGATGGCGAGTGTCATGTGCTGCTCCTTTCGTAGGTGTCCGGTGGCGTCTGCGTATGCCGCAAACTGTGTATGTAATCCACTGTTGTTTAAGTAATACACAGTTCTAGACTGTCGTCAACACCTGAGCGCCACGCTCGACGCACGAGAACGGGAGCCGATGCCCAACCCCACGCCGCCCGACGAGCAGCCCGACCCCGAGCTCCCCAGGGGCGTCGCGCTCGCCTGGGGCATCGCGGCCCACCCGCAGCGGGGGCCGAAGCGCGAGCTCTCCATCGAGCGCATCGTCGACGCGGCCATCGAGATCGCCGATGCCGAGGGGCTGGGAGCCGTCTCCATGAGCCGGGTCGCGACCTCCCTCGGCTTCACGACGATGTCGCTCTACCGGTACGTGACGAGCAAGGACGACCTGATCCTCCTCATGCAGGAGGCGGCGAGCACCATGCCGGTTCCCGACGACGAGGTCGAGCGCGCCTGGCGCGACGGCGTCACCGCGTGGGTGCTCGCCATCCGCGACGCGTATCGCGCCCACCCCTGGCTCGTCGACATCCCGGTGTCGGGCGCGCCCATCACGCCCAACAGCCTCACGATCGTCGACTGGTTCCTCCGCGAGGCGTGCGAGCTGCCCCTCAGCGACGGCGAGAAGATGTCGACCCTGCTGCTGCTCACGAGCTACGCGCGGGCGACGAGCGCCCAGGAGCGGGACATCCGCGCCGCCGCCGCGGCCTCGGACCCCGCCGAGGTGTCGGGCGAGCGGGCATTCGGCGCGCTCGTCGAACTCGTCACGCCCGAGCGATTCCCGTACCTCCAGCCGCTCCTCCTCGCGGGCGGCTACGTGGCCGAGCCGGGATCGGCAGCGGTCGAGGGCGACGACGACTTCGAGTTCGGCCTGCAGCGCATCCTCGACGGCATCGAGTTCCACGTCGGCCAAGTCGAAGCCGGGATCGCGCCACCCCGGCCTCCTTCGCCGGCTCCCGAGGTCGCCCTCCCCCGCGACCGGCAGGTGCGCGAGGCCGCGAAGGCCAGGCGCGAGGCGGAGAAGGCGCTGCGCGACGCCCGCAAGCGCGAGCGCGACGCGATCAAGCAGGCCCTCGACCGTGAGAAGCAGGCCGGTGAGCACGCCCGACGGGAACAGGCGGACCGAGACCGGCGCGAGCGCGAGCGGGCCGAGCGCGAACGGGAGCGACTCGACCGATCCAGGTGAGGCCGGGTCGGATGCCGCCGCTCAGCGGATCGCGGTCGTCGCCCGGTCGCGCAGGGTGAGGTCGCGATGGTGCGCGACGGCGCGCCATCCGTCGCCGGAGAGGATGTCGGCGATCGCCGCGGACTGGTGCTCGGCGTGCTCGATCACGAGCAGGCCTCCAGGATGCAGCAGCTCGGCCGCGCGCCGCGAGAGCACGCGGACGACATCGAGCCCGTCCTCGCCGCCGTAGAGCGCGGCCACCGGATCGTGCAGGTGCACCTCTGGGTCGACCGGGATCTCGGCGGCCGGCACGTAGGGCGGGTTGGAGATCACGACCGCCACCCGGCCGTCGAGCTCGGCCAGCGCCGTCGCGAGGTCGCCGAACACGAGCTCGAGGTTCGCGGCGCCCACCTCGTCGACATTCCGCCGCGTCCACGGAAACGCCTCGGGCGAGTTCTCGACCGCCCACACCCGCGCGTGCGGCACCTCGGTGGCCATCGAGAGCCCGATCGCCCCGCTCCCCGCGCCGAGGTCGACGGCGATGGGCTCGGGCTCCGCCGTCGCGCGCAGCGCGTCGATCGCCAGCTGCGCGACCTGCTCGGTCTCGGGGCGCGGCACGAAGACCCCCGGTCCGACGGCGAGCTCGAGCGAGCGGAACGCCGCACGCCCCGTGAGGTGCTGCAGCGGCTCCCGCGCCGCACGCCGCACGACGAGCGCCTCCAGCGCCGCCGCCGCCTCGTCGTCGAGCGCACCGCCCATGACGGCGCGCGCCTGCACCCCGCCGCGCGACAACCCCAGCACGTGGCCGATGAGCAGGTCGGCGTCGACCTCGGGATCGGGAACGCCCGCCGCGCCGAGGCGCGCCGCCGTCTGCCCGCGAAGGGTCCTCACGTCGCGTTCGCCCTGCGGCGGCATCCGTTCATCCACGAAATGGAATGTAACGCACGTGACCGGGCGCGGGCGCCGCCGTAGGCTGAGCCGCGGCATCCGCCGTCGCTCGCACACCCGAGACGCACCGAGTTGCACCCCGAGAGGAAGCACCATGGCCCAGGTCTTCGACAACATCACCGAGGTCTTCGGTCGCACCCCGCTCGTGCGCCTGAACCGCGTGACCGACGGCGCAGCGGCGACCGTGCTCGCCAAGCTCGAGTTCTACAACCCCTCCGCGAGCGTCAAGGACCGCCTCGGCGTCGGCATCGTGGACGCGGCCGAGGCTTCGGGCGAGCTCCAGCCCGGCGGGACCATCGTCGAGGGCACCAGCGGCAACACCGGCATCGCGCTCGCCATGATCGGCGCCGCGCGCGGCTACCGTGTCGTCATCGCCATGCCCGAGACGATGTCGAAGGAGCGTCGCGCGCTCCTCCGCGCCTACGGCGCCGAGCTCGTGCTCACCCCCGGCGGCGAGGGCATGAAGGGCGCCGTCGCGCGGGCCGAGCAGATCGCCGCGGAGACGCCCGGCGCGGTGCTCGCCAAGCAGTTCGAGAACGTCGCGAACGTCGAGATCCACCGCCGCACGACGGCCGAGGAGGTCTGGAACGACACCGACGGCGACGTCGACATCTTCGTGTCGGGCATCGGCACGGGCGGCACCATCAGCGGCGTCGGGCAGGTGCTCAAGGAGCGCAAGCCCGAGGTGCGCATCGTGGGCGTCGAGCCCGCCGAGTCGCCGATCCTGAACGGCGGCCAGCCCGGCCCCCACAAGATCCAGGGCATCGGCGCGAACTTCGTGCCCGAGATCCTCGACCGCGACGTCTACGACGAGATCATCGACGTGAACATCGACCAGGCCGTCGCCACCGCCCGCCGCCTCGGCATCGAGGAGGGCATCCTGGGCGGCATCTCGTCGGGCGCGACGGTCTACGCCGCCGTCGAGCTCGCCAAGCGGCCCGAGAACGCCGGCAAGACCATCGTCGTGATCGTCGCGAGCTACGGCGAGCGCTACCTGTCCACGGTGCTGTACGAAGGTCTGCTTGACTGAGCGGGTGGGAATCCTCGCCAGCCTCCGGGAAGACATCGCCACCGCTCGCGCCCACGACCCCGCTTCACGGAGCGCCGCCGAGGTCGCGCTCGCGTACTCGGGCCTGCACGCCATCTGGGGCTACCGCCTCATGCACCGGCTGTGGGAGAGCGGCTTCCGGCTGCCCGCGCGGCTCGGCTCGCAGTTCGTGCGCTTCCTCACCGGGGTGGAGATCCACCCCGGTGCGCACATCGGCCGCCGCTTCTTCATCGATCACGGCATGGGCGTCGTGATCGGCGAGACCGCGATCGTCGGCGACGACGTGATGCTCTACCACGGCGTCACCCTGGGCGGGAAGGCGCCACGGGGCACGCCGCGCGGCGCGAAGCGGCATCCGACCCTCGAGGACGGCGTCACCGTGGGGGCAGGGGCGAAGGTGCTCGGCAACGTCACGATCGGCGCCTGGAGCGCCGTCGGCGCCAACGCCGTCGTCACGAAGGACGCCCCGGCCCACTCGCTCATCGTCGGCATCCCAGCGACGTTCAAGCCCCTCTCGCACGCCACGGCGGACGCCGCGCGCGGCGTGCACGACTGGCACATCTAGCTCGGTCGGTCGACGAGGCTCGTCGAGCCGGGAACGGCGAAGGGGCGGATGCCGCGGCATCCGCCCCTTCATCGACGCACGGGTGGCCCGGGGTCAGTCGTCGCCGAGCCCGGCGAGCTGCGCCTCCTCGTCGGCCTGGACAGCCGACTCGATGAGGGGATCGAGCGCGCCGTTCATGACCTGGTCGAGGTTGTAGGCCTTGTAGCCGGTGCGGTGATCGGCGATGCGGTTCTCGGGGAAGTTGTACGTGCGGATGCGCTCCGAACGGTCCATCGAGCGGATCTGCGACTTGCGGGCATCGGATGCCGCGGCCGCCTGCTCCTCCTGCTGGCGCGCGAGCAGGCGCGCGCGCAGCACGCGCATCGCCGCCTCGCGGTTCTGCAGCTGCGACTTCTCGTTCTGCATCGACACGACGATCCCCGTGGGGAGGTGGGTGATTCGCACCGCGGAGTCCGTGGTGTTCACCGACTGGCCGCCGGGACCCGACGACCGGTACACGTCGATCTTCAGGTCGTTCTGGTTGATGTCGACCTCTTCGGGCTCGTCGACCTCGGGGAAGACGAGCACGCCGGTCGTCGACGTGTGGATGCGGCCCTGCGTCTCGGTGACGGGTACGCGCTGCACGCGGTGCACGCCGCCCTCGTACTTCAGGTGCGCCCACACACCCTGCGACGGGTCGGTGGCGTTCGACTTGATCGCGACCTGCACGTCCTTGTAGCCGCCGAGGTCGGACTCGTTCTGGTCGAGCAGCTCGATCTTCCAGCCCTTGGACTGCGCGTACTGCATGTACATGCGCAGCAGGTCGCCGGCGAAGAGGGCGCTCTCTGCGCCGCCCTCGCCGCCCTTGATCTCCATGATCACGTCGCGCCCGTCGTCGGGGTCGCGCGGGATCAGGAGCCGGCGCAGCTTCTCCTGCGCCGTGGCGAGGCCCTCCTCGAGGGAGGGCACCTCCTCGGCGAACGCGTCGTCCTCCTTGGCCAGCTCACGCGCCGCCTCGAGGTCGTCGCCCGCCTGCTGCCACGCGGTGTGCGCGGCCACGATGCGGCTGAGCTCGGCGTAGCGGCGGTTGACCTTCTTGGCGCGCGCGGCGTCGGCGTGCAGCGCCGGGTCGGCGAGCTCCTCCTGGAGCTCGCCGTGCTCGGCGAGCATGGCCTGGACGGACTCGAACACGCGGCCTACCGGTGGTCGGTCTCGTGCCCGTGCGAGTGAGCGGCGCCGTTGGCGACCGGCATCGACTTCTGCATGAGCATGAGGAACTCGACGTTCGACTGCGTCTCCTTGAGACGGCCGAGCACGGCCTCGAGCGCCGGCTGCTGGTCGAGGCCCGCGAGGGCGCGACGCAGCTTCCAGGTGATCTTGACCTCGTCGGGCGAGAGCAGCATCTCCTCGCGACGCGTCGACGAGGCGTTCACGTCGACGGCCGGGAAGATCCGCTTGTCGGCGAGCTGGCGCGAGAGGCGCAGCTCGGAGTTGCCGGTGCCCTTGAACTCCTCGAAGATCACCTCGTCCATCTTCGAGCCCGTCTCGACGAGCGCGGTGGCGAGGATCGTGAGCGAGCCGCCGTTCTCGATGTTGCGCGCCGCGCCGAAGAAGCGCTTCGGCGGGTACAGCGCCGAGGCGTCGACGCCGCCCGAGAGGATGCGACCGGATGCCGGTGCAGCGAGGTTGTACGCGCGGCCGAGGCGGGTGATCGAGTCGAGCAGCACGACCACGTCGTGGCCGAGCTCCACGAGGCGCTTCGCACGCTCGATGGCGAGCTCGGCGACCGTGGTGTGGTCTTCGGCCGGACGGTCGAAGGTGGAGGCGATGACCTCGCCCTTCACCGTGCGCTGCATGTCGGTGACCTCTTCGGGGCGCTCGTCGACGAGCACGACCATGAGGTGGACCTCGGGGTTGTTGATCGAGATCGCGTTGGCGATCTGCTGGAGCACGATCGTCTTGCCGGCCTTCGGCGGCGCGACGATGAGGCCGCGCTGGCCCTTGCCGATCGGCGCCACGAGGTCGATGATCCGCTGCGTGAGCTTCGTGGGCTCCGTCTCGAGGCGCAGGCGGTCCTGCGGGTAGAGTGGCGTGAGCTTCTGGAACTCGACGCGCGCCGCCGACTCCTCGGGGGTCTGCCCGTTGACCGAGTCGACCTTCACGAGCGCGTTGTACTTCTGGCGGCTGTTCGACTCGCCGTCGCGCGGCTGCTTGATCGAGCCGACGACCGCATCGCCCTTGCGCAGGTTGTACTTCTTCACCTGGCCGAGCGAGACGTAGACGTCGCTCGGGCCGGGGAGGTAGCCGGTGGTGCGCACGAACGCGTAGTTGTCGAGGACGTCGAGGATGCCCGCGATGGGGATCAGCACGTCGTCGTCGAGGATCTCGGGCTCGAGCTCGTCAGTCGCACCCTGCCCGCGACGCTTGCGGTCGCGGTACCGGTTGCGGCGGCCGCCCTCGCCGTCGAGCTGCTGCTGCTGTGCGTCGCGGGCCTGGCCCTGCGCCTGGCCCTGCTGGCCGCGGCCGTCGCCCTGCGCCTTGCCGGCGTCGGACTCGGGCTGGCGCTCGCGCACCGGCTTGCCCTGCTCGTCGCCCTTGCGGCCGGCGTCGCCGTTCTGGCGCTCGCCGCCCTGGCCGTTCTGGCGGCCCTGGCGCTCGTCGGACTTCTGCGCGTCGTCGCCGGAGCGCTCCGTGCGGTCGGCGCGCTCTCCGCCTCGGCGGCCGCGGTTGCGGCTGCGGCCCTGGCGGGGCTGGTCGCCGGAGGGCGCCTCGCCCTCGACCTCGGCGGACTGGGTGGCACGGGCGCCCTCGCCGGTGGCGGCGGCGAGCTCCTCGCGCACGGCGGCACGGGCCGCCTCACGGGCGTCGACGTCAGCCTCGGCGGGCACGAGCTCGACGCCGGCGCCGCCGGCGTTGACGTGCTGCACCGCGGCGGTGCCGGAGCTGGTCGCGCGGCGCGGCTGGCGACGCTGGCGGGTGGCCGGGGCCGCGACCGGGGCGGATGCGGCATCCGTCGACTCCGCCTGCCCTGCGGCCGGAGCCTCGGCCGCGACGGGCGCGTCGGCGACGGGCGCCTCCGCGGGCTGGTCGGCGGGCGCTGCCGGCGCCGCGAACGGAGCGTCTGCGGTGGGCGCGTCTGCCGTCGGCGCCTCGTCGACGGACGGCGCGTCCGCGACGGGCACGTCGGCGACGGGAGCGTCGGCGACGGGAGCGTCGGCGACGGGAGTCTCGGCCACGACGGCCGAGGCGCTCGCCTCGGCGGAGGCGTCGGCGGTGACGTCACCGTCCTGGTGGGCGGAGATCAACTCCACGAGTTCTCCCTTTCGGCGCTTCGAAGCACCCACGATGCCGAGGGAGAGGGCGAGCTCCTGGAGCTCGGCCACCTTCAGGGCGCTCAGGCGGGTGCGGTTCGCCACGCTCGCGTCGGCGTGGTCGGTTGCGTTGGTCACTGGGTATGTTCCTTTCCCCTGGTCGCGAGAGTTGCCGACCCAGGAGAGCTTGATCGCCGGCACGAGCGATGTCGGTGCGCGGTGGCGCAGACATGCGCGAGAGCGAAAGCAATGGATTGCTGGGAATTGCACGATGCGGCCGGGAACGCGATACTTTGCGTCGCCTGCCGGGTGCGATCCAATCCTAACACCGAACGGAACCCGTTTCCGACGCACGACGCGCGGTGTGGAAAGCGGATGCCGCGGGCGCCGCGCCGACTCAGCGCGCGGCGTCGGTCACGGTGGCGCCGAGGAAGTCCACCGCGAGCGGCAGGGCCTGCCATGCGGTCTCGGCCGACTCCTCGACCAGGCGGATCGCCTCGGCGCGCTCGCTCGGATCGCTGGCGAGCACGAGGATCGACGGGCCGGCACCGGACACCACGGCAGGATGCCCCGCGGCACGGAGCAGCCGGATGAGCCGGTCGGTCTCCGGCATGGCCTGCGCGCGGTAGTTCTGGTGCAGCTTGTCCTCCGTCGCCTGGAGCAGCAGCTCCGGGCTCTGGATGAGCGCCGCCACGAGGAGCGCCGACCGGGACACGTTGAAGACGGCGTCGGAGTGCGGCACCGACTCGGGCTGGAGCGACCGCGCGAGCGCCGTGGACATCTCGTGTTCGGGCACCAGCACCAGTGGCGAGACGCCCCGGTGCACGATGAGCTTCTTGTGGCGCGGCCCCTCGGGGGTGACCCACGCGATCGTCAGGCCGCCGAACAGCGCCGGCGCGACGTTGTCGGGGTGGCCCTCGAGTTCGGTCGCGAGCTCGAGGAGCTCGTCGGGCGTGAAGGACACGACCCCGTCGAGCAGTCCCCTCGCCGCCATCACGCCGGCGACGATCGCGGCGCCCGAGGAGCCGAGTCCGCGGCCGTGCGGGATCGCGTTGTGCGCCTCGAGGCGGATGGTGGGCATCGGCACGCCCGCGTACGCGAAGGTGTGCGCCATGGCGCGCACGACGAGGTGCGACTCGTCGAGCGGCACCTCGCCCGCGCCGACGCCGTGCACCTCGATGAGGTGCGCCGGTGCATCGATCGCCTCGACGTCGAGCTCGTCGTAACGCGCGAGCGCGAGGCCGAGGGTGTCGAAGCCGGGGCCGAGGTTCGCCGACGTCGCCGGCACCTTCACGTGCACCCGGCGGCCGATGAGCGAGGCCTCCACGGCTCCGCCCGGCACGACCGCGGCGCTCGTCATGACGTGAGTCCGAGCACCTGGGCGATCTGCGCGGTGTCGACCGGCACCACCGTGGGCTGCACGTCCGAGCCGTCTGCGGTGCGCAGGGCCCACTGGGGGTCCTTCAGTCCGTGGCCCGTGACGGTCAGCACGACGCGGGCGCCCGCGGGCACCACCCCGGCCGCCGAGCGCTCGAGGAGTCCGGCGACGCTGATCGCCGACGCGGGCTCGACGAAGATGCCGACCTCGGCCGAGAGGATGCGCTGCGCCTCGAGGATCTTGTCGTCGTCGATGGCCCCGAAGTAGCCGCCCGACTCGTCGCGCGCCTGCAGGGCGAGCTCCCACGACGCGGGATTGCCGATGCGGATGGCGCTCGCGATCGTGTCGGGGTCGCGGACGACCTCGCCGCGCACGATGGGTGCGGAGCCGGACGCCTGGAAGCCGAACATGCGAGGCAGCCGCGTCGCGTTGCCCGCCGCGATGTCCTCGCGGTAGCCGCGCGTGTACGCGGTGTAGTTGCCGGCGTTGCCGACGGGGATGAAGTGGAAGTCGGGCGCGTCGCCGAGCACCTCGACGACCTCGAACGCGGCGGTCTTCTGCCCCTCGATGCGGTCGTTGTTCACCGAGTTCACGAGGTGCACCGGGTAGTTGGCGGCGAGGTCGCGGGCGATGTCGAGGCAGTCGTCGAAGTTGCCCTGCACCTGCAGCAGCTCCGCGTTGTGCGCGATGGCCTGGCTCAGCTTGCCCATGGCGATCTTGCCCTCGGGCACCAGCACCGCGGCCTTGATGCCGGCGTGCGTCGCGTAGGCGGCGGCCGATGCGGACGTGTTGCCGGTGGACGCGCAGATCACGACCTTCGCGCCGCCCTCGACGGCCTTCGTCACGGCCATCGTCATGCCGCGGTCCTTGAACGAGCCGGTCGGGTTCATGCCCTCGAACTTCACCCACACGTCGGCGCCGGTGCGGCGCGAGAGTGCGGGAGCCGGGAGCAGCGGCGTGCCGCCCTCACCGAGGGTGACGACGGGCGTGGCATCCGTGACGTCGAGCCGGTCGGCGTACTCGCGGATGACGCCGCGCCACTGGCGCGACCCTGCCTTGGGGGTGGGGTGGTTCACACTGCTCCTTCGACTCGGAGGACGGACGCGACGGATGCGACGACTGGGCTCTGGGCGAGGGCGGCGACGGTCTCGGCGAGCGCGGACTCCTTCGCCTCATGCGTCCCGATGACCAGCGTAGCCCGCTCGGCCTCGCCGCTGACGCTCTGCTGCAACTGCTCGACCGAGACGCCGTGCTCGGCGAACACGTGCGCGATCTGCTCGAGCACCCCGCGCTCGTCGGCGACCTCGAGCGTGATCGCGTATCGCGTGGTGATGCGGCCGATGTCGAGCACGGGAAGCTCGGCGTGGGTGGACTCGGCGGTGCCGGGACCGCCGATGACGTGCCGCCTGGCAATGGCCACGAGGTCGCCGAGCACGGCGGAGGCGGTCTGCACTCCGCCGGCGCCGGCGCCGTAGAACATGAGCGGACCGGCCGCGGCGGCCTCGACGAACACGGCGTTGTTGGCACCGTGCACGGCGGCCAGCGGGTGGCTGCGGGGCACGAGCGCCGGGTAGACCCGGGCGGACACGCCCTCCTCGCCGGTCTCGTCGTCGACGAGCCGTTCGCAGATGGCGAGGAGCTTCACGACGAAGCCCGCCCGCCGGGCCGAGTCGACCTGCTCCGCGGTGACGCCCGTGATGCCCTCGCGGTGCACCGCGTCGACCGGCACGCTCGTGTGGAACGCGAGGCTCGCGAGGATCGCGGCCTTCTGCGCGGCGTCGTAGCCGCCGATGTCGGCCGTGGGATCCGCCTCGGCGTAGCCGAGCTCGGTCGCCGTGGCGAGGGCGTCCTCGAGGGAGGCGCCCGTGGTGTCCATGCGGTCGAGGATGAAGTTCGTCGTGCCGTTCACGATGCCGAGGATGCGCTCGATGCGGTCGCCGGCGAGGCTGTCGCGGAGCGGCCGGATGATCGGGATCGCCCCACCCACTGCCGCCTCGTACGAGAGCTGCGCGCCGACCTGCTCCGCCGCGGCGAAGAGTTCGGGGCCGTGGTTGGCGAGCAGCGCCTTGTTGCCGGTGACCACGTCGGCGCCGGACGCGATCGCGGCCAGCACGAGCGTGCGGGCCGGCTCGATGCCGCCCATCAGCTCGATCACGATGTCGGAGCCGAGGATGAGCGCCTCGGCGTCGGTGGTGAGCAGCTCGGCCGGGAGGTCGGCGTCGCGCCTGGCGGCCGGGTCGCGCACGGCGATGCCGACGAGCTCGATACGGGCGCCGATGCGCTGCGTGAGCTCGTCCGAGTGCTCGAGGAGCAGCCGCGCGACCTGCGACCCCACTGATCCGGCGCCCAGGAGTCCCACTCGGATGGTGCGGTACTCGATCATGCGTGAGCCCCTTCTGCGGCGTCGGAGCGGTCGGATGCCTCGAGGCCGGCGTCACGGGCGAGGAGGTCGGCCTCGGTCTCACCGCGGACGATGACGCGCGCCACCCCGTCGCGCACGGCGACGACCGCCGGCCGGGGCACGTGGTTGTAGTTGTTGGCCAGCGACCAGCAGTACGCGCCGGTGGCGGCGACCGCGAGGAGGTCGCCGGGCGTCACGTCGTGCGGCAGGTACTCGGCATCGACCACGATGTCGCCCGATTCGCAGTGCTTGCCCGCGATGCGGAAGAGGGCGGGCGGGGCATCCGACTCGCGGGAGGCGATGCGGGCCGAGTAGTGCGCGCCGTAGAGGGCCGTGCGCAGGTTGTCGCTCATGCCGCCGTCGACCGAGGCGTAGTGCCGCCAGCCGCCGTCGATCGGCACGGGCTTGACCGTGCCGACTGTGTAGAGGGTGACGCCGGCGGTGCCGACGACGGAGCGGCCCGGCTCGAACGCCAGCCTCGGCAGCGGCACGCCGTGCACGCGGCATCCGGACGCGACGGCCTCGGCGATGCCGAGCGCGATCTCCTCGATGGGGGTCGGGTCGTCGGCGGCCGTGTAGGCGATGCCGAAGCCGCCGCCGAGGTTCAGCTCGGGCAGCGGGCTCACGCGGGCGAGCTCGGCGTGCGCGGCGAGCAGTCGCTCGGCCGACTCGGCGAATCCGGCGGAGTCGAAGATCTGGGATCCGATGTGGCAGTGCAGGCCGAGGAAGTCGAGCGAGGCGTGCGACCGGATGCGCGTGCCGAGCTCCACGGCGCGGTCGAGCGAGACGCCGAACTTCTGGTCCTCGTGCGACGTCGCCAGGAACTCGTGCGTCGACGCGTGCACACCGCTGTTCACCCGAAGGCGCACCCGCTGGACGAGACCGGCCCGCGCGGCGGCCTCCGCGACCCGCTCGATCTCGATCTCGCTGTCGATGACGATCGTGCCGACGCCGGCGGCGACCGCCCGCTCGATCTCGGCCACCGACTTGTTGTTGCCGTGGAAGCCGATGCGCGCGGGGTCCGCCCCCGCGGCGAGCGTGATGGCGAGCTCGCCGCCGGTGCACACGTCGACCCCGAGCCCGGCCTCGGTCACCCAGCGGACGATGGCGCCGGAGAGGAACGCCTTGCCCGCGTAGTACACGGTCGCAGAGGTGCCGACGGATGCCGCAGCCGCCTGCAGCGCGGCGAGCATGCGAGCCGCACGGGCCCGCACGTCGGCCTCGTCGACGACGTACAGCGGCGTGCCGAACCGCTCGGCGAGTTCGGTGACCGGGAGCCCGCCCAGCACGAGCCGGCCGTCGGCGTCGCGGTGGGCGCGCTCGGGCCACACCTTCGGTGCGAGGGCGTTGGCGTCATCGGGCGTGCGGAGCCATGGGGGTGCTGCGTCGGTGGATGCCACGGGGAAACCTCAACGTGATGCGGAGAATCGACGGGGTCGCTCGCGGCGAGCGAACCCGGATTGGTTCCTGAAGCCTGCTGCGTACCGCCCTTGTGGGGCGGCCTTGCCCGCGAGTCTATCGAGGCCCCGGTGGCCCGCCGAAATCGGGTGACGGACCGCGTCGTGCCCGGCCGCGGGTCCGCCGCGGGCACGCATGGCCGATCAGCGGGCGGGGCAGGAGCCCGTCTGCGAGAGCGTGGCCTGGTCGAGGCGCAGGCCGTCGCCCTCGAGCGTGACCACCGCGCCGGTCGGGGCGACCGCGATCTGCTGCACCTCGACGCCCTCGGGAAGGTACTGGGCGACGCACACGGGCACCGGGTCGTCGCCGAGCAGCCGGTCGACGAGGCCCGACACGTCGAACGAGCCGCCGCCGCTGCCGAGCTCCACGCCGACCGGCTCGAGCAGCACCGTGTCGCCCGCCGCGGTGGGCCGCGCCGTGACCGTGTAGTCGATCGGGAAGCCGAGCAGGCTCATGGAACCGGTGTAGCCGACGGTGCCGTCGCCGAACGTCAGGTCGCCGTCGACGCCCTCGATGCCCTGCGAGGCCACGAGCTGGTTGACCGCCTCGGGCGACGCCTGGATGGTGGCGGTCAGCTGCCCGACCGGCGACGCGAGGTCGACGGGAACGTCTTGGGCGACCACGTCGACGCTGACCGGCACGCCCTGCACGGCGAGCGCGGGGGCCGAGAGCTCCACCTGCTCCATGCTGCCCGAGAGGTACTGCGCGAGCACCGAGAAGCCGCCGATCGTGACGTCGACGTCGCCGCTCACCTCGTCGGGCAGGTTCGCCTGGATCTCCTGGGCGACGCGGGCCTCGGCGACGTTGCGGATGACGATGTCCGCGACCACGACGAGCGCGACGAGGGCGACCACGATCGCGACCACGGTGATCCAGACGCGGGCGGCGCGCGAGAGCCGGCGGCGCCGGGGCGCGGCATCGGCGTCGGCGTCGGCGTCGGCCTCAGCGACTGCGGGATCCGCGGCCGGCGCGGGTGCAGCGGCCGGGGCGGGCGCGGCCGGCGTGGCGGTCGCGGGCGCGATCACCTCGGTCGCCTGCTCGTCGGCGGGGATCACGGCCGTGGCCCCCTGGTCGTCGGCTGCGGCATCCGTCGGCTGCGACTCGTCGTCGCGGCCCGGCCCGGCGCTCACATCCGCTCCGGAGCGGAGACGCCGAGCAGGTCGAGGCCGTTGCGGATGACCTGGCCCGTCGCGTCGTTCAGCCAGAGCCTCGTGCGATGGAGGTCGCCGATCGGTTCGTCGCCGAGGGGCAGCACCCGGCAGTTGTCGTACCAGCGGTGGTAGAGCCCGGCGAGCTCCTCGATGTAGCGCGCGACCCGGTGCGGCTCGCGCAGCTCTGCGGCCTGCACCACGATGCGCGGGAACTCCTGCAGGGCGCCGAGCAGCGCCGACTCCGTCTCGTGCCCGAGCAGCTCGGGCGCGAACGACGAGCGGTCGAGGCCGACGGATGCCGCGTTGCGGTCGACCGCGGCCGTGCGCGCGTGGGCGTACTGCACGTAGAAGACGGGATTGTCGTTCGTGCGACGGGTGAGGATCTCGGGGTCGATGGTGAGCGGCGAGTCGGCGGGGTAGCGCGCGAGGGTGTAGCGCAGCGCATCGGTGCCGAGCCAGGCCTGCAGGTCGTCGAGCTCGATGATGTTGCCGGCGCGCTTGGAGAGCTTGGCGCCGTTGATGCTCACGAGCTGGCCGATGAGCACCTCGATGTCGCGCTCGGGGTCGTCGCCCGCCGCTCCGGCGAGCGCGCGGAGCCGGTGCACGTAGCCGTGGTGGTCGGCGCCGAGGAGGTAGATCTTGTGCGCGAAGCCGCGGTCGCCCTTGTCGAGGTAGTAGGCCGCGTCGGCCGCGAAGTACGTGTAGGCGCCGTTGCTGCGGCGGATCACCCGGTCCTTGTCGTCGCCGAAGTCGGTCGTGCGCACCCACACCGCGTCGTCCTCGTCGAAGACGTGGCCCTGCGCGCGCAGGCGCTCGACGGCGGTGTCGACGTCGGACAGGCCGTCGTCGCCCTTCACCTGCAGCCGGCGCTCGCTCGTCCAGACGTCGAAGTGCACGTTGAACCGGTCGAGCGACGCGCGGATCTCGTCGAGCTGGAGCTCGTAGGCGATCTCGGTGGCGGTGTGCAGCGCGACGGCCTCGTCGAGTTCGAGGAGGTTCGGCTCGCGCTCGAGCACCCGGGCAGCGAGGTCGGCGATGTAGCTTCCCGGGTAGCCGCCCTCGGGGGTGGGCTCGCCCTTCGCGGCCGCCAGCACGGACAGGCCGAAGTTGTCCATCTGCGTGCCGGCGTCGTTGATGTAGTACTCGTTGGCGACCTCGGCACCCGCGGCACGGAGCACCCGGCCGATCGAGTCGCCGAGCGCGGCCCAGCGGGTGTGGCCGATGTGGAGGGGGCCGGTCGGGTTCGCCGAGACGAACTCGAGGTTGATGCGCGCGCCGCCGGCGAGCGAGTCGCCGTGCCCGTAGGCCGGCCCCGCGTCGACGATGGCCTTCGCGAGCGCACCCGCCGCCGCGGCATCCAGCCGGATGTTGATGAACCCCGGCCCGGCCACCTCGGCGCTCGCCACGCCGTCGATGCCGCCCAGGTCTGCGGCGAGCTCGGTGGCGATCTCGCGCGGGTTGGACCCGAGGGGCTTCGCCACCCGCATCGCGATGCTCGAGGCCCAGTCGCCGTGCTCGCGCAGCTTGGGCCGTTCGAGGGTGACCTGGGACGGCACGAGCTCCAGCTCGACCTCGGATCCGGCCTCCCGACGTCGCGCGACGAGGCCGTTCACCAGGTCGAACAGGGCACGCGAAAGATCGTCAGGAGTCACCCGCAAATCCTACCGGTCGTGGTTGGTAGGGTTCGTCACATGCCGCGCTCGCTTTCGCCCTTCCGAATCCGTTCCTCCGGCCTCGCACTGCTCGCCGCGGCATCCGTCGCGTTGCTCGCCGGCTGCACCCCCGGGCCCGCCGAACCCAGCGGGTCCGAGGCGCCGACCGGCACGGCCACGGCGTCCGCGAGCCCGACCGCCGCGCCCGAGCCGACCGAGACGGCCGAGCCCGCGATCCCGTTCGCGATCGACTGCGACGCGCTCGTCACCGCCGACCAGCTCTACGCGTTCAACCCGAACTTCGGCACCGACCCCGGCTACGAGCCGTCGGCGGCCAACGTCGTCGCCGTCGTCGAGGAGGACGAGGGCACGGCCTGCGGCTACCTCAACCAGACGAGCGGCGAGGTCATCGAGATCGCCGTCGCCACGCCGACCACCACCGCGGGCGAGGCCCGCCGCAACGCGGCCGCGACGACGAGCAAGCCCGTGCCCACCTACGGCACGCCCCCCGACGTCGAGGGGTACTTCCTGCAGGCGGGCGGCACCGGCGAGGCGCAGGTGTTCCACGGCCCCTACTGGATCGTGGTCGACTCCGCCGCGATCTTCGAGCCGGGCGACGCCCAGCAGCTCGTGACCGCCGTGCTCGGCAACCTGCCGGCGGCCTGACGGGCAGCACCGTGACGGCCAACTCCGCGACCGGCACGCCCTCCTGGCTGGGGGCCGTGAACGACCGCGCGGGCCTCGCCGTCCTCCTCGACCACGGCCCGCTCACCCGCAACCGCATCTGCGAGCTCGTCGGCGTCTCGAAGCCGACGGCGTCGCAGATGATGTCGCGCCTGCTCGCGGCCGGCTGCATCGAGGAACGCGGGACCACGTCCGGCTCGGCCGGCCGCAGTGCGGTGGTCTACGCGGCCCGCACCGACCGGCCGCTCGGAGTCGCCCTCGACCTCGACGCGTTCGAGCTCCGGGCGAGCGTCGTCGACGCGACCGGCGCCGACCGCCCGATCATCCGCATCGAGCTCCCGCGTGATCCCACGGAGCGATCCGCCGTCGAGGAGGTGTCGCGGGCGATCGCCGAGGCGAGCGCTGCGGCCGGCACGGATCCCGCCGTGGTGCACTCCATCTGCGTGGGCATCCCGGGGTACGTCGACCCCGGGCCCACGGGCGAGCTGTTCAGCGAGACCCTGCCCGGCTGGCCGGTGCGCGGACTGAAGTCGATCCTCGAGGAGGAGCTCGCGCGCTCGGTGTACGTGGAGAACGACGTGAACCTCGCGGCCGTCTCGGAGCGCGAGCACGGCGCCGGCGCGGACAGTGACGTGTTCGCCCTCCTTTGGCTCGGCAACGGCGTCGGCGCCTCGTTCGACGTCGCGGGCGACCTGCACCGCGGCAGCTTCGGCGGCGCGGGCGAGATCGGCTTCCTCCCGGTGCCCGTCGACGCGCACGCCCTCGACCCGAGCGCCCGCACCTCGCAGGACCTCGTGGGCGGGCGCGCGGTGGCGCTCCTCGCGCGTCATCACGGCCTCGACGTGCACGGCTACCATGCGGCTCGGGCCGCACTCGCGGCGCCCGAGGCCGAGGCGGCACGTCGGGCGGTGTTCCACGACCTCGCCGAGCGCGTGGCCTGGGTGGCCCTGCCCCTGCTCGCCACGCTCGATCCCGGCCGGCTCGTGCTCGCCGGGCCGACCGCGGGCCTCGGCGGCGACGCGTTCGCCGACGAGGTCGGCCGTGCGATCCGGCGCATCAGCCGGTGGTACCCCGACGTGGTCGCGACCCGGGTGCCCGGCGACGCCGTGCTCCGGGGCGCCCGCATCGTGCTCGCAGGGCGCGTGCGCGAGGAGCTCCTCGACACCGTCGCGAGCGTCAGCCTCGCCTGACCCTTGGTGTCGGAGCGACGCCCCCGGCAGTGATAGTGTCTTCTGCTGTGCGCCTCCGTAGCTCAGGGGATAGAGCGCCGGTTTCCGGTACCGTAGGTCGGGGGTTCGAATCCCTCCGGGGGCACTCACACATGGCGGGCCGATGCGCGGGTATGCGCTCGGCCCGCAGTGCTGTCCAGCGCCCGACGGCGTGGACGCGGCATCCGCACCGACCATAGACTCGATGGGGTCCGCTCGGTCGGGGAAGGCACTGGTGCATGGCGTCGTCACGTCGGAAGTCCACGGTTCTCGGAATCCTCATCGGAGCGGTGCTCGCGCTCGGCGCCCCGGTGGCCGCCTGGGCTGAGGATCCGGTCGAGTTCGGCGCGAGCCCCGTCGTCGACACGGTCGGTGCCCTGGGCGCGCGGCTCGACGAGGTCGAGGCGGCGATCGACGCCAACGCGGACGCGAGCGGGCGGCAGCTCTTCGTCGCCTACGTGAGCGAGTTCACGAATCCCGAGGCCGCCGACGCGTGGGCCAACGACACCGCGATCGCGAACAACATGGGTGCCGAGGACTACCTGCTCGCCGTCGCGGTCGACGGGCGCACCTACTACCTCTCGGCCGACTCGGAGGCCTCCCTGTCCGACGCCGACCTGCAGCGCATCAGCCAGGACGTCATCGAGCCCGAGCTGCGCGACGGCGACTGGGCCGGCGCGGCGATCGCGGCAGCCGACGCACTCGGCGGCGGCAGCGGCGGTGGCGGCTCCAGCGGGTGGGGCTGGGTCTGGTTCATCGTCATCGTGGCGATCGTCGTGGGCGTCATCGCCATCGTGCTCTCCCGTCGCCGACGCCGGCAGGGCACCGAGGGCGCGACCGGAGCCGAGCCCGCAGGGCCTCCCCCGCCGTCCATCGAGGAACTCCGCCGGCAGGCCGGCAGCGCGCTCGTGCAGGCCGACGACGCCGTGAAGACGAGCGAGGAGGAGCTCGGCTTCGCGGTCGCCTCCTACGGCGAAGAGGCCACCGCCCCCTTCCGCACCGCCCTCGACGGCGCGAAGGCCAAGCTGGCCGAGGCGTTCGCGCTGCAGCAGCAGCTCGACGACGTCGATCCCGACACCGACGCGGAACGCCGCGCCTGGTACGGCGGCATCACCCGCCTGGCCGGCGAGGCCGACGCGCTGCTCGACGAGCAGGCCGAGCGGTTCGACGCCCTCCGCGCGCTCGAACGCAACGCGCCGGCCGAGCTCCAGCGCGTGCGCGGTGAAGCGGATGCCGCGGCGGCCCGCGTCGGCCCGGCCGGCGAACGTCTCGCCGCCCTCGCAGCCCAGTACGCGGCATCCGCCCTCGCGCCCGTCGCCGACAACCAGTCCCAGGCGCAGGCCCGGCTGGCCTTCGCCGAGCAGGAGCTCTCGGAGGCGGCCGCCGCCGTCGCAGCCGGACGATCGGGCGACGCGGCCGTCGGCATCCGCGCCGCCGAGGAGTCCGTCGACCAGGCGAGCCTCCTCGTCGACGCCGTCGACCGCCTCGCCGCCGACCTGTCGACGGCCGACCGGGCCGTCGAGGCGGGCGTCGCCGACCTCGAGCGCGACGTGCAGACCGGGCGCGGACTCGGCGACCCGGCCATCGCATCGCTCGCCGACCGCGTGGCGTCGGACGCCGCGGCCATCCGCGCCGGGATGACGGGGCCGGGCCGCGACCCGCTCGCGGCGAACGCACGGATCCAGCAGGTCAACGCCGAGATCGACGCCGCGATCGCCGGCGCCCGCGACCAGGCCGTGCGGCTCGAGCGCGCGCAGGCCCAGCTCGGGCGCTCGCTGGCCACCGCCCGCGCCCAGGTGCAGGCGGCCGAGGACTACCTCGTCGCCCGACGCGGCGCGGTGGGCGCCGAAGCGCGGACCCGCCTCGCCGAGGCCGGGCGCCTGCTCGTCGAAGCCGAGGGACTGGCATCCGTGGATCCGGCTGCGGCGCTCAGCACCGCCCAGCGGGCCGAGTCCCTCGCCGGCACGGCCATGTCGCTCGCCCAGCAGGACGTGGGCGGGTTCGACACCGCCTACGGCGGAGGCGGCGGGTTCGGCGGCGGCTACGGCGGCATGCCCCAGGGCGGCGGACGGGGCGGCGACGTGTTCGGGGCCGTGCTCGGCGGCATCCTCATCAACTCGATGCTCGGCGGCGGCGGCGGAGGCGGCGGCGGCATCTTCGGCGGCGGCGGAGGCGGTCGGAGCAGCGGCGGCTTCGGCGGAGGCTTCGGCGGAGGCGGCCGGCGGTCGCCCGGGAGCTTCGGAGGCTCGGGCACGCGGTCGCGTCGCGGGGGCGGAGGCCGATTCTGAGCTCCACGATGCAGCCGCCGGCCTGAGCCACACCCGGCAGGGCCCGACGATCACCACGACGGACCACGATCACCACCACCCGACCACGACGACTCACCACCACAGACCACGACCGACCACGACCGACCATCACCGAAAGGAACCACCATGGCTAAGCAGTCCATCTTCGGCCGCATCTCGCAGCTCATGCGGGCGAACATCAACTCGCTCATCGACGAGGCAGAGGACCCGCAGAAGATGCTCGACCAGATGGTGCGCGACTACACCAACAGCATCGCCGACGCCGAGGCCGCGATCGCCGAGACCATCGGCAACCTGCGCCTCCTCGAGGACGACCACCGCGAGGACGTCGAGGCGTCCCGCGAGTGGGGCGAGAAGGCGCTCGCTGCCAGCCGCAAGGGCGACGAGCTTCGTTCGGCCGGCGACGCGTCCGGCGGGGACAAGTTCGACAACCTCGCCAAGGTCGCCCTGAGCCGCCAGATCTCCGCCGAGAACGAGGCGCGCGCCGCCGAGCCCCAGATCGCGGCGCAGACCGAGGTTGTCGACAAGCTCAAGTCGGGGCTCAACGGCATGAAGGAGAAGCTGGTCCAGCTCCAGAACAAGCGGTCCGAGCTGATCGCGCGGGCGAAGACCGCCCAGGCGCAGCGGCAGGTGAACGACGCCGTCAAGTCCATCGACATCCTCGACCCGACCAGCGAGATCGGCCGGTTCGAGGACAAGATCCGCCGCGAGGAGGCCGTCGTGCGCGGACAGAGCGAGCTCGCCGCATCCAGCCTCGACGCGCAGTTCAACGAGCTCGACGACCTCGGCGAGCTCACCGAGGTCGACGCACGGCTCGCCGCGCTGAAGGCCGGAGGATCGTCGCAGGGCGCCATCTCGGGCTGAGCACGAGCACACGGATGCCGCGGGCGCACGGGTGCCCGCGGCATCCGTGTCTCGCCGCCGCAACTCGCGACGACCCGGGCCCGTAGACGCGAAGCGCGATCCCAGCGTGACGCGGTAACGTTCGGGCATGACGCCGGATGAGGCGGCCGAGGTGCTGGGTGTCGCACCCGATGCGGACGAGCCCGAGATCGACCACGCCTACCGGCGCCTCGCCCGCGAGCTCCATCCCGACCGGGCCATCGGCGCAGCGCCCTCGACGGTGCAGGCGTCGAGCGAGCGCTTCGTCGATGCGACCCTGGCCAAGGAGGTGCTGCTGCGCTCCGCCGCGAGCCGCGCGGGCGGCGGCGGACGACCCGGCGCCGACGACCCGTCGGGCGACGACGGTCCGGGGTATCCGAGGACCGGTACGCGGGTGCGGATCGTCGACGAGCACGTCGTGGACGTCGTGGCTTCGGTGCGTCCCGTGCCGGCCAGCTGGGGGCTGTTCGCCACGTGGACGCTGCTCCTCGTCATCGGCGCGGTGCTCGCCCTGTCCGGCCTCCCGGTGTGGCAGCCGGTCGACCTGTGGCTGCGCGTCGTGCTGCTCGCGGCATCCGCCATCGCGACGGGCCTCACCGGGCGACGGTGGCTCTGGAACACGACGCTGGTCCTCATCGCCGTCAACGGCGTGGCCGTGGTGCTCGCCACGACGGTGGGCGGCCTGCTCGGGCTCGGATTCATGATGGTGGCGAGCTTCGGGCTCGCCGTGCAGGCCCGCCTGGTGCGCTTCCCCGACCAGTGACGACGTCGGGCGCCCGCGCGATACTGTGAGGCATGCCCGCAACCTTCGTCGTCGTTCCCCAGTGGCAGGGCTCCGTGTCGTCGCGCGCGATGAGCCATGCCGACGGTGCCGCCGCGATCCTCGGCGATCTGCCTGCCTCCGCGACCGTCCTCGTCGAGGTCCCGGTGGAGGCCGGCGACGAGCTCGGCTCGGGGGTGCGCCGCTACAGCGCCCTGCTCCGGGTGCGCGAGCGCACCGAGGAGGCGCTCGCGCAGGTGCCCGACTGGGCGCTCACGATCGGCGGCGACTGCGGCGCGTCGCTCGCGGCGGTCGCGCACGCCTCACGCCGCAGCGGCGGCGACCTCGCCGTGCTCTGGCTCGACGCGCACCCCGACCTGAACACGCCCGAGTCGTCCCCGTCGGGCGGCTTCGGCGGGATGACCCTGCGGGCGATCGCCGGCGAGGGCGCCGACGGGCTCGCGCTCGACGCCGAGACGCGCATCCCGCCCGCCCGGCTCGTGCTCGGCGGCGTCCGCGCGATCGACGACGAGGAGGCCCGCTTCATCGACGAGCACGCCGTCAGCGTGCTCACCGTCGAGGACCTCCTCGACCCCACGGCGGTCGTCGCCGCGCTGGAGCAGACCGGGGCCGGTCAGGTGTTCGTGCACGTCGACCTCGACGTGCTCGACCCGTCGGCACTGGCCGGCCTGTCGTACCCGATGCCCTTCGGCGTCGACACGACCGCCCTCGTCGCGCTCCTGCGAGCGGTCGCCGCGCGGTTCCCGCTCGCGGGGGCGGCGATCGCCGGGTTCGCGCCGCGCTCGGCCGAGGCCGCCGAAGACGACCTGCCCACGATCCTGCGCATCGTGGCGGCGCTCACGTCGGCCGGCGGCACGCGGACGGCGACCGACGCGTGACGCGGGTCCCCCCGCCTGCCTAGGCTGGCCATGGCTGCCCGGCCGCGATCGGGCCCGGAGGGAGACGCATGGAGCGCGAGGTGGACGTCGTCGTGATCGGCGCCGGGCCGGTCGGTGAGAACGTGGCCGACCGGGCCAGGGCCGGCGGACTCGAGGTGGTGCTCGTCGAGCACGAGCTCGTGGGCGGCGAGTGCTCGTACTGGGCCTGCGTGCCGTCGAAGACACTCCTTCGCAGTGCGGCCGTGCTCCGCGCCGCGCGGCGCGTGCCCGGAGCTGCGGAGGCGATCACGGGTGAACTCGACGTCGCCGCCGTGCTCCGCCGCCGTGACTACTGGGTCTCCGACTGGGACGACCACGGCGCGGCCGATTGGGTGGCGAGCGTGGGCATCCAGCTCGAACGCGGTCACGGTCGCATCGACGGGCCGCGCCGGGTCGTGGTGACGCACGCCGACGACGGCGAGACGACGCTCGTGGCCCGCCACGCCGTGGTGGTGTCGACCGGATCCGATCCGGTCGTACCGCCCATCGACGGGCTCGCCGCCGCGCGACCCTGGACGAGCCGCGACGCCACCAGCGTCAAAGAGCCACCCACCCGCCTCGCCGTCATCGGCGGCGGCGTGGTCGCCGTCGAGATGGCGACGGCGTTCGCCGGCTTCGGCACCCAGGTGACGGTGCTGGCCAGGAGCGGACTGCTCGGCGGCATGGAGCCCTTCGCAGGAGAGGCGGTGGCCGCCGGCCTGCGCGGCCTCGGCGCCACGGTGCGACTCGGCATCACGCCGACGCGGGTCGAGCGGAACGGCGACGACGAGGTGGTCCTGACCCTCGACGACGGCTCCACGGTGATCGCCGACGAGGTCCTGGTCGCGACCGGACGGCGACCCCGCACCGACGGAGCGGGCCTGGAGACCGTGGGCCTCGAGCCCGGAACCTGGCTCGACGTCGATGACACGATGGTCGTCCGCGGCGTCGAAGGCAACGGTGGCGACGGCCACGGCGCCGACGGCGACGGCGACGGCCGCGACTGGCTCTACGCCGTCGGCGACGTCAACCACCGTGCGCTGCTCACCCACCAGGGCAAGTACCAGGGCCGCGCCGCCGGCGACCTCATCGCGGCCAGGGCGCTCGGGCGACCGGTCGACGTGTCGCCGTGGGGCGTGCACGTGGCCACCGCCGACCACGCCGCGGTGCCGCAGGTGGTGTTCGCCGAGCCCGAGTGCGCGTCGGTCGGGCTGACCGAGGCGGATGCCGCGAAGGCGGGCCGTGCGATCCGGATCGCCGACGTGCCGATGCAGTCCGCGAGCGGCGCCGGCATCCTTGCCGACGGCTACGACGGCCGTGCCCGTCTCGTGATCGACGCCGAGCGCGACGTCGTCATCGGGGCCACGTTCGTCGGCCAGGACGTCGCCGAGCTGGTGCACGCGGCGACGATCGCCGTGGTGGGTGAAGTGCCCGTCGCGCGGCTCTGGCACGCGGTGCCGTCGTTCCCCACCATGAGCGAGGTGTGGCTGCGCCTGCTCGAGGACCTCGGCCGGCCCGAGGCGGCCGCATGAGCGAGCGGCGGGTGACGATCCGGCTGACCGACTCCGCCATCAGCCGCGCCGGCTACTGGTGGGCGACCCTGGTCGGATTCACCTGGGGGTTCCTCTGGAGCACGGGCCCGATCGAGCGACGCCAGGGGCTCTTCGTCTTCACGGGCATGCCGAAGTGGACCTTCGGACGCGGCGGCTCCTGCGTGGGCGGGTGCTACCTCACCGACCGGAACGCGGGCGAGGTGGTGCTCGGCCACGAGGCGGTGCACAAGCAGCAGTGGCTGACGCACGGGATGCTCTTCCCGCTGCTCTACCTCATCGCCGGGCGCGATCCGTTGCAGAACCGCTTCGAGATCGAGGCCGGACTCGAGGCCGGCGGATACCTGCCGCGTCGGCGGCCCCGCCGCTGAGACGCAGAACGGCCCGGATGCCGCGTGCTGCGGCATCCGGGCCGTTCAGGTCGGTCGTGGTCGGCGTGGCCGGCTCAGCCCGCCTGCGCGGCGGCCGAGAGCGACGCGACGAGCTGGTCGAGCCCGTAGGTGAGCGAGAGCGCCGTCGGCGGCGAGACGGCCGCGATGAGCTCGGTGCCGACGACCTGGGCGACCTGGCCGCGGGCGACCGCGGGGATGGCCCGGATGGGCGCCGACTGCAGGAACGCGTCGGCCTCGGCCTGGGTGTCGTGGTAGCTGAGGATCAGGTCGGAGTCGAGCTGGTCGAGCTGCTCGTAGCTCAGCGTGTAGAAGAACGGCGAGTCGCCGTTCGCCAGCTCGGCGACGGCGGGCGCGTCCTCGATGCCGAACGCGGAGAGGAACTCCACCCGCGAGTCCTCCTGCGTGTAGACGTAGAAGGTGCCGCCGACGTCCCAGACCGCGGCGATGGTCTTGCCGTCGAGCTCGGGGTGGGCCTCGGCCTGCGCGGCGAGCTGCGCGTCGAGGTCGTCGAGCACGGCCTGCGCCTCGTCGGCCTTGCCCAGCGCGGTGCCGACGATGGTCACCGTCTCGCGCCACGGGGTGGTCCACGGCTCGTCGGGGTACGCGACGGTCGGCGCGATCTCGCTGAGGAGGTCGTACTGCTCCTCGGTGATGCCCGAGTAGGGAGCGAGGATCACGTCGGGCGCGGCCTCGATGAGCTCCTCGTAGGGCGGCGCCTCGCCGTCGTCGGTGAGGATGACCGGGGTCTCGACGCCGAGCTCGTCGAGCTTGTCGGCGACCCACGGCAGCACGCCGTCGGCGTTCGCCCCGTACGACTGCTGCGCCATCGCGACGGGCACGACGCCGACCGCGAGCGCGGCTTCGGTGCTCCCCCAGCCCCAGGTCGCGACACGCTCGGGCGCGGCGGGGATCTCCGTCTCGCCGAAGGCGTGCTCGATCGTGATGGGGAACGTGCCGTCGGATGCCGCGGCCGGGCCGGACTCCTCGGGAGCGGCCGAGGAGCAGCCGGCGAGCGTGAGGGCGGCCGCTGCGGCGGCGGCGATGACGGCGATCGTGCGTCGGGCGTGCATGAAGTCCCTTTCGATGGGGTGGATTGAGGTTAGCCTAACCTAAACTTCAGGCCCGGTGAAACCGCCCGATCGGCACGATCATGGGCGAACCGGCCACCGGATCCTCGGCGATGACGCACTCGAGGCCGAAGGCCGAACCGACCGTCTCCGCGGTCATCACTGCGGCCGGTGCGCCCGCGGCAGCGATACGTCCCCCGTCGACCACGACGAGGTGGTCGGCGTAGCGCGCGGCGAGGTTGAGCTCGTGCAGCACCATCACCACGGTCGTGCCGTGCAGCCGGTTCGACTCGGTGAGCAGGTCGAGCAGCTCGAGCTGGTGGCTCACGTCGAGGAAGCTCGTCGGCTCGTCGAGCAGCACGATCCCGGCCCGCTGGGCGAGTGCCATCGCGATCCAGACGCGCTGCCGCTGGCCGCCCGAGAGCTCAGACACCGCCCGGTCGGCCAGGTCGGCCGTGCCGGTCGCCTCCAGCACCTCGGCGACGATGCGGTCGTCGTCGCTCGAACGCCCGCCGAACCAGCCGCGGTGCGGGTGCCGGCCCCTCGACACGAGCTCTCCGACGAGCACGCCGTCGGGCGCGACCGGCTGCTGCGGCAGCACCGCGACGCGGCGGGCGAACTCCTTGGGCGCATACGAGCGGATGTCGCGGCCGTCGAGCGTCACCCGTCCGGCCTCTGGGCGCATGAGGCGCGCGAGCCCCCGCAGCAACGTGGACTTGCCGCTCGCGTTGGGGCCCACGATCGCCGTGATGCGTCCGTCGGGGATCTCGAGGTCGAGGCCCTCGACGACCCGTCGGCCGTCGTAGGCGAGCGTGATCGATTCGGCTCGCAGCCCGTGCGATGCGGTCGCGGTCATCCGTCCGATCCCTTCCGGTTGCCCCTCGCGATCAGCCAGAGGAGGTATGGCGCGCCGATGAGACCCGTGACGATGCCCACGGGCACCGCGACGCCCGTGAACGCGTGCTGCGCCACGAGGTCGGCCACGAGCACGATGGCGGCGCCCACGAGGGCGGATGCCGCGAGCGCGGCCTGCCCGTTCCCCACGACCGTCCGCGCGATGGGCGCCGCCACGAGGGCGACGAACGCGATGGGTCCGGCGAGGGCCGTGGCCACGGCGACGAGCGCGACGCCCAGCACGATCGCCACGAGCCGCGCGCGCGTGGCGTCGAGCCCGAGCGAACGGGCGCTGTCGTCCGAGAGGGCGATGAGCGGCATCCGGGGCGAGAACAGCGCCGTGAGCACGAGGAGCACGACGAGCGCGCCCCCCGCGGTCGCGAGCTCGGGCCAGGCGATCGATCCGATGCCGCCGACCATCCAGACGAGCGCCTCCGACGCCTCGCGCACGTCGGCGCGCGTGATGAGCCAGCCGAGCAGGCCCGACACGATCGACGCGAGGCCGATGCCGACGAGCACGAAGCGGATGCCGGTGAGCCCGTCGCGCCAGGCCAGGCCCCACATCAGCGCGGCGACGACGAGCGCGCCCGCAAAGGCGGCGATCGAAACGGCAGGCCCGTCGAGCCCCAGGAGCAGCATCGAGCCGACCGCTGCGAGGCTGGCGCCGCCGGTGACGCCGAGGATGTCGGGGCTCGCGAGCGGGTTGCGGAGCGTCGTCTGGAAGAGCGCGCCGCCAAGGCCGAGGGCCGTGCCGGCGATGATCGCCGCCAGGACGCGCGGCAGCCGGAGCCGGAGGATCACGAACTCCGCCTTCGGCGACCCCTGGCCGACCAGCGCAGCGACCACGTCACCCAGGCCGAGCCCGGCCGCGCCGAGGAGCAGCGACGCGGTCGCGGCGGCGAGCGCGGCGAGCGAGGTCGCGACGAGGACGCCGGTGAGCCGGCGGCGACGCCGGGTGCGCGCGGCGCCGACGCGCTGCGCGATGGCCTCGATCGCCCCGCCGACGGGTGCGGGCGCCGTGACCGGTGCCGCGCTCACAGCGTGGCCCCCCTGCCGCGACGCACGAGGGCGATGAGCACCGGTGCCCCGACGATCGCGGCCACGATGCCAGCCTCGAGCTCGGCGGGGGCCACGACGACACGGCCGATCACGTCGGCGGCGAGGAGCACCATCGCGCCGAGCACGCCGGCGAGCGGGGTGAGCCAGCGGTAGTCGCCGCCGACGAGGCCGCGAGCCGCGTGCGCGACGGCGAGGCCGAGCAGGGCGATGGGGCCCGCGAGCGAGGTCGCCGTGCCGGCGAGCACGATGACCGCGACCGCGGTGACGACCCGCGTCGTCGCGAGCCGCACGCCCAGGCCGCGCGCCACGTCGTCGCCGAGGGCGAGCAGGTTGAGGCGCCCGGCGAGCCAGCCGGCCAGCACGAGTCCCACGACCAGGAACGGCCAGAGCACGACGACCGTGTCGATGCCGCGTCCCGCGAGGGAGCCGACCGACCAGAACCGGTACTGCGACAGCGTGCCCTCGTCGCTGATGAGCAGGAGCGTGATGAGCGGGGTCGCCGCCGCCGTCAGCGCGGCCCCCGTGAGGGCGAGCTTGGCCGGGCTCGCGCCCGCTCCCCCGCTGGATCCGATCGCGTAGACGATGGCCGCGGCGACGGCCGCCCCGCCGAAGGCGAACCAGATGAAGCCGAACGGCGACGCGATGCCGAGGAACGCGATGGCGACGACCACCGCCAGGGACGCGCCCGCGTTGATGCCGAGCAGGCCCGGGTCGGCGAGCGGGTTGCGCGTCGAGCCCTGCAGGAGTGCCGCGACGACGCCGAGAGCGGCTCCCGCCATGATGCCGATGACGGCGCGCGGCAGCCGGAGGTCGCGCACGACCACGTGGTCGGCGTCACCGGGAACCGGGGACGTGAACGCCTGCACGACCACGTCGAACGGGATCTGCCGCGCTCCGATGGCGAGGCTCGCGATCGCGACGACGGCGAGCAGACCGACGGCGATGCCGAGCGTCGCGCCCGGCGGAAGGCGGCGCCGACGGCCGCGTGCCGGTTGCCCGGGCGTGCCCGTCGTCGGCGCGAGCGTCCCGGCACGCGGCATCCGTTCGCTCACCTGCTCAGTCGAGCTCGGCGCGACCGAGGCGCCAGTAGCCCATGAACGCGACCTGGCGGCGGTCGAGGCCGGCCTCGCGCACGAGGAACCGGCGCAGCGTCGTGATGGCGGATGCCTCGCCGGCGAGCCAGGCGTAGCAGTCGCCGTCGAGGCTGTGCCCCTCGGGCACGTCCCAGAGCGGGGTGTCGGCCAGGTCGTCGTGCTCTGCGGCGGCGAGCGCGGCGGCCGCCTCATCGGCGTCGGCGGCACGCGCGGCGCCGATGGCGGTGAGGTGGCGCACGACCCAGTCGCGCACGGCCGGCACAAGGAGGTCGCCGTGCCGGGCTGCGGCATCCGCCCGGGACAGCCAGCGCACCTCGACGCCGGCGGGCGCACGCACGGGGAGGCGGTCGCCGTCGGCGGGCACCTCGATGAGGGCGATGCCCTTCGCATCGGCGGGCAGGGACTCGAGGATCGAGGCGATCGCGGGGGCGGCCGTCTCGTCGCCGGCGAGCAGCAGCGTGTCGACCACGCCCGGGCGCCAGTCGATGCCGACGGTGCGGCCGGGGCTCAGCTCGTCGGGTCCGATGAGCACGATCTCGTCGCCGGGCGCGGCCGTCGCGGCCCACGCGGACGCCGGACCGCCGTCGCCGTGGCCGACGAAGACGATGTCGACCTCGCGGGCCTGCGGGCGCACGGCGCGCACGGTGTAGGTCCGGAACGGGTTCCGCAGCTCGGCGGGGAGCTCGCGCCAGGCGCCGTACCAGTCGTCGCCGTCGGGGAAGGCCGCGAAGCCGATCTCGGGCAGCGGGAGCACGACCTTCACGCGCTGGTCGAGCCCGGCGGTGCCGAATCCCTCGAGGTCGTCACCCGCGAAGGTCACGTTCGTGAAGTGCGGCGCGAGGCGTTCGACCCTGGCTACCTGCACGCGGAAGCTGCGGTAGGCGGGGCGCTCGCGCGGCGCGGCTTCGACGAGTGAGGTAAGCATTACCTAAGTCTTACACACGCGACCCGATCGTGTGCATCCGAAGACGTCGAGGCGTCACCAGACGGGCGGATGCCGGTGTGCGCGACGCACGCGCCGCTCGAGCTGCGCGGCGAGGGCGAAGAGCACCTCCTCGCCGCCGGGGCGGCCGATCAGCTGCACGCCCATCGGCACCCCGGCGGCGGTCTCCTCGACCGGGACGGTGATCGCGGGCAGCCCCGCCACGTTCACGAACGACGTGAAGGGCGTGACCTGCACCTGCTGCGCGAAGTTCCGCTCGCCGTCGTCGGCGTCGTACCAGCCGACGACCGGCGGCGTCAGCGCGAGCGCGGGGGTCAGCACGGCGTCGAACGGCGCGAACCGGCGGATGGTGCGCTCCTCGAAGCCGGCGAGCCAGGCGAGCGCCTCGGCGAGCTGCCGCGCCGGCACAGCCCTCCCCCGCTCGAGCAGCCACCGGGTGAGCGGCTCGAGCAGCGACTCGGCCGCACCGTCGACCGGGATCGTCGCCGCACCCGCCTGCCAGATGGTGCGGAACGCCGCGGGATACCCGGGCTCGGGCGCGGGCGCCATCGCCTCGATGCCGTGGCCGAGCCCCTCGAACGCCTCGATCGCGCGGTCGAGGGCCGAGCGCGCCTCCTCGGCGAGGTCGATCTCGTACGCGTCGTCCCACGGGGAATCCGTCATCACCCCGAGCTGAAACCGGCCCTCACCGCGGATGGCCGCGCCGAGGTACGGGCCGTCGTCACCGGGCGCGCGCACCGCGAACCGGTGCGCGGCCGGGTATCCGAGGGGCGCGATGAGCCCGTCGAGGAGCAGCGCGGCGTCGGCCACCGTGCGCGCGATCGGACCGGCCACACCGAGGCCCGCGAGGCCGGCCAGTCCGGATCCCGACGGCACGCGGCCTCGCGACGGCTTCATCCCGACGAGTCCGCACACGGCCGCGGGGATGCGGATCGACCCGCCCCCGTCGGAGCCGGGTGCGAAAGGCAGCATGCCGGATGCCACGGCCGCCGCCGCGCCGCCGCTCGAGCCGCCCGCGCCGAGCGTCAGGTCCCACGGGTTCCGGGTCGGGGCCCCCGCGAGCGCCTCCGTGTACGACGGGAGCCCGAACTCGGGCGTGGCGGTCTTCCCGAGGCTCACCGCACCGGCCGCGTCCACCGCCTGCACGAGGTCGTCGGACTCGTCGGGGACGAAGCCGGCGAAGGCCCGCGAGCCGAATGCCGCCGGCACGCCGGCGCGGCGGTTGAGGTCCTTGTCGGCGACCGGCATGCCCCAGAGCGGCGCGGCGGTCGGCACGTGCTCCTCGACGTGGCGCGCCCGGGCGAGCGCGGCATCCGGCGTCACCGTCGCGAACGCGCCGACCTCACCGTCGAGCCGCTCGATGCGCTCGAGGTAGTGGCGTGTCAGTTCGACCGGCGACACCTCACGGCGCTGCAGCAGCTGGTGGAGCTGGAGGGCGGTGTACTCGTGCAGCTCGGTCATTTTAGCGACTTCTGCAGCAGCACCGTGCCGAGCCAGCGGTCGAACTTGAACCCGAC
Organism: Agromyces sp. P2_B3; assembly: GCF_056404815.1. Taxonomy (NCBI): domain Bacteria; kingdom Bacillati; phylum Actinomycetota; class Actinomycetes; order Micrococcales; family Microbacteriaceae; genus Agromyces; species Agromyces sp. P2_B3. The sequence continues at coordinate 408,553 of NZ_JBFUDH010000002.1, read as the reverse complement.
GCGGCCCATGCGGCCGATCTCCTGGAAGCCGAACTTCTCGTGCAGCGCGATCGACGCGTCGGCACCCTGGTCGGCGATCACGGCGATGATCTCCTTCAGGCCCGCTGCCTTGGAGCGGTCGATGAGCTCGGCCAGGAGAGCGCGGCCGAGGCCCTTGCCCGCCGCAGCGGGCCCGAGGTAGATCGAGTTCTCCACGGTGTAGCGGTAGGCGCGCTTCTGCTTCCACGGCGCGACCAGGGCGTATCCCAGCAGCTGCCCGCTCGGCGACTCGGCCACGAGGAAGGGCATGCCGAGCTTGTCGAGGTAGGCGAACTTCGCCTTCCACTCCTTGAGGGTCATCGCGTCCTCGTCGAAGGTGACCGTGGAGTTCGCGACGTAGTAGTTGTAGATCTCCCGCACGGCCGGCATGTCGGCGAGCACGGCGTCACGGATGGTGAAGTCGAACGGCTTCTCGGGCTCGGGCGCCTTGCGGAGATGCCGCGGCAGGACCCGCCGTTCCTGGTATTCCTCCTCGAGCATTGCAGCAGACTACCGCCGAAGGGGCGGCACCGGATGCCCCTGGCGCCTCACGCGGGCAGGCTCCAGTCGACCGGCTCGCCGCCCTGCGCGACGAGCATCGCGTTGGCACGGCTGAACGGCCGCGACCCGAAGAAGCCGCGGCTCGCGGACAGGGGGCTCGGATGCGCCGACTCGATCACGGGGGTGCGGCCGAGCAGGGGCCGGAGCCCCTGTGCGTCGCGGCCCCACAGGATGGCGACGAGCGGCTGGTCGCGCGCGACGAGCGTGCGGATGGCGTGATCGGTCACCGCCTCCCAGCCCTTGCCGCGATGCGACGCCGGCGCGCCGGGGCGCACGGTCAGCACCCGGTTGAGCAGCATCACGCCGTTCGCGCTCCACAGGGTGAGGTCGCCATGGCTCGGCGGCGTCGTGCCGAGGTCGTCGGCGAGCTCGCGGTAGATGTTCGCGAGGCTTCGCGGCACCGGCCGCACGTCGGGGTCGACCGCGAAGGACAGGCCGATCGGATGCCCCGGCGTCGGGTAGGGGTCCTGGCCGACGATGAGCACGCGCACGTCGTCGAGCGGGGGGCCGAACGCGCGCAGCACGTGCTCGCCGCTCGGGAGGTAGCCGTGGCCGGCCGCCGTCTCCGCGCGGAGGAAGTCGCCCATCTCGGCGATGCGCGGCCCGACCGGGGCGAGGGCGCGTGCCCAGCCCGGGTCGATGAGCCCGTCGGCGGAGAGCTCGTCGAGGGACTTCCCGGGCACCGTCAACCGCCGATCGTGGAGACCAGCACGCCGCCCTCGGTCGGGAGCACCCGCCAGACGCTGCCGCTCCCCTCGACCCGCAGGCCGCCCTCGCCCACGATCAGCGCCGTGCGCTCGTCGATGCCGAGCCCGCCGGCGACGAGACCGGATTCGACCGCGGCGACCAGGCGGGAGAGCGTGCCGCGCTGGGCGACGTGCACCTCGATGGCGACGTCGACGAGCCCGATGCCCGCCTCGATCTCGAGCTCGAACGCCGGTTCGTCCGGGTCCTCGGGGTCCTCGGGTGAGACGACCACGCCGCCGATGCGCGTGCCGCTGCCGAGCGAGCCCTCGGCCGCGATCATCGCGCCGGCCGAGGCGCCGAGATAGGGCACCCCATCGGCGACGAGCCGACGCAGTTCGCCGAACACCGGCTCGAGTCCGGCGCGCACGTCCTCGACGAGGCCGCCGCCCACGGCGATGCCGTCGACGTCGGCGATCGCGGCGAGCCCGATCGGCTCGCCGGGCCGTCCGGCGGTGAGGTGCGCGTCGATCTCATCACCGCCGGCGGCCGCGGCCAGCAGGTCGGCGAGCGCCGCCGCCTTCTCCTCGGCCTCGGGGTGCAGTGAGATCACGGCGATGCGGGGCCGCGCCCGACCGGCGGCCTGCGCCCGCAGGGCGGCCTCGGCGACGAACGGCGCGTGCAGCGGGGCATCCGCCGTCGTGGTCGCGGCCCCGCCGATGAGGTGGACGCTCACGCGGCATCCTCCCCCGCGGTGACCGGAGGCAGGGCCGACCACGGGAAGATGATCCAGTCGTCGGTGCGCCGGTAGTCGAAGTCGGGCACGAGCACCGTGTGGGACTTGGTGTAGAGCGTCGCGGTGCGCACCTCGGCACCCTCGTCGCGGATGATCGCCACCACCTTGGCGAGCGTGCGGCCGGAGTCGGAGACGTCGTCGACGAGCAGCACCCGCTTGCCGCCGAGGGCCGGGGCGTCGAGCATCGGCGGGTGCAGCACCGGCTCGGGCAGGCGTTCGTCGATGCCCGAGTAGAACTCCACGTTGATGGAGCCGCACGCCTTGGTGCCGAGGGCGTACGAGATCGCACCGGCGAGCAGCAGCCCCCCGCGGGCGATGGCGATCACGACGTCGGGGGTGAACCCCGATCGCAGCACGTCGCCGGCGAGCGATCGAGCCGCCTCGCCGAACGCGTCCCAGGTGAGGATCTCGCGGCGGATCCCGTCGACGCCGGTGCCTGCGTCGTTCGCATCGAAGGTCATCCGAACAGGCTACCCGGCGGCGCCCGTGGGTCGCTCGGGGGCGGCGGGCTCCTCGGGCGGCAGCGAGTGTGTGGCAGCCGGATCGGGCTGCTCGCCGGTGGACAGCGACGGCGGCGCGAGCCCCGCACCCGTGTGCCGCAGCCCGGCGACCCGCTCGTTGAGGTAGGAGATGATCGTCGCCGACGCCGTGCCCACGATCGCGATGCCGCCGGCCATCAGCAGCACCGCGTAGAAGCGGCCCAGCGCGGTGACCGGGTAGGTGTCGCCGTAGCCGACCGTCGCGATCGTCACGAGCGCCCACCAGATGGCGTCGCCGAACGTCGTAATGTTCGCGCCGGGCGCGTCGCGTTCGGCCTCCAGCGTCGCGAGCGCGAGGAAGAAGACCCAGGCCGTCGCGTAGGCGAGCGCGAGGATGATGAACTGCGCCCGGACCGCACTGGGAGTGTGCCGCTTCAGCAGGGGCAGGTCCTGCAGGAGGCCGACGACGCGGAGCGCCCGGAACACCGGCAGGATCGCCGAGAGCACCTCGAGCGGGTGATGCCACGCGTAGTGCCACCGCCGGCCGCGCGGCGTGAGTACGATCCGGATCACCACGTCGACGATGAAGAGGATCCACGTGGCGATGAGGATGACGAAGATGACGGTCGTCACCGTCTGCGGCCGATCGGGCCACAGCACGTACACCGTGTAGGTGAACACGAACAGCACGCCGAGCAGCGCGAGGCTGCGACCGGTGGCGTCGACGTAGCGGCGTCGCCGGCTGGTGGCCTCGTCGCCCTCGGGAGTCCCGCGGAGGGTCGTCACCGTGCGGCCTCGGGCTTGACCGCGAGCTCGCCCTTGGCGAAGCGGTGCGGCGCGGCCTGGGCCACGGGCTTGACGACGATGAGGTCGAGGTCGACGTGGCGGGGCTTCTGCACGGCGTCGAGGATGACGGCGGCGATGTCGTCGGCCAGGAGCGGCTCGGGCACGTCGTCGTACACCGCGTCGGCGCGCTCGCGGTCGCCCCCGAAGCGCACGAGCGCGAACTCCTCGGTCTTCACCATGCCCGGCGCGACCTCGACCACTCGGAGCGGCTCGCCGTTCAGCTCCAGCCGCAGCACCTCCGTGAGCGCGTGCGCCGCGAACTTGGCGGCGTTGTAGCCGCCGCCGCCCACGTATGCGGTGTGCCCCGCGATCGAGGTGACGTTCACCACGTCGGCCACGCCGCGCTCGACCGCGCCGCGGCGCAGCAACGGGAGCAGCGCGCTCGTGACCCGCTTGAGCGCCAGCACGTTGACCTCGAACATCCACGCCCAGTCGTCGATCGAGGACGCCTCCACCGAGTCGAGGCCCTTCGCGCCGCCCGCGTTGTTCACGAGCGCGTGCACCGGGCCGGTGGCCTCGAGGTGGTCGCGCAGGGCGTCGACGTCGCGTTGGTCGGTGAGGTCGGCCACGAACACGGATGCCCCGGTCGCGTCGGCGAGCGCACGCAGGCGCTCCTCGCGGCGGGCGACGCCCACCACGTCCCACCCGGCGGCCCGGAAGGCGCGCACGGTGGCCTCGCCGATCCCCGAACTCGCCCCGGTCACGACCGCTCGCAGCACTCCCATGCGCCTTATTCTGCACTGCGGCCGGTCCGATCCGGCACAGCACCGGCAGGACGCGTGGAGCCGCCGCCGCGGCATCCGTCGAACCGGTGCGGTTGAATGGGTCGATGCAGACGAGGCCGCACCCGACGACCCCGACGAAGCGCCGGCGGGTCCCGCTGTGGGACAACGCCCGGTGGATCGCGATCACGCTCGTGGTGATCGGCCACGGCATCCTCCCGCTCATCGCGGAGGACGACATCGCGTACAGCGTCTACCTGTTCATCTACTCGTTCCACGTGGCCGTCTTCGTCACGGTGAGCGGCTACTTCGCGAAGTCGGGGCCGCCCACTGCGAGGTCGCTGCGACAGATCCTCACCGACATCGTCTTCCCCTACTTCATCTTCGAGACCATCTGGTCGGTCGTGAAGTGGGCGCTCGGCGGCGAGTTCAGCCTCGACTACACGACCGCGTCGTGGACGCTGTGGTTCCTCATCGCCCTGGCGATCTGGCGGATCGTGCTGCCCTACCTCGTGCTGCTGCGCTACCCCCTGCTCATCGCCGTCGCGATCTCGATCGGGGCGGGGTACACCGAGACGATCGACTCGACGCTGGCGATCTCGCGCACGCTCGGCATGCTGCCGTTCTTCGTGTTCGGGTGGAAGCTGCGCCAGTGGCAGCTCACCGGCAGGTGGCTCGACCTGCCGTCACGGGTGGCGTGGCGCTGGCGTGCCGGCGCGATCGCCCTCTTCGCCGGCGTCCTCCTGCTGATGCCGTTCGCGATCGAGACGTGGCGCGACCTGAAGCTCCGGCGCTTCATGCTCTACGACGAGGCGTACGTGGCGATCGGCTACGACGACCCGTGGTCGGGCGCGATCCGGCTGGTGCTGCTGCTCTCCGCGATGCTGCTCGCCGTGGCGTTCCTCGTGCTGATGCCGCGCGGGTCGCGCTGGTTCACGGGCTTCGGCACGGCCACGATGTACATCTACCTGCTGCACACGTTCATCCTCTTCCCGTTCCGGGAGACGCCGCTCCTGCACGGACGCCAGCCGTTCTGGGTGCTGCCCGCCATGATCCTGTTCTGCATCGGCATCTCGGTGGTGCTGTCGCTGAAGCCGGTGCGGCGGGTGTTCCGGCCGCTCGTGGAGCCGCGGGCGAGGTGGCTGTTCCGCGCCGAGCCCGCGACCGCGACGGGCACGCTCGTGCTGCCGCCCGGTGCGATGCCCCCGGCCCCGTCCGTCGCGCAGGAATCGCCCCCTCCCGCAGCGCCGCCGGCCGAGTCGGCCGGACCCGAGGATCCGCCGCGGACTGGCCCGACTCCCCAGGCGTGACGCGGGCCGCCGCCCGATGACGCCGTGTGTCGGCATCCGTTGCCGCCCTCTCGGCGCGGACGTAACGTGGCTCGCGGTTGCGGCGGGTCCGCACACCCGACCGAGAAGGAGACCTCATGGCAGAGCATGCCGCCGACTGGCGCTTCGAGACGAAGCAGGTGCACTCAGGCGCAGCCCCCGACCCGGTGACCCACGCCAGGGCCACCCCGATCTACCAGACCACGTCGTACGTGTTCGACAACGCCCAGCACGCGCAGAACCTCTTCGCGCTGGCCGAGTTCGGCAACATCTACACGCGCATCATGAACCCCACGCAGGCCGTCGTCGAGGAGCGCATCGCCGCGCTCGAGGGGGGCACCGGCGCCCTGCTCGTCGCCTCGGGCCAGGCCGCCGAGACGTTCGCGGTGCTGAACATCGCCCAGGCGGGCGACCACATCGTCTCGTCGTCGTCGATCTACGGCGGCACGTACAACCTCTTCAAGTACACGCTCGCCAAGCTCGGCATCGAGACCACGTTCGTCGAGAACCAGGACGACGCCGACGAGTGGCGCCGCGCGGTGCGCCCGAACACCAAGCTCTTCTTCGCCGAGACCATCGGCAACCCGAAGATCAACGTCCTCGACATCGAGCTCGTGGCCGGCGTCGCGCACGACGCGGGGATCCCGCTCATCGTCGACAACACGATCGCCACGCCGTACCTGATCCGCCCGTTCGAGCACGGCGCCGACATCGTGATCCACTCGGCGACGAAGTTCCTCGGCGGCCACGGCACCGTCATCGGCGGCGCCATCGTCGACGGCGGCACGTTCGAGTGGTCGAAGAACGTCGAGAAGTTCCCCGGCCTGACCGAGCCCGACCCGTCGTACCACGGCGCGAGCTACACGGCCGCGGTCGGCGACGGCCTCGCGTACGTCATCAAGGCGCGGGTGCAGCTGCTCCGCGACCTCGGCGCGGCGATCGCCCCGAACAACGCGTGGCTGCTGATCCAGGGCATCGAGACGCTGTCGCTGCGCATCGAGCGTCACGTGCAGAACGCGCAGGAGATCGCGGAGTGGCTCGACAACCACCCCGACGTGGCGAGCGTGAACTACTCGGGCCTGCCCTCGAGCCCGTGGTACGCCGCGGCGAACAAGTACGCGCCCAAGGGCGTCGGCGCGGTGCTCTCGTTCGAGCTGAAGGGCGGCGTCGACGCGGGTCGCGCGCTCGTCGACAACCTGCAGCTCTTCAGCCACCTCGCCAACATCGGCGACGTGCGCTCGCTCGTCATCCACCCGGCGTCCACCACGCACTCGCAGCTCACGCCCGAGCAGCAGCTCACGACCGGCGTCACGCCGGGCCTCGTGCGCCTCTCGGTGGGCATCGAGAACATCGACGACCTCAAGGCCGACCTCGAGGCCGGCCTGGCCGCGGCGCGCGCCGCCACGGAGGCCGCCCGGGTCTGACCCCGGCCGACACGAACGAGGGATGCCGCGGGCCGCACGTGCCCGCGGCATCCGTCGTTCCACGGGGTGCCGGGCGTAACAAACGCGTGGCCGCCGCCGGGGTTCGGGAGAATCGAGACATGGACTGGCAGACCACCGCCGACGCGGTGCCCGCGGGCATCGTGTCGGAGGCGCGCGCGCAGGCGCTGCAGGGGCGAGCGCCGGCTACCGGCGCCTGGCGCGAGGGCGACCCGGTCGGCGACCGACGGTTCGTCGGCATCGGCGACGTCCCCCTCGACGCCGGCGGCGCGCTGCCCGGCGTGCGCATCGCCTACGAGACCTGGGGCAGGCTCTCGCCCGAGCGCGACAACGCCGTGCTCGTGCTGCATGCGCTCACCGGCGACAGCCATGTCGTGGGTCCGGCCGGCCCCGCCCATCCGAGCGCCGGCTGGTGGCCCGGCGTCGTGGGGCCCGGGCTCGCGATCGACACCGACCGCTACTTCGTGGTCGCCCCGAACGTGCTCGGCGGCTGCCAGGGCTCGACGGGCCCGGCCTCCCTCGCGCCCGACGGCGCGGAGTGGGCGACCCGGTTCCCCTTCCTCACGATCCGCGACCAGGTGCGCGCGCAGGTCGCCTTCGCCGGAGCCATCGGCATCGAGCGGTTCGCCGCCGTCGTGGGCGGCTCCATGGGCGCGATGCACGTGCTCGAATGGGCGGTCATGGCGCCCCAGGCGGTCGAGCGCATCGCCGTGCTCGCCGCTCCCGCCGCCGCCACCGCCGACCAGGTCGCGCTGAACTCGGTGCAGATCGAGGCGATCCGCACCGATCCGGCGTTCCGCGGCGGCGACTACTACGACGCCCCCGACGGCGAGGGCCCGACGCGGGGCCTCTCGCTGGCTCGGCGCATGGCGATGCTCAACTACCGCACCGCCGCCGAGCTCAACCTCCGCTTCGAGCGGAGCTGGCAGTCCGACCTCGACCCGCTGGGCGGCGGCGGCCGATTCGCCGTCGAGTCCTACCTCGACTTCCACGGCAACAAGTTCACGAGGCGCTTCGACGCCAACAGCTACCTGGTGCTCACCGAGGCGATGAACTCGCACGACCTCGGCCGTGGCCGGGGCGGGGTGGCCGCGGCACTCGCCGGCATCCGCGCGAAGAGCCTCGTGCTGGGCATCGACAGCGACCGCTACTTCACGCTCGAGGGCCAGGAGGAGATCGCGGCGGGGTTGCGGCACAGCGTGCACGGCGACCGACCGGTGCTCGTGCACTCCGAATACGGGCACGACGCGTTCCTCATCGAGCACGGAGTGGTCGGCGACGCCCTGCGCCGGCTGCTCGCCGCCTGAACGGCGCCGGGTCCGCATCGCGGAGAAGAGGCGGCATCCGCGCCGACTCCGCTACAGTTCGAATGTCGGCGTCCCTCGGTCATGAGTGCCCGATCCTGCGAGGGGGTGGCGTGAAGCGCATCCACAAGGAACGCGACCGGCTCCTGCGACGTCTCGCACGCGTCGCCGGGTTCGTCGGCACCGCGTGCGCCCTCGCCTGCCTGCTGATCCCGGGCGTCGCGACGCCCGCCGAGCTGGCCCTCGGATCGGTGATCTGCATGCTGGTCGCCGTGCTCGTCGGCCTGTCCACGGCTCGGGGGGCGATGCTGCCGGCGATCGGCATCGTGGCGGGCGCCATCGCGTTCGTCGTCGTGCTCGGCTCGGCGTCGGTGCTCGACGCACCCACGACCACCGCGATGGCCGCGATGTGCGGGGTCGCCGCGGCATCCGTCGCCCTGCCCATCGTCGTGCGACGCCGCGGCGGCCTGATCGTCGCCGGGTTGGCCGGGGCCGTGCTGGCCGCGCTGTGGATCGTCGCGGGGTGGGGCCACGACCTGCGCGCCGTCGCCATCGTCACGGCGGCCGGCTGGGGCGCGTGCACCACCCTCGGCGCGTGGATCGACCGCGCCATCGCCGACGCGACGGTACGGATCGAGGAGGTGGGCCGCGCGCACGAGGCGGAGCGCCTCGCCAGCGAGCTCGAGGCCCAGCAGCGGCAGGATGCGCGCGTGCTCCACGACACGGTGCTCGCGACGCTGTCGCTGCTCGCCCACTCGGGCGTCGGGGTCGGCAAGTCGGCGCTGCGGCAGCAGGCGGGCGACGATGCCCGGCTGCTGCGCCAACTGCGACTCGGGGCGCCGCTCGACGCCGGATCGACCGCGATCTTCTCCCCCGAGTCGACCGACGCCGACGTGCTGAGCACGACGTTCGAGTCGGTGCGCCAGCGCTTCGCGCGCATGGGACTCGACGTCAACTGGCACGGGGCCGGACAGCTCGCCCTGCCCAGGGAGACCCTGGACGCGCTGCTCGGCGCGCTCGGCGAGTGCCTCGAGAACGTCCGCAGGCACTCGGGGGTCAACGAGGCGGACGTGACGGTCACCGACGACGACCACACCGTGCGCGCGATGGTCACCGACGCCGGGCACGGGTTCGAGCCCGAGACCGTCGACGGCGCGCGCCTGGGCTACGCCGAGTCGGTCGTGGGCCGCCTCGGCACGGTCGGCGGCCGCGCGCGCATCTTCTCGTCGCCCGGTTCGGGCACCACCGTGATGCTCGAGGTGCCGAAGCCGTGACCGAGTCGATGTCCGAGTCGCCGCGCCGCGAGCACACGTTCCGTCGCCCGGCACGTTCCGCGCGCGCCGTGCGCGCCGCCGGCGACGTGCGGGAGAGCCACGGCGGCCGCCGGCTCGCCACGGGGGTCACGATCGCTGCGGGGTTCATCATCCTGGCGCACCTCCTGCACACGGTGGCGCTCGCACCGTACTTCCCGCCGGGGCCGAGCCCCTGGGCGGCGTGGATCGCCCTCGCCGCGATCGTCGCCGTCGGCGTGGTGTCGCGGCTCGCGACCCGCACGCTCCCCGACTGGCTCTACATCGTGCTGCTCGCCGGCCTCGTGGTGCCGGTCTGGCTCGACGTCTCGGCGACCGCGGGACTGATCGGCCTCGGCATCACCCCGACCGCCGCGGCCGCCGCCGGCGCCGTGCTGATGCCCGTCGCCGCGATCCGGGGCACGCGCGTGCCCCTCATCGTCGGAACCGTCATCGCGGTCGTGCTCGCGGTCGAGGCCCTCGTGCAGGTCGGCACCTCGGGCCGTGACGTGGTGACGGGCGTCGCCGTCGCCGCGACGGCCGTCTTCCCGCTCGTCCTCGTGGCGCTCGCCACCGACGGGTTCCGCCGGCTCGTCGGGCGCGAACTCGACCTCTCACTCGTGCAGTCCACCGTGGCCACGTCCCGCTCGGCGGTGGGCATGCGCGCGTCCGAGGAGCTCGCCCAGCTCGACTTCGACGCCGAGACCCTGCTCGACGACGTCGGCTCGGGCCGGATCGCGATCCCGCTTCCCGACGACGCGGCCGAGCAGGCCGGCACGCTCGCCGCGCGGCTGCGCGTGCGCCTCATCGAGGGCCGCACCGACACGTGGCTGCGCCACGCCGTCACCGAGTCGGCCTACCTCAACGGGCAGGTCACCGTCGACGACCCGGTCGGCTCCGCGGGACTCCTCACGCAGTCGCAGCGCGACGGCCTCCTGCTGGCGCTCTGGCTGCTCGTCGCCGAGCATCCGAAGGGGGCGAACGCCCCGGTCCGCGTGCACCTCGCCTGCCGCGAGACGGCCGACGAGGCGTCACCGGATGTCGCATTCGACCTGTCGATCGACGTGTCGGGCGTCGCACGACGCCGCGTCGACCCCGCGACGTGGGACGCTATCGGTAGTGTCGGAGAGCACAACGTGGTGACACGGACGGACGGCTTCACGGTCGACGTCCCCTGCCGCGTGGCGCACAGCACCCGCCACGGCGGGACACCGGCCCGCGGGGCCGCACGATCGAGGGGAAGCTGAATGGCAGACACGGACGCACCGATCCGGCTGGCGATCGTCGACGACCACCGCATGCTGCTCGGGGCGCTCTCGGAGTGGATCCGCGGCGCCGCTCCCGACATCGACCTCGTCGCCGCCGTCCCCTCCTGGTCGGAGCTGCTGGCACACCCGCAGTTCCCCGTCGACGTCGTGCTGCTCGACCTCGACCTGCGCGACAACATCCCGATCTCGCTGAAGCTGTCGATGCTGAAGTCCGCGGGCGTGCAGACCATGCTGATGAGCACCTATTCCGAGCCCGCCGTGGTTCGCGAGGCGCTGGGCTCCGGTGCCCTCGGGTACCTCGTCAAGTCCGAGCCGGTCGAGAACATCATCGAGGCGATCCGCGCGGCCCGCACCGGCGGCTCCTACCTCACGCCCGAGCTCGAGCTCACCCTCGCCGACGACGGCGCGGTGCCCAAGCTCTCCGCGCAGGAGCGGCGCGTGATGGCGCTCTACGGCGCGGGCCAGCCGGTCAAGGCCGTGGCGTTCCAGCTCGGCATCTCCGAGGAGACCGCGAAGAGCTACCTCAAGCGCATCCGCGAGAAGTACCGCATCGCCGGCTTCGACGTGGGCACGAAGGTGGCGCTGCGCAAGCGGGCCATCCTCGACGGCATCCTCCTGCAGTCCGACTGAGCGGCGCGCTACTCGACGACTTCGACGGCGCCCGTGGCGTAGGGCACGACGACCCCGCGCCGGCCTCGGACGCGATCGAGTGAGAACGAGGCGATGGCGAGCGCGACCCCGGCGATGGTGAGCAGGAGCCCGATCCAGACCGGCGCGACGTAGCCGAGGCCCGCCGCGATGGCGAGTCCGCCCAGCAGGGCGCCCACGCTGTTGCCGATGTTCAGGGCCGAGTGGTTGAGCGCGGCGGCGATCGACTGGCTGTCCCGAGCCACGTCCATGAGCCGGGCCTGGATCGTCGGCGACAGGGCGGCCGAGGCCGCGCCGACGAGGAAGACGCCGGTGAACAGTCCGACGGGGTTCGCGGCGGTGAAGCCGAGGAGCACCAGGGCGGCCGCCAGGATGCCGAAGAAGAGGTACATGCTGCGACGCACGCTCCAGTCGGCGAGTCGCCCTCCGGCGAGGTTGCCCGTGGTCATGCCGATGCCGAACATGATGAGCACGACGGGCACCATGGCGGGTGCGAGGCCCGTGACGTCGGTGGCGAGCGGGGCGACGTACGTGTAGACGGCGAACAGGCCGCCGAAGCCGATCGCGCCGATGCCGAGCGCGAACCAGACCTGGGCGCGGCTGAACGCACGCAGTTCGCGCTGCATCGTCGCACCGGGGTCGCCGGCCTGCCACGGCACGGCCAGCAGGACCGCCAGGAAGGTGAGCGCGAAGATGCCCGCGACCGCGAGGTAGGCGATGCGCCAGCCGGCGGCCTGTCCGAGCCACGTGATCGCGGGGACGCCGATGACGTTCGCGATCGTGAGGCCCGAGAGCACCAGGGCGACGCCACGGGCCCGCTTCCCGGGGCCCATGAGGCTCGCGGCCACGAGCGACGCGATGCCGAAGTAGGCGCCGTGCGGCACGGCGGCGATGAAGCGGGCGACGAGCACGAGCTCGAACGTCGGCAGCACGGCAGACCCGATGGTACCGAGCGTGAAGGCGGTGACCAGGGCGAGCAGCAGGCGCTTGCGGGGCCAGCGCGCGGCGGCCGCGGCGATCGTCGGCGCGCCCACGACGACGCCGAGCGCATAGGCGGAGATGATCCATCCGGCCCGGGCGTTGGCGTCCTCGGGGGACTGCGCGTAGAGCCCGGGCAGGAGGTCCTTCGCGATGTCGGGCAGGAGGCCCATTGCGACGAACTCGGTGCAGCCGATGCCGAAGCCGCCGAGGGCGAGGGCCAGCAGCGCGAAACGGATACGGGCCGGCGACAACGTCGTCGGCCCGTCATGGAAGTGGGTCACCCATTGATTCTCGCACGGATCGAATCGATTCGATACCCGGCAACCGGGCGGTCGGGCTCAGGCGCTCACGACTCGTCGAGCGCCCGCTCGAGCCGTTCGACCTTCGCGTCGATCTCGCCGGTGCGGCCGGGGCGGATGTCGGCCTTGAGCACGAGCGAGACGCGCGGGCCGAACGCGCCGACGGCTTCGGTCGCGCGACGGATGACGTCGAAGACCTCGTCCCACTCCCCCTCGAGCTCGGTGAACATCGAGGTCGTGCGGTTGGGCAGCCCGGACTCGCGCACGATACTGACGGCCGCCGCGACCGCGTCGTGGACGGACCCCTCGGGCCCCTCCGTTCCGCCGCTCGGGGCGACGGAGAATGCGACCAGCATGATTCCTCCTCCGGTTCAGGCGGCCGGTGCGGGCTCGCGCCGATCCCAGGTGGTTCCAGCCTGCCACAGCGCGCGGATGCCCCACACGAGCAGTGCCGCCATCAGCAGCACCTTCACCGTCAGCACCAGGACGAACCCCGGATGTGCGGCGAGCAGCCAGCCGTACCAGTAGGGGTAGATGACCTGCGTGAGCAGGGCGATGCCGGCCGCGAGCGCGGCAGGCACCAGGAATCGCCGCGGCCGCAGCACGAGCCCCAGCACGACGGGCGCGGCGAGCCACGTGATGAACTGCGGCGACCCCACCTTGTTCGCGAGCAGCAGCACCACGACGAACGACAGCGCGAGCGGCGGGAACACGCGTCCGAACGCGGCGCCGCGGCGCACCGCGCGGATGCCCAGGAGCAGCACGACGGCCACGCCCACGGCCATCAGCGGCGTCGTGAGGGCGGCCGCGGCATCCGCGCCCGGACCCGAGATCTGGAAGGTGAGGATGTCGCGGTCGTACACGACCTCGACGTTCTTCGACCCCGCCACGATCTGCCACAGCCAGGCGACGGCGAGCGGCGCCTCGACCTGGAGTCCGCGCCCGGCCTGCTCGGCGACGAAGCCCAGCGCGTTGAGCCCCGACCCGGCCAAGAGGCTCACCCCGAGGATCCCGGCGCTCAGGGCGACCGCGACCGTTCCGACGTCCCACCGCTTGCGCGAGGCGACGACGAGCGCGACGAGGAGCGCGGCCGGCCACACCTTCACCCACGCGCCGATGGTCAGCAGGGCCGCCGAGACGCGCGGCCGTCCGGCCGCCCACAGCAGGCCCGTCAGCGCCAGGGGAACCGTGATCGCGTCGATGCGGCCCATCGCGATGGGGCCGAGGAGCAGGAGGAATCCGGTCCACCACCACGCCGCGATGCGGCGGGTTCGCGACAGTCTGCGCGTGCCGAGCAGCACCGAGAACGCCGCGGCGTCGAGGAGCACGACCATCGCCAGCCACGTCTGCCCGTACCATTCGGACCCGAAGGCGAGGGACAGCGTCATGGGTGCGAAGGCGAGGATCGGGTACACCCAGGGGGCGTCGATGCCCATGCGCACGATGCCGTCGGCGGCGAGGTCGGCCCAGCGGTGGTACACGCCCGTGACGTCGTACAGGGGGCCGCCCTGGGCCCACAGGTTGAGGCCGGCGAGCAGCGCGTGCACGAGCAGGAACGCGATCCAGAGCGCGGCACGGCCGGAGAGGAACCGTCGGACCCGGCTGCGGCGGCGCGTGGGCGCGGCGCGCACCTCCCCGACGGTCATGGCGACGAGCCTAGCGGAGCGTCACAGTGCGCCACGCGTGCGCCACGGGTCGCCGGATTTGGGATGATCGAGGTCCACCCCCACGGAGGACCACATGAGCCGACGCCCCCTCGCCGCCCTCGCCGTCGCGGCATCCGCCAGCCTGCTGCTCGCCGCCTGCGCCAGTGGAGGCGGCGGCGCGACCGAGGCCGCGGGCGACTACGTCACCGAGGGCAAGTTCACCGTCGGCACCGGCGAGCCGGCGTACTACCCGTGGGTGCAGGACGACGCGCCCGAGTCGGGCCAGGGCTTCGAGGCGGCGGTCGCGTACGCGGTCGCCGAGGAGCTCGGCTTCGCGAAGGACGACGTCGTCTGGGTGCGCACCACGTTCGACCAGGCCATCGCGCCGGGGCCGAAGGACTTCGACGTCAACCTCCAGCAGTTCTCGATCACGCCCGAGCGCGCCGAGTCCGTCGACTTCTCGTCGCCGTACTACGAGACGACGCAGGTGGTCATCACCGTCGAGGACTCCCCCGCGGCATCCGCCACCTCGATCGCCGACCTGCAGGGGCTGCTCATCGGCGCCCAGACCGGCACGACGAGCCTCGACGCGGTCGAGCAGGTCATCGCCCCGACCGCCGGCGCACAGGTGTTCAACACCAACGACGACGCCAAGCTCGCCCTGCAGAACGGCCAGGTCGACGCCATCGTCGTCGACCTGCCGACGGCCTTCTACCTGACGGGCGTCGAGCTCGAGGGCGGCACGATCGTCGGGCAGCTGCCCGCGACGACCGGCGGCGACGAGTTCGGCTTCGTCCTCGAGAAGGACTCGCCGCTCACCGCCGACGTCACCGCGGCGGTCGACGCGCTCCGCGCCGACGGCACGCTCGACGAGCTCGCCGCCGAATGGCTCGGCGGCGACGACGCAGCCCCCGAGCTCGAATGACGGATGCCGCGGCATCCGCGGTCGACGCCTCGTGGCAGCCGAGCGAGCTCGAGCTCGGACGACGCACGTTCCGCCGCCGCCAGACGCGCCGATCGATCCTGGTCGGCGTCGTCTCGACGGTCGTGCTCGCCGTCGCACTCGTGCTCACCCTCGCCGGATCGCCCGGGTGGGCGCGCGTGCAGGAGACGTTCTTCGATCCGCAGGTCGCCCTCGCATCGCTGCCGCGCATCCTCGAGGGCCTCTGGCTCAACATCCAGGTGCTCGTGGTCGCGAGTGCCGGGGTGCTGGTCGTCGCGCTGCTGCTGGCCACGCTGCGCACCCTCCGCGGCCCGGTGTTCTTCCCGGTGCGCGCGCTCGCGGCGGGGTACACCGACCTCTTCCGCGGCATGCCGCTCATCATCGTGCTCTACCTCGTCGGCTACGGCGTGCCGGGCCTCGACTTCTTCCAGCGCATGCCGGCCGCGTTCTGGGGCACGATCGCGCTCATCCTCACCTACTCGGCCTACGTGGCCGAGGTGTTCCGAGCGGGCATCGAGTCGGTGCATCCGTCCCAGCGCCTCGCGGCGAGGTCGCTGGGACTGAGCCATGCCCAGGCCATGCGTCGCGTGGTGCTGCCGCAGGCGGTGCGACGCGTCACTCCCGCGCTCATGAACGACTTCGTGGCGATGCAGAAGGACGTGGGCCTCATCTCGGTGCTCGGCGCGGTCGACGCGGTGCGCGCCGCGCAGATCGAGACCGCGCACTACTTCAACTTCACGCCGTACGTCGTGGCCGGCCTCCTGTTCGTGCTGCTCGCGTGGCCGACGATCCGGCTGACCGACTGGCTCAGCGCCCGCATGCGGACGCGTGAGCAGGCCGGGAGCGTGTTGTGACGACGCCGGTCCTGCGCCTGCGTGGCATCCGTCGCGCCTACGGCGACCGCGTCGTGCTCCGGGGCATCGACCTCGACGTCGCCGCCCACGAGGTGGTCGCCCTCGTCGGCGCCAGCGGATCCGGCAAGTCGACGCTGCTCCGCACGATCAACCTCACGGAGCCCATCGACGACGGCGTCGTGCTCCTCGATGGCGATGACGTGAGCGACCCGCGGGTCGACGCCGACCGCGTGCGCGCACGCATCGGCGTGGTCTTCCAGCACTACAACCTGTTCCCCCACCTCAGCGTGCTCGACAACGTCACGCTCGCCTCGCGTCTGGTGCACCGGATGCCGCGGGCCGCGGCCGAGGCGCGGGCGCTCGAGCTGCTCGCCGCCATCGGGCTCGGGGAGCTGGCGCGCGCCTACCCCGACCGCCTCTCGGGCGGGCAGCAGCAGCGCGTCGCGATCGTGCGGGCCATCGCGACGTCGCCGCAGCTCCTGCTCCTCGACGAGGTCACGAGCGCCCTCGATCCCGAGCTCGTCGGCGAGGTGCTCGCGCTCGTCCGCTCGCTCGCCGAGTCGGGCACGACGATCGTGATGGCGACCCATGAGATGGCGTTCGCACGCGACGTGGCCGACCGCGTGGTGTTCCTCGACGGCGGGCTGATCATCGAGGACCGCCCGGCTCGGGAGTTCTTCGCGGCGCCGCGCGAGGAACGCACGCAGGAGTTCCTCGCCAGGTTCCTGCCCGACGCCTGACCCGCTCAGCCCGCGAGGAGCGAGCCGATCACCGACGGCACCGCCTCGGCGATGTCGAGGGCGGTCACGGGGCCGCCCTCGACCGCGGCGGACGCGCGCCGTGCCGCCTCGCCGTGCACCCACGACGCGGTGGCGGCGAGCGCGGTCAGCACCGTGGCATCCGTCGCGATCTGCTCGTGGTGGGTCGCGACGAGCGCCCCGAGGATGCCGCCGAGCACGTCGCCGCTGCCGGCGGTCGCGAGCCAGTGCGTGGGCGCGGTGACGGTGTACCGGCCGCCGTCGGGATCGCACACGTGCGTCACGGCGCCCTTGAGGAGCACGGCGACGCGGAGCTCCGCGGCCGCGCGCTCCGCCCATTCCCCGGGGGCCGACCGCACCTCCTCGACGCTCGCGGGAATCTCGCGGGACGTGAGGAGGCGTGCGAGCTCGCCGGCGTGCGGGGTGATCACGGTGGGCGCGGTGTGGGTGCCGACGAGGTCGAGCGCGCCGGCGTCGACCACGACGGGCACGTGCGCGGCGAGCGCGTGCGTGAGATCGCCGAGCAGCACGAACGAGCGGCGGTTCTGGTCGATCCCCGAACCGATGAGCCAGGCCTGCACGCGGCCCGGGGCGGTGACGGTCTCCGGCCTGCGGTCGAGGACGGCGCGGGCGGGCACCCGGTGCCCGATGTAGCGCACCATCCCGACGCCCGCGCGGTGGGCCGCCTCCACCCCGAGCACCGCGGCTCCCGGGAACTCGGGTGACCCGGTGACGACGCCCAGCACACCGCGCGAGTACTTGTCGTCGTCGGGCGCCGGCGCCGCGATCCATCCGGCCGCGTCTTCGGCCGTCCACTCCTGCCACCCGGTGGTCATCCACCAACGATAGGTTGGGGTGGATGCCGCCGACAGTCCCCGCCCCGATCAGCCTCGCGCCTCGTGTCGTCGTGTTCGACTACGGCGAGGTCATCTCCCGTCCGCCGAGCGACGCCGACCGCGCCGCGCTCGTCGCCCGTGCCGGCGTCGACGCCGACCGGTTCTGGCCCGCATACTGGGCGCATCGTGAGGCGCTCGACCAGGGCACGGCGTCGATCGCCGAGTACTGGTCGGCGGTCGCGGCCGAGGTCGGTGCCGACTGGAACGACCTCGACGTGCACGAGCTCTGGGCGATCGATCACCGTGGGTGGCTCAGCGTCGACGGCGGCACGCTCCAGGTGCTGCACGCACTCGCCGACGGCGGCACGCGCCTCGCGCTCCTCTCGAACGCCGGTGCCGACTTCTCCGGCTGGCTGCGGGCGGGCTCGTTCGCGCCGCTCTTCGAGCGCGTCTTCGTGAGCGGCGAGCTCGGCATGGTGAAGCCCCACGCCGAGATCTACGAGCACGTCATCGACGAGCTCGGCATCGCGCCAGGGGAGCTGGTCTTCATCGACAACAAGTCCGAGAACGTCGAGGGCGCCCGCGCCGTCGGCGGCGACGGGCACGTATTCACCGACGCCGCCGCGCTCGAGGCGTGGCTGCGGGAGCTGGCCGCGTGAGCGCCGATCCCGGGGCCGCGTCGGGCCCGGCGCTGTTCCGACCGATCACGATCCGCGACCTCACGATCCGCAACCGGGTGTGGGTGCCGCCGCTCTGCCAGTACTCGGTCACCGAGCGCGACGGCGTGCCGCACGACTGGCACCTCGTGCACCTCGGGGCGATGGCCGCGGGTGGGGCCGGGCTCGTCGTCGCCGAGGCCACGGCAGTCAGCCCCGAGGGCCGCATCTCCGACCACGACACCGGCCTCTGGAACGACGAGCAGGCCGAGGCGTGGAGTCGCATCACCCGGTTCATCCGCTCGCAGGGCGCGGCATCCGGCATCCAGCTGGCCCACGCGGGCCGCAAGGCGTCGGTGTGGCCCGAGTTCACGCGCCGCAATGGCTCGCAGCCCATCGACGAGGGCGGCTGGCCGACCGTCTCGGCGTCCGCCGTCGCGTTCGACGGGCTGCGGGAGCCCGAGGCACTCGACGATGCCGGCGTCCTGGGCGTGATCGAGGACTTCCGCATGGCCGCGCGTCGAGCCGTGGCCGCGGGGTTCGACGTGGTCGAGGTCCACGCCGCGCACGGGTACCTCGTGCACCAGTTCCTCTCACCGCTCTCCAACTTCCGCGACGATCGGTGGGGCGGCAGCCTTCAGAACCGGGCCCGCCTGCTGCTCGAGCTCGTGCGGGCCGTGCGTGCCGAGATCGGCGAGCGGATGCCGCTCTTCGTGCGGTTCTCCGCGACCGACTGGACCGAGGGCGGCTGGGACGAGGCGCAGACCGCGACGGTCGCCCGCTGGGCCGAGGAGGCCGGAGCCGACTTCTTCGACGTCTCCACCGGCGGTCTCGTGCATGCGCCCATCCCCGTCGCGCCCGGCTACCAGGCGCACCTCGCCGAGTACGTCGGCGACCATGCCGGCGTTCCCGTGTCGGCGGTGGGGCGCATCACCATGCCCGACGAGGCCGAGCGGCTCGTGGCATCCGGTGAGGTCGATGCCGTGATGTTCGGCAAGGCGATGATGCGCGATCCGCACTTCGCGCTGCGCGCCGCGCACGAGCTCGGGGCCGACACGTCGATGTGGCCGCCGCAGTACCTGCGGGCGCGGCCCGAGGTGAACGACGGCGAGTGGTGACGAGCGGGCAGGTCAGGACGATCCGGCGGCCGAGCGCATCTTCATCGCCATCTGCATCATCTCGGCCGACACCTGGCCGATGGCGAAGATGTTGTCCTCGCTGTCGCTGAACCAGGCGCTCCGCTCGTCGCCGAGCACGGCGACGCCGTCCTCGGTCTTCAGGCCGGGCAGGTCGTAGTCGTGGAAGACGACCCCGTGCGTCCGCAGCTCGGTCATGTCGCGGTCGAGGTCGTCGGTCATGAGGTTGAACGCGGTGTTCTTCGCGGTGCCCGCGAAGTCGGTGCGATAGACCATCACCACGGTGCCGCCCACGTCGTAGAAGAGGGCCTCTCCTTCGCCGTCCTCATACACGGGGTCGCGGCCGAGCACGTCGTGCCACCACTTCTTGGCGCGGTCGATGTCGGATGCAGGGAGCACAGCGGTGGCCATGAGCTTCTCGAACATGATGTTTCCTCGGATCCTCGGGTCGGCGTCAGTCTACGCCGACCCGGGGAACGCCGAAGGCCCGATCCGGGCCTCGGTCAGCCGCGACGCGTCGCGTCCTGCACCTCGCCGACGAGCTCCTCGATGATGTCCTCCAGGAAGATCACGCCCGTCGTGGTACCGTCCTCGTCGAACGCGCGGGCGACGTGCGTGCCGAGGCGGCGCATGGTCGCCAGGGCGTCCTCGAGGTCGGTGCCGTCGTAGATCGACACGAGCCGGCGCACGCGTTTCGCGGGCAGCGGATCGTCGAACTCGTCGTCGTCGAGGTCGATGACGTCCTTGAGGTGCACGTAGCCGTCGGGTTCGCCGTCGTCGCCGACGATCACGTAACGCGAGAAGCCGTGACGGGCGACGGCCCGCTCCACGTCGCCGGGCGTGGCCGTCGGGGGCAGGCTCACGAGGGCCGACATCGGCAGGGCGACGTCGTGCACGCGCTTGGTGGTGAACTCGAACGCCGCGGTCAGGGTGCCGCTCGCGTCGTCGAGCACGCCCTCGCGGCGCGACTGGTCGACGATCGTCTGCACCTCCTCGAGCGTGAAGGTGGAGTTCGCCTCGCTCTTCGGCTCGACTCCGAAGAGCCGCAGCACGCCGTTCGCGGTCGCGTTCAGCGCCACGATGATGGGCCGGAAGAAGCGGGCGAGGAGGACGAGCGGCGGCGCGAGCAGCAGCACGGCCCGGTCGGGCACCGAGAACGACAGGTTCTTCGGCACCATCTCGCCGAAGACGACGTGCAGGTACGACACGAGCACCAGCGTGATGACGAACGCCACCGTCGACACGACCGCCTCCGACCAGCCGGTCAGGTGCAGCGGCGCCTCCAAGAGGTGGTGGATGGCGGGCTCGGAGACGTTCAGGATCAGGAGCGAGCAGATCGTGATCCCGAGCTGGCTCATCGCGAGCATGAGGGTCGCGTGCTCCATGGCCCAGAGAGCGGTCTTCGCGCTCCGGCTGCCCTGTTCGGCGAGCGGCTCGATCTGCGACCGGCGCGCCGAGATCACGGCGAACTCGGCGCCGACGAAGAACGCGTTGGCGATCAGGAGGACGAACAGCCAGACGATGCCGATCCAGTCGCTCATCGGGCCACCCCCTCGGCGTCGGCGCCCTCGGCCACGGGCGCGGGCGTCGGCACGAACCGCACCCGGTCGATCCGGCGGCCGTCGAGCCGTTGCACCACGAGCGTGCCCTCCTCGACGGGCACCTCGTCGTCCACCGACGGGAGCCGGCCGAGCTCGGCGATGACGTAGCCGGCGACGGTCTCGTAGTCGCCGTTCTCGGGCACTCGGATGCCGGTGCGCTCGAGCAGCTCGTCGGGCCTGAGGATCCCGGGGAAGCTGATGACGTCGCCGCGGCGCACGATGCCCGCACGGGTGCGGTCGTGCTCGTCGGCGACCTCGCCCACGAGCTCCTCGACGAGGTCCTCGAGCGTGGCGACGCCCGCCGTGCCGCCGTACTCGTCGACTACGACGGCCATCTGGAAGCCGCGCGCACGGAGCTCACCGAGCAGCATGTCGAGCTTCATCGTCTCGGGCACGCGCAGCGCCTCGGACTGCAGCGCGGAGGCGGGAACCTCGGAGCGCCGCTCGCGCGGGACGGCGACGGCCTGCTTCACGTGCACGAGGCCGACGATGTCGTCGAGGTTCTCGTCGAACACGGGGAATCGGGAGTAGCCGGTCTGCCGGGCGAGCTCCAGCACGGCCTCGGCGGGGTCGTGCCGCTGCACGGCGGCGACGCGCGGGCGGGGGGTCATGACGTCGGATGCATCGTGGTCGGCGAACCGCAGGGTGCGGCCGAGCAGCGTCGCGGTGTCCTGCTCGAGCAGGCCGGCGCTCGCTGAGCGGCGCACGAGGGAGGACAGCTCCTCGGCCGAGCGGGCGCCCGACAGCTCCTCCTTGGGCTCGATGCCGACGCTTCGCAGCAGGGCGTTGGCGCTGCCGTTGAGGAGCGCGACCGCCGGCCGGAACACCCAGGTGAAGGCGCTCTGGAACGGCATCACGAGCACCGCGGTCTGGCGGGGCAGGGCGAGCGCGAAGTTCTTCGGCACGAGCTCGCCCAGCACCATCGACAGCAGCGTGGCGATGACGATGGCCGTGGTGGCGCCGATGGGCCGCACCATCCCCTCGGGCAGTCCGAGCGCGGTCAGCGGCCCCGCGAGGAGGCTGCTGATGGCGGGCTCCATCGTGTACCCGGTGAGGAGCGTGGTGAGCGTGATGCCCAGCTGCGCGCTCGACAGGTGGGTCGAGGTGATCTTCAGCGCCGAGATCGTCAGGCCGAGGCGGGTCTCGCCGCGTTCGCGCCGGGCTTCGAGCTCCGCGCGATCGAGGTTGACGAGCGCGAACTCGCTCGCAACGAACAAGCCCGTGCCGATCGTGAGGAGGAGTCCGATGCCGAGGAGAATCCACTCAGACATCCGCACCTCCCCGTTCGGTCACGGGCGAGGGTCTATGGCCGGGCGTTTTCGCAGAGGGAGGATCGTCCATTGTGCCGTCCAGTATATCGGCGGCCGTCCGCCGCCGGCCGAGCCGTCACACACCCGTCACACCTCCGGATGGGACGCGACGTCGAGCGGATGCCGCGACAGCGGTCCGCTCGCTCATGTGAGGCATCCCTCATATGAGGCACCCCTCACATCAGCGGGACGGACGATGCCCCAGAACCAGACGATGCATGACGTTCGGGAGCGGTGGGCCCCTACTCCGACCGGGCGGACGTCCAACCCGTCGGACCTGCCGCGGGGGTGATGCCTGTGCACCAGGCGGCGGCATCCGCTTCCGCACGCCTCGCCGCGGCGGCACCGAACCGACGTTCGCGGGGCGCACCGGGCGCACGGGTCGGCGTCGCCGGCCATCCGCGAGCACCGGTCTCCGCCGAGCCGTAGCGGTGGCTCCACAGGTCGCACAGCGCACGCACCTCGTCGCCCAGTGCGAGGAGGAACTCCTCATTCAGTCGGTATCGACGCGACCGCGGCTGCACGGCGTCGACCTCCGAGACCACCGCCCCGACATCGCGCAGGGTTCGGAGCTGGTGCGACACCGCGCTCCGGGAGACGCGGCACTCCGACGTGACCACATCGCAGAGTTCGCCGGCACGGTGCGAGCCGACCGCGAGCACCTCGACGAGCCGTCTTCGTACCGGGTCGGCGAGCACCTCGAACGGATGAGCCATTGCGGGAGGCTACGTGAGACCCTCTCGGGCCGCCGCATCCCTCCACAGGCCGGCGCTACCAACTGACCGGCAGCGCCTTGCCCTCCTCGTAGCCCGCCGCCGACTGGATGCCCACGAGCGCGCGCTCGCGGAACTCCGCGATCGAGCGCGCCCCCGCGTAGGTGAACGAGCTGCGCACGCCCGACGTGATCATGTCGAGCAGGTCCTCGAGGGACGGGCGAAGCGGGTCGAGGTAGATCGACGACGACGAGATGCCCTCGGCGAAGAGCTCCTTGCGCGCGAGGTCGTACGGCGAGAGCCGGTCGAACCGCTCGCGCACCGCCTTCGTCGACGCCATCCCCCAGCTCTCCTTGTACAGGCGGCCCGACCCGTCTCGCTTGAGCGTTCCGGGCGCCTCGATCGTGCCCGCGAACCACGAGCCGATCATGACGGATGCCGCGCCGGCGGCCAGCGCGAGCGCGACGTCGCGCGGGTACCGCACGCCGCCGTCCGCCCAGACCGCCTTGCCCAGCTCACGGGCGGCCTGCGACGTCTCGAGCACCGCGGAGAACTGCGGACGTCCGACCGCCGTCATCATGCGGGTCGTGCACATCGCGCCGGGACCCACGCCGACCTTCAGTACGTCGGCGCCCGCCTCGACGAGGTCGGCCACGGCGTCGGCGGTGACGATGTTGCCCGCGACGATCGGCACCCCCAGGTCGAGCTCGCGCACGATGCCGATCGCCCGGACCATGCCCTCCTGGTGCCCGTGCGCCGTGTCGATCACGAGCATGTCGACGCCGGCGGCCACGAGGGCGCGGGCCTTGGCGGCGACGTCGCCGTTGATGCCGACCGCCGCGGCAACCCGGAGGCGTCCCGACGCGTCGACGTTCGGCTCGTAGATGGTGCCGCGCAGGGCGCTGCGCCGGCTCAGCGTGCCGACGACGCGTCCGTGCTCGAGCACCGGGGCGAACTCGAGCCCAGCGTCGGCCATGAGGTCGAACGCCCGGCGAGGCGAGTCCACGTCGTCGGCGTCGAGCGAGGCGAGGCCGCCGTGCACGAGGTCGCCGAGCCGCGCATCGCCGAGCGCCGTCGCGAGGCGTTCGGCGGCGATGGATCCGACGTACTGGTCTTGAGCGTCCTGCAGCACGATGCCGTGGCCGGCGACGGGCGGGAGCACCGCCAGCGCGTCCGCGACGGTGTCGTCGGGCGAGAACGCGTGGGGCGTGTCGAACCGGGGCGACTGGGCCTTCACCCAGCGGATCGCCTCGGCGAGGTCCTGCAGGTGCAGGTCCTGCGGCAACACGCCGAGGCCGCCCCGGCGGGCGAGCGTGACGGCCAGCCGGGGGCCGGTGATGGAGTTCATGTTGGCGGACACGATGGGCACGCTGGCGCCCGAGCCGTCGTCGGGAGCGAGCGAGACGTCGAGCCGGCTGGTGACTCCGGATCGGCTGGGAACGAGGAACACATCCGAGTAGGTCAGGTCGTGGCTCGGGGCCGTCCGGTAGAACTCCATGCGCCCCACGCTACCGCCGCAAGGGCGGCGCCCGACCTTCGCAGAGGGGTTTAGGCTTGTGTGGGTGATCGGGCACGGTGTGCGTGCGCGCACGGGCCGATCGCCGGCAGAGAAATCCAGCATCAATGGAGAGAGTGGGCGAGAGGCTGTGTCGAGCCAATTGACCGGGTCGGGATCCGAAGAGACGACGGCGGGCGAATACGGAGCCAATGAGTGGCTCGTCGACGAGATGTACGAGAAGTACCTCGCCGACCCCGATTCCGTCGACAAGACCTGGTGGCCGGTCCTCGAGCACTACCGTCAGGTGCGCACCGGTGCGGTCGAGGGTGGCCTGAACGGGCAGCCGGATGCCGCGAGTCCCACGTCCTCCGAGGCCTCCGCCGCCCCGTCGACCACGACGTCCGAGGCCGCCGCGCCCGCGGCATCCGCCCCCGCGCCCGAGGCGCCCGCGCCGGCAGCTCCCGCACCCGCGGCATCCGCCCCCGTTGCCGAGGCGCCCGCCGCTGCCCCGGCCCAGCCCGCGGCATCCGCCCCGGTCACCGCCCCGTCGCCGATCATCGGCCAGGCGCCCGAGGCGCGCACCACCTCGGTGGCCCCCCGCACGGCGCCCGTGCCGGCCGACGTGCCGATCACGAGCCCGCAGCCCGTCATCGCCGGTGCGCCCCGCGAGGACGAGGTCGTCCCGCTGCGCGGCCTGCCGAAGACCCTCGCCGCGAACATGGACCAGAGCCTCACCGTGCCGACCGCGACGAGCGTGCGCACCGTGCCGGCGAAGCTCATGATCGACAACCGCATCGTGATCAACAACCACCTCCGCCGCAGCCGCGGCGGCAAGGTGTCGTTCACGCACCTCATCGGCTGGGCACTCATCCAGGCGCTGAAGGAGTTCCCGAGCCAGAACGTCTCGTACGCCGAGGTCGACGGCAAGCCCTCGTTGGTGAAGCCCGCCCACATCGGCCTCGGCATCGCCATCGACATCCCCAAGCCCGACGGCACCCGGGCGCTGCTCGTGCCCGCCATCAAGCGCGCCGAGACCATGACGTTCAACGAGTTCCTGAACGCCTACGAAGACCTGGTCCAGCGTGCGCGGCAGAACAAGCTGACCGCTGACGACTTCAAGGGCGCCACGATCTCGCTCACGAACCCGGGCGGGATCGGCACCGTGCACTCGGTGCCCCGGCTCATGAAGGGCCAGGGCTGCATCATCGGCGCCGGCGCCCTCGAGTACCCGGCCGAGTTCCAGGGCTCCTCCGAGAAGACCCTCGCGAACCTCGCCATCGGCAAGACCATCACCCTCACGTCGACCTACGACCACCGCGTCATCCAGGGCGCCGGCTCGGGCGAGTTCCTGAAGAAGGTGCACGAACTGCTCATCGGGCAGCGCGACTTCTACGAGAACATCTTCGCCGCGCTCCGCCTGCCCTACGAGCCCATCCGCTGGGCACCCGACATCTCGGTCGACATCGCCAGCGCGATCGACAAGACCGCCCGGGTGCAGGAGCTCATCAACGCGTTCCGCGTGCGCGGCCACCTCATGGCCGACATCGACCCGCTGGAGTACGTCCAGCGATCCCACCCCGACCTCGACATCGCGAGCCACGGCCTCACCTTCTGGGACCTCGACCGTGAGTTCGTCACGGGCGGGTTCGGCGAGAAGCGCACCGCGCTCCTCCGCGACATCCTCGGCGTGCTCCGCGACTCGTACTGCCGCACGATCGGCATCGAGTACATGCACATCCAGGACCCCGTGCAGCGACGCTGGATCCAGAACGAGGTCGAGCGCAAGTACGAGAAGCCGACCCACGACGAGCAGATGCGCATCCTGGGCAAGCTCAACGAGGCCGAGGCGTTCGAGACGTTCCTGCAGACCAAGTACGTCGGCCAGAAGCGGTTCAGCCTCGAGGGCGGCGAGTCCGTCATCGCCCTGCTCGACGAGATCCTGCAGGGCGCCGCGAAGGACGGCCTCGACGAGGTCGCCATCGGCATGGCGCACCGCGGCCGGCTCAACGTGCTCACGAACATCGGCGGCAAGACCTATGGCCAGGTGTTCCGGGAGTTCGAGGGCAACATGGACGCCAAGGTCTTCTCCGGCTCGGGCGACGTGAAGTACCACCTCGGCACCGAGGGCACGTTCACCGCCGACGACGGCCACCAGATCCCCGTCTCCCTCGCGGCGAACCCGTCGCACCTCGAGGCGGTCGACGGCGTGCTCGAGGGCATCGTGCGGGCCAAGCAGGACCGCAAGCCCATCGGCACCTTCTCGACCCTGCCGATCCTCATCCACGGCGACGCGGCCATGGCCGGCCAGGGCATCGTCGTCGAGACGATGCAGATGTCGCAGCTGCGCGGCTACCGCACGGGCGGCACCATCCACGTGAACATCAACAACCAGGTGGGCTTCACCACGGTGCCGGGCGACGCGCGCTCGTCGATCTACTCGACGGATGTCGCGAAGACCATCCAGGCCCCGATCTTCCATGTGAACGGCGACGACCCCGAGGCGGTCGTGCGGGTGGCCGAACTGGCCTTCCGCTACCGGCAGGAGTTCAAGCGCGACGTCGTCATCGACCTCGTCTGCTACCGCCGCCGCGGCCACAACGAGGGCGACGACCCCTCGATGACCCAGCCCCTCATGTACAACCTCATCGAGGCGAAGCGCTCGGTGCGCAAGCTCTACACCGAGGCGCTCGTCGGACGTGGTGACATCACCGAGGAGGAGTACGAGGAGGCGCACCGCGACTTCCAGGACCGCCTCGAGCGGGCCTTCGCCGAGACGCACGCCGCGCAGACCGGCGCGATCCCGATCATCGGCGCCACGGAGTCGACGCGTGCCGACGAGGTCGTCTCGGGCGAGCTCGAGACCACCGGCGTCGCGACCGAGGTCGTGCACGCCATCGGCGACGCGTTCGACAACAAGCCCGCCGGCTTCACGGTGCATCCGAAGATCCAGCAGCTGCTCACCAAGCGCTACGACATGAGCCGCAACGGCAAGATCGACTGGGGCTTCGGCGAGCTGCTCGCCCTCGGCTCCCTGCTGCTCGAGGGCACTCCCGTGCGCCTCGCCGGCCAGGACGCCCGCCGCGGCACGTTCGTGCAGCGCCATGCCGTGCTGCACGACCGCATGAACGGCCAGGAGTGGCTGCCGCTGCAGAACCTCTCCGACAACCAGGCCAAGTTCTGGATCTACGACTCGCTGCTGAGCGAGTACGCGGCGATGGGATTCGAGTACGGCTACTCGGTCGAGCGGGCCGACGCGCTCGTGATGTGGGAGGCCCAGTTCGGCGACTTCGCGAACGGCGCCCAGATCATCATCGACGAGTTCATCTCCTCGGCCGAGCAGAAGTGGGGCCAGCGCTCGAGCGTCGTGCTCCTCCTCCCCCACGGCTACGAGGGCCAGGGGCCCGACCACTCGAGCGCCCGCATCGAGCGGTACCTGCAGCTCTGCGCGGAAGACAACATGACCGTGGCGCGTCCGTCGACGCCCGCGTCGTACTTCCACCTGCTGCGTCGCCAGGCGTACGCGCGTCCGCGTCGGCCGCTCGTGGTCTTCACGCCCAAGGCCATGCTGCGCCTCCGCGGCGCGACGAGCGAGGTGGCCGACTTCACGAGCGGCCGGTTCGAGCCGGTCATCGACGACGCCCGCATCGACGACAAGGCCGCCGTCAAGCGGGTCGTGTTCGTCTCGGGCAAGATCTACTACGACCTCATCTCCGAGCTCGAGAAGCACCCGAACCCCGAGATCGCGGTCGTGCGCCTCGAGCAGCTCTACCCGCTGCCGAAGGACGAGCTCAAGACGGTCGCCGACAGCTACCCGAACGCCGAGCTCATGTGGGCGCAGGACGAGCCCGAGAACCAGGGCGCCTGGCCGTACTTCATCATCGAGACGAACAAGCTGGGCCCGCGTCCCGTCGCGGTCGTCGCCCGTGCCGCCGCGGCCTCGCCGGCCACCGGCTCGGCCAAGCGCCACGCCGCCGAGCAGGCCGACCTCGTGCGCCGGGCGCTCACGCTGTAGCCCGTCGCACGCACGCGAACGAAGAGCGGATGCCGCGTGGCATCCGCTCTTCGTCGTCCCGGGTGCGCCGGCCTCAGGCCCGGTGCGCCGGCTCGTGCGCTTCCTCGGTCGACTCCACCGGCGAATCACGGAGCGCGTCGGCGGCGCTCTCAGGCGCCGCGCCCACGACGGCCGCCGCCGCCTCTCGCGTCATGCCCAGGTCGACGGGCGAGCGCCACAGCTTGGACGGCCACCAGATCGCCCGGCCGATGTCGTACGCCAGGGCGGGCACGAGGAGCGAGCGCACGAGGAACGTGTCGAGGAGCACCCCGAAGGCGACGATGAACGAGATCTGGGCGAGGAAGAGGATCGGCAGCACGCCGAGCGCTGCGAACGTCGCCGCGAGCACCAGGCCGGCCGACGTGATCACCCCGCCCGTCACGACCAGTCCGCGCAGCACGCCCTCGCGCGTGCCGTGCCGCACGCTCTCCTCGCGCACCCTCGTCATCAGGAAGATGTTGTAGTCGACGCCGAGGGCGACGAGGAAGACGAAGCCGAACAGCGGGACGACGGGGTCGGCGCCGGGGAATCCGAACACCCCGTTGAACACGACCGCGGAGACGCCGAGCGCGGCGGCGAACGAGAGCACGACCGTGCCGATCAGCAGGAGCGGCGCGACGATCGACCGCAGCAGCAGCATCAGGATGACGAGGATCACGGCGAGCACGAGCGGGATGATGAGGTTCCGGTCGCGGATCGACGCGTCCTTCGTGTCGAGGGCGACCGCCGTGGTGCCACCGACGAGCACCGGGGCGTCAGCCGTGGAGACCTCCTCGAACTGGGCCCGGAGGTCGGCGACCACGGCCTCGGCGGCGTCGGAGTCGGCCGCGTCCTCCAAGGTCGCGTCGAGCTGCACGCGACCGTCGATCACGGTCGGCTCGCCGGCGGGGGTTCCTGGAGGACCGAGCGGTTGGATACCGTCCTCGGTGACGGGCAGCGAGCCGCTCGGGGAGTCCTCCGACACGACCGTCACCGCGTCGACCCCGTCGGTGGCGAGGAGCACGTCGGCGACGTCCTGCAGCTGGTCCTCGCTCGCGATGACCACGGCCGGGGTACCGGAGCCGCCCGGGAAGTGCTCGCCGAGCAGCGCCTGCCCGTCTCGGGCCTGCGACTCCCCCAGCACGAACTCGCTCGACGGCACGCCGTCGGCCTTGAGCTGCGTCATCCCGAGGGCGAGCACCGCCAGCACGAGCGTGGACACCACCCACGTCACGCGGGGTCGCCGCGCGATGAGGCGCGCGACCCGCGGCCAGATGCCACGGCGTCCGACGACGTCATCGGCCTCGACGTGGACGCTGAACTTCGGGCGCACTGGCCAGAACGCGGCACGCCCGGCCCAGAGCATGAGCGCCGGCAGCAGCGTGAGCGACGTGGCCAGGGCGAAGAGGATGCCGATCGCCGACACCGGGCCGAGGATCTTGTTCGAGGTCAGCTCGCTCGCGAGGAGCATCAGGAGTCCGGCGATCACGGTGCCGCCCGAGGCGAGGATGGGCTCCCACGATCCGCGCAGGGCGGCCCACGTGGCATCCCACTTGCCCTGATGCGTGTGCAGCGCCTCGCGATAGCGGGCGATGTACAGCAGGGAGTAGTCGGTCGCCGCCCCGATCACGAGGATGAAGAGGATGCCCTGCGTCTGCCCGTTGAGCACGAGGATGTCGGCGCGGGCCAGTGCGACGACCGCGAGCACCGAGCCGCACAGCGCGGTCAGGCTGGTTCCGAGCACGATGACGGGCAGCAGTGGCGAGCGGTAGACGATGACGAGGATCAGGAACACGGCGGCGAATGCGACGATGAGGAGCAACCCGTCGATGCCCGCGAACGCCGCCTTGAGGTCGGTGGTGAAGCCGGCCGGGCCGGTGACCGCCACCTCGAGCCCGTCGCCCGCCGTCTCGTCCACCTGCGCCCGCAGCGCGTCGACCGCCACGTCGACCTCCGCACCGGCATCCACCTGCACGAAGACCTCGGCGGCGGCGCCGTCCTCCGAGAAGACGGGCGGCGACACGCCGTCGTCGACGACGCCCTCGACCTCGGCGAACGCGGCCGCATCGTCCTCGATGGCGGCCGTGTCCTCGTCGGTGAGGCCGCCGTCGCGTGCGTAGACCACGATGGCAGGGATCACGTCCGCGGAGCGGAACTCGGCCTGCAGGTCCTGCACCCGGGTGGACTCGGCCTCGGCGGGCAGGAACTGCGACTGCTCGTTCTCCACGACGTCGCTCAGCGCGCCGAAGGAGGCTCCACCGGCGCCGAACGCGCCGAACCAGAGCAGGATGAGGACGGTCGGGATGAGGACGCGGAGCCACGTGGGGACGCGTGAGGGGCGGGGGTCTGAGCGGTCTGCAGGTTCCATCCTGACCGACGCTACGGGCCGGTCAGTCCCCAGCGCGTCGTCCGAAAGACGGAACCGGTGGGTCTACTCGACGAGCGCGCCGTGTCCGGCCTGGTAGGCGCGGATCCTGGTGAGCACCACGGCGCGCAGCTCCTCGGGAGCGCTCTCCTTGCAGGCGCGCTGCACGACCTCGGTGATCGCGACGCCCACCCGGAGCTCGGCCTGGCAGTCGGCGCAGTGCTCCACGTGCTCGCGGATGTCCGCGGCGTCCTCGCGTCGGAGTTCGTGGTGCAGGTACTCCTCGAGTTCGGCTCGTGCCTTCTCGCAGCCGCAGTCGGTCATCTCGTGCTCCTCGGCATGCTCTGTCTCCTCGTCGGTTGAGGCGCCGCACCCGCCGCGAAGCCCTGCTCGCGTGCGTAGTCGGCGAGGGACTCGCGGAGCAGCCGCCTGCCACGGTGCAGGCGGCTCATCACGGTCCCGATGGGGGTGTTCATCATGTCGGCGATCTCCTGGTAGGAGAAGCCCTCCACGTCGGCGAAGTAGACGGCGAGGCGGAAGTCTTCGGGGAGCGCCTGCAGGGCGTCCTTCACGGCACTGTCGGGCAGGTGGTCGATCGCCTCGGCCTCGGCCGAGCGGCTCGAACGTGCCGTCGTCGACTCGGCGCCGCCGAGCTGCCAGTCCTCGAGGTCGTCGATCGTGCCCTGGTAGGGCTCGCGCTGCTTCTTGCGGTAGCTGTTGATGAAGGTGTTCGTGAGGATCCGGTACAGCCACGCCTTGAGGTTGGTGCCCTGGGTGAACTGGCCGAACGCGGCGAAGGCCTTGACGAACGTCTCCTGCACGAGGTCCTGCGCGTCGGCGGGGTTCTTCGTCATGCGGAGCGCGGCGGCGTAGAGCTGGTCGATGAACGGCAGCGCCTGCTCCTCGAAGAGCTCACCGAGCGGGCGGGCCTCGTCGGGCGCGCCGTCGTTCGTCGTGGGGTCGATCTCGTCGGCAGTCATCACCGGCCATCCTAGATCGTCGGCCGTGGCGACCACTGGGCGTTCCATCACCGCAAGCGACACGCGCACCATCTCCTTCCGCGTCTCGGACGCTACTGTTGATAACCGATGCAGATTTCGAGGTATTCCGCACCCGAGTTCGATCCGTACGGCGAGGCCAGGCAGACCGAGCCCGACGACGGCTGGGCTGCGCCCGTCGCCACCGCTCCGCTCGAGTCCGTCGTGGCCCTTCCCGGGTCCAAGTCACTCACCAACCGCGAGCTCGTCCTCGCCGCACTCGCCGACGGCCCGTCGACCCTGCATGCGCCGCTGTGGTCGCGCGACAGCGAGCTGATGCTCGAGGGCCTGCAGGCCCTCGGCACGAGATTCGAGCGGATGCCGGGCACCGGCGGATTCGGCGACGACGTGCGGGTCATCCCCGCCGACGAACTCCTGGGCTCGACGACCATCGATTGCGGCCTGGCCGGCACGGTCATGCGGTTCCTGCCACCCGTGGCCGCGCTGGCCCTCGGACCCACCACGTTCGACGGCGACGAGGGAGCGCGACGCCGTCCGATGGGTGGATCGATCCACGGCCTCCGCGACCTCGGCGTCGACCTCGACGACGACGGCCGCGGCAGCCTCCCGTTCACGGTGCACGGCACCGGACGCGTGACCGGCGGCGTGCTGGAGATCGACGCGTCGGCGTCGAGCCAGTTCGTCTCGGGCCTCCTGCTCGCCGCGGCCCGCTTCGACGAGGGCCTCGACCTGCGCCATGTCGGCGAGCGCCTGCCGAGCCTCCCCCACATCGAGATGACCATCGACACCCTGCGGGCGCGCGGCGTCGAGGTCACGAGCCCCGAACCGGGCCGATGGCTGGTGGAGCCGGGGCCGATCCGCGCCATCGACGTGGCCATCGAGCCCGACCTCTCCAACGCGGCGCCGTTCCTCATCGCGGCGCTCGTCGCGGGCGGGCACGTGACCATCACCGGATGGCCGGCGGAGACGACCCAGGTCGGGGCACAGCTCGCGCAGCTGCTGCCCCGGTTCGGTGCCCGGATCGCGCTCGACGCCGATCGCCTCACCGTGCGCGCACCCGAACCCGGAGCCGACGGAGGCCGCGGCATCCGTGGCGTCGACCTCGACCTCTCTGAGGCCGGCGAGCTCGTGCCGAACCTCGTGGCCCTCGCGGCGTTCGCCGACGGCCCGAGCACCTTCACCGGCATCGGGCACATCCGCCACCACGAGACGGATCGGCTCGCCGCGCTGACCGCAGAGCTCAACGGCCTCGGCGGTGCGGTGACCGAACTCGACGACGGACTGCGCATCGAGCCGGCGCCCCTCACCGGCGGGCCCTGGCGCGCCTACGCCGACCACCGCATGGCCACCACCGGCGCCATCGTGGGCCTCGCCGTGCCGGGCGTCGTGGTCGACGACATCGGCTCGACCTCGAAGACCCTGCCCCAGTTCACCGCGCTGTGGGAGCAGATGCTCGCATGACCTGGTGGGACGCCGACGACGCAGACGAGGACGAGCCCGAGTTCGACGAGTCCGACGTGCGGGTGCGGCCCAACCGCCGCGGCAGCCGGCCCAGGAGCAAGAACCGGCCGGAGCACGCGAACGCCGTCCCGGGCGTCGTGCTCGGCGTCGACCGTGGCCGCTACGCCGTCCTCATCGACGAGGGCGGACCCGACGAGCGCGAGATCACCGCCGCGCGCGCGAGCGAACTCCGCCGCAAGTCCGTCGTCACCGGCGACCACGTCGACCTCGTCGGCGACACCACCGGCGAGGAGGGCACGCTCGCCCGCATCGTCCGGATCGGCGAGCGCTCCACGCTGCTCAGGCGCAGTGCCGACGACACCGACGAGGTCGAGCGGATCATCGTCGCGAACGCCGACCAGATGCTCATCGTCGTGGCCGCGGCCAATCCCGAGCCGCGCATCCGCCTCGTCGACCGCTACCTCGTGGCCGCGTTCGACGCCGGCATCCAGCCGCTGCTCGTCATCACCAAGACCGACCTCGCCGACCCCTCGGAGTTCCTCGAGAACTTCGCGGGGCTCGACCTCCCCGTCTTCCGCTCGAGCACCGACCGGATGCCGCTCGACGAGATCACCCGCGCACTCGTCGGGCATCGCACGGTGTTCGTGGGCCATTCGGGCGTGGGCAAGTCGACCCTCGTGAACGCGCTGGTTCCCAGTGCCCACCGCGCGATCGGTCGGGTGAACGAGGTCACCGGACGCGGACGCCACACCTCGTCGTCGACGGTGTCGCTGCGGATCGAGGGCGAGGCCGGCACCGGGTGGGCGATCGACACCCCCGGCGTGCGCTCCTTCGGCCTCGGGCACGTGAACCCCGCCAACATCCTGGGCGCCTTCACCGATCTCGCGCGCATCGCCGAGAACTGCCCTCGCGGGTGCACGCACCTGCCCGATGCGCCCGACTGCGCCATCAACGAGGCCGTCGAGGCGGGCGAGCTCGGCGAGACGGGCCGAGCCCGGGTCGACTCGCTGCAGCGGCTGCTCACGACCTTCGCCTGAGCGTCGCGCCGGCCGACGTGCCTACGATGGACGGATGACCGACGCACGTCTCGCCCCCGGCGACCTCGCTCCAGACTTCACCCTCGACGACCAGGACGGCTCGCCCGTGACGCTCTCGTCGCTGCGCGGCTCCCGGGTGCTCCTGTACTTCTACCCCGAGGCCATGACGCCCGGTTGCACCACCGAGGCCTGCGACTTCCGCGACAACCTCAACTCCTTCAAGGGCGCCGGCGTGCGCGTGGTCGGCGTCTCGAAGGACGATGTCGCGAAGCTCAAGCGGTTCGCCGAACGGGACGGGCTGAACTACACCCTGCTCTCCGACGAGGATCTCGCGGTGCAGCAGGCCTACGGCGTGTGGGGCGAGAAGCTCCTCTACGGCAAGACCGTGGTGGGGTCCATCCGGTCGACCTTCGTGATCGGCGAGGACGGACGCATCGAGCGCGCCTGGTACAACGTCAAGGCCACCGGGCACGTCGCCCGCGTGCGTCGCGAGCTCGGCCTCGACGGCTGAGCGTCAGGCGCCGTCGGGCGCCCGGTCCACGTCGCCCGGACGCGTGTACGCGATCCGCACCGGCGCCCACAACAGGAGCCCGATCACCGTGATCGCGGGCACGAGCAGCAGCCAACCGACATCCGGTCGCGCGAAGAGCCCCTGGAACGCGCCGACGGCGATCGACACCTGCAGCACCTGCCACACGATCGCAGCGGCACGCGACCAGGGCGCCCGCCGGATGGAGGCCACCGCCACCGCGGTGACCCAGATCGCGCCGATCACCACGAGCACGATGAGCGCGATGGCCGTGGCGTACGACGACGGTTCGAGCGCCAGCAGGTCGACCACGAGCCAGACCACCACGGCGACGAGCGCGGCCGCCTCCAGGAAGAGCAGTCCCGTGACGGTGACGAGCGCCGCTCGCACTCCTCCGGAGCCGGATGCCTCGCGCGGCATGTTCGGCTCGGGGCCGTCCTGATTCACAGCGTTATCCCAAACACGGCTATTGATTCGATCTCTCCGCTATGCGACCATTTATGAGGCCGAATTGATGCTCACAGGGACGTGAGCCGATCAGTCATGATCCTACTTCCCGATATTCGGCTTTCCCCCTGCAGCACAAAGCCGAACACGGCTGGCGCAATCGTGCGCGTCTGCGATCGAAGTACACGCAAGGAGCATCTCCATGGATTGGCGCGACAAGGCCGCCTGCCTCACCGCAGACCCGGAACTCTTTTTCCCGGTCGGCAACACCGGTCCCGCCGTCGACCAGATCGAGAAGGCGAAGGCCGTCTGCGGCCGCTGCACCGTCACCGAGATCTGCCTGCAGTACGCCCTCGAGACCGGCCAGGACTCGGGCGTCTGGGGCGGTCTCAGCGAAGACGAGCGCCGCGCCCTCAAGCGCCGCGCCGCGCGCGCCCGCCGCGCCTCCTGAGGGCAGCGCCCCACCGGGGCGCGCCGTCGCCACCCGGCCGCGGCTCGACCGCTATGCCGGCGTGATCCAGCGCAACGGCACGTCGATCGTGACCTCGGTGCCGCGACCCATCACCGTGTGCCAGTCGATGGTCCCGCCGAGCTCGCCCTGGATCAGGGTGCGCACGATCTGGGTGCCGAGACCCTCGCCGACCTTCCCCTCGGGGAGTCCCGAGCCCGTGTCGCGCACCTGGACGGTGAGCGTCGTCGGCGAACGGTCGGCGGTGATCTCGACGTCACCCTCCTGACCGGCGAGTCCGTGCTCCACGGCGTTCGTGACCAGCTCCGTGAGGGCCAGCGCGAGCGGCGTGGCGTACTCGCTCGGCAGCACGCCGAACGACCCCGAGCGCTTGGGGTGCGCCGTGGTGTTGTGCGCGGAGGCGACCTCGGCGACGAGCAGCAGCGCCCGGTCGAACACCTCGTCGAAGTTCACGTTCTGCGTGAGGCCCTCGGAGAGGGTGTCGTGCACGACGGCGATCGCCCCCACTCGACGCATTGCCTGCGTCAGCGCGTCGCGCGCCTCGTCCGAGTGCGTGCGACGAGCCTGGATGCGCAGCAGCGACGCGACGGTCTGCAGGTTGTTCTTGACGCGGTGGTGGATCTCGCGGATGGTCGCGTCCTTGGTGATGAGCTCCTGCTCCTGGTGGCGCAGCTCGGTCACGTCGCGACTCAGCACGATCGCCCCGATGCGCTCACCCCGATGCCGGATCGGGATGGCCCGCAGCGACACGGTCACGCCCCGCGACTCCACGTCGGTGCGCCACGGCGCCCGGCCGGTGACCACCAGGGGAAGGGACTCGTCGACCACGAGCTTTCCGCTCAGCAGGCGCGTCGTGACCTCGGCGAGCGACTCGCCCTCGAGCTCGTCCTCGAAGCCCATGCGGTTGAAGGCCGACAGGGCATTGGGACTCGCGAAGGTCGTCACGCCGTCGAGGTCGAGGCGGATGAGTCCGTCCGACGCCCGGGGAGCGCCGCGACGTGGCCCCGTCGGGGCACCGAGGTCGGGGAAGTCGCCCGACGCGATCATCTGGAAGAGCTCCTCGGCGCACTCGTTGAACGTGAGTTCCTGCCGGCTGGCCGCCCGCGTGGCTCCGAGGTTCGTGTGTCGCGTGATCACTGCGACCGGCTCGGGCGCCAGGTGGGTGCCGGTTGCCGAGAGCCGCCGCATGACCGGCACGGCACGCACCCGTGTGGGCATCTCCTCGTACCAGTCGGGTGCGGAGGAATCGGTGATCCGTCCCGACTCGAACGCGCCCGTCACGAGCTCTCGCCACTGCGGCTTGATCTGCTGGCCGACGAAGTCGCGGTAGAAGAGCGTCGCGGCGCTCGATGGGCGGGCGTGGGCCACCGCGACGAAGTCGTCGTCGCCCGACGGCACCCAGAGCACGATGTCGGCGAAGGCGAGGTCGGCGAGCAGCTGGAGGTCGCCGACGAGCATGTGCAGCCAGTCGACATCGGCCTGACTGCTGCGGCCCTGGGCGAGGACGAGTTCACTGAGGGTCGACACAGACCCAGCGTAGTGCGCGGTTCAGGATGCCGCCGCGAGACGTCCGCCGGCTGCGGCTCGACGTCAGCCGGCCGCGGTACGGCGCATCGGAGCGAGCGCGAAGCCGCGCCGCCGGACGGGCTCGGGCACGGGGAGGACGTGATCGAGCACGTACTCGCGCAGCGCGGCGCGCAACGGGCTGCGTGGTGCGGCATCGCGCAGCGTGCGCGCCGTGAGGATGGCGGCATCCGTCGAACGGCCGTCGTGCGGAAGGAGCGTCGCCTCCGCGATGGCGGCGAACCGCCGGAGCGTCTGCCGCACCTGGGCGTGCGCGTCGATGCCCAGCGCCGCGGCCCGCACGCGGTTCACGACGACGTCGACTCGGTCGGCGTCGACGAGCTCGACGAGCTCGCCGTGGCCGCGCAGCAGCCTCGACAGCCCGACCGGGTCGGCGAGCCCGACCGCGATGACCCGGTCGGCGGCCGCCAGGCATGCGAAGGTCGCGGCATTGCGGCGCGGCGCGAACTGGTCGCTCGTGAGCTCCTCGTCGCGCTCGAGGCTGAATCCGGTGTCGATGACGACGTATTCGACCTGCGCGGCAATGGCCTGGATCGCCGCCGTCACGCGATCGTGTGCGAGCTCGGGCCAGCGACTCGGCCCCACGAGGCCGGTGAACACGTCGAACGAGGCACGCGGCGCCGAGTATCGCTGCACGATGCGCTCGAGCTCTGCGCGGTCGAGCGCGTCCCCGCCCGCCAGGCGGCACGCCGAGGCGAACCCGGGCGCCTCGTCGAGCAGGCCCAGCGATGGTGCGACGGCGCCGCCGTAGGGATCGGCGTCGACGAGTGCGACCGTGTGGCCGGCGGCGGCGATCTCGGCGGCCACGTTCACGGCGAGCGTGGTTCGACCCGGCGCGCCTGCCGGACCCCAGACGGCGATGACCTCTGCCGATCGGCGGGCCGCGCCGCTCGCCGCCTCGCCGACGCGCGACGGCACGGGAACGCCGCCTCGGACGAGAATCTCGATCTCGCTCCACGTCGCCGACCGATCGACCACCTCGTGCAGGCCGAGCTGCGTGGCATTCGATCGCTCGCCGTCGCCGCCGGCGAGTGCGATGACGCGGATGCCCCGTTCGTCGCACGCGTCGAGCAGCTCGGCGCTGAGCGTGACCCGGCCGGCGCCGACGAGCACCACGTCCGGCGCCAGCACGTCGAGGCTGTCGACCACGTCTCGCCACCCGACCAGCCGTGCCACGACGGTGTGGCCGTGCTCCACCACGTCGGCGAGGAGGCGGTCTTCGGTCGCCGGGTCGAGCGCGAGCGCCAGCCTGGTCATCGGGGCTCGCTCACCCGCGCCGGTACGAGGTCGATCGCATCCTCGGCGGCGAGCGCCTCGAGCAGCGCCGCGACCTTCTCCCGCGGGATCACGAGCTCGACCGAGGCGGCGCCTGAATCCACCATGCCGCCAGCCTCCTGGATTCCGGCGACCTCGGCGCCCGCGACGAGCACGGCCGGGGGTTCGTACGCGCCGCGTTCGATCTCGCGTGCCGACCAGACGTCGACGGTGGAACCGACGCGGAGCTCGCTCGGGAGCGTGCCGCGACTCGGGACCACGACCGTCGCGAGGCCGGTGCGGTCGACCTCGTCGACGGCGGAACGCGGCACCAGCTCGCCGGCTTCGATCGTGCGAGTGGCCACGAGCCCGCCGTCGCCGACCGCGTCGGGCGCGAGGTACCGGTCGGCTGTCGAACCGAGCCGCACCGATTCGACGACGAGGTCATCGGCGTCCAGACGCGTGCCCGCGGTGACCGTGTCGCGAACGGAGTAGACCTCGATGGCGTCGTCGAGGCCGTTCACGAGTGCCCACACGCCCGTCGTGGAGGCCGCGACGAGCACGATCCCGATGACGAGGCGCGGGTCGAGGCGGAGGGCGCCGCGCTCCGAGCGGGCGGGTCGACGAGCCATCGGCGTCCTTCCAGGGGTGTGGGTGCAGAGCGGTCGGCGCGAACGCCGGCATCCATCGTCACCCGAACCCGGGAGGACCCTGCGAAGTTATCCACACCTGCCCATCGCATCCGACGACAGGTCGATACTGGTCTCATGACCACACCCGGTTCAGGCGACGAGATCGGCCGCTTCCTGACGGTCGCCGACGCGGCTGAGCTGCTGGCGGTCGATGTCGCGACGGTCGACGAACTCATCCGCTCGGGCGAGTTGCCGGCCATCCGGGTCGGCACGTCGGGGCCATGGCGGGTAGAGCGCACGCAACTCGAGCTGTGGATCGACGACCAGTACGAGGCGACGCGCCGGCACTCCCTCTGGAACCAGGGCGAGTTCGCGAACGTGACCGAGCTCTCGGGCGCGCGGACCGCCCGCCTCCGCCCGGTCGACTGAACCGCCGGTCGACAGACCTGCCAGGTCGACAGATCTGCCAGGTCGGCTGACCCGCCCGGTCGACCGACCCGGCCGGATGGTCAGCCGAACGAGACGAGGACGATCCGGTCCAACGGGACGATCCGGATGCCCCGCACCTCCCGCTCCCGTCGCACGGTTCCCGGCTCGTGCACCGCGAGATCGAGGTGATCCCGCGCCACGCGGTCGACGGTGCCGTGCACGCGGCCGTCGTCGGTCGCAAGCTGCACCGGCAGCCGCCTGCGGCACAGGTCGCGAAGGACGAACGGGAGCCCGATCCGCTCGGCCAGGCGCGCGGCCGACTCTGGGACGGGGCGAAGACTGGCCTCGACCTGTGTCCGGCCGGGCAGGACGGCCGCGATCGCGCCGAGGGGCACGATGCACTGGCGCCCCGCGAGTGCAGGGCCGTGCAGGCCTGCACTCATCCAGTCCCGCCCGAACGCGAGCGGGCGGAGATCGTGCACCTCACCGCCGCGGAGTTCGACCCTGATGCACGCGGAGGGGTCGTCTCCGGCCTCCTTCGCC
This sequence comes from Agromyces sp. P2_B3, assembly GCF_056404815.1. NCBI lineage: Bacteria > Bacillati > Actinomycetota > Actinomycetes > Micrococcales > Microbacteriaceae > Agromyces > Agromyces sp. P2_B3. Next base: position 368,159 of record NZ_JBFUDH010000002.1, on the reverse strand, counting down.
ATCGCGGCGAGTCGATCGCGAAGCGTCAGCCTCCCGAGGCGCAGCCGTTCCTCCTCGAGTGCGAGGGCGCGTTCCTCCTCGCGCTGCTCATGGTCGAGCTGCGACTCGAGGTCGTCGAACAGCAGGTCCCATCGCATGCAGGCACGCTACCCTCCGGCACACCGTGATCGGATCGTTCTCCACAGGCGCCCGAAATGCTTGACACGTGTCGGCGCGGATGCATACGGTTCACTCTAGGATTCCCCGACGTCCCCCGATCGGGGGTGATCCAACCGGTGGCCGAAGGTCGCCGCCATCCCCTCAATGGAGCCGAGATGACCGCACGCCCTGCCGCCGGCCACGCACCGATGCGAGGTTCTGCCCCGCAGTTCCTCGATGACGACGAGTTCTTCGGTCGTCAGCCGGCACGTCGCAGTGAACTCCCCGATCCCGAGCCGCTGCTGCGCAGCCTGACCCATTGCGTCATCGAGGTGCTCGCCGGCGCGCGCGACCTCGACCAGCTCGCCCGCTGGGTGACCGACGACGTCTACCGCAACCTCTCGAAGCGCGTCGTGCTCGCCGCGCGCGCACGACGCGTCAAGGGGCAGGCTCCCCAGCGGCCGGCGTTCACGGTGGGAACGGTGCACCTCTGCGAGCCCGCAGACGGCGTGCTCGAGGCCGTGGTCATGGTGCACCAGAAGGCCAGGGCGCGAGCGGTCGCCATCCGACTCGAGGGCATGGACCAGCGCTGGCGCGCGAGCGCCATCAGCGTGCTCTGACGAGCGACGCGGAATCAGCCGCACGAACGAGCGGGACCCGATCGGCCGAACGGCCCAACGGATCCCGCTCGTTCTCGTGCCTCAGCGTCCCTTTCGCTCCTGGGCGCGACGCTCCGAGCGGTTCTGCGGTTCGGCGTCTGCGCCGCCGGTGCGCTGGCCGAACGCGCCTCGCGACGCTTCCACCTCCGCGGCGGGCGCCTGTGCCTGCGCCACGGCACGGCGCGCGCGCTGGGTCGCCGCCTGCTGCACCTGACCGCGCTGGTTGCGCACCTCGACGCCGCCCGAGTCGCTCGGCGCGGAGTAGCTCAGCTTGTCGTCGGACGCGCCCTGGCGCCCGAGGCCCTTGGCCTCGATCGTCGCCCCGCCGACGCCGGGCTGGGGCGCCACCTCGACCTCGAGGTTGAAGAGGAAGCCGACGGTCTCCTCGCGGATGGATCCCATCATCTGCTGGAACATCGCGTAGCCCTCGCGCTGGTACTCGACGAGCGGGTCGCGCTGGGCCATCGCGCGCAGGCCGATGCCGTCCTTGAGGTAATCCATCTCGTAGAGGTGGTCGCGCCAGCGACGGTCGATCACGGAGAGCACCACGCGACGCTCGAGCTCCCGCATCGCCGGGCTGCCCAGCTGCTCTTCACGGCGCTGGTAGGCGAGCTTCGCGTCGGAGAGGATCTCGCGTCGGATGAAGTCCCGGTTGACGCGGCCCTTCTCGCCCGCCTCGGCCACGACCTCGTCGATCGTGATGCCGATCGGGTAGAGGGTCTTCAGCTCGGTCCACAGCGCGTCGAAGTCCCACTCGTCGGGGTTGCCCTCTGCGGTGTGGGCGTCGAGCACCTCGTCGATCACGTTCTCGAGGAACGTCTGGGTGCGCTCGTGCAGGTCGTCGCCCTCGAGGATGTGGCGGCGGTCGCTGTAGATCGCCTCACGCTGGCGATTCAGCACATCGTCGTACTTGAGCACGTTCTTGCGGATCTCGGCGTTGCGCGCCTCGACCTGCGACTGTGCCGAGCGGATGGCGCGGCTGACGACCTTCGACTCGATGGCGACGTCGTCGGGGACGCCGCGCGACATGAGGCTCTCGGCGGCACCCGCGTTGAAGAGCCGCATCAGGTCGTCGGTCAGCGACAGGTAGAAGCGGCTCTCGCCGGGGTCGCCCTGACGGCCGGAGCGACCGCGGAGCTGGTTGTCGATGCGCCGTGACTCGTGGCGCTCGGTGCCGAGGACGTAGAGCCCGCCCGCGGCGAGCACCTTCTCGGCCTCGATCGCGACCTCGGCCTTGACCTTCTGGAACACCTCGTCCCATGCAGCCTCGTACTCCTCGGGCGTCTCGACGGGGCTGAGCCCGCGCTCGTGCATCTGCTGCACGGCCAGGAACTCGGCATTGCCGCCGAGCATGACGTCGGTGCCTCGACCGGCCATGTTCGTCGCGACCGTGACCGCGCCGTGCCGGCCCGCCTGCGCGACGATCGCCGCCTCACGGGCGTGGTTCTTGGCATTCAGCACCTCGTGGCGAACGCCCTTCTTGGCCAGCAGCCTCGAGAGGTACTCGCTCTTCTCGACGCTCGTGGTGCCGACCAGCACGGGCTGGCCCTTGCCGTGGCGCTCGACGATGTCCTCGACGACCTGCGCGAACTTCGCCTCCTCGTTCTTGTAGACGAGGTCGGGCTGATCGATGCGAACCATCGGCTTGTTCGTGGGGATGGGCACGACGCCGAGCTTGTAGGTCGACATGAACTCGGCGGCCTCGGTCTCGGCGGTGCCGGTCATGCCCGAGAGCTTCGTGTAGAGGCGGAAGTAGTTCTGCAGCGTGACGGTCGCGAGGGTCTGGTTCTCGGCCTTGACCTGCACGCCCTCCTTGGCCTCGATCGCCTGGTGGATGCCCTCGTTGTAGCGACGGCCCACGAGGATGCGGCCGGTGTGCTCGTCGACGATGAGCACCTCGCCGTTCATGACGACGTAGTCCTTGTCGCGCTTGAAGAGGGCCTTCGCCTTGATCGAGTTGTTCAGGAAGGAGATGAGCGGGGTGTTCGCGGATTCGTAGAGGTTGTCGATGCCGAGGTAGTCCTCGACCTTCTCGATGCCGGGCTCGAGCACGCCGACGGTGCGCTTCTTCTCGTCGACCTCGTAGTCCTCGTCGGGCACGAGCCGCTTGGCGAGGTTCGCGAACTCGTTGAACCAGCGGTTCGCCTCGCCCGATGCCGGGCCGGAGATGATGAGCGGCGTGCGCGCCTCGTCGATGAGGATCGAGTCCACCTCGTCGACGATGGCGAAGTAGTGGCCCCGCTGCACCATGTCGCTCGACTGCCACGCCATGTTGTCGCGCAGGTAGTCGAACCCGAACTCGTTGTTCGTGCCGTACGTGATGTCGGCCGCGTACTGCTCACGGCGCACCGCGGGGGTCTGGCCGGCCACGATGCATCCGGTCGTCATGCCGAGGGCGCGGAAGACGCGCCCCATGAGCTCGGACTGGTAGCTCGCGAGGAAGTCGTTGACGGTGATGACGTGCACGCCCCGGCTCGTGAGCGCGTTGAGGTAGGCGGCCGTGGTGGCGACGAGGGTCTTGCCCTCACCGGTCTTCATCTCGGCGATGTTGCCGAGGTGGAGGGCGGCGCCTCCCATGAGCTGCACGTCGAAGTGCCGGAGGCCGAGCGTGCGACGGCTCGCCTCGCGGACGGCGGCGAAGGCCTCGGGCAGCAGGTCGTCGAGCGACTCGCCGTTCGCATAGCGCTCGCGCAGCTCCACCGTCTCGTGCTTCAGTTCCTCGTCGCTGAGGGCCTGGAAGTCGTCTTCGAGGGAGTTGATCGCCGCAGCGTAGTTCTCCAGCCGCCTGAGGGTTCGGCCCTCGCCGACGCGGAGGACCTTTTCCAGAATCGAAGCCACGAATGTTCTCCTGTAGTCGTCGGGCGCCACGTCCCTTGGATGGCATGTTCTCGAGTGGAACGCCCGGGCACGCCCGATGCCGCCGTGCAGACGGCCATCATAGCCATGCTAGCGGCCAGCAGGCTGGGCGACGGCGGCAAGCGGGCCGGGTGCGGGCTGGTGGGCCCGCACCCGGCGCGGGTGCGTGGATCGTCGTGGCGTCAGACCGTGACGCGCTGCAGCTCCGGCGCGGATTCGTCGACCGGTGCATCCGCCCCGTCGAGGCCGATGAGACCGTAGTCCCAGCCCTTGCGACGGTAGACCACGCTGGGCCGTCCCGACTCGGCGTCGACGAAGAGGTAGAAGTCATGTCCGACGAGCTCCATGAAGTAGAGCGCGTCGTCGACGGTCATCGGCGTGGAGGCGAAGACCTTGCGGCGGATGACCACCGGGCAGTAGACCTCGTCCTCCTCGATCGACGATGCCGCCTGGCCGTCGTCGATGACCGGGATGCTGCCCGTGCGCACCTGTTCGAGCACCTCGGGCGCGGCGGCCTGCACGCCGACCTCGGCGAACCCGACGTCGGTCGCCTCGCGAAGCGAGGTCGGCCTGCGCTGGCCGCGATGGACCTTGCGGCGGTCCTTGGCGCGGCGGATGCGCTCGAGCAATCGCCCGAGGGCGACGTCGAACGCGGCGTACTTGTCCGAACCGTCTGCTTCGGCCCGCACCACAGGTCCCTTGCCAACGAGGGTGAGCTCGACGCGATCCGGTCCGGTGTTGCCGTTCTTCTCATTGTGACGGCTCAGCTTCACGTCGAGGGAGATGGCTCGTTCGGCGAGATGGGTGACCTTCTCCGATTTCTCGGCCGCGTAGGCGCGGAACCGATCGGTGACCCCCAGGTTTCGTCCAACGATGTTCAGTTCCATGACGACCTCCATTCACCGGCGTGTCACCCGGATCTGAAGGGTGGATCGACCACGCCTGTCCTGCCACCGTAGTCGTCCGGGCTCCCGATGTCACGGAGAGCTTGCCGAGATTCGGAACCAAGCCCGGATCTGCGCAGCGGGGTCTGCGCGAGCACGACCACGGCGTCGATCGCGCCGCCTGCGACGTTCACGGCACGGGCGGCTTCGGCGATCGTCGCGCCCGTGGTGAGCACATCGTCGACCAGTACGAACCGGCGTTCATCGAGGCGACGCCGGGCCTCGAGGGCCCCGTGGGCGTTGGCCCGGCGCGCCTCGGCGTCGAGGCCGGCCTGGTCGCGGCGATCGCGCGCGAGGCGGAGCACGGGCGACGGGCGGATGCCGCAGCGGGCGAGCAGCGCGTCGACGGGCGCATACCCGCGGGCGCGCATGGCGGCCGCTGTGGAGGGCACGGTGCACACCTCGAGGGTGCCGCCCGCGGGCCGAGCCGCGACGCCCTCGGCGAGGGCAGCGTGCAGCGCGCGGGCGAGCGGCGCTGCGGCATCCGTTCGGGAGGAGTCCTTGTAGGCGGTGACCACCCGCGCCACCACGCCGCCGTAGTCGAGCGCCGCCCACGCCGAGATGCCGTCGCGGGTCACGACCTTAGGGCTCGGCCGGAGCGCATCGACGCAGTCTGCGCAGACCGAGCGGTCGAGGGCGCCGCATCCGGCGCACGACACCGGCACGAGGAGGGCGATCGCGTCGAGCAGCGCGTCGCGGGCGAGCACCTGCACGCGGCGGAGCGAGTCGGCGGCCACGCCCTCAGCATCGACGCCACCGGCGGCGCGGTGTCACCAGTCGGCGCCGCGCACGACGGCCGCCGGTCCCAGCGCCCTCGGGAGGACGAGACGGTCAGGGCAGCTGCGACGCGACGAAGCGGATGCCGACCGCGCGCGCCTGCCAGCCGACGCCGACCTGCACGTCGAGGTCGCCCGCGGCCGTGAGGACTCGGAGATCGGCGTTGCCGCCGTCGACCTGGATGCCGGCCTCGGGCCCGCCGCGCTCGCGCGAGATGCCGCCGAGCTCCTGGATCACCAGTCGGGTGGCGCCGTCGCTGAGGCCGGTGACCGAGCTGACGGTGCTCGAGTCGAGCCACGCCACGTCGAGCGGTGCGCCCGTCACATCGGCCAGGTTCAGCACGAGCTGCCCGAGCCCCTGCTCGGAGGGCAGGCCGTCGTCGCCGCGTTCGATGGCCGCGACGACGAACCGGGTCCGGCCGCCGTCGGCGAGGATCGCCAGGAGTCGCGTGGAGTCGCGCGACACCTCGATGGATGCGATCGACGAGCCGCTCCAGGGCACGGCGACCTGGCCGGTCGTGCCGTCTGGCGCGAACCACACGAGCTGGTCGGGGTGATCCGCGGGCACCGACCACACCACGCCCTGGCCGTCGATGGCAGGCACGACGAGGTTCGCGCGAGGGTCGAGCAACTGCGTCTCCTCGCCGGCGCGCACCAGGAAGACGCCCTCCGCCGACCGCACCGCCGCGGACTCGGCGCCGATCCCCACGGAGGCGCCGGTGGGCAGCAGGGCGGCCACCGCATCCGAGATGCCGGGGATGGCCTCTACGGACTCCCCCGACGCCGCGAGGTAGCCGAACGTCTCGCCGTCGAAGACGACGGTGCGCGGGTCGACGCGCGGCGACTTCGACGGTCGGCGAGCCGGCTCGGGCACATCGGGGTCGACGCCGTTCAGCGTGAGGTCGACCCTCGTGATGTTGCGCACGCCGATCAGGCTGGCATCGAGCTGCGCCTGCATGCGCTGCACGGTGCCGAGGTCGTCGAACGCCGCGCCCGCGAGCGACACGCTCGCCACGCCGCCGTCGACGGGGACGGAGGCCGGCTCGAGCTGCACACCCTCGGGGAACGCCGAGACGACCCCGGGAGCCAGCCAGTCGGCTGCTCCGGCCAGCAGTCCCTGCACGATGGTCGTCTGCGCCGAGTCTCGCCCGGCATACCACCGCACGTCGGGCACCAGGTAGCGCCCGGTCGGGTCGAGGAAGTACAGCGTGTAGTCGCGGAAGACCTGCGTGAACTCGCCCTGGTCGATGAGGATGCCCTGGGGCGCACTCGAGATGCGCCACTCCCCCTCGACCTGCTCGAACCGGTAGTCGAACGGGATGGGCGTCCGCGACGCCGGCTCCTCGTACTGCCCGTTGTCGCGCAGCAGCGCGGCCGGGGTGGCCTCGACGCGCATCGCCGTCGGGTCGACCACGCCGACCTCCCGTTCGGCGAGCACGTCGACGGTCGCACCCGCGCCCGGTTCCCACTCGTCGGCGAACGCGTCGGTGAGGTACTCCCGCGCGATCTGGTAGTTCTCCCGGGGGCTCTGCGCCGCGTTGAGGAACCCGTCGAGGATCTGCGCCTGGCTCGCTCCCTTGGCGGGCGGATCGGCGAGGATGTCGAAGTCGTTCGGGGTTTCGGCGACGACGGGATCGCCCGGCTGGACGGGACCCGAACTCGGGATGGAGGCGCAGCCGGCGAGTGCGAGCGCCGCCATGAGCGCAGCGGATGCCGCCGCGAGGAGCCTGTTACGCACCGTGCACCTCCCTGGACCCGGTCTCGAGCGTCGGCACGGCGCCCACGGCCCCGGTCGGAGCGGGACCCGCGGCGCCGGCATCGACGGGTTCGAGCGGCAACGGCGAGACCACCTCGGCACCCGGCACCCGTGGCAGCGTCAGCCGGAAGACCGTGCCCGCGCCGGGCTTCGACCACACGTCGAGGGTTCCGCCGTGGGCGACCGCGTCCTCCAACGAGATCGCGAGGCCGAGGCCGGTGCCGCCGATCGTCCTCATGCGGCTGGGATCGGCACGCCAGAACCGGTCGAACACCCGCTCGGCCTCCTCCTCCGTCATGCCCATGCCGTAGTCGCGCACGGAGAGCGCGATCGCGGTCTCGTTGCTGTCCACCGCGACCACGATGGGGCGACCCTCGCCGTGCTCGATCGCGTTGCCGAGCAGGTTCCGCACGATCCGTCGGATGCGTCGCGGGTCGACCTCGGCGTCGAGGTGCCCGCCGGGTGCCTCGAGGCGGAGCTCGGTGCCGTGCTCGAGGGCGAGCTGGTGCATCGACTCGATCGCGTCGCCCGCGAGGTGCACGAGGTTGGTCGGCTCGGTCGCGAGCGTGACGGATCCGGCGTCGTACCGGCTGATCTCGAGGAGATCGGCCAGCAGCCGCTCGAACCGATCGGTCTGGGTGTGCAACAGCTCCACCGTGCGCGAGGTGGGGCCGGGGAAGTCCTCGCGCTGCCCGTAGAGCACGTCGCCGGCGAGCCGGATGGTCGTCAGCGGCGTGCGCAGCTCGTGCGACACGTCGGAGACGAACCGCTGCTGCATGACGGAGAGCTCGGCCAGTTCCTTGATGCGCGCCTGCAGGCTGTCGGCCATGCCGTTGAAGGATGCCGCGAGCGTCGAGAGCTCGTCCTCGCCGCTCTCGGGCATGCGCACGCCGAGGTCGCCGGCGGCGAGCCGTCGGCTGGTGGCCGCGGTCGCCCGGATGGGCTCGATGACGCCGCGCACGACCACGAGGGTGATCGCGCTGAGGAGGGCGAGCAGGGCGGCCGCGCCCACCATGCCGGTGATCTGCATGAACGCGAGCGTCTGCTCCGCCTCGGCGAGGTCGTACCCGATGTACAGCTCGTAGCGCCCGGCGTCGGACGGCAACTCGAGGTCGCTCCCGACGACGATGCCGGGATGCGTGCCGCCCTCGTCGTCGGGCAGGGCGACCGACTGCCAGTACTGGCTGTCGGGGTGATCCTGCACCTGCGAACGGAGCTCGGGCGTGATGACCCCGGAGAGCCCCGGGCTCAGCCGGTCCGACGGGGCGAAGGTCACGGCGTCCTGACCGGGAGCCCGGAAGAGGCCGAGGTCGTTGCTGCCCGAGACGCTCGAGACGGTGCTGATGGCGTCGGCCACCAATTTCTGCATGGACGCCCGGTCCGAGGCATCCGACGCGCTCAGCAGGCTCTGGGCCGCGCCGGTCGCGTTGTTCGATGCCTCCAGCACGGCATCGCGATTCGCCTGGAACAGGTTCGAGGCGACGCTGAAGGAGATGTACAGGCCGATCACGAGGATCGCGAGGCCCGACAGTCCGAGCGTGATGATGACGGTGCGGAACTGCAGCGATCGGCGCCACAGCACCGAGAGGCGGCGCGGCACATCGCGCCACGAGAGGGCGGCGCGTGGGGACTGGGCGTCGGCCGCGGCCATGCGGCTCCTAGGTGGTCGCGCCGGCGCGATAGCCGACCCCGCGCACGGTCATGACGATGCGCGGATTGTCGGGGTCGTGCTCGACCTTCGCGCGCAACCGCTGCACGTGCACGTTCACCAGCCGCGTGTCGGCCTTGTAGTGGTAGCCCCAGACCTGCTCGAGCAGCATCTCGCGGGTGAACACCTGCTGGGGCTTCGAGGCGAGCGTGAGCAGCAGGTCGAACTCGAGGGGCGTGAGGTTGATGCGCTGGTCGCCTCGCCGTACCTCGTGGCCCGCGGCGTCGATCGTGAGGTCGCCCACGCCCAGCGTCTCCACGACGGGGTCGGGCGCCGGACGCAGGCGGGTGCGGATGCGGGCGACGAGCTCCTTCGGGTTGAAGGGCTTGACCATGTAGTCGTCCGCCCCCGACTCGAGGCCCTTGACGACGTCGGCGGTGTCGGTCTTCGCCGTGAGCATGATGATCGGCGTGCCCGACTCCGCCCTGATGCGGCCGCACACCTCGATGCCGTCCATGCCGGGGAGCATCAGGTCGAGCAGGACGAGGTCGGGCTTCGTCTCCCGGAAGGCGGCGAGCGCACCGGTGCCGTCGGCGCAGAACACCGGGTCGAAGCCCTCGGTGCGCAGCACGATGCCGATCATCTCCGCGAGGGCCGTGTCGTCGTCGACGACGAGTACGCGTGGGGTCATCCGTTTGTTTCCGTCGGGGTCCGCGGACGGACCGATGGCAGTGGAACCACTGTAGTCGCTGGAACCCGTGCGTCGTCCGGAAGCGGCCTGCACGGCGGCTGAACGCCTGAGGGGCCTCCGCGCCCTCGAACCCGCGGGGATCCCCAGGCCCGCCACGGCCTGCACGAAGTGTGCGAGCATGGTGCACACCCCCGGAAGGAGCGCACGCAGGTGTCCGATCACGACTGGCAGGCGCCCGGCGCAGCACCCGTCCACGGGCCCGGTGCGGATGCCCCATCGCCCACGCCGACCGGCGTGCCGACTCCTCCTCCGCTGCCCCCGTCCGCGCCCCTGCTGCCCCCGTCTGCGCCGCCGCAGCAGGGCTACGGGCCACCGCCCGGATACGCGGCCCCTCCGCCCGGGTATGCGGCCCCGCCGCCCGGGTACGCGCCGCAGCAGGCAGCCGGATGGGTGCCCCCGCCCAAGTCCGGGCTCCTGCCCCTGCGACCGCTCGGGTTCGGCACCCTGATGTGGGCGCCGTTCCGCACGCTCCGGCGCAACCCCGCGCCGACGTTCGGCAGCGGACTGATCGTGCAGCTCGTCTCCGCGGCGGCGGCGGCCGCCGTGATCGTGCCGTTCTTCGGGCTGACCTTCTCGAGGCTCGAGGGCGCGACCGGCGCCGATGCCGACGCCATCCTCTCGGGCGCGGTCGGTGGCTTCCTGCTCCTGTCGCTCGTGCCCGTGCTCCTCTCGATCGTCGCGAGCGCATTCCTGCAGGGCGTCATGGTCGTCGACGTGGCAACGGGCACGGTCGGCGACCGCCTCGGGTTCGGTGCGCTGTGGCGCCGGGCGGCCGCGCGCATCTGGCCGCTGATCGGGTGGACCCTCCTGGTCGCCGCGGCGCTCCTGGTCGCCTTCGGCGTGGTGGCCGGCGTGGTCGTCCTGGCCGCCGTCTCGACCTCGTCGCCGGTCGGGCTCGTGATCGGCATCGTCGTGGGCCTCCTCCTCGGCCTCGGCCTCCTCGTGGTGGCCTTCTGGATCGGGGTGAAGCTCGCGATCGTGCCGAGTATCATCGTGCTCGAGCAGGTCGGCATCCGAGCCGCCGTCGCTCGGTCGTGGCGACTCACCGACGGCGCGTACTGGCGCACGTTCGGCGTGCTGGTGCTCGTGGCCGCCATCCTCAACGTGGCGGCGCAGGTCGTCGTGCAGCCGGTCTCGATCGTCGGCACGATCCTGGCCGTGCTCATCGATCCGTCGGGCACCGGCGCCGCCCTGGCCGTGACGGTGGTCACGACGATCGTCACGCTCGTCCTCTCACTCCTCATCGGAGCCATCACGGCGGTGGTGCAGGCGGCACTCGTCGCCGTGATCTACATCGACCTCAGGATGCGGCGCGAGGGCCTCGACCTCGAACTCGAACGGTACGTCGAGCTTCGCGAGGCGGGGCAGGCGGCCGAAGACCCGTATCGGGTGCCGGTCGAGTCGGCGCCGCGTGGAAGCGAACCTCCGGCCGCGTGGTCCTGACCCTCCTGTTCGAGCCACTCGATCCCGACGCGCCCGAGGCGCGCCGGTGGCTCGAGGACGAGCTCGCGAAACCCGAGTACCGGAGCGCCCAGCCGACGCCGTTCGACCTCGCCATGCAGCAGGTCCGCGACTGGTTCGTGAGCCTCTTCGAAGGCGCAGCCGGCATTCCCGCACCCCTCCTCGTGCTGCTCCTCGTCATCGCGGTGGTGCTCGTCGTGGTGGTCGGCCTGCTCGTGTTCGGCCTGCCGCGCCTCCGCCGACGGCAGCGGCCGCCCGCGCCGCTCTTCGACGACGACGATCGCCGCGACCTGACCGCGTTGCGGGCGGCTGCCGCTGCGGCGGCCGAGTCGGACGACTGGCCACTCGCCATCGAGGAGCGGTACCGAGCGATCGTGCGCGGCGCCGTCGACCGCGACCTCGTGCACGTGCATCCCGGAACCACCGCGCGGGGCGTGGCCGTCGCAGCGTCGACCCCGTTCCCCGACCACGCGGAGTCGCTGCGGTCCGCCGCCTCGGAGTTCGACTCGGTCCGCTACCTCGGGCGATCCGGATCCCGGGCACGGTACGAGGAGCTGGTGCAGCTCGACCTCGCGCTCGCGGCCGCCACCCCGGCGGATGCCGGCCGTGCGGCAATGGCGGCTCCTCGATGAGCGTCGCGCCTCCCACGATCACGCCGACGAGTGCGGTCACCCCGACCCTCCGCGAGGCGCTGCGCCGGCGGCGCGCGTGGATCGTCATCGGTGCGGTGCTCGTGGTGGGTGCCGTCGTCATGCTCGTCGCCCAGGGCGGCTTCCGCGCGCCGGGGCCCGCGTTGGGCGCCGCCAACGCCGCGCCGGCCGGCTCCAAGGCCCTGGTCGAGGTGCTCCGACAGCACGGCGTCACCGTGACCGAGGCCCACTCGGTCGACGAGGCCGTCGACGCCGCGCGCAGCGGCGCGACCGTGCTCCTCTACGACGAGTTCGACGTGCTCGACGAGGATCGACTCGACGGCCTCGCCGCTGCGGCGGATCGCCTGGTCGTGGCGGAGCCCTCCTTCCGATCCCTCGAGACGCTCGCGCCGGGCGTCCGGCTCGCCGGAGCCGCGAGCGGGACGGTCGATGACGTGGCCTGCGACCTGCGTGCCGCCGGACAGGCCGGCGAGCTCTCCGATGGGCAGCGCTTGCTCACCGTCGACGCCGACGCGACCTCTGCCGGGTGGACGGGCTGCTTCCGCGACGCGGAGCACGGCTTCGCGGTGGCGACGGGGCCGGGCCCGTCGGGGGGCGAGATCGCCCTCGTCGGCGCCACGACGGTGTTCACGAACGAGCACATCTCCGAGGCCGGCAACGCCGCCCTCGCGATCGGCCTGCTCGGGGCCACCGACGAAGTGGCCTGGTACCTGCCGGGACCCGCCGACGCCGATCCGTCGCAGGCGCCCACGATGGCCGAGCTCACGCCCGGCTGGGTCAGCCCGGTGCTGGTGCTCTCGATCCTCGTGGTGATCGCGGCGGGCGTCTGGCAGGGCCGCCGCTTCGGACCCTTGGTGGCCGAGCGCCTGCCCGTCACGGTCCGCGCCGGCGAGACGAGCGAGGGACGAGCACGGCTGTACGCCAGGAGTGCGGCACGAGGGCACGCGCTCGACCAGCTGCGTCTCGCCGCGATCGGGCGCATCGCGACGACGCTGCGCCTGCCGCGTGCGGCCGCCGCCGATGCGGTGTCGGATGCCGCCGCTGCCGCGACCGGCCGCGACGCGGCATCCGTCGCCCGCCTGCTCGTCGGCGCGCAGCCGTCAGGCGACCGCGAACTCGTCGACCTCGCCGCCGAGCTCTCGCGACTCGAGGACGAGGTGGCCGCCTCGGTGCGGCCGCACCACCGGGACCACCAGCACGTCGAGGACCGCCCGCGCGACCACCACGACCCAGACCCCGACCCGAACCATGACCCCGACCACCCGACAGGAAGGCGACCATGACCGACGCGATCGCGACCACCGACGAGGAGTTGCGGGCGGCGCTGAACGACGTCCGAACCGAGGTCGGCAAGGCCGTCGTCGGCCAGGACGGCGCCGTCACCGGCCTCATCATCGCCCTGCTCACCCGGGGGCACGTGCTGCTCGAGGGCGTGCCCGGCGTGGCGAAGACGCTGCTCGTGCGCACCCTGAGCCGCACCCTGCGCCTCGACACGCGCCGGCTGCAGTTCACCCCCGACCTCATGCCGGGCGACGTCACCGGATCGCTCGCCTACGACCCGCGCACCGGCGACTTCGCCTTCCGCGAGGGGCCGGTGTTCACGAACATCCTCCTCGCCGACGAGATCAACCGCACGCCGCCGAAGACACAGTCGGCGCTACTCGAGGCGATGGAGGAACGCCAGGTGTCGGCCGACGGGGTGACGCGTCCGCTCCCCGACCCGTTCATGGTCGCCGCGACGCAGAACCCCATCGAGTACGAGGGCACCTACGCGCTCCCCGAGGCCCAGCTCGACCGGTTCCTCATGAAGCTCGTGCTCGACGTGCCCGAGCGCGACGCCGAGGTGTCGCTGCTGCGACGCCACGCCGACGGATTCGACCCCCACGACCTGGGCGCGGCCGGCGTGACGGCCGTGCTGGGCGCCGCCGAGCTCGCCGCGGCGCGGTCGGCGGCCGCGCGGGTTCGGGTGTCCGACGACGTGCTCGCCTACGTCGTCGACCTCGCGCGCGCGACCCGCCGCAGCCCGTCGATGCGGCTGGGCGTGAGCCCGAGGGCGACGACCGCGCTGCTCGCCGCCGCCAAGGCCTGGGCGTGGCTCACCGGCTACGACTCGCTCACTCCCGATCACGTGCAGGCGATGCTGCTCCCCGTGTGGCGACACCGCGTGCAGCTGCGGCCCGAGGCGGAACTCGAGGGCGTCTCGGTCGACGCCGTCCTCCGCGGGGTCGTCCAGCAGGTGCAGGTGCCGCTCTGACATGGCGGTCACCGGACGGTTCGCCATCCTCGTCGCCTTCGGCGTCGTGCCCGTCGTGGTGGCGGGAACGCAGGGGGCGGATGCCGCGTGGCTGGCGCTCATCGCCTGGCTCGCCGTCTCGCTCGGCGCGGGCCTCGTCGACCTGTCGCTCGCAGCCTCGCCGCGCCGCGTGGTCCTGACCCGGGTGCTTCCCGACCGGGTCCGGCTCGGCGAGACCGTCACGGCGGAGCTCGCGGTGCAGCACGTCGGGCCGCGGCTCCTCCGTGCCGTGGTCCGCGACGGCTGGGAACCCTCCGCCGGGGTCGCGGGCGCCAACCGCACGCGGCTGCGCATCCCGCCCGGTGAGCGACGGCGGATGTCGCTGCAGCTCACGCCGTGGCGTCGCGGCGACCGACGCACCGAGCAGGTCACGATCCGCGCTGCCGGCCCCTTGGGGCTGTGGGCCCGTCAGGCCACCCTCGCCTCGCCCGGCCGGATCCGGGTGCTGCCGCCCTTCCACTCGCGCGCCCACCTGCCCTCGCGGCTGACGCGCCTGCGCGAGCTCGACGGCCGCACGCCGCTCCTCATCCGCGGCCAGGGCACCGAGTTCGACTCGATCCGCGAGTACGTGCGCGGGGACGACGTGCGCTCGATCGACTGGCGTGCCACGGCCCGGCATGCCGACCCCGAGGTGCCCGGCGGCATGCGGCTCATGGTCCGCACGTGGCGCCCCGAACGCGACCGGCGGATCGTGATCGTGGCCGACACCTCGCGCACGGCGGCCGCCCGCATCGCCGACGAGCCGCGCCTCGACACGGCATGGGAGGCGTCGTTGCTGCTGGCGGCACTGGCGTCGCACGCCGGCGACCGCGTCGACTTCCTGGCCTGGGACCGGCGAGTGCGCGGCCGGGTGCACGGCGCGACCGGCCCGGCGCTCCTCGCCCGCATGGTCGACACCATGGCCGGCATCGAGGCGGAGCTGATCGAGGCCGACTGGGCATCCGTCCCAGGCCACGTGCGGCAGGTCACGAGCCAGCGGGCACTCGTCGTGCTGCTCACGTCGGCGGATGCCCCGGGCAGCTCACGCGGGCTGCTCACCGTGCTGCCCCAGCTCACGGCACGGCACACGGTCGTCGTGGCGTCCGTGGCCGACCCCTCGGCCGTGGCGGCGGCGCGCGAGCGGGGATCGCTCGACGAGGTGTACGTCGCCGCGGCCGCCGAGCGCGCCCGGCTCGATGCCGATCGTGTCGCCGCCGCGATGCGACGACTGGGCGCGATCACGGTCTCCGCTCCCCCGCAGGAACTGCCGCCGGCCCTCGCCGACACCTACCTCGAGCTGAAGGCCGCCGGTCGGCTCTGACCCCGTTCAGCCCGCCAGGATGCGGCTGGCGCCCGCGTCGAACTCGACGAGGTCGCCGGTCTCCCCCGCGTGCCGGGCGCGACCGCCGAGCACGAGCATGTAGGCGAGGAAGCCCGCGAGCGCGAGCACGCCGATGCCGATCTTCACCGGCCAGGGCCACGGCGCCGGCGTCACGAACCCCTCGATGAGCCCGGACACGAAGAGGAAGAACACGAGGCCGATCGCGACGGTGAACAGCGAGCGGGCGTCCTCGGCGAGCGCCACCCCGCGCGGCCGCGGTCCGGGCGCCACCCAGGCCCAGAAGATGCGGAGACCGGCCGCCGCGGCGACGAAGACGCACGTGAGCTCGAGCAGCCCGTGCGGCGCGATGTACAGGAAGAAGGTGTCGGCCTCGTCGTAGGCGAACATCACGGCGGCCGTGATGCCGAGGTTCTGCGCGTTCTGCAGGATGACCCACGGCACCCACACGCCGAGGATGCCGAAGGCGACGCATTGCGCCGCGATCCAGGCGTTGTTCGTCCAGACGGAGCCCGCGAAGGACGCGGCGGGGTTCTCGGAGTAGTACGAGACGAATCCCTCCTCGGCGACCTGGCGCAGCTCGGCCTCGGTGCCGATCGTCGCGAGCACCCGCGGATCGCCGCCGATCCACCAGGCGTACAGGGCGGCGACGACGAACGTGACCACCGCGACCGCGAGGGTGATCCACCGCAGCCGGTACAGGGCAGCGGGCAGGCTGAGCGTCGCGAACCGCGTGAACTGGCGAAGGGGGTTCTCCGGGGTGCCGGTGAATCGGAGTCGAGCCCGCGCCAGGATCACCGAGAGCCGGTCTCCGAGGGCCGTCGAGCCGGCCGTCGTCTGCACGAGCGAGAGATCGGATGCCGCATGCTGGTACCGCTCGATGAGCTCGTCGGCGCCTCGACCGTCGAGCCGTGACGACCGCGAGAGCGCGTCGAGCCGCTCCCAGTCGTCGTGGCGGGCGGAGGCGAGCGCGTCGAGGTCCATCTGCTTGAATACTACCCATGGCCTCCGCGACGGACTCCCGCATCCGGGCGGCCCGGTTCGACGATGAGGCGCTGGTCACCGGCGAGGCGGTCGCCCTCGACGTCAGGCCGGCGAGCGCGCTCATCCGGGCGGGCGGGGCGGCGATCGACGTGCTGCTCTCGGTGGTCCTCATCCTCCTCGTGCTGCTCGCTCTCGCCGGCCTCTCCCTCGACCAGGCCGCGTTCCGCGCGATCCTCATCGCCACGATCGTGGTGTGCATCGTCGTGCTCCCCACCGCCGTCGAGACCGCCACCCGCGGACGCTCCCTCGGCAAGGTGGCGCTCGGCCTCCGGGTGGTGCGCGACGACGGCGGCGCGATCGGGCTGCGCCATGCGTTCATCCGCGCGCTCACCGGGGTGATCGAGATCTACCTGACGTTCGGCGGGCTCGCGGTGCTCGTCGGGTTCCTCGACCCCTCGTCGAAGCGGCTGGGCGACATCCTCGCGGGCACGCACTCCCAGGTCGAGCGGGTGCCCAAGCTGCCGTCTGCAGCCTTCGGCGTGCCGCCCGAGCTGGTGGGCTGGTCGGCGACCGCCGATGTGGCACGGCTGCCCGATCCGCTCGCGCGACGGGTGGCGTCGTTCTTCGCCAACGTCGACCACCTCATGCCAGAGAGCCGCGCGCGCGTCGCGACGATGCTCGCGCAGCAGGTGTCGGCCTTCGTGTCACCGCTCCCCGATGCCGCTCCCGAGCGATTCCTGGCTGCGGTCGTGGCGCTCCGGCGGGAACGCGAGCTGGCGGCGCTGAAGCTCGCCGACGCGCGGCTCGCGGCTCTCGCCCCCACCCTCACGGCGACCCGGGTCGGGTTCCCCGAGCGATGATGCGCCACGGGCGCCGGGCGAGCGGATGCCGCGCGCTCGCGACATCCGCTCGGTGATCAGTACCGGTAGTGGTCGACCTTGTAGGGCCCTTCGACCGGAACGCCGATGTAGGCGGCCTGCTCGGGCGTGAGCTCGGTGAGCTCGACGCCGAGGGCGTCGAGGTGCAGGCGGGCGACCTTCTCATCGAGGTGCTTCGGGAGCACGTAGACACCCACGGGGTACGCGTCGGGACGGGTCCAGAGCTCGATCTGCGCGAGCACCTGGTTCGTGAACGAGTTCGACATCACGAACGACGGATGCCCCGTGGCGTTGCCGAGGTTCATGAGCCGCCCCTCGCTCAGCACGAGCACGCTGCGCCCGGTGGGCAGGCGCCACTCGTGCACCTGCGGCTTGATCTCGATGCGCTCCGCACCCTCGAGGGACTCGAGCCCCGCCATGTCGATCTCGTTGTCGAAGTGGCCGACGTTCGCGACCACCGCGAGGTGCTTCAGCCCGAGGAGGTGCTCGAGGCGCACGACGTCCTTGTTGCCGGTGCCCGTCACGAGGATGTCGATCTCGCCGATGACGGACTCGAGCCGCGACACCTGGTAGCCGTCCATGGCGGCCTGCAGCGCGTTGATCGGGTCGATCTCGCTCACGATGACGCGGGCGCCCTGACCGCGGAGCGCCTCGGCAGCCCCCTTGCCCACGTCGCCGTAGCCGGCGACGAACGCCACCTTGCCGCCCATGAGCACGTCGGTGGCGCGGTTCAGGCCGTCGGGCAGCGAGTGCCGGATGCCGTACTTGTTGTCGAACTTCGACTTCGTGACCGAGTCGTTGACGTTGATGGCCGGGAAGAGGAGCTCGCCCCTGGCGTGCAGCTCGTAGAGGCGGTGCACGCCGGTCGTGGTCTCCTCGGTGACGCCCTTGAGTTCGTCGGCGATGCGGGTCCAGCGGTCGGCGCTCACCTCGAGGTTGCGGCGCAACGTGTCCAGCACGACGCGGAACTCATGGCTCGCGTCATCCGTCGCCGCGGGCACTTCGCCGGCCGCCTCGAACTCACGGCCCTGGTGCACGAGCAGCGTCGCGTCACCCCCGTCGTCGAGGATCATGTTCGGGCCGATCCAGTCGGCACCGGATGCCGCGGCCTCGGCAGTCCAGTCGAAGATGCGGTCGGTGCACCACCAGTACTCCTCGAGCGTCTCGCCCTTCCACGCGAACACGGGGACGCCCTTGGGGTCGTCGACGGTGCCGTCGGGGCCGACCACGACGGCGGCCGCGGCCTCGTCTTGGGTGGAGAAGATGTTGCAGCTCGCCCAGCGCACCTGGGCACCGAGCGCGACGAGGGTCTCGATGAGCACGGCCGTCTGCACCGTCATGTGCAGGCTGCCCGCGATACGCGCGCCGGCGAGGGGCTTGGAGGCTCCGAACTCGTCGCGGAGGGCCATGAGCCCCGGCATCTCGTTCTCGGCGAGCCGCAGCTGGTGTCGGCCGGCTTCGGCCAGTGAGAGGTCGGCGACCTTGAACGGGAGGGCAGTGGTGACAGGCGACGTCGTCATGCCCACCATTGTCGCAGGCTCAGCCGACCGTGGCGTCAGCCGCGGATGAGCGCGAGCACCTCGTCGCGGATGGCCGTCATGGTCGCCACGTCGCCGCCCTCGACGTTGAGACGCAGGAGCGGCTCGGTGTTCGACGGGCGCACGTTGAACCACCAGAACGGCTCGCTCTCGGGCGTGATGCCGTCGACCGTGAGACCGTCGAGCTCGTCGAACTCGGCCCGGCCCGTGAACGCCTCGACGATGCGGGTGTAGGCGGCCGGGACGTCGTCGACGGTGGAGTTGATCTCGCCCGAGAGGGCGTACGGCATGTAGCGCGCACCCAGCTGGGAGAGCGGCGCGTCCTGCGATCCGAACTCGGCGAGCACGTGCATCGCCGCGAGCATGCCGTTGTCGGCGCCCCAGAAGTCGCGGAAGTAGTAGTGCGCGGAGTGCTCGCCGCCGAACACGGCGCCGGTCTCCTTCATGCGGTCCTTGATGAGCGAGTGGCCGACGCGCGTGCGGACGGCCGTGGCCCCCGCCTCCTCGATGGCCTCGGGCACGAACCGCGACGTGATGAGGTTGTGCAGCACCGTGATGTCGTCTTCGCCGGCCGCGCGGACGCGGGCGATCTCCCGCAGGGCCACGATCGCGGCGACGGCCGACGGCCCGACGGCTCCGCCCTGCTCGTCGACGACGAAGCAGCGATCGGCGTCGCCGTCGAACGCGAGTCCGAGGTCGGCGCCGTGCTCGACGACCGCCCGCTGCAGGTCGACGAGGTTCGCGGGCTCGAGCGGGTTGGCCTCGTGGTTGGGGAACGTGCCGTCGAGCTCGAAGTAGAGCGGGACGATCTCGAGCGGGAGCGCCGGGAGCCCTGCCGCCTCGCCGAGGACTGCGGGCACCGTGAGTCCGCCCATGCCGTTGCCCGCGTCGACGACGACCTTCAGGGGGCGGATGCCCGTGAGGTCGACGAGCGAGCGGAGGTAGGCGGCGTAGTCCGCGAGCACGTCGACCTGCTCGATCGAGCCGGGCGTCGCGGCATCCGTGATGCCCTCGTCGAGGTAGTCGCCGGCGCGGTCGCGGATGGCGGCGAGCCCTGTGTCGAGGGAGATGCCCTGTGCGCCGGCGCGCGAGAACTTGATGCCGTTGTACGCGGCGGGGTTGTGGCTGGCCGTGAACATGGCGGCGGGCGCGTTCATGGAGCCGGAGGCGAAGTAGGTCTCGTCGGTGGAGCACAGCCCGAGGGCGACGACGTCAGCCCCGCGTCGCGTCGCGCCGCGGGCGAACGCCGCCGCGAACCCCGGCGACGAGTCGCGCATGTCGTGGCCGACGACGATGCGGCCCCCGGCGGCCCCGACCTCGTCGACGAAGCCGGCACCGAGCGCCTCGACGCTCTGCTCCGTGAGGCCTTCGCCCACGATGCCGCGGACGTCGTAGGCCTTGACGATGGCTTCGAGGCGCGCTCGAGCGTCGGATGGTGCTGCCGGGTTCATGCCTTGAAACCTACCTCACCGAGTGACACGTGCCGCACGACCTGCCAGCCCACCGGGGCCGACGTGCGCTCGGCGTGCCGGCGGCACAGGTCGTAGCCGTGCGGCTCGGGCGCGAAGGCCAGCGGGCCGAGCACCGCCATGGAGTCGGCGTAGTCGAACGTCAGCGTCGCGACCGCCTCGGCGGCGCATGCGGTGCGCGAACAACGTCTCATGGCTCCACCAGAGTAGCGAGCCGCGCGGACATTACGATGGAGGTATGCCCCGTTCCCGTCGTGTCGCCACGCCTCGCTCCCCCAGGCGGCTCGCCCGGGATCGACACGGCCGCGGCATGCGCTCGGCCGTCACCGGACCGCACTTGGAGCCCATCCGCACGCGGCTCGACGAGTTCGACTTCACGATCGCGACGACGGCCGCGTACCTGCGGGGCCTCTGGCCCGAACTCGAGGGCGTCGTCTTCGAGGTGGCGCAGGGCCCGGCCGAGGCGATCCACGGCGATCACGTCGACCGGTGGAAGGTCGCGCACGACGAACGGCGCATCACCTTCTACCGGTTGCCGATCGTGCGGTTCCTGCGCCTGCAGGAGGGCGAGGACCGCGAGGAGAAGCTCCTCATCGAGAGCTGCGTCTTCCGCGCGGTCGCCGAACTGCTCGACAAGGACCCGTGGGAGCTCGCGCCTGGCCGGTACCGCCACCTCTGAGCGGGGCGGGCCGGTCGGCTCACTGCGGGTAGACCTCCAGTGGTGAGTCCAGCGGTCCGGGCGGCTGCACGCCGAACGAGGCCAGCTCGTCGTCGCCCGAGAAGGCGACCGTGGCATGCAGGCCGGAGCTGCCGTCGAGCACCGCAGCGGTCGCCCCGTCGAGCGGCACGGATGCCCCGCCCGCACCGGGTACCGACACGGTGCGCTCGGCGCCGTCGAGGGTGACGGTCACGTCCACCGACTCGGCTTCGGGATTCACCAGCCAGAGCGTGGGCGACGGCCCGTCGGGCACCGCGACCACTGCGGAGTCGAGGAGCGGCGCCGTCGCGACGGTCCAGGCGAGGTCGGAGGGCGCAGCGGCATCCGTCTGGCCCTGGGTGCCGCCGACGGTCGCCCTGGCCGCCGCGACGACCGGGGCGTCGGACTCCACGCGCACGGTGTACACGCCCTGGTCGAGCACGCCGAGCGGCACGTCGAGCACGCGCCCGGCCTCCATCGTGGCCTCGATCGTCGTGCCGCCCGAACCCGACTCCGGGACGAGCGCGATCGAGACCTCGGCCGCCTCGCCGCCCGGCGCGTACAGCCGCACCGCCGGATGATCGTCGCCGTCGGCATGGTCCTCGGATGCCTCGACGCCGCCGGTCTGCGGCACCACGAACCCGGGGATCACCTGGCTGGTCGCGGGCGCCGCCGTCGGACCGGTGAGCTCGAGGCCCGCCGGAGCCAGTCCGACCACGACGGAGTGCTCGAGGCTCGCGGCGATCGCTCCCCCGGCGCTCGTGACGTGCACGACGGGCGAGGCCACGTTGGGGGCGAGTCCGGCGAGCGAGAGCACGCGCTGGCTGCTCGCCAGCACGATCACGCCGAGCGCGGAGGGCGCCTCGACCGGGCCCGTCTCCCCGAACACGCGCACGTCGACCGTGGCGGCGACGGCGGTCGGATTCGACAGCAGCACGAGGCCGCTCCGGCCGAGCGTCGTGGCGCCGGCGACCAGCCAGGCGTCCGAGACGGCCTCGCCGCATGCGGTGGCCGCGAAGCCGCCCGCGGTCTCGGTTGCGACCGCCTGCGACTGGGCACCCGCCAGCATGCCGGCATCCACGGTGCCCGGCTCGGCCGCGATCGCGACGGGCGTCCCGTCGTCGGCCGCGAAGGGATTCTCGGGCGCCGCGAGGGGCGTCTCCTCGAGCACGGCGTCGGACGGCTCTGCTGCGGTCACGATGTCGGCCGAGCCGATCGACGAGGCGGTGGTCGCGGCCGCGGCATCCTCGCCGAGCGCGAGGAGCGGGCCGGGACAGACGCGCTGCTGACGACTCTCCGCCGGCTGGACGAGCACGGCCGGGGGGGCGATGCGATGGTCGGGCCACGGAAGGAGCGCTGCAGCGCCGACGGCACCGACGGCGAGCGCGGCCGCTCCGAGGAAGGCGAGCGCGCGTCCTCCGAGGTTCAGGGCCTGCTTGCGGTCAAGACGCATCGTCGGCTCCTCGAGGGGTGCGGTCGGTATCCGTCGGCGCGCCGGATGCATCGGCGAGATCGGGAGACATCACGTCAGGCGCTCGTCCTTCGACGTCGTCGACCCCGACCCCGTCATCCGCCTCGCGTTCGAACTGCTGATCTGCGGCTGCCTGGTCGGGGGCTGCCGCATCGGCGGCCGCCTCGTCGGCGGGCGCCTCGTCGGCGGGCGCCTCGTCCGTTGCCACGGCGGTCGCCGCAGCGCCGGACTTCGGGGGTCGGCGCCGGGCCGGACGACGACGCACCGGCCGCCGATCCGCCTCGCGACCGGCACCCGTCGGGATGGAGAGCAGGAGGGTGCCGCCGATGACGATGAGCTGCACCGCGGTGATGAGGCCGGCCGGCCAGCCCCCCGCGTCAGCCGGGATGCGCGCCGCCGCGGCATCCGCCTCGGCCCCCGCGAATCGCCACAGCGTGCCGTACTCCGTCTCGCCGACGGGGACGAGCGCGGCGTTCGCGTCGAGTGCGACGCGCGCCCGGGTCTCCGTCTGGATCGCCTCGCGGCCGTCGCCTGGAGCCGGGGCCAGCAGCACGAAGGAGGCGCCGAACTCGCGCATCGCCGCTTCGGGATCGGAGCCGCTGCGGGAGGCGAGGTTGCCCGCGACCTCGGCGAGCTGCTCCTGGTCGGCGGTCGGGTCCGTCCTGGTCTGCGCGAGGGTCGACTGGTCATCGAGGGTGGGGCCGATGCCCCGTTCCAGCGTGGAGCGCATGCCGCCGTCGGCCTGCGGCTGCATGAGCAGCGTCGTCACCCTGGGATCGTTCTCGGCCTGGGCCACGACGTACGCCGGCAGGGCTCGCTCGGTCGCGGGCGCGAGCGGCACGACGTCGACGGCGATCGCGTACGAGAGCGGCAGCACCGCCGCGAGGCTGAACGCGGCCACCACCCATCCGACGGCGCCGGCACCTCGCCGGAGGGCGTCGAGCGCCGCGATCGCCGCGAGCACGAGGCCGAGCCATGCGAGGCTCATGCCGGCTCCCGCCCACACCGGAACCGACTCGGCACCGACGGCCGCCACCGACAGGTGCGACGCCGCGACGGCCGTCGCGTAGCCGAGCAGCACCGTGCCGAGCGCGAGCACCCCGCGACGCCATCCGGGGGCGAAGACCGAGCAGAGCGCGGCGATCACGAGCGGCGCGACGAGCGCGCCCGCGACCATCCACGGTTCGAGCGACGTGAACGACTCGACGAGCTCGCCCCACCCGCCCCATCCCCCGGCGGGCCACCCGAGTGCGAGCTGCCCGGCGGTCGGGATCGATCCATCGACGGGCGGGCCGGGATCGGCGACCAGACCGAACGCCGTGCCGAGGCGCACCTGCTCGACGATCAGGGGCAGGGCGAGCGCCAGCGCCGGGATGGGAAGTCCGACCAGGCGCACGGCGGCACGGCCGCTGACGGCGAGGACGACGATCCATCCGACGACGAGTGCGGGTGCGAGGCTGGGGGCGGCCGCGATGACGGCCGCGAAGAGCAACGAGGCCGTCGCCGCCGCGGCCCACGAGGTGGCGGCGCCGAAGACGGCGAACGCGAGCCAGCCGAGCAGGACGTGGGCGAGCACCGGCCCCGGTCGTCCGTCCGCCAGCGCCGACAGGAACGGCGGTGCGGCGGCCCAGGCGAGCGCCGCGACCGCGCGGAGCGACCCGCGCTCGGTGAGTCGTGAGGCGGCGAACCACGCGCCGATCGCCGCTGCGGGGAGCGCGACGAGCCACAGCAGCACCATGGCGAACGACGGCGACCAGAACGTCAGGGTCCCGAGCACGGCGAGCGCACCGTTGAACGGATCCGCCGCCCCCACGAAGCCGGTGTTGACGTCGCGCCACCCGTAGGCGGCGTTCTGCCACAGGCCGGACACGCCCGACAGGGGCAGCAGCCCGCCGCCGCCCACGCCGCCCGAGCCGATGAGCCACGAGAAGAGGCCGACGGATGCCGCAGCCGTCGCGAGCAGCACCCATCCACCCCCCGTGCCGATGAACTGGAGCTCCTGAGAGCGACCCCTGGCGCGATTGCGGCGCTCCTCGGTGGCCGCCTGACGGCGTCGGCGGAGCTCGTCGGGCTGCATGCGCAGCGGTGCGATCGCCGACCACTTGGCGCTTCGCGAGGACTTGAGCACCCGGCGCGCGCGGGACACGCGCATGCCGGAGAACATGGTGGCGATCGCGGCGCCGAACTCGCCGGGGATCGCGCCCGGCTGCTTGACGAGGAGCAGCCGCACGGAACGGAGGAGCGCCAGGGGCAGGAAGGTCAGCCAGTGCAGGGGCACCGCCGGCGCCGGCGCGTACACGAGTCGTCGATGCAGCTGGGCGGCTCGGGCGATGCGGGTGTTCCGTCGCCGGGTTCGCGCTCGCCCGTCGAGCGGCAGACCGGCGACGCCGGAGCCGCCGAAGCGCACCCTCGCGGCCGGGACGGCGGCGACCCGGTGGCCGGACAGCCGCGCGCGCACGCCGAGGTCGAGCGCATCGTCGGCCGATGGCAGCGCCGGGTCGAATCCGCTGAGCGCCTGCCAGACCGTGTGCCGCACGAGGAGGCCGGCGGGATCGAGCCCGAGCACGTCGCTCAGCCCATCGTGCTGGCCCTGGTCGAGTTCGTCGGCGACGATGGGCACGCTCCGGCCCAGCTGGGTGATCGTCCGGCCGAGCGACGTGATGCGATCGGGTTCGTCCCAGCCCATCAGCTTCGGGCCGGCGAGGGCGACGGACTTGCCCGTCTCGAGCGTCGCGACGAGTGCCGCCAGCGCTTCGGGCTCGGGCGCGGCGTCGTCGGGAAGCAGCCAGAGCGCATCGGCATCGGAGGTGGGGGTCTCGAGCACCCGCTCGCCCGCCCGGATCGCCTCGCCGAACGAGAGCGGCTCCTGGAGCTCGACCACATGCGACGCGCCCGCCGCCGCGGCCTGCGCTCGCGCCTCCGCACCGGCCTGGGACAGGACGACGACGAGGGAGTCGGGTGTGCGCGCCTGGGCGCGGATCGCGTCAAGGGTCTGCGCGAGGCGGTCGCCGCCGTGACGAACGACGAGGACGGCGGTGACTCTGGGGAACATCGGGGACAGCCTAGGCGGCGCCTGCCGCGGCATCCGCAACCGAGGCGGGCGTGCCACGAATCGCCGCCCCATGCCGAGCCGCGCGGATCAGGCCGTCCGGTCGCGTGGTCGCCCCGGTCCGATGCGACGTCAGCGTCGCATCGGACCCGGGCTCAGACCGCGCGCTTGCGGAGCTTGCGGCGCTCGCGCTCGGAGAGCCCGCCCCAGATGCCGAACCGCTCATCGTTCGACAGGGCGTACTCGAGGCACTCCCCGCGCACTTCGCAGCCGGTGCAGATCTTCTTCGCGTCGCGTGTGGAGCCGCCCTTCTCAGGGAAGAACGCCTCCGGATCGGTTTGCGCACACAGTGCGTCGCTCTGCCATGCCAGCGGATTGTCGTCGCCAGTGCCCTGCCGAACCCCCGGCACGCCCAGCCTCACCGGATCGACGAACCAATCGTCAGGTACTCCAGAACGATATTCAGGATTGCCCATATCGTCTCCCACCCAGTTGTACCGACCACCCAGAGGGTGTGTCTTGACCAATTACACCGGTGTAATTCGCGTGAGTCAAGTCGCGGATCGTAAACCCTCAACCGGCCGTCGAGGCTTCAACCCGCGCGCGACACGCCGAGGCCGTTCCGGAGACGTTATCTTGGCGGCTGCACTTCAGGGTCGAGCGCCCGTGGCCGCCGGCCGCGGCGGGTCACTCGTCGGGATCAGGCGTCGGATGCCGCGCGGCGGGCCTCCCACGCGCTCTCGACCATCTGGGTGAGCGAATGCCGCATCCGCCAGTCGAGGTCGCGGGCCGCGAGGTCGCCCGAGGCCACGATCCGAGCGGGGTCGCCTTCGCGCCGCGGGGCGATCTCGGGCGTGAAGTCGATGCCGGTGACCTCGGCGACGGCCCGCATGATCTCGCCGACGGACACGCCGTCGCCCGAGCCGAGGTTGTACACCTGCTCGATCGGCTCGCCGGCGTCGAGCCGCTTGGCGGCGACGACGTGGGCGGCCGCGAGGTCCGCCACGTGGATGTAGTCGCGCACGCAGGTGCCGTCGGGCGTCGGGTAGTCGTCGCCGTTGATGCGGGGCGTTCGCCCGTCGAGCAGCGCGTCGAACACGAGGGGGAAGAGATTGTGGGGGCTCGCGTCGAAGACCTCGGACGTGCCGGAGCCGACCACGTTGAAGTAGCGCAGGCTCGTGTGCGCGAGCCCGGTCGCGCGGGCCTGGTCGGCCAGGAGCCATTCGCCGATGAGCTTGGATTCGCCGTAGGGCGACTCGGGACGCTTCGGGGTGTCCTCGGTGACGAGGTCGACGTCGGGCGTGCCGTAGACGGCGGCGCTCGAGGAGAAGACGATCTTCTCGACCGCGCTGGCCTCCATCGCCGCGAGGAGGGTCGCGGTGCCGGTGACGTTCTGCTGGTACGTGTGCAGGGGCCGCTTCACGGAGACGCCCGCGTACTTGAATCCGGCGAGGTGCACCACGCCCCGCACGTCGTAGCGCTTCATCGTGGCCTCGAGCTGCGGTCCGTCGAGGATCGTGCCGTGCACGAACGCCGCGCCCTGCGGGAGGAATCCGTGCCGGCCCGACGAGAGGTCGTCCACCACGACCGTGTCGATGCCCTGCTCGGCGAACGCCCGAACGACGTGCGCGCCGATGTATCCGGCGCCTCCGGTGACCAGCCAGCTCATGTTCCCGCCTCCCGCGTGCGGGAGGTCCGCGCGCTCCCACGATCGTAACGGGGCGGGCGGCGTCGAGCCGAGGCGGGTCGCGCTGCGCGGGCCAGGAGCGGCCGGCGCAGCGCGCGCCCAGCGGTCAGACGGTGCGGGTGGGCAGGTTCTCGGCGTGGCGGGTGCGGTTGCGGATCTCGGGACGCCCGTAGCCGTCGCCCTCGAGGCGGAGCACGGTGGCGAGCACGCCCCAGACGGCGAGGCCCGCGATGATGAGGAACACGAGAGTGGTCATGGCAGAAAATGTACTCCTTGCGACATCCTGCCGATAGTGGCAGAGTGGCCACACAACGACTTTTTCCTGCCAACCGGAGGACCACGTGCTCAAGACCATCGCCTGCATCGCGCTCCCCCAGATGGCGCCGTTCGAGTTCGGGGTGATCTGCGAGGTCTTCGGCATCGATCGCCGGGAACACGGGGGGCCGATCTTCGACTTCCACGTCGTGGCCGCCGACCCCGGCCCCATCACGACCAAGCTCGGCTTCGACGTCGTCGTGAAGGAGGGCCTCGACTTCGCGTACGAGGCCGACCTCGTCGCCGTGCCCGCGTCCCTGGTCGGCTCGCCGGCCGACGAGCGCGTGCTCGACGTCATCCGCGACGCCGTCGATCGCGGAGCCTGGGTGCTCTCGGTCTGCTCGGGTGCGTTCACGCTCGGCTACGCCGGCGTGCTCGACGGGCGCCGGGCCACCACGCACTGGATGTACACCGACAAGATGGCCGAGCTCTTCCCGCAGACCGAGGTCGACCCCGACGTGCTCTTCGTGCAGGACGGCAAGGTGGTCACGGGTGCCGGCACCGCCGCGGGCATCGACGCCGCCCTGCACATCGTGCGCACGGAGCTCGGGGCGAGCGCCGCGAACGTTGTCGCCCGCCGCATGGTGGTCCCCCCGCAGCGCGACGGCGGCCAGTCGCAGTTCATCCAGACCCCGGTGCCCGAGTGCCACAGCGACTCGTTCGCGAAGGTCACCGAGTGGATGCTCGAGCACCTCGACCACGAGCTCACCGTCGACCTGCTGGCGCGCAAGGCATTGATGTCGCCCCGCACCTTCGCCCGCCGCTTCCGCGCGGAGACCGGCACGACGCCGAACGCCTGGCTCAACCGCCAGCGCCTCCTCCGGGCCCAGCAACTGCTCGAGGAGACCTCGCTCACCCTCGAGGAGATCGCCCGCGAGACCGGCTTCGGCGCAGCCGCGGTGATGCGGCACCACTTCCTGAAGGTGCTGCAGACCACGCCGACGCAGTACCGGCGGCTCTTCGGGGTGCGCGAGGCGAGCGACCGCGAGGTGGCCGCCGCCAGCTGACGAGGGCGCACGGCACGCCGTCGCTCAGGCGGCGTCGGCCGGTCGCCATCGAGCAGCCGGCGTCGGCCGGCCGCCATCGATCAGCCGGCGGATGCCTCGGGCGCGCCGGTCGTCGCCACCCAGGCGATCCCGTCGCCGGTGATCTCCACCGCGCCCTCGTCGGGCGTGACGTAGGCCGCCTCGCCACGGGCGAGCCGTGACTCCCCCAGCCGCCCCCGGAGACGGAGCGAACCGCCTTCGGCCAGCACGATCGCCGGACCGTCGAGCGGAACGCGCGCGGCATCCGATGCCTGGTCGCCGGCGCCTGCGTCGAGCGCCGCAGTGCCCGAGGTCGACGCCGGTTCAGCCCGGTAGAGCACGAAGTCGGGGACGTCGGGACGGAACGCGACGACGCCCGGCGCGACCGGCTCGGGCTCGAGGCGCGGCGGGGCGATCGGGGTGAAGTCGAGCACCTCGAGCAGCTCGGTCACGTCGATGTGCTTCGGCGTGAGGCCGCCGCGCAGCACGTTGTCGCTCGCGGCCATGAGCTCGATGCCGAGGCCAGCGAGGTACGCGTGGATGTTGCCCGCTGCGAGGTACAACGACTCACCCCGACGGAGCCGCACGCGGTTGAGCAGCAGCGAGATGACGATGCCGGGGTCGCCCGGGTACACCTCGGCGAGGGTGCCGACGGTCTCGAACGAGAGTGCGTACGGCGACCGGCGGGCGGGGTCGGATGCCGCGAGCGCCGTCACCCGCTCGGTGACCCACGCGGCCTCCCCCGTGTCGCCGCCGCGTCCGTCGCGGAGCAGCCACTCGACGGTGTCGCGGAGCGGCTCCTCCGAACCCAGGTGCGCGGCGAGCAGGTCGAGTGCGCCCGGATCGGGCGCGGCGTCCGCGGCATCCGCCGCCCGGAGCGTCTGCAGGATCCCGGCCACCTCGTCGAGCGGACGGAACCCCGAGAGCGCGTCGAACGTCTCGCTCACCGCGACGATGAGCTCGGGCTTGTGGAACTCGTCGCGGTAATTGCGGTCGTAGGCCGAGACCGGCACGCCGTCGGCCTCCTCGCGCGCGAAGCCCGCGCGGGCCTGCTCGGGCGTCGGGTGGGCCTGCAGCGACAGCGGCTCCGCCGCGGCGAGCAGCTTCAGGAGGAAGGGCAGTCGCGCGCCGTGCCGGGCGAGCCGGGCACCGAGGGCCTGCTCGGGTGCGGCGGCGATCCACTCGGCGAGGTCGGCGTGGCCCACGGATGCCTCGTCCACGACGACCGCCGGCGAGCCCGCGTGCGCGCCCAGCCAGAGCTCCGCCTCGGGCGCGCCCGACGGGGCCACGCCCCGGAACTCGGCGATCGCGCTCGTCGACCCCCAGGCGTAGTCGCGCGGAGTGTTGGCGATCGTCACAAACATGCTCGGTGGTCCCTTCGCGGAGTTTGGGTCCAAACTACCAACGGCTTCGGGCGCCGCCGGCCCGGTCCTAGGCTCGACGGGCCACCCACGACGCATTGTGCATTGGAGCAGTCATGACGTTCGAGCCGCTCGCGAGCGACTTCTACTCGTACGAGTCCCTTCTCAGTGACCAGGAGAAGGAGGCGATCGCCAGGCTCCGAGCCTGGCTCGATTCCGACGTGCGACCGATCGTCGCGGACTACTGGGACCGCGCCGAGTTCCCCATGCAGGTCGTGAAGCCACTCGCCGAGCTCGGCGCGTTCTCCTTCAGCTGGGAGGAGACCCGGCCCTTCGAGAACTCCGCGGTCTTCCGCGGCTTCGTCGCGATGGAGCTCGCCCGCGTCGACCCGTCGGTCGCGACCTTCGCGGGTGTGCAGAACGGCCTCGCCACCGGCTCGATCAGCGTGTGCGGCTCCCCCGAGCAGCGCGCGGAGTGGATCCCGAAGCTCGCGAGCGGCGAGATCATCGGCGCGTTCGGGCTCACCGAGCCGCTCTCGGGCTCCGACTCCGCCCAGGGCCTCCGCACGACCGCGACGCGCGACGGCGACTCGTGGGTCCTCAACGGATCGAAGCGCTGGATCGGCAACGCCACCTTCTCCGACATCACCGTGATCTGGGCGAAGGACGTCGAGGACGGGCAGGTCAAGGGCTTCATCGTTCCCACCGACACCACCGGCTACACCGCGACGAAGATCGAGGGCAAGGTCAGCCTCCGCGCCGTGCAGAACGCGGACATCACGCTCGACCACGTCGTGGTGCCCGAGTCGCTCCGCCTGCAGAACGCCAACTCCTTCCGCGACACCGCGAAGGTGCTCCGGCTCACCCGCGCCGAAGTGGCCTGGGCCGCCGTCGGCACGGCGGTCGGCGCCTACGAGGCCGCCGTGAAGTACGCGGGCGAGCGGGTGCAGTTCGGCAGGACCATCGGCTCCCACCAGCTCATCCAGGACCTCCTCGTGAAGTGCCTCGGCAACATCACGGCGTCGCTCGGCATGGTCGTGCGCGTCTCGGAGATGCTGGACCGCGGCGAGCAGCGCGACGAGCACTCGGCGCTCGCGAAGGCGTATACGACGGCGCGCATGCGCGAGACGGTCGCCTGGGCCCGTGAGGCCGTGGGCGGCAACGGCATCGTGCTCGAGTACGACGTCGCCCGCTTCTTCGCCGACGCCGAGGCGCTCTACTCCTACGAGGGCACCCGCGAGATGAACACCCTCATCGTCGGCCGCGCGATCACGGGCACGGCCGCGTTCGTCTGATCCGCGATGCCGCGATGACGGATGCCGCGAGCCCGCGTTCGGCTCGCGGCATCCGTCATCTGCTCGCAATGCCCCGCGCGATAGCCTTGGACCCATGACCACCGGCCGACGTCGCACCCTCATCGGCGCGTACGCGACGTTCGCCCTCTTCACGGTGCTCGCCGGCCAGTTCTGGCGCAACCTGCTCGGCTGGTGGGGCTTCGCCGCGGTCGCGCTCGTGGTCATCGGCGGCGCGATCGCCCTCCTCGTCGGCGAGCGCCCGAGCTGGCGCTGGCGGCGCGTGCCGAAGTCGACCATCGCGTTCCTCCTCATCGCGGTGCTGTCGATCGCGTGGTCGTACTACCCGGGCGCCAGCGCGCTCGGCGTCACGATCACCCTCGTGACCACGCTGGTGGCCGTCGCCCTGGTGCTCTGCCTCACCTGGGACCGCTTCGTCCGGGCACTCGGGGGCGCCATCAAGTGGGTCCTCGGGCTGTCGATCGTGTTCGAGCTCTGGGTCGCGATCTTCGTGCGCGAGCCCGTGCTGCCGAACTTCCCCGACTTCGACCCCGACGCGGGCAAGCTGCCCATGGCCTTCTACTGGTCGCGTGGACTGCTGTTCGACGGCGGTCCCATCGAAGGCATCGTCGCGAGTCGCAACATCCTCGGCATGGTCGCGCTGCTCGGGCTGATCGTGTTCGGCGCCCTGCTGGCCGCAGGCAGCATCCGGCGGGCGCAGGGCATCGGGTGGCTGGTCGTGTCGGGGGGCGTCCTGCTCCTCACCCGCTCGGCGACGGTCATCCTCGTGGCCGTCCTCGTGCTCGCGGCGCTCGGTTTCGCTGTGTGGGCTCGGCGGGTGGGACCCGATCGTCGCAGAGGGGTGTACTGGGCCGCGGCCGGCGCGCTCGTGGCATCCGTCGGCCTGCTCGTGGTCTTCTGGAACGCGCTGCTCGAGCTGTTCGGCAAGAGCGAGGACCTCACCGGCCGCTTCGACATCTGGAACGCCGTGATCGGCCTGGCCGCCCAGCGCCCATGGTTCGGCTGGGGCTGGGTCGGCTACTGGGTGCCGTGGGTCGAGCCGTTCGACGGGCTGGCGGTGCGCAACGGCGTCGAGTACCTGCAGGCGCACAACGCCTGGCTCGACGTGTGGCTGCAGCTCGGCATCGTCGGGGTCATCGCCTTCGCCTCGATCGTGATCGGTGCACTGTGGCGTTCGTGGTTCCTTGCGGTGGATCGACCGCGCGACGAGACCGGACGACTCCTCCCCCACACCGCGGCGTCCTTCGTGCCCGTCCTCCTGCTCGTCGCGCTCATCGGCCAGAGCCTCGCGGAGAGCCGGCTCCTCATCGAGGGCGGCTGGGTGCTCCTCATCGCGATCGCCTGGTCGACGAAGCAGCGCCAGTGGGACCCCGAGCCGATCCCCGCCGCTCCCCCGCCCGTCCGCGCCTCCCGGATGCCGCCGCCCGAGGTGGCTCGATGACGGATGCCGCCGGCGGTGCGCATCTCGCGCGCGCCCTGCGGGAGTTCGCCGGTTCCGCCAGGTTCGCCCAGGCCCTCACCCTGCTCGTCGTCGGCTTCGCCTTCACCACGCACGCCGTGCGCAGTCTCATCGGCTGGCCGGGTCTCCTCGCCGCGCTCGGCGGCCTGCTCGCGCTCTGCGCCCTGTCGCTCGTCGCCCGCTGGCGCGCCGTCGAGTGGTACGGCATCCTCCCGATCACGATCCTCGTGTTCGTCGGGTGGTGTGCGGCATCCGTGCTCTGGAGCGGGCCCGGCGCCAATGCCCCGGCGGCGACGGCGCTGCGCGTGGCCTACCTCATCGCCTTCGCCTTCCTCGGGGTGTACGTGGCGCTCATGCGCGACACCATCCAGATCGTGCGGGCGTTCGGCGATGTCATGCGGATGCTCCTCGCCGTGTCGATCGGGTTGGAGGTGCTGTCCGGCATCCTGCTCGACGTGCCCATCCGCATCCTCGGGATCCAGGGCGACCTCGCCCGCCTCGGGCCGATCCAGGGCCTCTTCGGATCGCGGAACCTGCTCGGCTTCGTCGCACTCATCGCGCTGCTCACCTTCGTCGTCGAATGGCGCACGAAGATCATCACGCGAGGCAAGGCCGTCGCCTCGATCCTGCTCGCCGCCTTCTGCATCGTGTTCGCCGGGTCTCCGACCACGTGGATCGCGCTCGGGGCGGCCGGCGTCGCGACCGCGGCGCTCTACGGGCTGCGGCGCGCTGCCCCCGCGACGCGCTGGCGCTGGCAGATCGCCCTGCTCGTTGCCGGGATCGCGGCGCTCGTCACGGCGTGGATTCTCAGGATCCGGATCATCGAGCTGCTCGACGCTCGGGCCGAGTTCGACGTGCGGCTCGACGTCTGGCGCGAGCTCTCCCGCTACCTCAGCCTCAACCCGCTGCAGGGATGGGGGTGGGTCGGCTCCTGGAGGGAGACCGCACCGTACTCGTGGATCGAGCTCGCGACCGGCCGCCCGCACGGATCGGCGCTCAGCGCCTACGTCGACGTGTACTTCCAGGTCGGCGTGATCGGGCTGCTGCTGTTCGTCGGACTGGTCGGGGTGGCCCTCGTGCGCGCGTGGCTGCTGGCCTCGACCCGACGGAGCGTCGTGTACGTGTGGCCCGCGCTCATGCTCGTCGTCATCGCGGTGACGAGCTTCGCCGAGAGCTTCGCCCTCGGCGAGGGCGGGTGGCTGCTCCTCGTCGTCTGCGCAGTGAAGGCCGCTCGCGACATGAGCTGGCGCGACGCGCTCGCGGCGGGGCGGCCGCCGGCGCCGACGGTGGAGCGGCTCGGCTGAGTTGCCGCGCCCGAGGGCTCACGGGTCGCGGTGGTGCAAGGAGATCAGGGCTTCTCCGCGAGGAAGACGAACTCGTTGTACGTGAAGGCCGTGCCGGCGAGCCGAGGCAGCGGGAACGAGAAGGAGCGCAACTCGTGCAGGCCGGTTGCCGCCGCGATCGACCGGAGCCCGTCGAAGTCGACGAAGTGCACGTGGGTCGTGTCTGAGGTGTACCCACGCTCCTGGGGCGTGATGAAGCACACTTCACCGCCGTGCTTCAGGTACGGCAGGTACTCCGTGACGAGCCGGACATCGGCATCCCAGTCCATGTGCTCCATGACGTGTGCGAACAGCAGCGAGTCGAAGCTCTCGTGAGCGGCTCGACCCGAATCCCTGAATTCGTCGACGGTGTAGGCCTCAAGGCCCCGCTCGCGAGCGATCGCGATGGAGTCGGCGTTGTGGTCCACTCCGACGCCATTGCCATCGAGGTGCGCGAGGTTGCGGCCCAGCCCGCACCCGACGTCGAGCACTCGACCGAGACGGAGGCGACGGATGTTCCAGCGGTAGGGCGCCTGCACGTTGAGCACGCGGCGCCAGCGGGCGTCCTCGAGCGAGCGGAGGCGCTCAGCGTACTCACGGCCGGCCGTCGGAGCGTTGTCAGCCGACGCGTCGCCCTCGTCCGCAGGCATGGGCACCCCCCTCCGCCACCACGCTAGCAAGCTAAGGCGCCCGCGTGCCCGCCGTCGCGAAAGCCACCGCTCCGCGTGGCAGTCACCTCAGACGGGCTGCACGAGGTCGCGCAACACATCCTGCCCCCCGAGGCCACAGGACCCGTAGCGACCCGTCCGCCATTCTCGAAGGACACCCGGGACGCGAGCGAGACGAGCGGGAGGCAGCGCGGTGCGGACCTTCTCATGCTCCAGCTTGTCGGCCGCATGGTCGATTCGCGGTGGATCGGGCTCCGGCCGGAATGACCCGATCCGCTCGGCCAGACGGGCCGCACGGGCGAGGAGTCGTTCGTTCCGTCCAGTTCGCGGGGTTCGCAGGCGGGCGAGCCGTCCGGTCCCGGTGAGCACCGTCGCGCCGATCTGGTTGCTCCCGTGCTGCCGATAGTCGATGAGCGGTTGTTCGAGGAAATCGACCTCACCGGTCGCCGCTGCGACCACGGCGAGCCATTCGTCGTGGACCCACTCACGCGGAAACGGTGCCGCGCGGCCGACGAGGTCGCGACGCAGGACGACGGTCGCGCCCGTCACGATGTTGCGCCGCAACAGGACTTCGAACGCATGGCCGGCGTGCACCTCGGCTCGCTCCCACGCGGTGACGCCGAGCGTCTCGAAGAGGGTCATCCCCATGCGGTCGCCGGCGCCGGAGATCATGGAGGCGTCGGAGAACAGGAGGGACAGGTTCGGACGCGCTTCGAACGAGGTCGCCATCGTCTCGATCTTCCGAGGTCGCCACCGGTCGTCTTGGTCGGAGAGTGCCACGAGTTCGCCGGTGCACGCGGCGAGGGCCTGCTCGAAGTTCGCCGTCACGCCGAGTGGCTGCTCGTTGCGGAGCACCCGCAGCGCCAGAGGGGTCCGCCGACCCTCCGCCCTCCAATCGGCGACGGTGCGCTCGATCAGGGAGACCGTTCCGTCCGAGGACGCGTCGTCGGACACGACGATCTCCGAGACGGGTCTCGACTGCGTGAGGATGCTCGTCACCTGCTCACGCACGTACGCCGCTCCGTTGTGGGTGCACAGGGCAACCGAGATCCTCATCACCGCCCCGCCTTTCGCATTCGATCGGTGTCCACCGCGCAGTCAATGCTAGCCACGGCATGGATCACCGCCCGCCCGCCCTGCAGGTTCCGTCGGCCCGGACGTCCTCCGGTATCCTGTTCGCGCAGGCACGGACTCCGCGGTGATCACCCGGCGTGCTCCACTGCACAGACACTCGGCAGCGACAGGGAATCCGTGACAATCGACATCATGATGCCGTACTACGGTGATCCGACGCTGCTGCGGGCATCGGTCGAGAGCGTCCTCGGACAGACCGATCCCGATTGGCGGCTGGTGGTCATCGACGACGTGTATCCCGACCTCGAGCCTGGGCGGTGGGTCGCGTCCATCCAGGACCCGCGCGTCCAGTACCGTCGCAACGCCGTCAACCTCGGCGTGAACGGCAACTTCCAGGAGAGCATCCACAGCGCGCGCGCCGACTATGTCACGGTCATGGGATGCGACGACATCATGCTCCCCAATTACGTCGAGAGGATGCACGCGACCTTCGCCGCGTACCCGGCCGCCTCGTACGTGCAGCCGGGTGTCATCGTAATCGATGCGGATGGCGCTCCCGCGAATCCGCTCCCCGACCGCGTGAAGTCGTACTTCCGCAAGCAGGTCGTCGAAGATCGGATGCTGTCGGGCGAGACGCTGGCAGCGAGCCTTCTGAAGGGCAACTGGACGTACTTCCCGTCCATCTGCTGGCGACGAGAGGTGGCCCAGAGCCACGGCTTCCAAGCTGAGCTGAACGTGGCGCTCGACCTCGCCCTGCAGCTCGACATCATCCTCGACGGCGGCGTGCTGGTCTACGACGCGGTCGAGAGCTTCATGTACCGACGTCACACCGCCAGTGTGTCCTCATGGTCGGCCAACGACGGTTCCCGATTCGGGGAGGAACGCGACGTGTTGCGGGACGCCGCCGCACGCACACGGTCCGTCGGCTGGAATCGCGCCGCACGTGCCGCGAACTTCCACCTCTCCAGCCGTCTCAACGCGCTCTCGCGGATGCCGTCGGCCGTCGCGGCACGCGACCGGTCGGGCTTCACGAGCCTGCTTCGGCACGTCTTCGCCTGACGCCCATCGCGATCAGGTAGCCGATGTGCACCATGAGCCCGAGCGCCGGCGCGAGTGCGAGGGCGGCGATGGTGCGCGTGATCAGGTCGAACGGAGCGAAGAGCACCGTGATGAGCGTCACGGCGGCCACGACCCACCCGACCAGGAATGCGGTGTGTCCCGATCGGGCGATCGTCGCAGGGCCGGTGACGCAGAGCGCACCGGTGAGCCCTGCCGATGCGACCAGGCCCGCCACGGTCCACCCCGAGACGACGTAGTCGTCGCCGAAGAGCGCGCCGATCACGGCAGGCGCGAACAGCCCCGCCAGCACCGATGCAACGGCCGTCAGGGCGAGCACGCTGAGCAGGATCCGGGTGAGCGCGATCGCGGCGCGCTTCCGGGACTCGCGGAAGTAGACGATGAGGTAGCTCTGCAGGGCGAGGAATGGGATCACCAGCGGCGCCCTGGTGAGGGTGATGTTGAAGATGAGGGCACCGACCTCGGTGGGGTCCTCGCTCGCGGCACTGGCGCCGATGAAGAGCGGGAGCCCACTGACGAGGACCGCGGTCGCCGTCGCACCGACGATGGTCTTCGCACTGTTGCCGACAAGCCCGCGCAGGGGCACGTCGACCCGCGTGCGCCCGCGCACGAACCGCCTCACGATCAGCACGGCGACGATGACGGTCATGGGGATCGGCACCACGACGGCGAGGTCGATCCACACCTGGGCGGCGTCGGACGCGATTGCGATCGAGAGCAGCACGAGCCTGAGCGCCGGGTCGAGGATCGTGACGACCGCGAGCGGAATCCACGCCTTGCGTCCGTACAGCACCCCGCAGACCGCCGCGAAGAATGCGTATGATGCGGCGCCGATGCCGATCGCGACGACATCGACGAACGCATCCTCGCCGAAGACCCGGCCGGCCCAGAGCGGCGCCGTTCCCCACACGATCGCGAGGATGAGCAGGCCGAAGATGCTCGCGAACGCGAAGAGGTTCGTGTTCCGGTCGGGGATCGCCCGAGCCTCTGGCGGATGGCTTGCCCGGGAGACCTCCTGCTGGATGCCCGAGACACCGCCGACGACCAGGTAGAGCGTGGCCCAGTAGGTGCCGAATCCCGCGTACTCGGCTGGGGTGAGCCCGAAGCCCGCGACCGCCTGGATGACGTACCCTGTGGCGCCCGCGATCGCCGTCGCGACGATGACCACCAGGAGCCCGTTGACGCGCCGGCCCGTCTCCCGCACGATCGGCGGCGACGTGGGCTCGCCCGTCTCTTCACTCACCCGTATACCCTAGGCGACACGCGGATGCCGTCCGGCGCAGGGCTCCGCCCGCCCCCGGGGCGGGCGGAGCCCTGCCGTTGGGTAGAATCGACGCCATGCAGACACCCCTCGACGACACGCTCATCGTGTTGCCCGCATTCAACGAGGAGGAGGTCATCGCATCCGTCATCGCCGAGATCGGCGTCAAGCTCCCCGGCGCGAAGATCCTCGTGGTGAACGACGGCTCCAGTGACGACACGACGGCCGTCGCGCGGGCTGCCGGCGCCGACGTCGCGGTACTCCCCTACAACCTGGGCGTGGGCGGGGCGATGCGAACCGGCTTCAAGTACGCGATCGACCACGGCTACCGCAACGTGGTGCAGATCGACTCCGACGGCCAGCACGACCCTGCCAGCGTCCCCGCCATGCTCGAGCGTCTGCAGCAGGCCGACATCGTCATCGGCGCCCGATTCGCGGGTGAGGGTGACTACAGCGTCAGCGGTCCCCGCCGCTGGGCGATGAGCGTGCTCGCCGTGCTGCTCAGCCGCACCACCAAGGCGAAGCTCACCGACACCACCTCGGGCTTCAAGGCATGCGGTCCACGCGCCGTCGGCATCTTCGCCGAGCACTTCCCGGCCGAGTACCTCGGCGACACGATCGAGGCGCTCGTGATCGCCGCGCACGCGGGCTGCGTCATCGAGCAGGTGCCGGTCACCATGCGCCCCCGGGCAGGCGGCCGACCGTCGCACAATCCCTTCAAGTCCGCCGCATACCTGGCACGAGCGTTCATGGCCTATGGCTTCGCGCTCACCCGGCCCGCGGTCACCTCCTAGCCTCGAGGCATCATGAGCATCGCGTCATACATCTTCGGAATCCTCGCCGCACTCGCGACCCTGTTCGTCGTCATCGAGATGCTCCGTCGGCGGCGCCTGCGTGAACGGCACGCCATCTGGTGGCTGATCGCGGGCACCCTGGCGCTCATCATCGGCGTCTTCCCCGCCATCCTCGCCTGGGCGGCGGAGTTGCTGGGAGTGGGAGAGCCGACGAACCTCGTCTTCTTCGTCAGCATCGCCATCCTCTTCCTCGTGTGCATCCAGCACAGCTCAGAGCTGACCGACCTCGAAAGCAAGACCCGGGTCCTCGCGGAGATCTCCGCACTGCAGGACCTCCGCCTCCGTGACCTCGAGGCCGGGCTTCCCGAGGACGGGCGTCACCAGGGCCTGAACGACGGCCGCCCTACTCCCTGACCTCGACGGTGATCGGGAGCCCGCCGCAGGCCTGCTCCAGCTCTGACGAGAGCTGCTCGTCACGCGTCACGACGCGGACGTCCGAGTCCCACGCCTCGACGGCTGAGCAGATCTCGTCGACGTCGCCGCTGTCCAGGAAGTAGGCGTAGCTCCTGATCGACTCCTCGCTCGACAGCGAGTGCAGCTGGAGCAGCCAGAAGTTCGCGAAGGATTCGGCCCACGGCTGTTCGTCCGACAGCCGCGCTGCGATCGTCGGGCCGCCGTCGGCGAGGCTGAAGAGCAGCTCCGATTGATGGTCGCCGGCCTCGGGGTGGCGGATGAGCCCGAGGAGGGGGAACACACCGGACACGCTGGGGCTCGTCGGGCTGACCGTCGCCGCGGTGAGGATCGCGATCGCCGAGGCCGCCACCGCGACCGGCACCACGCGCCAGGTTCGCGTGCGGTGGGAACCCACCCACGCGAAGGTGCCCGCAGCGGCGATGACGGCGAAGACTATGCCCACGATCCAGGCGAACTTCGCCGGGTAGTACCCCCAGAGTTCGGGCTGTCCCGCCCGCTGCCCGACCAGGTAGGCCACCACGCCGAGGGATGCGACGGCGAGCACGACGACGCCGAGCGCCTCGGTCCGACGAGCCCTGACGAAGGCCGCCACCGCGGCGATGCCGATGACGATCGCGACGGCGGCGATGAATCCGATGAAGGTGCTCGCCGGAGCAGCGCCGTTGGCGGCGAGCGCGTGTCCACTGCGCCGGAGGTCGGGGAGCGTCACGAGCACGACATAGCCGACGAGCAGGGCGCCCGCGGCTCCGACCGAGACGACCGCACCGGGCGACTTGGCGCCATGGATCCACCCGCGGATCGCGGCCACGAGGGCGAGCGCGGCCGGCAGCGCAGCGACCGGCGCCCACGAGGCGAAGAGCACCAGCGTGCTGATCAGGAGGCCGACGGTCGCGAGGACCGGGTGCCGGTTCGATACGGTCCACAGCATCCAGGCCGCGAGCATCACGACGATCACCGGGACGACGTTGAAGAAGCCGAACTGGATGACGTATCCCGAGACGAACCAGGTCAGCGGGATGAGCCCGCCGATGACACCGCCGACGACGACGATCGCGATGCGGCGGCCGATCCCACCCCGCGCGGTCAGGAGGCCCGCGAACGTCGAGGCCATCGCGGTCATGAGCAGCAGCAGTTCCGTCTGCCGAGCGACGTCGTGCTGCAGCGACCCGAGCTCGGGGCGGCCCGGCGCGTACCAGAGGGCCATGAGCCCGTTCGCGAGCGGCGACGGGTTGGGGGTGCTCCACGACGCGATGCCCCCGTCAGCGAGGATGAGCCGCGACGACACGGTGTTCCAGGCGGTGTCGTTGTTCATCGCCCACCCGACGTGCATGCCGGCCCCTGTGCCGAACGCGATGGTCGTCAGCACCAGGAAACCCACCGGCACGACGAGCGCTGCCAGGGCGACCACCAGCTCGCGGCGCGACGGGATCGGCAGGGCGCTGCGGCCGGCCGCCACGATGATCCCGCCGGCGAGGCCGATGACCGTCAAGCCGATCGCGGCGCTCCAGAACAGATCCGAGCCGAGCAGCGGAGCCACGCGCACGAGTACCGCGCTCAGCGCGAGGAGCGCGACGACGCTCAGGGGAAGGCCGACTCGCCACCCCATACGAGTGGCGAGTGCCGTCGACGCCGATGCGATCCCCGCGACGGCGAGCATCGCCGGGGAACCACCGGCGATGCAGACGACGAGACCGATCATCGTCGCCGCGACCAGGGCTCCGGCGAGCGCCGCGCGGGCTCCGCGCGCAGTGGTGAGGCGCATGGGCCGGTCCGTCCTCCCGCCGGCCTGCACCAGCACGTGAAGACCGATCGTCGATCGGTTCGCCGGCCGACGATCGGTAAAGTGTCTACTCAGGTGCGCACCCGTCACCGAGCCGATCCTGAAATCAAGGGAACTTTACTCCATGGCGACTGCGGATCCGTCTTCCGTGTCTCGACGCCCACGACCGCGCGTCCTCCCGACTCGATGGTCGGCGTTCGCGATCAGTTGGCTGCTGCTCGGCATCCTGTCGATCGGCTGGGCGGTCACCACCCCGGTCTCCGCGTCTCCGGATGAGCCGGCGCACATGGTAAAGGCCGCATCGGTCGCGCGGGGCCAGCTGGTCGGCGAGTGGTCCGAGCTCGGTCAGGTCGTGCGGGTCCCCCTGTACATCGCGTACACGCACTCGCGCACCTGCACCGCATTCCATCCAGGCCAGTCCGCGGACTGCCAGGTGGAGCTGGGAGGCGACACCTCGGGACTCGTCGACTCCACCACCACGGCAGGCCTCTACAATCCGGTCTACTACGCGCTCGTCGGATGGCCGACGATCTTCCTCGGCGACGTGAGTGGCGTGTACGCGATGCGGATCGTGAGCGCCCTGCTCTCCTCCCTCTTCCTCGCGTTCGCGGCATCCATCGCCTTC
The DNA here is from genome assembly GCF_056404815.1 of Agromyces sp. P2_B3. Classification (NCBI taxonomy): domain Bacteria; kingdom Bacillati; phylum Actinomycetota; class Actinomycetes; order Micrococcales; family Microbacteriaceae; genus Agromyces; species Agromyces sp. P2_B3. Next base: position 326,588 of record NZ_JBFUDH010000002.1, on the reverse strand, counting down.
ACCCTCACGCGGCGGGCGGTCCCCCTGGCCGCGATGGCGATCGGGGCGCCGCCGATGCTGTTCTTCCTCTCGGGATCGGTGAATCCGAACGCCGTCGAGACCACCGCGACGCTCGCCGTGTTCGCGGCGATGATGGCCATCGTGCGGCAACCCGACCGGGCGCTGCTCGGCGAGCGCGCGATCATCCTCATGGCGAGCGCGGCCGTGGCCGTCAACACCCGGGCACTGTCGCCGCTCTGGGTGCTCATCGCCCTCGCCGTGCCGCTGTTCCTCGCCGGATGGCCGCGGGTGCGCCAACTCGTGCGCAGCCGATGGGTACAGGTCTCGATCGCCGTGGTTGCGGCGGCGACGGCGTTCGCGCTCTACTGGACGGTCTCGACGGCCGCGCTGCCAGGACAGAGCCAGGAGAACTTCCAGGAGTATCCCGGCACCGGAACGAGCCCAGCCTCGGGTTTCCTCCACATGATCCGCGAGTTCTTCGGATACGCCCAGGGCATGATCGGCAACTTCGGGTGGCTCGACACACCGGCGCCGCTGGTGGTCTACTTCACGTGGTCGGTGCTCGCGGGAGTCCTGGTCTTCGGGGGGTTGTCGTTCCTCCGGGGCCGCGCGCTCGGCGCGGCGATCGCCCTCACCGCCGCCTTCGTCCTGGTCCCGGCGGCGATCCAGGGCATCTACGTGACCAGCGGCGGCTACATCTGGCAGGGTCGGTACAACCTCGCGCTCTTCGCGATCCTCTGTTATGGCGTCGGCCAGCTCGTCGCCGAACGACTGTCCGAGTCGGGTACCCGCCTCACCCGACGAGCCCTCGCCTTCACGTGGGCGGGCTGGGCGTATGCACAGATCGTGTGCTTCGCGATCGCGCTGCAGCGCTACGCCGTCGGTGCCGATGGAACGTGGGGCCAGGTGATCCGCGACCCCGACTGGGCCGCGCCCCTCGGCAACCTCACCTGGCTCATCGTCGTCCCGCTCGCGATCCTCGCGGCCGCTGGACTCGCGTGGTCGACCGCGTGGCGCGGTGCAGCCGAGCCCGATCGCGTGATCGCCGCGCCATCACCGGTGCGCGCGCCCTAGCGACCTGCGACGTATTCCTTGAGCTCGGGAAGGGTCATCAGCAACTCCTCCACCTCGGCGACCTCGAGTCGTGTGGTGTTGTGCGAGGTGTAGGCCTCATCCGTTCCGACGCGGTTCGCCCTCTTCGAAGAATGGCCGGTAGTCGAGCGAACGGGTGTCGAGTGAGACCTTGAAGTAGTCGCCGCAGTCCTCGGCGTGGGCCATCTCCTCGGTGCTCAGCAGGGACTCGAACAGCTTCTCACCGTGCCGTGAGCCGATCACCTGGACGTCGGGATCTGGCACCCCGGCGAGGTTCGCGATCGCGCGAAGCAGCGTGTCCACGGTGCTCGCCGGCGCCTTCCGCACGAAGAGGTCGCCGGTGGAGGCCTGTGTGAAGGCGTACTCCACGAGATCGACGGACTGGGCGAGCGACATCAGGAAGCGGGTCAACCCCGGATCGGTGATGGTGACCGGCTTGCCCGACGCGAGCTGGCGAAGGAACAGCGGGATGACCGAGCCGCGCGAGTACATCACGTTCCCGTAGCGCGTGACGGAGATGACCGTGTCCGACGACAGGTTGTTGCGCGCGTGCGCCATCGCCGTCTTCTCCATCAGCGCCTTGGTCATGCCCATCGCGTTGATCGGGTAGACAGCCTTGTCGGTGCTGAGGCAGACGACGGACTTCACCTGGTGCTCGAGCGATGCGAGGATCACGTTCGAGCTGCCCGTGACGTTCGTCGCGACGGCCTCCATGGGGAAGAACTCGCACGACGGCACCTGCTTGAGTGCTGCGGCGTGGAAGACCAGGTCGGATCCACGGATCACCTGGTCGACGCTGCGGGGGTCGCGCACGTCGCCGATGTAGAACGACTACCGGGGGTCCTGCAGCGTGTGCCGCATCGCGTCCTGCTTGGATTCGTCGCGACTGAAGCGGCAGTGCCGCCCCCACTGCGCCGGCGATCCCGTGGGCACGCCGCCCACGGCCGGCCATCGATCGCATGGTGACGAGCGCCGCCAGCACCGACGAGAGCGCGACGAGGCGAGCCAGAGTTCTGCCTGACGTGCGATGTCATGGCGCAGCACCTCGCCGGCGACCTCGCGCCCCGGCGCGATCCACGAAGCCACGAGCTCGTTGATGAGCGGCGATGGATTCGGATGGAGGGCGGGGTCGACTCCGCCATCCCGCTCGGGCACTCTTCATTGTCTGGCTCGGCTGGGCGGCGTGTCAGAGTTACTCGTTCCTCACGGCCCTCAAGCGCTACGCGGTCGGCATTGACGGATCCTGGAGACTGTTCGTCCTCGACCCCGACTGGCAGCCACCGGGGGGAATTGTCACGTCGATCACCGTCAACACTTTGCTGATCGTGGCAACCGCTTGGCTCGCGTGGAAGGAATCCACCCGAGCCTCAGACCGGAACTCTGTCCCACTGACCTAGCGAATTCCGGACCACTCACGATGTTTGGTGGCGGTCGAAAGAATCAGCCGGGCAACTCGTCGCGACACGTCCCCGACCTCGTAGCCAGGTGGGAGGCTCGTTTCCGTCGAATATGTCGCCGCCGTTACCTCTCGCACCCCGGCAATTACCTCAGCCGCGCTCAATCCCGTCATGACAATCGAGCCAGCATCCAGCGCTTCTGGTCGTTCCATGGAATCCCGAATCGTCACGGCTGGGAATCCCAGGATGGCCGATTCCTCACTGATCGTGCCGCTGTCGGAAAGAACGCACATTGCAGACTTCTGCAACTTGTTGTAGTCGAGGAATCCGAATGGCTCATGGAACACGAGCCCTTCAATCGCATCAAATCCGGGGATGGTCCCCAGACGATTCCGGGTTCGTGGGTGCGTAGAGACGAGCACAGGGAGATTCCACTCACGGTGCACGGCCTGCAGTGTCTCAAGGAGCGTGGCGAGCCGGTCTGCTGAATCCACGTTCTCCTGCCGATGGGCGCTCACGAGGAAGAACCTGCCCGCGTCCAGTCCCAGACGACCGAGAATGTCGGAGGCATCGATGAGATCACGATAGAAGTCGACGACCTCACGCATGGGGGAACCCGTCACGACGATCCGTCGCGGATGCAGCCCTTCCGCAAGAAGGTTGCGTCGGGCGTGCTCCGTGTATGTCAGGTTGAAATCGGCCACGTGATCAACCAGTCGTCGATTCGTCTCTTCAGGGACGTTCTCATCGAACGAGCGGTTGCCTGCTTCCATGTGGTAAACGGGGATGTGCATCCGCTTGGCGATGATGGCGGAGATTGCGCTATTGGTGTCGCCAAGGATCAGGACGGCATCAGGTCGCTCGTCGAGCAGCACCCGCTCCGTCTTACGCAGCGTGTCCCCCATGGTGGCGCCAAGGCTGGACGTGTCGACATCCAGGTAATGGTCGGGCTCGCGGATGCTCAACTCCTCGAAGAAGACCTCGTTGAGTTGACGGTCGTGGTTCTGCCCCGTGTGGATGAGGACGTGGTTGACCACTTCGTCCAGTCGCGCGATCGTACGCGACAGTCGGATGATCTCGGGTCGAGTGCCGACGATCGTGGCGACCTTGATCTTCATGGCGCTCATTTGTCGGCCAGGTAAGCCTGGATCTCGGGAAGGGACTTTAGGAGGTCCTCGACCGCAGCCACATCCAGACGCTCCGTGTTGTGCGATGTATAGGAATCGGCCGCACTCACCATCTTCTCTCCCTCCTCGAAGTATGGCGTGTAGTCGAGGGTGCGGGTGTCGAGCGGAACCCGGTAGTAGCTTCCGAAGTCCTGGGCATGAGCCATCTCCTCGGTGCTGAGGAGCGACTCGAACAGCTTCTCTCCGTGGCGTGTGCCGATCACATCGACGACGGGAGCTTTGACACCGACAATGCTGGCGACAGCCTGAACGAGGACGCCTACCGTACTTGCCGGCGCCTTGCGAACGAAGAGGTCGCCCGTCTGCGAGTGCGCGAACGCGTATTCGACGAGATCAACCGACTGTGCCAACGACATCAGGAACCGCGTCATCTCGGGATCAGTTACCGTCAGGGGGTTTCCGGCGGCCAGTTGTGCCATGAACAGAGGGATCACCGATCCCCGCGAATACATCACATTCCCGTAGCGAGTGATGGAGATGACGGTGTCGGAATCGAGGTTGTTCCTCGCCATGGCCACCGCGGTCTTCTCCATCAGTGCTTTCGACATCCCCATCGCGTTGATCGGATAGACCGCCTTGTCCGTGCTGAGACACACCACTGACTTGACGCCGTGATCCACCGAAGCCCGGATGACGTTGGAACTACCGGTTACGTTGGTGGCCACGGCTTCCATCGGGAAGAATTCACAAGACGGCACCTGCTTGAGCGCGGCGGCATGAAAGACCAGGTCAGCGCCGCGGATTGCGTCGGAGACGCTGTGCCCGTTACGCACGTCTCCGAGGTAGAACCTCATTCGCGAGTCCTTGACCGCATGCCGCATGAGGTCCTGCTTGGATTCGTCCCGGCTGAAGATCCGCACCTCGCCGACGCCCTTGGTGAGCAAGTATTTCGCCATCGTCGATCCGAACGAACCCGTGCCGCCTGTGATGGTGACTACTGCGCCCTCGACGTTCCTGTTGTTCATGAGGCCTCTCTGGTTAGGCGGACCGAAACCGCTAAGTCGTTGACCATCTCCGCGATGGTGGGGACGGAGGAGAATCCGGCATCCTTCCACAGGCGCAGGTTGGCCTCCTCATGGATCGTGGCCAACGTACGATCTATGGGATCGCCGGTAACCGTGGGCGTGACCGTCACGCCGACGCGTCCAAATGATCCGAGGATGACCCGCGAGAGCTCGTCCTTAGTCACCTCATCGGCGGGAACCAGGTGCTGGACCCCTGCTATCGGGTTCGACGTCCTGATAATTCCCGCCGAGACCAAGGCGAACGCACGGGCGGTGACACCGTTCCAGCGATGATCCATGTAGCCAGTGAAGCCGGATCCGTCGGGGTGCGAGAGGACCCACTCGAGGAGCGACGTCTTTCCCTTCATCTCGGTTCCGATGATGGAGCACCTCAGATTGAGCACGGCAGGGCTGGGAACCTCTCCCAGACTCTTCGTCTTTCCATACACATCAGTCGCATCGTGCAACGCAGGTTCCACGTAGCGCCCGGCTGCACCGGAATACACACAGTCGGTCGCGATCTGGATGACTCTGAAACCGCGCCTCTCTGCCTCTTCGGCCAACCGATACGGAAACCGAGCGTTGATCGCGATGGCGTTCCGCCGAGAGGACGACGAGGTGTCATCGATGTGCGTCTTGATCACACCGATGCAATTGATGACGTAATCGCCGCGACCCAGATCACCGACGACATCGCCAACATCTTGACGATCCACGTCGAACGCACGGAAGAACGTTCGCTCTTCGGCGGCGACACGCTCGACTTTGCGGGTGGTCGCCGAAACCGAAGCATCAGAACCGAGCAGGCATGCAACGACTGCTCTACCGAGCATTCCCGTGCCGCCGAGAACTAGGACACGGGCACTCATGCCCTCAATGCTAGCCCAGCGCCGGATAGTGTCGCCTCGAAGCTGGCGATCGCTGATTCCTTCGAGAAGGTGCCCTCGACGAACTCCAACTGATGCTGGGCAGCGCGTTCCCGAACCTCGGGTTGATCGAATGCGAGCGCTGTCGCCGCCGTCGCGACTTCCGCTGGATCGCGCCCCCACTGCACGCCGGCCCTATCGCCGAGCACACCGCGCAGACCGTCGAGCGACGTCGACACCGCAGGCACGCCAGCCGCCATGTACTGGAGCACCTTGTGTGGGAACGCCACATGGGTCACGAGCTCCGCGCGGAAAGGATTAATCGCCACATCGGCCATGCGGAGGTAAGCGGGCAGATCAGCGTAGGACACGACACCGGTGAAGAGAACCCTGCCGACCAGGTTCAATCGTTCCACCTGCGCGCGCAACGTTGCCTCCAGCTCCCCACCTCCCACAAGGACGAGCTTGAGATCCGGGTGCTTACTCAATTCCGGTACCAACGAGTCGATGACGACGTCGAGCCCAGAGAACTCGAAAAAGCTGCCCATGTACAGCAGTACCTTGTCGGTCGAGGCAAGCCCCAGTGAGTCGCGAAGGGTGGCGTCGCCAGAACGGTCGGCGGCCTTGCTCGCGAAGTGTGTCAGGTCAACTGGCGGAAGATTCACGACGGTCGGTCCCGTGCGACCCGAAAGGTCGACACAGTACTTCGCCATAGCAGGATTGTTAGCCGACAGCACATCCGCCTTACGATAGATGTACCGCTCAGCCTTCCGGATGAGCGAGGCGAGTGGCGTTGCACGGATCTTGTGCGATACATCCAGAGCGCGGAACACCACCGGGACCCCTCGTCGGTTCGCCATGCCCACGGCCTGCCACCCCGTCGTCGGAACCGCGTAGAGCACGATGACGTCGTACCGTCCGCCTGAGATCTCCGCACGGAGGGCGGGAAGATTGGTGAGCGGGGCGAGGTAGCGTCGCAGCTGGCGACCGCCGAAGGTGGGTGGCGTGACCAATTCGATGCGGGCTTCCGAATATGCCCTCCCGTGAATGCGGGCACGCGTCGTGCGCCAGAGATTCTTGGTCGGCGAGAGCGATTCCGGAAAATGGAAGAATGTCACCTCGTGACCGGCCAGCGCCAGCAATTCGGGGAACTCGTGCATCTCGTAGATGACTTTGCTGGAGTAATTCACCTCGTGGATGAAAAGGATGCGCACCTCGGAAACCTCTCGTCCCAATAACCCTAACCGAGCAGCACCAGGCATCACCCGACCACGGGGCAGTCGGCCGGGGCGCGCGACGCGCCCGCGCGGCCCATGAGATGCGCAGATCGAGAAGCAGGTACTGCATCGCCTCTAGTCGTGCGGCTGCAAAAGATCCCGGACAATGTCCATGCGACCGCGGCTGGCCCACCTGCCATAACCACCGGAAATCACCAATCGCGATATCTTCAACGGCCGTCGCCAGCGGGCGCCGGGAAGTACCGCGCGCGCCTTCAAACTCCGCCTTCAGCTCGGCGGCCGTCCGGTAGTCCGACGGCGCGCCCTGCTCGGACAGGCGGCCAGCGAGCGCGAACGCCCGGGCCGCCAGATCAGCGTTGCGCGTTCCGCGCGGTTCGAGAAGCCGCTTGATCCGATATCCAAGCGTGGGGACTCTCGCACCTATCTGGTTGGTGGAGTGTTGCCGGTAGTCGACAAGTTGCTCGGTTTCCACTGTCAGCGCGTCATGCGCGGCCGCGATGACCACAAGCCATTCGTCGTGAATCCACTGCGATGGAAATGGCAGCGCCGATTGGAGGAGGGAAGCGCGAATGGCCATTGTCGCTCCGGTCGCGAGATTACGGCGCAGGAAGAGGTCGAATGCTTCTCTCTTCTCCGTATTCTCGAGATGTCGTCCATTGCGACCTCCAGCGCCTCGAAGAGCGTGGCCCCACTGAAATCGCCGTCCTCATCGTCGAGTCGGGCGTCGGCGTGAACGAGAAGGAGATCGAGGTCGCTCTCGAACGACTGGAGAAGGATGCCTACCTTCTTGTCGTGCCATACATCGTCTTGATCCGAGAGGAAGATCACGTCGCCAGTGCACGCCTCCATCGCCTGGGCAAAGTTCGCGACCAGCCCGAGAGGCGTGGGATTTTCGAGGATCACGACGTCAAGGTCGACGAGATTCCGGGTCACCGATCGAATGATCTCGAGCGTGCCGTCGCTCGAAGCATCATCGGAGACCACGATCTCGTCCACGGCCCTGGTTTGTCGCAACACCGACTCGAGTTGTCCCGCACGAAGGCCGCGCCGTTGTGAGTGCACATGGCCACCGAGACGCGGAGTCTCGTGCCGGGACCTGTGGCTTCGCCATCACTCATCATTGGGCCGCACCACATCGTAGACATGCAGGGGCAAATGGCCCTGCAAGAGGCTCTCCCGTTCGGCTAAGCACTCCGTGGACGGCGCTTCCTCAACGGAGACGATGTGTTGGACGTTCTCCTGTGCGAACGAGGAGCAAGGGTCCATGGTGACGACTGCGACGTCGGGCTGCGGATTCGACACGGTGGGTTCGCCTGTCCCAAAGGCCCATTGGATATGCGCCAGGCGGTTCCACTCCTGCTCGTAGGAGCCCTCCGGGTCTATCATCGCCCACATCTCAGGGGACGGGTAGGTTTGGACTCCGCTCAAAGACTGAACGTCGGACTCTATGAGCAACGCCATCGCCTCGTACGAACCGATGCCGATCCACGTGCCGGGATCCTCTTCGTCCACCTCCGCGATAGCCCTACCGGCCTCGGTATCACTGAGATCGAAGACTCCGCGATAAACCGGATTCACACCCCAACTCATCACGAATGTGGCCGCGAGGAGCAGCAGCGCTGCCAGCGTTATCAACGGCCGGACGAACAGGAGGCCGACGCAGAGGACAGTGAGGACGGCCACGATCTTCCAATGCGATGCGGCGCCGAGAACCTCAGGGCTGTGCGTCTTGAGGACGTACCAGCCAGCCGAGATGACCAACGTGGTGAACAGTCCTCCGACCAGTCCGACCGGCCACGTCCGTTCACGGGGATGCCTGTCGAGGTAGTCCGCGATGACGGCGAACGCGACCGGCATTAGTACCACGAAGACGATTCGGAACCGCTCCGCGGGTACTCGATCGAGAAAGAACAGATGAGCGACCGCGTCCCACCCCGGGATGAGGAGGTAGGCCGTGGCCGTCAGCAAGCAGGCCAGGAACGCGATAAGCGGCCATTCGAGGCCACGTCCGCGGCGCAACGAGCGGGCAACGAACCAGATCGCGCCTGGCGCTACGAACAGCGCGAGCAGAATGACGGTCGAAGACTCGGAAGGGTTCAGCCCGAGGGCAGTGGTGCCACCAACCGATTTTAGGGATTCGGACCAGGTCGAACCGAGTATGCCTAGAAGGAAGGGATCCCTCGCGAAGGCCGCACCGGTCGGATCGACGCGCTGTCCGGGATAGAGCGTCGACTGGATCGCCGAGAACGTCTCCCAGTGGGAGGACACCCAGCCAACGATCAGGAGGACGGCCGCCGCCGCACTTGCGAACAACGGGACGAGACGCCGGAAGAATGCCGACGCCCCGCTTCTCCACGGCCTGTCGCGCAGGAGGAAGCCGACGCACATCAGCAACAGGACAAGGATCCCGGGAAGTATGAAGGGCACATATAGTCCCATGGCCAACGTCACCGCGGTGTAGCCGATGACGGCTGACCACACGACCCGAACCCAGAGCCTTCCATCCCTGATGATCCATATGAAGCCGGCCATCGCCAACAGGGGCCACGCGACGCACCAGAACGAACTCGCCGTGTACCACCACTGCAGGAACGGGGTGAAGAAGAGGCTGATCGCAACGAGCGCGGCCGTAACAGGTCGTCGTGGCACCAGCGCTACGAGGAAGAGGTAGCAGGAGATCACGAGGGCCAACGCAGGCACCCACCACTGCCATGCGACACCGACATCGAGCCCGAAGAGGAGATGGCCCCATAAATGCGGTCGTAACAATGTTGACCAGTCCCACGAAGGGAGCTCGTTGAGGACGGTCATGTCCGTTCCACCCGGGAACAGCCCGTTCACAGCGGGGAATCCACGAAGATGCTGCGAAACGATCCAGCCTTGTTGGACGAGCCATTCGTCTGAACGAATTCCGCGCGGTACACCCGAGATGAGCCTCGGGTCTGAGCCTGCTCCCAGGAGAGACCAATGCGCTCCTGATGAGGTCCCGCTGATGCCGAGGGCAATGAGGATAGAAGCGGAGAGGGTGGCGAGCGCCGGGAACCAGGTCACCACCCGCCAGTTCGGGAGCCCGGCGGCACTGGTCACCACGAACCCACGATAGAGGTCGCCCATCCGACGCCAGACCTGCTTCGCAGCTGGCTCATCCACAGGCGTCATTGCAGTCTTCCTCCGTCTGGATCCTCGAGTCCGCGGACTCCCGTTCTGCGCGAAGCCACACATGGCCGCGCGCCATCACCCTGCGTCCATCAGCAAAGCAACCCGGCGGAGTCTAGCAACCGGCACATTAGCACTCGCCCTCTCGCAACGTTCTGAGACGATCTGGGCGCCGGACCGCGCCACGACATCGTAGATCCGCACGATCGATGTCCTCTTTCTCGACCGTGAGCCGGAGGTCAAGGCAGGACCTCTCGGGGACGTTTCGTTGAGCAGTGATCACATGATCGACTTCGCGCTGGGCGAAGGTCGAGCATGCGTCGAACGAGGTTAGGACGACGTCGGGCGAGGGCTTGGTCGACGCCGGCTTCCCCATTCCGAACTCCCATGCCACGTGGGCGACCCTCACTCGTCGAACACACCGTGGTGACGACATCGGCGACCCGCACTCGAATCGTCATCAGCGCGACGGTTCCGGGCGTCAGAGTCGAGCAGATCAAAGCTGGCGCCAGAGCGACTCTGAGGCGGGCTCCCTCGACCTTTTCGATGACAATTGCGAGCACCACGGGTAACAGGACGAGGAACCCGATTCGAAGACGTTCGGCCGGTACCCGATCCAAGAGGAACACCCGAGCGACGAGGTCCCAACCGGGAACGGACAGATGGGCCAAGAAGAGAAAATGTGGGCGTCGATCGCAATCGTCAACCAGTCAGTCATCCGATCCCGCCGCAGCGGCGCTACGGCGAACCAGAATGAGGGCCGGGAAAAGGACGAGAGCGAGTGGCAGCACGGATGAGGCTTCCGAGAGGTTCGACCCCAATGGACTCGGTCCGGAGTTGGAGCGAGCGCACGGCTCCACGGTGCGCCGGCGCAGCTCAGGACGTCGTGATCATTTGCGCGGCTCCTCGGGTACAGCCAGCCGAAGCACCTATCCGAGCATGAAGAAGGCGAAGTCACGGAGGCCGGCCACGATGGACAACCATGACAAGCGCGGCGATCACGGGGAACAGAAAAGCACCGGCCGGCGCGGAAGACCGCCCATGGCGGGCTCTAACAGACAGGAGAGTCGGCCGCGAGTGCGTGACAGCCAATCGCCCTGTCCATTCACCCTGCACCCCTCCGCGTTCGTACGGGGAAGCTCGACGGTGCCGCCGCACTATCCCCGATGGCGCCGGGGGTCGTCCGCGCGCTGGGCCCGGACCTGCGGGCAGCCACGCTATCACGTCCGCGTTGTCGCGCCGCTGAGCAGTCCGCTGGGTCGACGGCTCACCAGGAGACAACGCGATCGACGTCGTCGTCGTCCACGTGGTCCATGATGTCGGCCCGTAGGTCTGGATCAACGAGCACCACGACCTCGGGATCGCTCGACAGGATCGTGCGGACGTCACGCGCGAGCTCGACGGGGTCGGACCAGTCCGCGATCGCCATGTCGTCGAGCACAGTGCCGTACGTGTCGGACTGCAGCGACCAGTTGCCGCTCATCGATAGGTGCCACTGGTTGGCGAGACGGAGCTGCTGGTCCCCGGGCAGCGGCGCGAAATACACGGTCGGCGTCCAATCCCTCTCCGCCCGGACTCCTGCCGCCGCGGTCAGGCGCCGAGCCTCGCCGGATTCGCCCGAGGTGAGGATGAACGAGTCCGATCGGTAACGTAGACCCGCCGCCTGCTCGCTGATCTGCCCGCCGAGGGTCGGGCCCACGTAGCCGAATAGCTGCATAACGGCCGTGACGAGCAAGGCACTCCCCAGCACGCGAACGGCACGTGTCGCCCTCGGCGCCGGCGATGCGACGGTTCGACTAGATAGCCCTGCAACGACGATGCACAATATACCGAAACCGATGAGCGCGATGCTCGTTGCGAACTTGGAGAAGTAGTAGGTGAGGCTGCCCGTTGCGAGGAGCTGTTGCACCGCGATGCCAGCCAGGATGACGAGCGCGGTGGCGATGACCAGCCAGGAACTCGACGCCCGACGGGACGAGGTCGCCCCCGGCCTTGCGTCGCGCTGGAACGTGATCGCCACGAGGCCGAGGACGCCGAGCGATACGAGGGCGACGAGGCCCGTCGGGAAGGCCTCGACGCCGCCGACCGTCAGCGTCTCGCCGTTGAGAGAGGACGCAGAGATGACGACGGCCTCGAACGCGGCCGCAGCGCTCGCGGCCAGGATAGCCGCACTCGCGATGGTCCAGACCCGACCCACACACCACCGGCTCCTTTGGAACGGGATGACGGCAATGAACGCGGCCGCGACGCCGAGCGGCACGAGCAGCAGCCAGGTGTGCGCGATCGCGACGAGGAGGCCCCCGATCGCGCCGACCTGCAGCGGGACGAGGACCCGCGGCGTGGACACGGCGACGCAGGCCGACACGACCACGAGCGCGCACGAGAGTACGAAGTTCGGGAAGCCTGCGGCTACGGACGCGGAGCCCGGCCCGAATAGGAACGCCGCGATGACCAGCGCGGACAGGGGCCATGCCAAGAGCGGCCGCACGACGAGGCCCGGAAGCTGCGCGAGGGCTGCCGTCAGCACGACAGTCATGGATATCAGCACGAGGGCGGTGCCTTCGCCGTAGGCGTTGATCCCGCCGTTCGCATACTCGGCGCTGCGACCGGTGAACTCGTTCGCCGCATACGTCAACACGTGGAAGTGCCGCGGATAAGCCGACCCCATAAACGGACTGCCGTCCGGCGCCTGAAGGTCCGCTGCCTGGATCGAGCCCGAGGCGGCCAGATGGGACACCATGAAGAAATGCGCCACATGGTCCCATCCGCTCTTCATGAACAGATTCAGCGTTGTCGTGTCGTTGGCCGATACGAAGAACGGATTGTAAAGCCACAGGGCCGAAGCTCCGGCCGCGAGGGGCAGGACATCCGTCCAACGGAACCGCGGCACCAGGCGCTTCACACGGTCCACCGGACGTGCCGCGACGGCGATCCAGAAGGCGAACACGCCCCAGGCGGAGGCGAGGAACCACGTCGCCCGATCCGTCATGTCGAACAGGTCGAACCACCAGAGCAGCGGAAGCCACCCGATCAGGAGCGCGCCCCCGATCGCCAGACGGCGCGAGAGGCTCTGCGACAGCGGGACGAGCACGACCAGACACGCGAGCGTCAGGATGCCGCGCGTGCCGTTGAGCAGGTCGGCGCCCCGAGCCAGAAGGATCATGCCAGCGACGGCGAGACCGATCACCGCCGCGACGGCGATGCGTAGGATCTGCTTCATCGCGGCCGGCCGATTTGCTGCGCGACCGTTCTCGGTACCGCGCACCCCACGTCCCCCTCGGGCACCGTCGCTCACGGGACGGTGACGGTCTTGCATCCGACCGAGACGTTGCTGCCTGCAGAGGTGTTGATGCCGTACGCGCACACCGCATGCGAGCCGGATGACGCGGGCACGGTCACCGAGAAGCCGTGCTTGGCGCCGTAGGCCGGGAATGCCGCCGCGAGGTCGGGGCGATCGCCGTCCGCCGTGAAGGCGTAGCCGCTCGTGTCGACGTAGACGTGCACCGGGATGGACGCCGCCGTGTCGGGATCGTAAGTCCACCCGGTCAAGGTGATGTTGCCCGCGCTCACCGTCACGGCGTCGACGACGCCGACGGGCGAGCCGCTCATGCCCGCGACGGTGCGACAGGCGAGCGCCTTGTTGCCTCCGGGCGCCGCGATGTCGATGCCGTACGCGCAGACGGAGTTCAGCCCCGGGCTCGCGGGCACGGTGATCGAGTAGCCGTGCGCGGCGCCGTAGCCCGGATATGCCGCCGCGACGTCCGCACGCGGCTGATCGGCGGTCCCCGCGATTCCGTTCGCGTTGGCGTACACGTGCACCGGCGCAGAGGAGGTGGAATCGGGATCGAACGCCCAGCCCGAGACCGTGAAGGCGCCGGGCGTCGCGACGACGGCGTCGACGACTCCGATCGGGGCGCCGCTCATCACATTCACGGTGCGGCAACCGAGGAGCTTGTTCGCCCCGATCCCCGACGTCTCGATGCCGTAGGCGCATACGGTGTGCACCCCCAGACCCACAGGGACCGTCCGCACGAAGCCGTGGGCGCCGCCGTAGGCAGGGTAGATGGCCGCGATATCGGACCGCGCGTCATCCGCGGTGAATGCGTACCCGGACGAGTCGACGTAGATGTGGACGGGCGTCGAGGCGGTGGTGTCGGGATCGAACGCCCACCCCGACACGCTCACGACGCCGGCTGCAGCCGTGACCGAGTCGATCGCGCCGGTCGGCGAGCCGGTCATGCCGGGAACGACCGGGCAGCCGAACAGCACGTTGCGTCCGACACCCAGGTTGATGCCGTAGATGCAGACGGTCTGCGCTCCCTCGCTCGTCGTCGGCAGGGTGGCGTCGAAACCGTGGGCCGACCCCATCGCGGGCCATGTGGCGCCGACGTCGGGTCGGATGTTGGTCGCGTGCAGTGCGGTGCCGACCCCGTTGATGTAGACGTGCACGTCGATCGACGCGGACGTGTCGGGATCCCATGCCCAGCCCGCCACGCGCACATGGCCGGGAAGTGCCTGCACGACGTCGACGCTGCCGACGGGGTTGCTGCCCGATGTCGGGTCACCGAACCAGTTGTTGTAGAAGACCCAGAAGTTGCGGTTGCCGTACGAGCTGCACGCGTCGCCGGTGCCGCCCAGGTTGGCGAGGGCGGCAGCGTTCGGCGTGTAGGGCGTGTAGTAGTAGAGCGCCGCGGTCGCACGGTTGCGGATGAGCACGTTCTTCGAACCGCAGGCCGCGTTCGGGTGGTAGCGGATTGCGTTGACCTCGCCCACGCGGATGTAGGTGAACGAGCCGCCGGGGTTGCCGTACCAGGTCAGCTGGCGCGCGGCCGCGAAGACCTGATTGAAGAAGCCGTAGTAGGTCGAGTCGCACGCGGCGGTGTCGGGGCATCCGTAGCCCATGGCCTTCCGCATGACGCCGTCGGACGGCGCCCGATCGGAGATCAGCGACTGCTCTTTCTGGAGCGTCGTGAGGATGACCTTTGCGCTCAGGCCGCACGCCTGCTGCACCTTGAAGATGATCCGCGCGGCCGACTCAGCGGGAGCACCGGTGTATGTCGCACACGTGCCGAACCCCCAGGTGCGGGTCGGCGTGTCGGCCGTGTAGGCGGCCAGGCAGTTCGTGTTCGCGCACGAGCCGACCTGCGAAACTAGGAAGTTCTGGATCTGGGCCTCGGTCATCGCCGCGCCGTCGTAGAACTCGCCGTCGCTGATGATGGCGCCGGGGTCGAATTCCGCCCCGGACAAGGCCTGAGCAGGGGCGGGCAGCGCCACGAACAGGGCTGCGACGGCGCCGAAGATCGCCACGCGGGCCACCAGTGTCCGCCACCGCGCCCGCTTGACCGGTCTGTTCCCGTTGAGGTTCTCAACCTGCACGGCCTGACTCCTAGTTCTGTGCGACGCGCTTCCGGTAGGGACTTGCTCGGAGCACGCTCCGCTAAACGCTACGCCAGGACAGCCGTCGTGCGCGAGAAGACACGTCATGTGGGCCCATTCGGGGCACACCGCGGCCTCCGGTGGTCTAGCGGGAGCCTGCGCCCATGATGGCGGCCAGCAGAGGCCGAGCGAGCGTGCGCGAGTACATCGTCGTGACGTGCTGCTGGTCGTAGTAGATCACCACGTCGACCGCGCTCGGATAGCAGGCGACCGCGTCGCAGAAGTACTGCGACATCTCGATGACCGTGACGTCGGGCACGCGAGCGGCGGCGTCGAGCATGGGCTCCGCTCGGCCGTCGAGGGAGCCCTGTCGCGGGGCCGTGTAGTGGGGGCGCACGGCCCGGTGTCGTGAGGCATTCGGGGACGTTCGCCGCCATGAACGGGGTGTCGCGGATGACGGCGACGCCCATGCCGGCGTTCTCCAGCCGGCGCATATACGACGCGTACCCGTCGACCTGCTGCTCGTACGCGGGGAACTGGTAGTCGTACGACCCGTAGACGACGGGCATGAGCGACGACATGGTCACGAGGTCGGGCTTCTCGGCGATGATGCGCGATCGACTGCTTCTACCAGGCGTTGCACGCCTCGTTGAGGCCACCGGCCGCCTTCATGGGGCCCGCGCCGATCGGGCACGATCCGCGAAGTAACGTGTCGAGTCTCCAGTGCTGCTGATCGGCCAGATCCCTGAGCGGCCGCAGCCAATCCGCGGCGTGCGAATCGCCGATGAGCGCGACGCTGTAGGGCCCGATCCGTACGTGCGCTCGAAGGAGTCGACGATGCCGACGACCAGCGTGCCGGAGTCGCAGTCCGCACCGACCCATTTGCCGTCCCTCGTGCCGCCCATCACGTTGAGTGGTCGGGTCGGCGTGAAGGGGTCCGAGCAGTCGGGTCCCTCGAAGGCCGCCGCGCCTGCACACGGCCCGGTGGCCAGGACGGCCTGCTGCTGTCCGACCGCCAGGGCGGTCTTCGAGGCGTCGTCGATGACCGTGCATCCGGCCAGGCCAACGACGACCGACATGCTGAGCGCCGCCGTCAGGTACGTCGTGCGCCGCCTCAGTACGCTTCGCCGATGGATCGGGTCCTCGACGACGAACTTCGACGCGATCGCGAGCACGACCGAGAGCACCGCGACGGCCACAACCGTCTTCATGCCGATCGGATGCCCGATCACTATCGGTGCGAGGATGATGAGCGGCCAGTGCCAGAGGTAGAGCGAGTACGAGATCTCGCCGACGAACTGCACGGGCCGGGTGCCGCCGACGAACAAACGAGACCACTTCGCGCCGGTCGAGCCCGCCGCGATGACGAGCAGCGTGTCGAGCACGGGAATCGACGCAAGCGCTCTCGGGAAGTGCGCCGCATCCGTCATGAGGAAGATCGAGGCGGCGATGAGAGCGACACCCGCCCAGCTCAGGACTGCCCGCGGCCGCTCGGCGACGGCATCGACGACCCACACCGGCATGAGCAGCGCCAGTAGACCGCCCGCGGCGAATTCCCAGATGCGGTGGGGGCGACGAACAACGCAAGCGAATCGTTCGCCTTGGTTCCCACGACCGACACGAGGAACGAGCCGACGAGCATCGAGCCGAGGGCCAGATCACGGCCGTGCGCCGTACCCTCGCAGTCCGTCGTCGCGTGAAGAATGCGACGGCCACGAGCAAGATCGGCCAGACGATGTAGAACTGCTCTTCCGCCGAGAGCGTCCAGAAGTGCTGCACGATCGTCGGCGTGCTCTACAACGCGAGGTAGTCGGTCGAATCCGCCGCGAGCGTCCAGTTCTGCACATATACGGCGCTGGCCGCCATCTGTCGCAGCGTCTGGTCGCGGGCCGTTGCGGGGACGACCGTCAACGCGGCGACGAGGCAGAAGACCAGCACGACGGTGGCCGCCGGGATGAAACGCCGGATGCGGCGGGCAAGAAGTGGCTAAGCCGCACGCGACCCGTGGTCTCGAGTTCGCGGAAGAGATGCGACGTGATGAGGAAGCCGCTGATGGCGAAGACGACGACGACGCCCACGTATCTGCCGGCCATGGACGCGGGATGCAGCTGGAACAGGACGACGCCAATTACGGCGAGCGCGAGCAAGGCGCCGATCTCGGGCCGGAACCCTCG
Source organism: Agromyces sp. P2_B3 (assembly GCF_056404815.1). Taxonomy (NCBI): domain Bacteria; kingdom Bacillati; phylum Actinomycetota; class Actinomycetes; order Micrococcales; family Microbacteriaceae; genus Agromyces; species Agromyces sp. P2_B3. The sequence continues at coordinate 309,098 of NZ_JBFUDH010000002.1, read as the reverse complement.
TCCGGAGGTGCGGGTCTGCTTCACCTAGTCATGACCGATTCGATGGAAACGGCCGGGATCCTGCGTGGCCGCCGTGTACGGGGACGGATCCGTTCTGACGACACGGGGCTCCGGGGTGCCCGACCATTCTGGCAGTCCGTCGCCGGTGGTTCGGTCAGGCGAGGAATGGGTCCCTCTCTGGCGCACCCCATCGCTCGAGGATCTGGCGATGCTCGAAGGAGTGCACGAGGGGGTCGCGGCTGCGCGACTCGAAGTGGAACAGCCGCACGTCGCGAAGCCAGACCAACCGGAACCCCTGCCATCGGACCTTGTTGCTGAGGTCGACGTCGTTGAAGTTGCCCGGGAACGCCTCGGAGAATCCACCCACCCTGAGGTAGAGCTCCCGCGGCATCGCGATGCACGCCGCGGTCAGTCCAGAACATTCGCGGTTGACCAGCAGCGACGAGAAGGCGCCGTACGTCTCTGCGCTCTCCCCGAAGTACGGGTGCGAGAAGTGACCGTCGTGGTGGGCGTGGCCGGCGTGCTGGATGGTGCCGTCCTCGAAGAAGAGGAACGCCCCGGTCATGCCGACGTCGGGTTCGCGCAGGGGCGCGAGGAGCTGACCCAGCGCCTCGTCGCTGGTCACCTCGACGTCGTCGTTGAGGAACACGAGGGTCTCCCCCCGCGCGGCGAGCGCTCCGACGTTGCACTTGCGGCTGAAGTTGAACACGCCCTCGAAGAGCACTGGCGTGAGGCGGTCGCCCGCGATCGAGCGGAGCTCGTCGAGCACCGCATCGGGCGTGCCCACGTCATATACGACCACGATCTCGACGTCGTGGTGGGCGGTCCGCGCGAGCAGCGAGCGCACCGCCTCGACCACGAGCACCCGTTCACGGCCCCAGATCACGCCGGCGGTCCCACGCGTCGGGATGATGACGCTGACGGATCGGTCGAGCTCCGGCTCGCGGTCGATGCGGTAGGTGCCGGCAACGGGCCCGCGCTCGGCGCGGCCGCGGATGCCCACGCGCGACAGGTGCGCGTCGACGGCGCGTACGCCGGCGTCCCAGGCGTACGGCTTGTTCTCGATGTCCTCGGCCGTCGAGCCGGGAACCAGGCGCCAGTGGTAGAGCACTTCGGGGATGTGGACGACCCGCCGGGCCCTCTCGGTCACCTTGAGCACGAGGTCGTGGTCCTGGGATCCCTCCGCCTCGGCGGAGAATCCGCCGACCTGGCGTACGAGCTTCGTGCGAAGGACCGAGAGGTGGCCCGTATACATTTGCCCGCGCAACCGCTCGGGCGACCAGTCGGGCTTATCGAAACGGTCGAAACGGTCCCCGGCCGTGTTCACCTTGTCCTCGTCCGAATACAGGTAGTCAGCCTCGGGCTGGCGCCGGATCGCCGCGGCCATCGTGCTCAGCGCGTGCGGCTCGAGGAGGTCGTCGTGATCGAGGAGGGCGATGAACTCTCCGCGGGCCTCAGCGAGCGCGTCGTTCGACGCTGCGACGATCCCGCCGTTCTCGGCCCGGGTCACGCACCGGATCCGCGGATCGCGCGCCGCGGCATCCCTCAGGATCCGGGCGACGTGCTCCGAGGGGGAACGGTCGTCGACGAGCACGAGTTCCCAGTCGTCCGAGGTCTGCGACGTGACGGATGCGATCATCTCCTGCAGAACACCCGCCGGTGGGTCGTAGACCGGCACGAGCACCGAGAACAGTGGACGCGTCGCCACGCTCAGTTGCCCTTTCCGAGCAGGCGGCTTCCGATTCCGAGCGGTTTCGTGAAGAGCCTGCCGATCCTCCAGGTGGTCGAGTTGCGGATGCTGTCCGCGACGTGCTTCGTGCGCCCTTCGGAGTGGATGAGGTCGATGCGCGCCTGCACGAGCTCGGCGCGGAGCCCCAGTTCGACGTCTCGACTGATGAGCTGGGAGTGGCTCAAATCCCGGATGGCCGCGAGCAGGTCATCCCTCTCGCGGCGGATCTGCGCGCACTGCGCAGCCGTGCAGTCGTGGCTTGTCTCGTTCACATCGGGGCTCATCGCGTCACTCTCGTCATGTCACTCGGACACGGGCCACACCACGCATCCGTTCCCACGGATTCTAGCGACCACACCCGCCATGCCGGTGACCACGCGGGGTGTGGACGGGCCCTCCAGTACCGGCCAGTAAGATTGCCGGAATCAGCACAGAAAGAGTGGGCGATGGAAACGTCACCTGGAACGGAACCGCCTGCGCGCGTCATCGCGGAGCCGTTGAAACGCATCGGCCGGGATGGATCCGTCGGCCGCAGCACGATCCAATCGATCAGGGAGATCGCCGCCTACCGGCGACTGCTCGGACTGCTCATCAGCCGTGAACTCCGCGCGAAGTACAAGGGCAGTTCGCTCGGCATCGTCTGGTCGCTCGTGCGGCCTCTCGCCCAACTCCTCATCTACTATGTCGCGATCGGCCAGTTCCTGGGTGCAGCGCGTTCAATCCCCGACTTCGCCATCTTCGTCTTCACCGGCCTCACCGTGTGGGGGCTCTACAGCGAGATCATCACCTCAGGAACGACCTCCGTCATCGCCAACGCCGGTCTCGTGAAGAAGGTCTACCTGCCACGCGAGATCTTCCCGCTCGCGGCCGTCGGCGGCTCCCTGTTCAACTTCGTCGTGCAGTTCCTCGTGCTCGTCGCGGCGACGCTGGTGCTCGCCCGCCCGCCACTGCACGCCGAACTGCTCTACGTCCCGGTGTCGATCCTGCTCACGATGGTGGTGGCGACCGCCCTCGCCCTCGTACTCTCGGCACTCAACGTCTACCTGCGCGACGTGCAGCACCTCGTCGAGATCTTCATCCTGATTTTCTTCTGGGCGTCCCCCATCGTTTACTCCATGGCATTCGTCCACGAGGTGCTGGGTGGTTCGTGGCTCGAGGAGCTCTACCTCGCCAACCCGGTGACGCTCGCCGTGCTCGGAATGCAGAAAGCCATGTGGGTGGCCGGATCCGAGGACCCCGCGCAGTACTGGCCGCCGAACCTGGAGTGGCGGATGCTGGTGGCCCTCGTAGTCGGGGTCGTCCTACTGTGGATCGGCCAGCGCGTCTTCTCCCGCCTTCAGAGCAACTTCGCCCAGGAACTGTAAATGCCGACACCCTCCACTGAGCCCGTCGTCCGGCTCACCGACGTTTCCAAGCGTTTCGTGCTGCACAAAGACAAGTCCATCAAGGAGCGGCTGCTCTACTTCTCGAACCGGAAGGCGTCCAAGAGCGATTTCTGGGCCCTCCGGGACGTCGGACTCGACATCGAGATCGGCGAGACCGTCGGACTCATCGGCCATAACGGCTCCGGCAAGAGCACGCTGCTCAAGGTCATCGGCGGCATCATCGACCCGACGTCCGGAGTCGTCGAGCGACGCGGGCGCGTCGCGGCGCTGCTGGAACTCGGCGCGGGCTTCCACCCCGACCTGTCCGGCCGTGAGAACGTGTACCTGAACGCCGCGATCCTCGGGATGTCGAAAGAGGAGACCACCGCGGTCTTCGACGACATCGTGGAGTTCTCGGGCATCGGGGAGTTCATCGACTCGCAGGTGAAGTTCTACTCGTCGGGCATGTACGTGCGGCTCGCCTTCGCCGTCGCCGTGCATTCGGACCCCGACCTCCTCCTCGTGGACGAGGTGCTCGCGGTTGGCGACGAGCCCTTCCAGCAGAAGTGCATCTCGAAGATCAAGCAATTCCAGCGGGAGGGCCGCACGATCGTGCTGGTCTCCCACTCCGCCGACCAAGTAGCCGACATCTGCACGCGCGCCGTGGTGCTCGACGCGGGCCAGGTCGTGCACAACGGCGATGTGGGCGAGGGCATCCGCACACTGCGCGAGGGCTACGAGCGCGACAGGGTCGCCGCAGAGCAGGCCTCCGCGGAACGCCACCACGTGGTCAGCGGCGAGCCGATCACCCTGACCAGCGCTTGGATCGCGCATCCCGACGGCACGCCCGTCAGCCGCCCCATCCACCCGGGCGCCGACCTGACAGTCATCATCCGTGCAGTCGTGCACGAGAAGGTCGACTGGATCACCGGCTTCACCCTCGCGACGCCGCTCGCACAGACGGTGTACCGCCTCAACAGCGAGGGTCTCCGGATGCAGCTCCCGAGCGAGCCGGGCACCTACGACGTGTCGTTCTCGCTCACCGGAGCCAACTTCTCCGGGCCGCAACTCGTCCTGAGCGCGGGTGCCACCACCATCGACGGCGTCCCGCTCGCCCTCATCGACCCCGCCGCCCACCTGGATGTCATCTCCGATCCGCATGGAGCGGGGTACGTACAGTTCAACGTGTCCGGACTCGTCGAGCCCGCCCTCCTGTGAAAAGCGGGTCTGGTGCGCTCGGTATCATCGATGGAATGATCGAACGCGCCGTCGTCACCGTGAGCTACGGCTCCGACGACGAGCTCTCGACATTCCTCACCAGCATCGAGGACTCGACCTCGACCCCGGTCTCGATAGTCGTGGCCGACAACCTGCCCCAGGGCACTGTGGAACCGCTCGTCGAGCGCTACGGCGGAACGTACCTCCCGCTGCCGTCCAATCCGGGCTACGGCGGAGCGATCAATGCGGCTGTTCGTGCGCTGCCAGCCTCGGTTCGCTGGGTCCTGATCAGCAACCCCGATGTCATCCTGTCTCCGGGATCGCTCGACACCCTCATCGCGACGGCCGAGAGCGACGAGCGCATCGGCAGCGTCGGTCCGCTCGTGCGCAACAGCGATGAGACGGTCTACCCCTCCGCGCGCAGCATCCCCTCGCTGCGCAACGGCGTCGGACATGCCCTGTTCGCCGGGATATGGCCGGGCAACCCCTGGACGCACCGCTACCACGCCGCCGAGGATGCCGTCGCCGAGCGCGACGCAGGCTGGCTCTCCGGTTCCTGCCTTCTCGTGCGGCGTGCCGCATTCGAGCAGAACGGGGGCTTCGACGAGTCGTTCTTCATGTACTTCGAAGACGTCGACCTCGGCTATCGCCTCCACCGTTCGGGGTGGCGCAACGTCTACCAGCCGGCGGCAGAGGTGCTCCACACGGGTGCCCACTCCACCTCGGGCGGATCGTCGGCCGCGATGATCGAGGCCCACCACGCCAGCGCGCGCCGCTTCATCGAGAAGAAGTATGCCCACCCGCTGTTGTGGCCCCTGCGCGCCACGATCGCGATCGGCCTCTCGACGCGCGCTGCCTGGGCGACGAGGATGACGCGCCGCGCGGGCCGTTGAACCTCGTCGTTCAGCGACCGATGAGCTGCATCAGGTACCGGCCGTAGCCGCTCTTGACCAGCGGGGCCGCGAGCTCCGCAAGCGCGTCGTCATCGATCCAGCCCGCACGCCAGGCGATCTCCTCAATGCACCCGATCTTGAATCCCTGCCGGTCCTCGATGACGCGCACGTACTCGGATGCCTGCATCATCGACTCGAATGTCCCCGTGTCGAGCCACGCGGTTCCGCGGTCGAGCACGCCGACGTGCAGACGCCCCTGCTCGAGATAGCGCTCGTTGACGGTGCTGATCTCCAGCTCGCCACGCGCGCTCGGTGTGATGTTCTTGGCGATTTCGACGACAGAGTTGTCGTAGAAGTACAGTCCGGGAACGGCGTAGTTGCTCTTCGGCGTCTCGGGCTTCTCCTCGATCGACAGTGCGGTGAAGTCCTCGTCGAACTCGACGACGCCGTACGAGCGGGGGTTGCTGACCTGGTAGGCGAAGATCACGGCGCCGTCGATCTCGGTGTTCTTGCGGAGCGACGAGCCCAGGCCCGTGCCATGGAAGATGTTGTCGCCGAGCACGAGGGCGACACTCTCGTCGCCGATGAACTCCTCGCCGATGATGAAGGCCTGCGCGAGACCGTCGGGCGATGGCTGCGAGGCGTACTCGAGGCGCAGCCCGAGGGACGACCCGTCGCCGAGGAGGGCGCGGAACTGCTCGTGGTACTCCGGCGTCGTGATGATCAGAATCTCGCGGATGCCGGCCATCATGAGCGTCGACAGCGGGTAGTACACCATTGGCTTGTCGTAGATCGGCATCAGCTGTTTGGAGATGCCCTTGGTGATCGGCCACAGCCGCGTGCCCGATCCGCCGGCGAGGATGATTCCGCGCATCAGCCGTCCTTCCGGTTCAGGGAGTCGTAGAACGCCCGTGCGCCATCCCAGGTCGGCAGGAGCCCTGCTTCGGTGGCGGCCGCGAGGCCCGGTGCATCGGTGTCCTTGGGTGACAGCAGGAGCTCGTCGAAGGGGATCGGGAACTCGAGGGCGACCTGCTCGTCGAGCGGGTTGATCCCGTGCTCGCGCGTGGGATTGAAGGTGTCGGAGACGAGGTAACTCACGACGGCGTCGTCGGTGAGTGCGACGAAGGCGTGGCCGAGTCCCTCGGCGATGTAGACGGCCCGACGATCGGTGTCATCGAGCAGCACCGAGTCCCACTGGCCGAAGGTCGGCGATCCCACGCGGATATCGATGATGTAGTCGAGAACAGCACCGTGCATCGCCGTGACGTACTTGGCCTGGCCGATCGGGATGTCGGCGAAGTGGATGCCGCGCACGACCCCGCGCGCCGAGCGCGACGTGTTGGCCTGTCTGAGATCGAGCGAGTGCCCGACGACGTCCTCGAGCCGATCATGGCGATACCACTCCAGGAAGACCCCTCTGTCGTCACCGAACTGCTTCGGCGTCACCTCATAGCTGTCGGGGATCTTCAGTTCTCGGATCTGCACCGCAACAGTCTAGCGAAGGCGCCCGCTCCGGCCGGTTCAGCGCCGTCCGTGGGCCCGGACGACGCGCAGGGGCTTGGTGATCCGCCAGCTCAACGTCTGCTGGATCTCGGCGATGCGAGCGTGGAGGGAACGGACCTCGTCAGTGAGCGCGGCGACGTCCCCCTCCAGCACCTCGATCCTCTCGGCCTGCCGGACGAGGGCGGCGCGCGCCTCGGCGAGTTCGTACTCCGCAGTCAGCGCACTCCCCCACTCCTCGTGCAGCGCACGGACCGTCGCGACGTCCTGTTCGTCGAGGTCGAACAATCCCGTGATTCCGGCGGGGAGCGCGGAGCCCACTCCCAGCACGCCGAGCCCGTGACCATGCTCGAAGGCGAACGAGGGATACAGCTCGGCCAGTTCCTCCCATAGCCTCCAGACTCCGAATCCTGGCTGGTGCTCGGCGATGTCGTGGAACAACACCACGCCGCGATCGGAGAGCGTGGGCAGCCACGACTCGAAGTCGTGCTTCACATCCTCGTAGCCGTGCCGCCCGTCGATGTGGAGCAGGTCGACGCTGCCGGGTGCGAACTCGCCGACGTAGTCGTCGAAGTATCCGCGGTGCAGGGTCGAGAATCCGCCGAACTCCCGCTCGTTGATGCGTTCGACCTCGGCGAATACGGCATCGTCGTAGAAGCCGGCCTGGTCGTCTCCCTGCCAGGTGTCGATGGCGTGCGCCCCTGCGTCGATGCCGAGTTCGGCGATGGCGCCGCAGAAGACGAAATAGGAGTACCCGTTGTGCGTGCCCAGTTCCACGACGCTGCGCGGGCGGACGGCGCCCACGAGCCAGCGCGCGAACAATCCGTGCTCGTGCCACGCGGAGACCGGCAGGTGTCGCGGCCGCCAGTGCGGTTCCGAAGGAACCATTCCCAGTTCGCCAATCGGGTTCATCAATCGATCCTCGTACACTTCCGGTCCGACCACGCCATCGTCTCCTGACTCGAGTGGATCAATCTTCCACCATGGGGGGCCGGATGCCCACCGCGGGCGTCCTACGATTCCGAGTCGGCGAACACGACTGGGCCCAGATGGCGGCACCATCGACCGGTAGACTCGTTGAGATTTGGACAGTGAGAGAAGCAGGTACCCACGCGCATGAGAATCCTCGTCACCGGCGGCGCCGGTTTCATCGGCTCGAACTTCGTGCACTTCGTGCTGAAGAGCACCGACCACACCGTCACCGTGCTCGACAAGCTCACCTACGCCGGCAACCTCGCTTCGCTCGAAGGACTGCCCGAGGATCGCTTCCGGTTCGTCAAGGGCGATATCGCGGATGCCCCGCTCGTCGACTCCCTGTTCGCCGAGCACGACACCGTCGTGCACTACGCCGCCGAGAGCCACAACGACAACTCGCTCGACGACCCGCGGCCGTTCCTCGACACCAACATCGTCGGCACCTACACGCTGCTCGAGGCGGCACGCCGTCACGACGTGCGGTTCCACCACATCTCCACCGACGAGGTCTACGGTGACCTCGAACTGGACGATCCCCAGCGCTTCACCGAGGACACGCCGTACAACCCCTCGAGCCCCTACTCCTCGACCAAGGCCGGAAGCGACCTGCTCGTGCGCGCGTGGGTGCGCTCCTTCGGGGTGAAGGCGACGATCTCGAACTGCTCGAACAACTACGGTCCGTACCAGCACGTCGAGAAGTTCATCCCCCGCCAGATCACGAACGTGCTGCGCCGCGAACGCCCGAAGCTCTACGGCACCGGCGAGAACGTGCGGGACTGGATCCACGCGGACGACCACTCGTCGGCAGTCCTGACCATCCTCGAGAAGGGGCGCATCGGCGAGACCTATCTCATCGGCGCCGACGGAGAGAAGAACAACAAGGATGTCGTCGAGCTCATCCTGACCGAACTCGGGCAGCCCGCCGACGCCTACGACCTCGTCACCGACCGCCCCGGCCACGACCTGCGCTACGCGATCGACTCCTCCAAGCTCCGCGCCGAGCTCGGGTGGGCGCCCTCGTACGGCGACTTCGCCGCCGGCCTCGCCGCGACCATCGCGTGGTACCGCGACAACGAGGCATGGTGGGCTCCCCAGAAGGACGCCACCGAGGCGCGCTACACCGCCCAGGGGCAGTAGGCGCCGTGCGATACCTCATCACCGGCGCATCCGGAATGCTCGGCCTCGACCTTCAGAAGGCACTGACCGGCCGTGAGGTGACCGCTCTCGGACGGGCGGACCTGGATGTGACGGACTCCGCGGCGGTCCGCGCAGCCGTTGCCGGCCACGACGTCGTCATCAATGCTGCGGCGTACACCAAGGTCGACGACGCCGAGACGCACGAGGATGAGGCCTACGCCGTGAACGCCACCGGAGCACTGAACCTCGCGACCGCGGCCGCCGAGGCGGGGGCGAAGTTCGTGTCCATCTCGACCGACTACGTCTTCAACGGATCGGCGAGCGAGCCGTACGCCGAGGACGAACCGTACGACCCGATCTCGGCTTATGGACGCACGAAGGCCGCGGGCGAGCGTCTCGCGCTCGAGGCGAACCCCGAGAGCACCTACATCGTCCGCACGGCGTGGCTCTACGGAGCAGGCGGCCCGAACTTCGCGAAGACCATGCTCGCGATCGCCGACTCCCGCGAGACGTGGACCGTCGTCGACGACCAGGTCGGCCAGCCCACCTGGACCGCCGACCTGGCGGTGCAGATCGTCGAGCTGATCGACGCGGATGCCCCGGCGGGCATCTACCACGGCACGAACAGCGGCAGCACGAGCTGGTTCGGATTCGCCCGCGCTGTGCTTGAGGAGGCCGGACTAGACCCCGAGCGCATCTCCCCCACCGACAGCGCCGCCTTCGTCCGGCCTGCACCGCGCCCCGCCTTCTCGGTACTCGGTCACGACCGCTGGGCGGCCGCAGGACTCACGCCGATGCGCGACTGGCGCGAAGCGCTCTCCGTAGCCGCCGCGGCAGGAGTACTCGAACTCGGGTGACGACTCTCGATCGTGGTCACCAGATGATCCCATCCCCGCCGGATGCGATCGCCCGCTACAACGCGGCGTGCCTGCGACACCTCTCCCGACGCCCTCGCCGATGCCGTCGTGCGCGTGCGCGGCGACGCCGGCCTGGCCGAGCGGCTCTGACACGGCGCCTACTGTCGGGGTCAGAGCATCCGGGAGTACATCTCGACCTGCATCCGGCGCAGCCACCTGCCCTGCAGGGTCTCGAGGTCGGTGGGCAGGATACGCGGATCGCGCGACTTGGACTCGAAGTGATATAGCCGGACCCACGGCGAGAACACGGCTGTGCGGCCTGTGGCGCGTACCTTGAGGTTGAGGTCGACGTCGTTGTAGTTGCCGGGCAGAGCCAGGGTGAAGCCGCCGACCTCGGTGTACAGGTCGCGGGAGATCATCGCGCAGGCGGCCGTCACACCCGAGACCTCGCGATCGATGGTGAGGGAGCGCAGGGAGTCGTCGCGGCCCCCGGCCCAGCCGAAGGCGGCGTGACCGGCGACACCTCCGGAGTAGACCTGGCCCGCATGCTGCAGCGTGCTGTCCTCAAAGTAGAGCTGGGCCCCCACCATGCCGACGCCGGGCTGCTGTGCCAGTCCGAGCATCGTCTCGATCCAGTCAACCGTGACGAGCTCGACGTCGTCGTTGAGCAGGATCAGGTAGTCGCCACGCGCGGCCGCGGCGCCGCGGTTCATCTTGGCACTGAAGTTGAACTCGGCATCCCAGCTCACGAGGGTCAGCCGGTCGCCGCAGAGCGCCGTGAGATCGGCCAGCACCTCGCCGGGTGTCTCGGCGTCGGCGACGATCACGAACTCGACGTTGCGATAGGTCGAGGTCTCCACGATCCCCCGCACGGCATCCACCACGAGCACGCGATCGGCTCCCGCGATCCAGGCGGACCCACCGCGTGTGGGGATGACGATCGAGACAAGGGGTTCGCCCGCAACGCCATATCGCACGCGACGGAGTCCCGGCGTGAGCTGCTCCACGGCGGCCCTCGGGGGCAACACCGCTTCGACAGCGGCCCGCAGGTCGTCGGTCGGACCGACGGCGAGGGCGTCGCTCGTCGCAATCACCTCGGGCAGGAGGGCGACGGATGCGCCGGCGCGCAACGCGAGCTCGAAAGCGAACGTGTCGACGCCGATTCCCGTGATGCCGCCGAGCGCGCGGATGGCGTCGACCCGGAGGCCGATGATGGGGCCCAGGAAGTCGCTGCCGCGCAATCGAATCGGCGAGTACGCCGGTCGCAGCACGTCACGGCCGCCGCTGTCGTTGGAGTCGCCGTAGACCATGGCCACCTCGGCGAACCGGTCCAGGAATCCGCTGATCGCCGCGCATCCCGACGTCGCCAGCCTCGCGGACCGGACCAGGACGATGGTGCGGGCCGTCGTCGCGCCGAGGCGCTCGTCGAGCGCCGCGACGTCGGCCGCGAGCTGGCCGAGTCCGAGGGAGTCCACGAGCGCCCTGGCCTCGCGGGCATCCGCTCCGCCTTCCGCATCGATGATGAGGAAGATGTTCTCGGGAGCGACGCCTGCCGCGGCGGCGCAGCCCACGGATGTCGCGACATCCGTGCCCGGCCGCCCCGCGGTCGTGATCCAGACCTCGATACCGTCGGCGCCTCGGGTCCGCGCCGTCATCGGATGACTCGGCGCTTGACGTAGCGGGCCACGCGGAGCGGGAAGGTGGCGAGCCGACCGATGCGCCATTCAGGCGAGGTGCTCATGGCGTGCAGGCGCCGTTCGACGGCGACCTGCTCCGAGGGCGACAGCAATTGGCGCTCGGAACGCTCGTTGAGCTGCTGCTCGAGGCCGATCACCCGGTCGACGAGCGAGAGCTCCTGCTCGGTGCGGAGTTCGTCCACTGAGGGAGGTCGGGGCGTCGTGGCGCGACCTGCTGGCTTCTTGGCGGCGGACACGCTCGATCATTTCCTTCCGACGGCGGCTCTAAAATAGCCTAATGCCCCATGCGCGCCCCGTCGGAACCGTCCCCGTCCGCGAGCGACGGCCGGTCCCATGGGGCGCGGCACCGCGGGTCATCGCGGTCGTTCCCACCTACCAACCCGACTCCGCCGTGCTCGGGAACGTGCGGGCGCTGGCCGCGCAAGTCGACAAGGTCATCGTCGTCGACGACGGGTCCGGCCCAGCAGCGGATGAGGTTCTGGAGCGGCTAGCGGCCCCGTCGGTGCGCGTCATCCGCCTCGAGCGGAACGCGGGGATCGCTCGAGCGCTCAACGTCGGCGTCGCGGCCGCACTCGACGACGGCGCGGACTTCGTCGTTAACACCGACCAGGACACCGCCCTTCCCGACGGCTACGTCGCCGCGTGCCTCGGCACCTTCGCACGCGCCAACCCCGTGACGCGGCTCGGCATCGTCTGCACCGACCGGGTGAACGGCCAGCCGGCCATTCCCACGTGGTGGTCGCCAGAGGGCTTGGGGCTCGTCCCGGAGGCCATCCAGTCTGGCTTCGTCATCTCGCGTGAGTGCCTCCAAGTCGCCGGGGTGTTCGATGAGGGCCTCGTCATCGACTGCGTCGACACGGAGTACTGCCTTCGGGTGCGCGATCACGGCTTCCGCATCGCCGTCGCGAAGGGAACCGACATCCGCCATTCCATCGGACGGCGCGCCGAGCTGCGTCCGTTCGGCATCCCCATGCGCCATCGTCGAAGCGGACGCATCGCAACATACCAGTACCACTCCCCGTTCCGGCGCTACTACATCGCAAGGAACAACATCGACCTCATCTTCCGGAACGCTCGCAAGCGCCCGCGCTGGGTGCTCGCGGTGCTGAAGCGCGAGATGGGCGGCATGATCGTCTCGATGGTGAGCGGCCCCCAGCGCCTCGCGCAGGTGCTGGCGATCGGCACGGGAACGGTGCACGGCCTGATCCGTCGCCGCGGCATGATCCCGACGTGGCTGAAGGCCCTGATCACCTGACCGTCGCGTCCACGGGGCAGGTCAGCCCTCCGCCGGCTCCTCTGACGCAGGCGGGAACACGGCCTGCTGCACCAGCTGGCGGATGTAGTCGTAGTCGGGATCTTCGGGATCCACGCCGTTGTCGGGCACGAGCGGCACGTCGATCACCGGCAGCTCCTTCGTCTTCGACGCGAGGTTGACGAAGTACCCGAGCATTCCCTGCGGCACGTCCGTCTTCACGACCTGCGATCCCGCCGCAGCGATCTCCTGGAACTTCGAGAGCACGTTGGCTGCATTGAACTGCGCCAGCACTGCCTCCTGGAGCTGCAGCTGACGGGCCATCCGGTCGTAGTCGCTCGTGCCATGGCGGGACCGCGCGTACCAGAGCGCGTGGTAGCCGTCGAGGTGCTGCTCGCCGGCGGGGATCCACTCCGCAACCGTGGTGAAGGTCTCGTCGGCGTGGATCGGTACGTCTTCGGGAACGTTGATCGTCACGCCGCCCAGTGCGTCGATGAGCTGCTGGAATCCTGCCATGTCGATCAGCACGTAGTACTGGATCGGCAATCCGGTGATGCCCTCCGCGGCATCCCGCATCGCCTCGATGCCCGGTTCGGAGCCTTGCGAGACCGCGTCGGGATACATGTCGGGGCTCTTCAGCTCGACCTCGGTGTAGATCGAGTTGAGCATGCAGACGTCCACCTCGCAGCCGTCGATGGCTCCGTATCCCTCGGGATAGACCGAATTCAGGGGCGAGTCCTCGTTGAAGGGGACGTCGACCATGTTGCGTGGGAGGCCGATGGTGACGGCCTGGCCCGTCTCCGCGTCGATGCTCACCACCCGGATGCTGTCGGGCCGGAGCCCGTCGCGGTCGGGCCCGGCGTCGCCGCCGAGAAGGAGCACGTTGTAGCGGCCGTCGATGGGCGGCTCGCTCGGTCCGGCCACGAACACCGAGGAGAGGAATCCGCTCGCCGTCGTCGCGAGGTACGCGCCGTAGGCAGCCGTGCCGGAGACGGCCACCATGAGCACGACCGACAGCGCGGCGACCCACGCACGGGCCGACGGAGCGGTCTTCACGAGCCGCACGAGGCGCAGCGTGTCGAGGGTCAGGATGGCCCACAGCACCGCGTAGAACACGAGGAGGGCCGCGACCACCCAGAGGGTGATGCTCGTCGAGAACACCGTGTAGAGCACGGTCGGCCAGACGAACCAGACGACCAGGGCGGCGACGGCGAGGAACCAGAGCGTCAGGGTCGCCCCGAGTCCGAAGCGTCCCAGCTTGCGGTCGCCGGCGAGCACCTGGGCGGAGCCGGGGATGAGCACGTTGAGCACGATGAGCCACCACGCGCGGCGGGTCATGACCGTGCGGGAGGCGACATCCGGGAAGCGGATCGGGCTTGCGGCGAGACTCATCGGGTGGACTTGAGCCGTTCGTTCTTCTCCTCGACGAGGGCGGCGAGGGCGATGGCGTAGTCGGCGAGGGCGGCGCTCAACGCGGCATCCGACGTCGCGAGGATCTTCACGGCGATGAGGCCGGCGTTCTTCGCGCCGCCGATGGACACGGTGGCCACGGGCACGCCTGCCGGCATCTGCACGATCGAGAGCAGGGAGTCGAGCCCGTCGAGCCGCGACAGCGGCACGGGCACGCCCACGACGGGCAGGGTCGTGACCGAGGCGAGCATGCCCGGCAGGTGGGCCGCTCCCCCAGCGCCGGCGATGATCACCTTGAGGCCGCGGGCGGCTGCCTCCTTACCGTAGGCGATCATCTTCTCGGGCGTGCGGTGCGCCGAGACGACCTCGACCTCGTGGGCGACGCCGAATTCCTCGAGCAGTTCGGATGCCTCGCGCATCACGTTCCAGTCGGAGTCGGAACCCATCACGACGCCCACGAGCGGGGTGGTAGCTGCAGTCACCCGATGAGTGTAGACGGCTGCACTGGCAGTTCCCCGAAGGCACGCAGAGGGTCCGTCGCGCTCTCCACAGGGCACGGCGGGCGGTCAGACGCTGGCGATAGATTGAACGGGAACAGGAGGCGAGCGGACATGACCACACGGTTGCGCGTCATCGTCGACCAGCTGACGGCTCCCGTACCGGGTGCGGTCGGGCGGTACACCCTCGACCTCACGCGTTCGCTCATCTCGAGCGCTCCCGCCGACTGCGAGGTGGCCGGCATCGTCTCGTCGTCTCCGCCCGCCGACTACGAGCGCATCGAGGCCGAACTCCCCGGGCTCGCCGACCTCTACCGCACCTCACTGGCCCGCCGCGAGCTCGCCGCCGCGTGGCAGGTCGGACTGACGACCTCGCCGGGGGGCGGCATCATCCACTCCCCCAGCCTGTTCGCGCCGCTGCGCAAGCACGACCGCGCGAGCGGCAACCAGGTGGTGGTGACCGTGCACGACACCATGGCGTCGACGCACCCCGAGTCGCTGTCGACGGTCGAGGGCGCCTGGCGACGCGCGATGCTCAAGCGCGCCTGGAAGCACGCGGACGCCGTCGTCGCCTCGACGCACGCGCTTGCCGGCCGGATCGGCGACCTCTACGACTTCGGGGACCGCATCCGGGTCATCAGCTCCGCGGCTCGGTCGGGACTCACGGTCCCACCGGATGTCGAACGGCGACTCGAGGCCCTCGGGCTGCCACGCGCCTACCTGGTCACGATCGGCTCGCTCGAGCCGCACCGTGGCGTCGGCGATGTGCTCGCCGCACTCGGCCGCCCTGGCATGCCGGAGCTTCCGCTCGCGGTGATCGGGCCGCGGGAGTGGGGCGAGCAACAGCTCGCGAACGTGGCGGAGGAGTCAGGGCTCCGTCGCGGCATGGTGCAGTCGTTCGACACGCTCTCCGACGAAGACCTGGCGGTGGTGCTCGGCGGCGCGGTCGCGTTCATCGCACCACGGCATGAGGAGGGCGACCCCGCGACGCTCATCGAGGCGTTCTCGCTCGGCACGCCCGTGATCCACTCGGACATCCCCGAGTACGTCGAGACGGCGGCGGGAGCCGGGCTGGCGGTGGCAGTCGGCGTCGCGGGCGACGGCTACGTGAACCGGCTCGCCGCGGCGATCTCCACGGTCGCGACCGACGAGACGATCGCCGAGCGGCTGTCGATCGCCGGGCACGACCGGGCTCGCGCCTTCAGCTGGCGTGACTCCGCCGAGCGGGTCTGGCAGCTGCACGCCGACCTCTGATTCCGCGCGCTGCCCGCTCAGTCCTGGAAGACCGCCGCCGCGGCGCGGGCCTCGTAGACGACGTCGTCGAGGTCGTCGCCGATCGCCGTGACATGGCCGACCTTGCGGCCCGGTCGCGGTGCCTTGCCGTAGTTGTGCAGCTTCACGGTGGGGTGCCCGGCGAGCGCCTCGGGGTAGCGGTCGGCGAGGGTGCCCTCGGATGGTCCGCCGAGCACGTTGACCATGACCGACCACGCCTCGTGGCTTCCGGTGCCGCCGAGGGGCAGGTCGAGGACCGCGCGCAGGTGCTGCTCGAACTGGCCGGTCGTCGAGCCGTCCATCGACCAGTGACCGCTGTTGTGCGGCCGCATGGCGAGCTCGTTCACGAGGACCCGATCGTCGGTCGTCTCGAACAGCTCGACGGCGAGCACGCCGGTGACGCCGAGGCCCTCGGCGATCGTGATCGCGACATCCGCGGCGACATCCGCTAGCCGACCCGCCGAATGCGGGGCGGGCGCGATGACCTCGCTGCAGACGCCCCCGACCTGCACGGTCTCGACGACGGGCCAGGCGACGATCTCGCCGGAGGGCCGGCGAGCCACGAGCTGGGCCAGCTCACGGCGGAAGTCGACGAGCTCCTCGACGAGGAGCGCTCCGCCACGGCCGTCCTCGGCGACGGTGGTGAACCACTCCGCCACCTCGGCCGCAGCGCGGACGACGCGCACGCCCTTGCCGTCGTAGCCGCCGCGCGGCGTCTTGACCACCGCCGACCCGCCGTGGTCGCGGATGAAGTCGTCGAGCTCGTCGGTGGTCTGCACGCGCGCCCAGTCGGGCACCGGCAGGCCGAGCTCCGAGAGGCGCTCGCGCATGAGCAGCTTGTCCTGTGCGAAGCGAAGCGCGTCGGGCCCGGGGTGCACGGGGATGCCGGCGTCGACGAGACGCCGCAGCACGTCCTGCGGCACGTGCTCGTGGTCGAAGGTCACCACGTCGACGTCACGCGCGAACGCGAGCACCGTCTCGGCGTCGGTGTAGTCGCCAACGCGGTCGGCGGCCAGCGCCGCCGACATGCCGTCGGCCTCGGCGAGGACCCGGAGCTCCACTCCGAGCTCGATCGCCGCGGGAATCATCATCCGGGCGAGCTGCCCGCCGCCGATCACTCCGACCCGCACCCGTGCACTCCATTCGCCGTCGTCCGTCGATGCGCCGCTGCGAGGGCGCCTCGTTCAGTCTAGGCCGAGGCCGACGACATAGGATGTGGCGGTGTCCACACGAGTCGGCAGCGCCTTCGCCCGCCTCTGGCACGGCCTGCTCGCGTATGTCGTCAAGTTCGGCGTGGTCGGCCTCATCGGCCTCGTGATCGACGTCACGCTCTTCAACCTGCTGCGGCTCGGGGTCTTCGGCGACGATCACTGGGCGCAGTCCGCGATCGGCGCGAAGACCATCTCGACGAGCGTCGCGATCATCTTCAACTGGCTGGGCAACCGCTACTGGACCTTCCGGGCGCACCGCCGGCGGAACTACGTGCGCGAGTTCATCGAGTACACGATCGTGTCCGTCGGCGGCATGCTCATCTCATTGGGCTGCCTGTGGATCACCCACCACTGGCTCGGATACACCAGCCTGCTCGCCGACAACATCTCGACCAACGTCGTCGGCCTCGCGCTCGGCACGGCCTTCCGATTCGTGCTCTACCGCTACTGGGTCTACGGGCAGCATCGCAGCGACGGCCTGTCGAACCTCGACCGGGTCGAGGAGGCGCAGCGCGCGATCTTCGAAGAGCCCGACGAAGCGTCGGATTCCGCGCGAGCGGCGGATGCCGCGACGGCGACGGATGCCACGGCGACGAGTGCCGCCGAGGTCACTCCTCCACGAGCGCCGTAGGCTGGAACCACGGCGGGTACACCGCGACACGGGTCCTGAGGCCGACCGCGTCGAGCGCCGTGCGCACCCGGTCGCGGACCCGGTCGTTCCCGACCGCGATGAGCAGCACGCGCTCGAGAGGCAGTGACTCCCGCACGAGGAACTCGGCTGACAGCATGCGCGACCCCTCCTCCTCGCGATGCAGTCGCTGCAGCATCCGGAGCACATCGGGCCACTCGGATGCCGCGGCCACGCCGCCCGCCGCGGCGTCGGCGTCGGTGACGACCACCGTTCCCGCCGTGTCGGTTCGCGCCCCGACGGCGCTGGCGACGGAGCTCACGAGGATCACGTGGTCGGCCGGCTGGCGCTCGACGGCCCCCGACGCGAGCCGCGGATCGGGCGTCGCGGTGCGGATGGCGTTCCAGACGTGGGCGTCGGTGGAGAGCAGGAACGGCACATAGTCGGCGACGACCGCGTCGACGTGGTCGATCGGGGCGGCCCGACGGAACGCGCGCGCGTCGGGCGCCGACAGGTCGACCGCGGGCGCCGCACCGGCTCCGTCGGCGAGCAGCGCGCCCTCCCCGAGGATGGACGCGAGGTTGTCGACGTGGGTCAGGTGGTAGATGCGGACCGTCTTGGGGTCGACGGGCGTGCCGGCCGCGGGCGCTCCGGCCCGGGCGCTCCCCGGGACCCGCGCGGCGGGACGCGCCGGACGCGCGGCCCGCGTGCCGTCGGCGTTCCGGGTGCGCGGAGCGACGACCACCGGCTTGGGCTCGGGCTCCTTCGGCGGGAAGCAGATGGCGCAGAGGCCGTCATCGAAACCGTGGATGCATTCGTCGGCCAACTGGAACCCTTCATCATGCGGCTCGCGCTCGGGGGCGCACGAGACCACCTGTCTACGTTACGTCCTCCGGGCGCCCGCCGCCGCACCACGTGGAAAGAACGGCGCCATCGGGCGATCGCCGCACCGCGATCGGCTTCAGCGTCCGCCCCAGGCGATGGTGTCGCCGTCGGCGATCGACTGGTCGGCGCGCCGCCGGTCGGCCACGTGGGATCGCGCCTCGTTCATGAGCTCCTGGAGCGCCGCCTGCACCTGGAATGGCTTGGGCACGTCGGCGATGACGAACGGATGCTCGTGCCCCGTGTTGATCCGCACGTCGCCCGACCCGAACGCGCTCTGCCCCCACGTCCGGCGCACGACCACGTCGTACCCGCGACTGTGCAGCAGCTCCCGGCGCACGCGCGCGAACAGGCCGCTGCGGGAGATGATCCGCCGGGTGGTGATCGTGGTCCGCCGGGCGAGCCAGGCGAGGAACGGCAGGATGCACCCGAGCACCAGGACGAGCAGGCCGACCCCGACGACGGCGAGCTGCTGCCAGAACTCGGGCAGCACGAGCACCCCGTAGGTTCCGGCGCCCGCAACCACGACGAGCAGCGCTGCGGGCACGATGAGCACTCGCGCATGCCGCCGCAGCCGTGCGACGACGCGCTCGGCCGGCATCGCCGGCGGAACGGCGGGCTGCGGCACGGCTGGGCTCATACGCCCATTAATACCTCAGGTGCGTGACGTCCCCGGCGGCGACAGCCTGCAGCTCCCCATTCCCGTCGCGCACGACCAGCCGGCCGTCGCGGTCGAGGCGCTCGGCGACCCCGAGGAGCTCCCGTCCGCCGGGCAGCTCGACGCGCACGTCCGTTCCCAGGGTGCCGCAGAGGCCGCTGACCCGGTCGGCGATGCCGCTCGCCGCGGCGTCCGCCCCGTGCTCGGAGAATGCCCGCACGAGCCCGAGGAAGGTGCCGAGGTAGTCGGCGAGCACCCGGTCGGCGTGCGGCGGCACGCCGGTCACGAGCTGGAGCGACGTGGACGTGAGCGTGGGAAGGTCGTGCTCGTCGAGGGTGAGGTTCAGGCCCGCGCCCACGATGACCGCGCCGGCCCCGGGCAGCAGCTCCGAGAGGATGCCGCAGACCTTGTAGTCCGACACGAGCACGTCGTTCGGCCACTTGAGTGCCACGTCGACGCCGCCGCTGCGGTCGTCCTCGTCGGCGTCGAGCACTGCGGATGCCGCGGCGTCGACCTCGCGTCGCACCGCCTCCGTCATGGCGGCGCCGGCGATGAGCGGGATCCAGCCGTACGCGTCGGCGGGGAACTCCGTCCCGCCCGGGAGCGCCGGACGCAGGAGCACGGAGATCGCGAGCGTCTTGCCCGTCGGGGCGAGCCAGACGCGACCGAGGCGCCCGCGCCCGCGGGTCTGGTCGTCGGTGACGATCACGGATCCATGCGGCCAGGCCGCCGCCTCAGGTCCGACGGCGCCGGCGCGGAGGTCGTCGTTGGTGGAGCCCGTCGACGCGAGGAACTCGAGGCGCGGCACCGCCGCGCGGCTGAGCGGAAGGTCCATGCCGACAGTCTCCCAGTTCCGCGCGTGACGGGAATGCACCACGTCACCCGGCGGATTTGTAGGAAACCATCAACGAAGTCGGCCGGATGCTCGCCGGTAGAGTGAACGGCGTGACCGAATCGACTGACGGCCCAGACCTCTCCACGACCGCCGGCAAGCTCGCCGACCTCAAGCGGCGGTACCACGAAGCGGTGACCGCGTCGGGCGAGTCCGCGATCGAGAAGCAGCACGCCAAGGGCAAGATGACGGCTCGCGAACGCATCGCCGAGCTGCTCGATCCCGGCTCGTTCGTCGAGCTCGACGAGTTCGTCCGGCACCGCACCCACGCGTTCGGCATGGAGGCGAAGCGTCCCTACGGCGATGCCGTGGTCACCGGAACCGGCACGATCCACGGCCGGCAGGTCGCGGTGTACTCGCAGGACTTCACGATCTTCGGGGGTTCCCTCGGCGAGGTGGCCGGCGAGAAGATCATCAAGGTCATGGAGCTCGCGCTGAAGACCGGCGTGCCCATCATCGGCATCCTCGACTCGGGCGGCGCGCGCATCCAGGAGGGCGTCGTCGCCCTGGGCAAGTACGGCGAGATCTTCCGGCGGAACACCGCGGCATCCGGCGTCATCCCCCAGATCTCGATCGTCTGCGGCCCCGCCGCCGGCGGCGCGGTCTACTCGCCCGCGCTCACCGACTTCGTGATCATGGTCGACAAGACCAGCCAGATGTTCGTGACCGGTCCCGACGTCATCAAGACCGTCACCGGCGAGGACGTCGGCATGGAGGAGCTCGGCGGCGCGCTGACGCACAACACCGTCTCGGGTGTGGCGCACTACCTCGCGAGCGACGAGTCCGACGCGCTCGACTACGCGCGCACGCTCATCTCGTTCCTTCCCGACAACAACATGTCGGATGCCCCTGTCTACGACGCCGAGCCCGAGCTCGAGATCACCGACGACGACCGGCGCCTGAACACGGTCATCCCCGACTCCCCCAACCAGCCCTACGACATGCACGCCGTCATCGAGGGCATCGTCGACCACGGCGACTTCCTCGAGGTGCAGCCGCTGTTCGCGCCGAACATCGTGATCGGTTTCGCCCGCATCGAGGGGCGCTCGGTCGGCATCATCGCGAACCAGCCCAGCCAGATGGCCGGCACGCTGAACATCGCCGCCGGCGAGAAGGCGTCCCGCTTCGTGCGATTCTGCGACGCGTTCTCGATCCCGATCCTCACCCTCGTCGACGTGCCCGGCTACCTGCCCGGCACCGACCAGGAGTGGACGGGCGTCATCCGCCGCGGCGCGAAGCTGCTCTACGCCTACGCCGAGGCGACCGTGCCGCTCGTCACGATCATCACGCGCAAGGCCTACGGCGGCGCCTACATCGTCATGGGGTCCAAGCAGCTCGGCGCCGACATCAACCTCGCCTGGCCCACCGCTGAGATCGCCGTCATGGGCGGCCAGGGCGCCGTGAACATCCTCTACCGCGGCGAGATCAAGCGCGCCGAGGAGGCGGGCGAGGATGTCGCGGCGGTGCGGACGAAGCTCGCGAACGAGTACACGTACAACGTCGCCTCCCCGTTCCTGGCCGCCGAGCGCGGCGAGCTGGACGGCGTCATCGAGCCCGCGGCGACCCGCGTGGCCGTCGTGAAGGCGCTCAGGGCGCTCCGCACCAAGCGGGCCAGCCTGCCGCCGAAGAAGCACGGGAACATCCCGCTGTAGGGGGCGCCATGACCGACGACACCACGACGGGCACACCCGGCGCACCCGGTGCACCCGGCACCGCCGGACCATCGGGCGACGCCACGGGCGACGACCGCGTCGACGCCATCCGATTCGTCACCCGTCAGGTGAGCGACGAGGAGGCCGCCGCCGTGGCCGCGGTGCTCCTCGCGGCACTCGACGAGGCCGGCGGGGCCGCGGCGATCGACGAGGAGCCCCGCCGCGACCCCTGGGTCCGGAGCGGCAACGCCCTCCGCGCCCCCATCGAGGTCGGCCGCGGCGCCTGGTCGCGATCCACGCGCTGACCCGGCGTGTCCCCCGTTCGGCGTCGGCCGATGCGGAGCCGGGGAGCCGCCGCCGCCGTATCGCGGGGGCCGCTCGGAACGATCGGTCGGGGTTGTCCCCCGAAACCCTCGTTTGTCCCCCCAAATGATGACTTTGCGATCCATTGGATCTGGTCCAGTATGGGTGTTGCAGGCTCCGTGATGGAGTCGCCACCGTCACCGGTCGGGTAACCGGTGACCGTTGGGGGCGAGTCAGGGCGATATTCGGGTTGTCGCCGTGGCTCGGGCTTGATGGGGGGTCGATCTCAGATCGGCCCCCCACCTTCATGTCGGGGGAACCTCACGCACGGGTCACCTCGCTGCGCGGGATCTCCATCCAGAACTCGACCTCGAGGTCGTCGGTGTTCTGTGCCGGCGCTGCGCCGTCGAGCGGCTCCCTGAGGCCCACCACGGTCACGGCGACCGGAGAGCCCTCCGCAGCGGTGCGGGCGATGATGCGATCGGCGTTCGACCGCGCCACCGCCTCCGCCAGGCGCGAGAGCACGCGGTCGCGTGAGGGCTCGTCGAGGTCGTCGATGCCGCCCTCGTCGAGCAGCGTCACGGTGATGCCGCGCTCACGCGCGCGCTGCACCTCGCTGCGCACCGCGTCGGTCAGCAGCATCCGGCCCCGGATCTCGTCGCGGATCGCCGCCTCGAGCATTCGGCATTCGCGCCGCTGGCCCTCGGTCAGGACACCGCCGACGTCGGCGATGCGGCGGAGCATCGGTGCCGCGATGCGATTCGTCTGGGCCAGTCGCATGCGACCCTCGAAGAGGTGCGCGTCCTGGGCGGCCTGCCACGCGGCCGCCTCGCGCTCGGCCTGGGCGTACCGCCGGGTCTCCCGCGCTGCGGTCGTGAGGGCGGTGGTCAGCATGTGGGCGATCGCCACCCACACCATGCTGCCGATCACGCCGAGGGTGCCGAGCGCGATCGGCCCGGCCCAGATCACCGTCTGCACCGCGAGCACGATGACGCCGGTCCACGCGGCCACCAGCTGGCGCCTGGCCGCCGCGATGGTCATCAGCGTGCCGACCGCGGCGACGTACCAGGTCGCGTATCCGTTCGGGTCATCGGGATCGAGCTGGCTCGTCACCAGGAGGGGCATCACGATGCTCACGGCGAGGTCGAACGCGGCCAGCCAATCGGGCATCCGCATGCGCTTCGCCGGCCAGAGGCTCGCGGCCGTCGCGACCGAGTAGAGCACGAGCGCGACGATCGTGGGCAGCGGCGAGCGCGGGATGTTCAGCGAGTAGATGCCGAGCACCACATGGTAGATCGAGAAGAGGGCGCCGAGCGCGAGGAGGAGCCAGCGGGGCACGGTGATCATGCGTCGCCCCCTGACGCGCCGGCGGGCCAGGCGATGGTGATCGTCGTGCCGTGGTGCGGAGCGGACACGATCTCGGCGCTGCCGCCCGCGTTGGCCATGCGCTCCTCGATCGACACCCGGAGCCCGAGCCGTTCGTCGGGCACGCTCGACCGGTCGAAGCCTGCGCCGTTGTCGGCGATCTCGATCACGCAGCCGCCGGCCCGGACCCCGCGGATCCGGAGCTCTCGTCGCGTGGCGCGTCCGGGTTCGTCGGCGTGCTGCATGCTGTTCACCATCGCCTGCACGGACGCCGTGTACAGCGCCTCGACCGCCTCGACGGGCAGCTCCACCCCGCCCGCGTTCACCACGCGCACGGTGAAGGGGGCCGAGAAGGTCGTGAGTGCCGCCCGCAACCGCCGGACGAGCACCGGCAGTCCCACGTTCTCGAGCGCCCGCGGGCCGGAGGCGCCGGCCTCGTCGAGCCGGTTGATCGCATCGCGGGCCATGCGCGCCGCGAGCGCCTGCTCCTCGGGTGACGCCGCGGCCGCGGCCGAGAGCAGGGTGGTCAGCACGCTGTCGTGCACCAGGGCGTCCACCTTGACCCGCTCGTTCTCGGTGGCGTGCTGGCGGGCGGCGAGGTCGTACCGCTGCAGCGCGCCCTCCTGTGCGGTGTCGACGGCCTCGGCCGCTTGGCGGAGCATGGTGATGATGACGAGGACGGCGACGCCGAGGATGACCGCGTACATGGCGTCGAGCACCGCGAGCAGGCCGTTGACCTGCCCGCCCGCGGGGAACAGCCGGATGATGCCGTAGACGATCGGGATGGCGATCGTGTACGCGGTGGCGCCCGGCACGGGAAGGGCGATCACGGCGGCGGCCGTGGCGACGGTGCAGATGTAGTAGAGCCACGGGGCCTGGCCGTCGAGTGCGGCAGGATCGACGACGAGCAGCGGCCACACCAGCAGCGCGAGGGCGTAGAGGCCCGCGAGCGCGAGGGCCGCACCGCGCACGGCGACCTTCGCGACGCTCGCGACGGCGAGCGTCGCCATGGTGCCGTAGAGCACCGCCATGAGGGCGGCGCCGGCTCCGGGGATCAGCGCCGACGACTGCGCGAGTGCGAGCGGGAGCGTCTGGGCCCCGAACACGAGCCCGAAGAGGCCGAGCGCACGCCCCGAGACGGTCTCGACCTGCGCACGCGTGACCGCGGTCCTGCGGCGCGTGGCGAGTCGCGCGACCCGCCATTCAACGGCGGCCATCCCCGCCTTCGCCATCGAGTCCGGGGAGGATGCCGTCTTCCACTGCGCGCCGCAGCAGGTCGACCTTGGTGGGCGCGGGTCGCCCCACCTCGACGTACTTGGCCCGGATGCGGTCGAGGTACTCCCTGGCCGTGGAGTGGGCGATGCCGAGCTGCATCGCGACGAGCTTCAGCGGCAGTCCTGACGCGTAGAGGTGCAGCACGTCGCGCTCACGACGCCCGAGCTGCGCCTTCGCGAAGTCGCGGTCGGCCTCGATCGCGCTCGCCCACTCGACGTTGTTGAGCACCTCGCCGTTGGCGACGGTCGCGATCGCACCGATGACCATGGACATGGGCGACGCCTTCGGGATGACGCCCGCGGCACCGGCGGCGAGCGCCTCGCGCACCGCGGCGACGCGATCGGCGATGCTGTGCACGAGCACGGCGCTGCCGGTGTCGCGCACGGCGTGCACGTTGCGCGTCACGGAGGAGCCGTCGCCGAGTGAGAGGTCGAGCACCACCACGTCGCAGGAGCGGCCGTCGAGGGCGACGAGCAGGTCGGGGACGTTCGCGGTCTCGGCGACCACCACGTAGCCCGCCTCGCGGCACGCTGCCCGCAGCCCGAGCCGGACCGCCTCGTGGTCGTCGACGATCGCGACGGTCGCCGCAACCGGCGCGACGGTCGCCGCAACCGGCGTGGGTGGTTCACCAGACATCCGTGTCCCCCTTTCCCCGACAGTCACACGATAGCGGTCAGCCTGGCCACGGCCTCGACATGATGCGTGTTCGGGAACAGATCGAACGCGACGAGGTCGTCGAGCTGGTATCCCCGCTCCCGCAGGAGCCCCACGTCGCGCGCGAGGGCCACCGGATCGCACGCGACGTAGACGAGCTGGCGGGGCCGCAGCTCCGCGAGCCGGTCGACCACGGCGCGGCCCGCGCCCGACCGCGGCGGGTCGAGCACGACCGTGGCATCACGAAGGCGGGACCGCTCTCCGGCGGACGAGCCCTCGGCGAGGTCATCGAGGAAGCGGTCGACCCGTGCCGTGACCGCGCGAGCACCGACCCAGTCGGCGAGGTTCGCTCCCGCGTGCTCGGTGGCACCGGCCTCGGCCTCGACGGTCGTGATGCGCACCGTCTCTCCGAACCGGTCGCCGACCGCGGCGGCGAGCAGCCCCACGCCGCCGTAGAGGTCGAGGTTCGCCGCCCGGGGATCGAAGAGGTCGGGATCGATGAGCTCCTGCACGGCGGCCGAGAGGGTCGCTGCCGCCCCGCGGTGCACCTGCCAGAACCCGTCGCGGTCGAGGCGGAACGTGCGGTCGCCGACGCGCTCCTGGATCGTGGGGCGCGGGCCCCGCGGCATCCGCTCACCGTCGACCACCACGAGGGCGGCGTCACCTGAGGAGGGGGCCACGAGGTCGATCGCGCGCGCACCGGGGAACCGCCCGTCGAGCGGTGCGAGCCCCTGCAGGGCGGCAACGGCGAGGGGCACGGATGCCACGGGCACGACCGTGTGGCTCCGCGCGGCGTACGGCCCCACCGAGCCGTCGTCGTCGACCTGCAGGCGGATGCGGGTGCGCCACCCCGTGCCCTCGGCGGTGACGCCTGGCGCGAGCGACGGATCGACGGCGCGCACCACCACGTCGCGCTCGACGCCGGCCATGCGAGCCAGTGCGTCCTGCAGCACCTCCGCCTTGAGCGCCCGCTGCCGTTCCATGCGGATGTGGCCGAACTCGGCGCCGCCGGCGCGCGCTGCCGGCGCACGTTCGACGGATGCCTCGGCCCAGACGTGCTCGCGCCGGTCGGCCGATGCCGTGAGCACCTCGAGGGTCTCGGCACGCCAGAAGCGGACGTGCCGCCGGTCGGTGACCCGGGCGACGACCCGCTCGCCGGGGACGGCGTCGGGGACGAAGACCACACGTCCTTCGTGGTGGGCGACGAAGACCCCGCCGTGCGCGACGCGCTCGACGTCGAGTTCGACGACGGGACCGTCGGTCTCGGGCGGAGCGGGGGCCGGACGCCGGGAGCCGCGGCCACGCGGATCGGGACGGCGGGGACGACGACGGGATTCGGCCATGCTCCGAGCATTCCACAGGCTGCGGCGGTGACGGCAGGATGGGGGAATGCGCCTCTACCTCGCCTCCACGTCGCCCGCCCGACTGCAGACCCTGCGGGCCGCCGGCATCGAGCCCATCGCGATCGCCCCGGGCGTCGACGAGGAGGCGGCCGTCGCGGCCGCTGAGGCGGAATCCGGCCGGCTCGAGGCATCCGACATGGTGCAGTTGCTCGCGCGGGCCAAGGCCGAGGCGATCGTCGGCGTCACCCACGACGGCGAGCCGATCGACGGCCTCATCCTCGGCGGCGACTCGGCCTTCCTCACCGGTGGCGCCATCCACGGCAAGCCGCACCGGCCCGACGTGGCGCGCGAGCGCTGGCTCGCGCAGAACGGCGGCCACGGCGACCTGTGGTCGGGGCACTGGCTGATCGACCATCGCGGCGGCCGCGCGAACGCGGCGGTGGGACGGGCGGATGTCGCGACCGTGCGGTTCGCCGCGCTCGACGACGCCGAGATCGACGCGTACATCGCGACCGGCGAGCCGCTGCTCGTGGCCGGCGCCTTCACGATCGACAGCCTGGGCGGTCCGTTCATCCGACGGGTGGAGGGCGACCCGTCGACGGTCGTGGGCCTCTCGCTGTCGACGCTGCGCGACCTGGTTCGCGAGCTCGGCGTCGAGTGGACCGCCCTCTGGAACCGGGCCTGACCGGCCGGATCAGCGGCCCCGCGGGATGCGTCGCCCCCACGACCATTGTCGACGCCCGCAAGGGTTGCGTTCCTTTTTTGTGGAAGCAACCCAAAGGCCTTCGGGGGGCGGCCAATAGGCTTGAGCATTATGCCGCGCATCACGAAGGTCCTCATCGCCAACCGTGGCGAGATCGCCGTCCGCGTCATCCGGGCCGCCCGTGACGCCGGCATCGGCTCCGTCGCCGTCTACGCCGACCAGGACCGCGATGCCCGCCACGCCAAGCTCGCCGACGAGGCCTATGCGCTCGACGGCACCACGAGCGCCGAGACGTACCTCGTCATCGACAAGCTGCTCTCGGTGGCCCGCCGCTCGGGCGCCGACGCCGTGCACCCCGGCTACGGCTTCCTCGCCGAGAACTCCGACTTCGCCCGCGCCGTGATCGACGCCGGCCTCATCTGGATCGGTCCCTCGCCGGAGGCCATCGAGCGCCTCGGCGACAAGGTCTCGGCGCGTCACGTCGCCGAGAAGGTCGGCGCCCCGCTCGCGCCGGGCACGTTGAACCCGGTGGCGGATGCCTCGGAGGTGCTCGACTTCGTCGACGTGCACGGCCTGCCCGTGGCGATCAAGGCCGCTTTCGGCGGCGGCGGCCGCGGCCTCAAGGTCGCCCGCACGCGCGAGGAGGTGCCCGAGCTCTTCGAGTCGGCCACCCGCGAGGCGGTCGCCGCCTTCGGTCGCGGGGAGTGCTTCGTCGAGAAGTACCTCGACAAGCCCCGCCACGTCGAGACCCAGTGCCTCGCCGACGCGCACGGCAACGTCGTCGTGGTGTCCACCCGCGACTGCTCGCTGCAGCGCCGACACCAGAAGCTCGTCGAGGAGGCGCCGGCGCCCTTCCTCACCGAGGAGCAGAACCGCCTGCTGTACGAGGCGTCGAAGGCCATCCTCAAGGAGGTCGGCTACGTCGGCGCCGGCACGTGCGAGTTCCTCATCGGCCAGGACGGCACGGTCTCGTTCCTCGAGGTCAACACGCGCCTCCAGGTCGAGCACCCCGTCTCCGAGGAGGTCACCGGCCTCGACCTCGTGCGCGAGCAGTTCCGCCTCGCGGAGGGCGGCGCGCTCGACTACCCCGACCCGGTCGCATCCGGCCACTCGATCGAGTTCCGCATCAACGGCGAGGACCCCGGCCGCAACTTCCTGCCCTCCCCCGGGCCCGTGCACGTGCTCCGTTTCCCCGGCGGGCCCGGCGTGCGAGTGGACTCCGGCGTCACCACCGGCGACGAGATCTCGGGCGCCTTCGACTCGCTGCTCGCGAAGCTCATCGTCACCGGCTCCTCCCGCACCGACGCCCTGGAGCGCGCCCGCCGCGCCCTCGACGAGTTCGAGGTCGCCGGACTGCCCACCGTGCTGCCCTTCCACCGCGACATCGTGCGCAACCCGGCATTCGCGCCCGACGGCGACGCGCCGTTCTCCGTCTACACGCGGTGGATCGAGACCGAGTACGACAACCGCATCGAGCCGTGGTCGGGCGAGCTCGCCGAGTCCGCGGCGCCGGCCGACCGCAGCAGCGTCGTCGTCGAGGTCGCCGGACGCCGCATCGAGGTCAGCCTCCCGAAGAAGCTCGTGAGCGGCACGTCCGCCGGCAGCGCGGCGACGGCCGGGCCCGCTCCCCGCCGCCGGACGGCCGCCCACGCCGTCGACACGGCGACGGGCGACGCCGTCAAGGCGCCGATGCAGGCCACGGTGGTCAAGGTCGCCGTCGCCGAAGGCGACAAGGTCGTCAAGGGCGACCTGGTGCTCGTGCTCGAGGCGATGAAGATGGAACAGCCCATCATGGCGCACAAGGACGGCGTCATCGGCCTGGTGAACGCCGAGGCGGGCTCCACCGTCTCGAGCGGCCACCTGCTGCTCGCCATCAAGGACGCGCCGGCGGCCTGAGTCCGCTGGGCCCGACGCGCTGCCGGCCGGCCCGACCCCGCGAGCTCAGTCGGCCGCCGGCGCGCCCTGCGGCGTCGGCAGCTCGACCTCGCTGACGCCCGCGTTGCCCCAGCGGGAGCGGCGGCGTCCGTAGAGCAGGTAGACGACGACGCCGATCACGAGCCAGACGAGGAACCGCACCCACGTCAGGGTCGTCAGGTTGAGCATCAGCCAGAAGCAGAGCACGGCTGAGATGATCGGCAGCACCGGCGACCACGGCACGCGGAAGCCGCGGGGCAGGTCGGGACGCGTGCGCCGCAGCACGATGATGCCGAGGCTCACGAGGACGAACGCCGAGAGCGTGCCGATGTTGATCATCTCCTCGAGCAGGCCCACGTCGGTGAACGCCGCGACCAGGGCGACGATCGTGCCGCCGATGATCTGGATCCGTGCCGGCGTCTTGGTGCGCTCCGTGGTCTTCGAGAGCCAGCGCGGCAGGAGCCCGTCACGGCTGAGGGCGAAGACGATGCGAGACAGGCCGAGCAACAGCACCATGATGACCGTCGTGAGCCCCGCGAGCGCGCCGATCGAGATCACCGCGGAGGCCCAGTCCTGTCCGACGAGGCGGAACGCGGTCGCGAGCGACGGCGTCTCCTCTGCCGCCAGCTCGGTGTACGACACCATGCCGGTCATCACGATCGAGACGAGCACGTAGAGCAGCGTGACGATGCCGAGCCCGAGGAAGATGCCGCGCGGGAGGCGCTTCTGCGGTTCGCGCACCTCCTCGGCGCTCGTGGCCACCACGTCGAACCCGATGAACGCGAAGAACACGAGCGAGGCGGCCGAGAGCATGCCGAAGATGCCGTACTTCGCGGGCTCGGCTCCGGTGGCCCAGGCGAACAGCGACTGGGTCCAGACGTCGCTCGAGCCACCCTCGGTGGGGACCGCCTCCGGGATGAACGGCACGTAGTTGGCGCCGTTGATGAAGAAGAACCCCACCACGATGACGAACAGCACGATCGCGACCTTGATGATCGTGAACACCGACCCCACGCGGGCCGTGAGCTTCGTGCCCGCGACGAGCAGCACCGTGAAGACCGCGACGATGAGGAAGGACGGCCAGCTCACGTCGATGCTCGCGATCTCGAGCGTGGCCGGGAACGGCAGCCCGAACGCGAGCAGCGCCTCACCGAGGTAGACGCCCCAGTACTTGGCGAGCACGGCCGCGCCCGTGAACATCTCGAGGATGAGGTCCCAGCCGATGATCCAGGCGAGCAGTTCGCCCATCGTCGCGTACGTGAACGTGTACGCGCTTCCGGCGACCGGCACCGTCGAGGCGAACTCGGCGTAGCACATGATCGCGAGGCCGCACGTGACGGCCGCGAGGATGAACGAGACGATCACGCTCGGCCCGGCGAAGTTCGCCGCGGCCTGCGCGCCCACCGAGAAGATGCCCGCGCCCACCGCGACGGCGATGCCCATGAGCGCCAGGTCCCACGTGCCGAGCGATCGCCTGAGGCTGCGCTCGTGGTCGGCGGCGTCGGCCATCGACGCCTCGACGGACTTCACTCGCAGATTCATGGATCTCCCCCGAGTCCCTGCGCGCCGCCCCGCTGCGCCGCGTCGCGTCTCAGCGTACGACGTGCATGGCCCTCGCGGCATCCGTCAGCGAACCGGTCAGCGACGGATAGATCGGGAACGCCTCGGCGAACTGGTCGACCGTGAGCCGGTGCTCCACCGCGAGGGTGAGCGGGAAGATCAGGTCGGAGGCGCGAGGGGCGACGATGACCCCGCCGATGATCGCGCCCGAGCCGTTCGACGCGAACAGCTTCACGAACCCGTCGCGGATGCCCATCATCTTCGCGCGCGGGTTCGAGGCGAGTGGGAGCTTGTAGATGACGCCCGGCACGACGCCCTCCTCGATGTCCTTCTGCGTCCACCCGACGGTCGCGATCTCGGGCTGCGTGAAGATGTTCGAGGTGATGTTGCGCTCCTCGGGCGGGTCGACGATGTCGCCCATCGCGTGGAACACCGCGGTGCGGCCCTGCATCGACGCGACCGACGCCAGCGGGATGTAGGTCGTGCAGTCGCCGGCGGCGTAGATGTTGGGGATGGAGGTGCGCGCGACGCGGTTCACCCGGATGTGCCCGCTGTCGGAGAGTTGCACCCCGGCCTCCTCGAGGCCGATGCCCGCCGTGTTCGGCACCGAGCCGACCGCCATGAGGCAGTGGCTGCCGCGCACCTCGCGCCCGTCGGTCAGCGTGGCCACGACCCCATCGCCGTCGCGCACGACCGACTCGGCCCGCGACTTGTTCAGCACCTTCATGCCGTTGCGCTTGAAGACCTTCTCGATGACGGATGCCGCGTCCGCGTCCTCGCCCGGAAGCACCTGGTCGCGGCTCGAGATGAGCGTCACCTTCGAGCCGAGCGCGCGGTACGCGGAGGCGAACTCGGCGCCCGTCACGCCCGAGCCGACCACGATGAGGTGCTCGGGGATCTCGGGCAGGTCGTAGAGCTGGGTCCACGTGAGGATGCGCTCGCCGTCGGGCACGGCCGAGGGGAGGATGCGCGGCGTGGCGCCCACCGAGATGACGAGGGTGTCGGCCTCGATGCGGTCGAAGTCGGTGCCGCCCTTGGCCGTGGCGACGATGATCGCGTTCGAGCCGTCGAGCCGGCCCTCGCCCTGCACGAGGTTCACCCCGGCATCCATGAGGTTCGAGCGCATGTCCTCGGACTGCTGGGCCGCGAGCCCCAGGAGGCGCTTGTTCACCGCCGCGAGGTTGATGGCCACGCTGGGCTTCACCGCCTTGTCGGACTGCCCCTTGGCGTAGAACTGCACGCCCAGGTCGGCCGCCTCCTTCACGGCGTTGGACGCCTCGGCGGTGGCGATGAGCGACTTCGAGGGCACGACGTCGGTGAGCACCGCGGAGCCGCCGACCCCCGCCCGTTCGATGAGCGTCACCTCCGCTCCCAGTCGGGCGCCCGCGAGGGCGGCCTCATATCCGCCGGGTCCTCCTCCGAGGACGGCGATCCGTTGCGTGCGCTCGAACTCGTAGGCCATGCTCACATTCTGTCGTATGTGCGCGGCGAGCCAGCAAACGAGCACGCGCCAGCGGCGGCATCCGCGCCGTCATTAGAGTGGTGGGATGCATGGTGCCAACCCGCTCGACGACCCCACAGCCGACCCCTTCGCCATCGCCGCCGAGGCCGCGGCGAGGATCTCGGAGCTCACGGGGGTCGAACGCCATGACGTGGCCCTCACCCTCGGCAGCGGCTGGGGCCGCGCGGCCGACCTCATCGGCGAGACGACCCACACCATCCCCGCCGCCGACGTGCCCGGCTTCTCGAAGCCCGCGCTCGAGGGCCACGTGGGCACGCTGCGCTCGGTGGCGCTGCCGAACGGCAGGCGCGCGCTCGTCATCGGCGCGCGCACCCACTACTACGAGGGGCACGGCGTGCGCCGCGTCGTGCACTCCGTGCGCACCGCCGCCGCCACTGGTGCCACCACGATGATCCTCACGAACGGCGCCGGCGGCATCCGCGAGACGTGGACCCCGGGCACGCCCGTGCTGATCAGCGACCACATCAACCTCACGGCCGACTCCCCCCTCGAGGGCGCGACGTTCATCGACCTCACCGACCTCTACTCGCGTCGCCTGCGCGACCTCGCGCGCTCCATCGACCCCTCCCTCGACGAGGGCGTCTACTGCCAGTTCCGCGGGCCGCACTACGAGACGCCCGCCGAGGTGCAGATGGCCAAGGCCATCGGCGGCCACATCGTGGGCATGTCCACCGCGCTCGAGGCGATCGCCGCCCGCCAGGCCGGCATGGAGATCCTCGGCATGTCGCTCATCACCAACCTCGCCGCCGGCATCCAGACGACGCCGCTCAGCCACGAGGAGGTCATCGAAGCCGGTCGCGCCGCCGAATCCGTGATCTCCGACCTGCTCGCGAAGATCGTCGCAGAGCTGTAGGAGACACGGATGCCGCAGACGAACGACGCCGACGCCGAACGGCTCGCCCTCGCCGAGTCCTGGATCGCCCAGGACCCCGATCCCGAGACCCGCGCCGAGCTGGCCGCCCTCGTCGAGGGAGCGCGCACCGGCGACGCGGCAGCCGTCGCCGACCTCGCCGACCGCTTCGACACCCGACTCGCGTTCGGCACCGCCGGGCTCCGCGGCGAGATCGCCGCCGGCCCCAACCGGATGAACCGCGTGCTCGTGTCGCAGGCCGCCGCGGGCCTCGCCGCCTACCTGGTCGAGCGCGCAGAGCCCGGCGAGACGCCCTCGGTCGTCATCGGCTACGACGGACGCAAGAACTCCGCCGTCTTCGCCCGCGACTCCGCCGAGATCATGGCCGGCGCAGGGGTTCGGGCGCTGCTGCTGCCGACGCTGCTCCCGACGCCGGTCCTCGCATTCGCCGTGCGTCACCTCGACACCGCTGCCGGCGTGATGGTGACCGCATCGCACAATCCCCCGAACGACAACGGCTACAAGGTGTACCTCGGCGGCAGCGACCACGGCTCGCAGATCGTCGCGCCCGCCGACGCCGAGATCGCCGCGCACATCGAGCGCGTGGCTGCGACCGTGAGCGTGCCGCAGCTGCCGCGCGGCGCGTTCGAAACGGTCGGCGAAGACCTCCTCGAGGAGTACATCCGCCGCACCGCCCTGGTCGCCGACCCGCCCGCCGCGCAGCCCCGGGTCGTCTACACCGCGATGCACGGCGTCGGGTGGGCGACGGCTGCTCGCGTCTTCGCGGAAGCCGGCTTCGACGCTCCGGCGCCCGTGGCGGCCCAGATCTCCCCCGATCCCGCGTTCCCCACCGTCGCGTTCCCGAATCCCGAGGAGCCCGGGGCGATGGACCTCAGCTTCGAGGAGGCCCGCGCCGTCGGCGCGGAGCTCGTGATCGCCAACGACCCCGACGCCGACCGGCTGGCGGTCGCCATCCCCGACCCTGGCGCCGAGGGCGGCTACCGACGCCTCAGCGGCAATGAGGTCGGGCTGCTCCTCGGATGGCGCGCGGCTCGCCATGCCGCCGACGCCTCCGGCGACTCCGGCCCGAACGGCGCGCTCGCGTGCTCGATCGTGTCGTCACCGGGCCTCGAGGCCGTCGCGCAGGCATACGACCTCGACTTCGAGGCGACGCTCACCGGATTCAAGTGGATCTCCCGCGCGCCCGGGCTCGTCTTCGGCTTCGAGGAGGCGCTCGGCTACCTGGTGAACCCCGCGACCGTGCGCGACAAGGACGGCATCTCGGCCGCCGTCGCGTTCCTGTCGCTGGCCGCCGAGCTGAAGGCGCGCGGCCGCACGGTCGCCGACCATCTCGACGAGTTCGTCGAGCGGTTCGGATGCTTCGCCTCGACGCAGGTCTCGCTGCGCGTCACCGACCTCTCGCGCATCGGCGCCATCATGGCGCGGCTCCGCGCCGAGCCGCCCGCCTCCGTCGGCGGCATCCGCGTCGAGCGCATCGAGGACCTTGCCGACGGCTTCGGCGCGCTCCCGCCCTCCGACGTGCTGCGGATCGTGCTCGAGGGCGGCGCCCGCGTCATGGTGCGGCCGAGCGGCACCGAGCCCAAGCTCAAGGTCTACATCGACGCCGTTGGCGCCGATGGCTCGGTCGACGAGCGCCGCGCCGCGGCATCCGCCGCCGTCGAGGCCCTCGAGGCCGGGATGCGTCAACTCACGGCATGACGGGGTCGATCAACGCGCGGTCGGAGGCGAAGGGCGATCCAGCCGAACGCATCCGATTCGACGGGCAGGTCGTGGTCGTCACCGGCGCCGCAGGCGGTCTCGGTCGCGCCTACGCCGAGGCGATCGGGACGCGCGGTGCGACGATCATCGCGCACGACGCCGGCGTTCAGCGCGACGGCACTGTTGCGGATGCCGCGGTGGCCGCCCGCGTGGCCGGCGAGCTGTCGGCCGCCGGCATCCTCGCCGAGCCCGAGACGCAGGACCTCGCGACGAAGGGCGGATGCACCGGACTCGTCGAGCGGGTGCTCGGCCGGCATGGCCGCATCGACGCCCTCGTCCACAGCGCCGGCATCGTGCGGTACGCGGGCATCGAATCGACGCCCGACGAAGAGTGGCGGCGCATGCTCGCCGTGAACGTCGAATCGGCGTGGTGGCTCGCCCGCGCCGTCTGGCCGTCGATGCGGCAACGCGGCTACGGCCGCCTCGTCTTCACGGTGTCGAGCTACGGCCTGCGACCCATCGACGGGTCCGACGTCACGGCCTACGGGGTCGGCAAGGCGGCCCAATTCGGGCTGATGAACGGGCTCGCGGGCGAAGGGGCGGAGCACGGCATCCTCGCCAACGCCATCGAGCCCATCGCAGCGACCCGGATCTTCCGGCGCCCGACCGGCGCCGACGAGCTCACCCCGGCGAGCATCGCTCCCGCTGCCGTCCTGCTCGCATCACGCGAATGTCCGTGGACCGGACGGGTCGTGAACGCAGCGGATGGGGAGTTCCAGCTGCAGCGGTACCCCGCCAGCGCCCGCCGGCCGCTGGCCGGCGCCCTCACTCCCGAGTCCCTCCTCGCCGAACTCCGGGAGTGAGCACGGCGCGCGCCGTGCTCCGCTCTCCGCCGACAGGCGACGGGCGACGGGCGACGGGCCACGGGCGGAACCGCCTAGCCCAGCGAGGCCTCGAGCTTCGCGCCGATCTCCTCGACGTCGAAGTAGTTCACGACCTCGACGACCTCGGCGAAGCTGCGGCCGATGGCCTGCCGCACGGCGCCGGCGAGCTCGGTCGACGTGATGATCACCTGGGCGTCGGCCGCGGCATCCGAGATGCCGGCGAGGTCGCTGGCGCTGACGTCGGCGCTGAGGCCGAGGCGATCGAGGGCGCGCTCGGCGTTGACCTTCAGGATCGCCGACGTGCCCACGCCCGCACCGCAGACCGCCACGATCCTCATGCGCCGGCGCCCTCGACTGGGCTCGCCTCGACGCCGAGCAGGCTGCGCACCTCGTCGGCGGTCGTCGCGCGGGCGATGCGGCCGACGATGCCGCTGTCGTTGAACGCGTTCGCGAGCCGCGCGACGGATGCCACGTGCTCCTCGGCGTTCGAGACGGCGAGCCCGACGACCACGCGCACGGGATCGTTGTGCGGATGCCCGAACGGCACCGCCTCGGCGAGCGTGACGACCGCGAGGCCCTCGCGCCGCACGTCGGGGCCCGGACGGGCGTGCGCCAGGGCGAGGCCCGGGGCGATGACCACGTAGGCGCCGAACTCCTCGATGACGGCGATCATTCGGTCGGCGTACTCCGACCGCGTCGCTCCCGATCGGGTGAGCGCCCGGCCGGCCTCGCGCACGGCGGCGCGCCAGTCGTCGACTGTGGCGCCGAGCACCACGGCGGTGTCGGGCAGCGAGGGGATGGTGGTCATTGGGGGTCCGTTCAGGGCGCGTGGGGTCGCGGCGAAGCCTCGCGGCGCCGGTCAGGCTTCGTCGAAGCCGTCCTGGATGAGCTCGGCGAGCTCCTCGCGGTCGTCGAGCGGGAGGAAGGCGGATGCCGCGGCGTTGAGCTGGAAGGTCTCGAAGTCGTCGAGGTCGTACCCGAAGGCGTCGCTGAGCAGCGAGAGCTCGCGCGTCAGGGAGGTGCCGCTCTGGAGGCGGTTGTCAGTGTTGACCGTGACGCGGAACCCGAGCTGGTAGAGGAGGTCGAACGGGTGGTCCACGAGCTCGTCCCCCCACGCCGCGATCGCGCCGGTCTGCAGGTTCGACGAGGGGCTGGTCTCGAGGGCGATCTCGCGGTCGCGTACCCATTGCGCGATGGGCCCGAGCGAGACATAGGTGTTCTCGTCGTCCTGCCGCTCGATGGTGAGGTCTTCGGCGATCCGCACGCCGTGGCCGAGGCGCAGGGCGCGACCGTCGAAGAGCGCGCTGCGGATGGACTCGAGCCCGTCGGCCTCGCCGGCGTGCACGGTGACCGGGAAGAACTGGGAGGCGAGGAAGTCGAAGGCGGTGCGATGACGTGCGGGGAGGAACCCGGCCTCGGCGCCCGCGATGTCGAATCCGACCACGCCGCGGTCGCGGTGACGCACGGCGAGCTCCGCGATCTCGAGCCCGCGATCGGCGTGTCGCATCGCGGTGACCAGCTGCCCGGCGCGGATGGCCTGCCCCTGGTGCCGGGCATCGTCGATGCCCTGCTCGATGCCCTCCTGCACGGCCTCGACGGCCTCATCGAGGCTGAGCCCGCGCGCGAGGTGCTGTTCGGGCGCCCAGCGGATCTCGCCGTAGATCACGCCGTCGGCCGCCAGGTCTTGCACGAACTCGCGCGCGACGCGCTGCAGGCCCGCGCGGGTCTGCATGACGGCGGTCGTGAGATCGAACGTCTTGAGGTACTCCACGAGCGAGCCGGAGTTCGACTGTTCGGCGAACCATGCCGCGAGCGCCTCGCCGTCGGACGCCGGCACCTCGAGGCCGATCTCGTCGGCGAGCTCGAGGAGCGACTGCGGGCGCAGGCCTCCGTCGAGGTGGTCGTGCAGCGACACCTTCGGCAGCGCCTGGATGTTCGTGCCGTCGCCCTCGAGGCGGTACTCCGTCGGAATCGTGTTCACGTGTCCACGATAGCGGCGCCCCGCCCGCGAAGTCTCGGCAATCTCGAAGCTCGTGGGCTAGCGGTCTCGCCCGATCCGATCCGCGATGAGCGGGCCGCCGTCCTCGACGGCCTCACCCGCATCGCCGATGCGATAGGCGCCCTGCACCGCTTCGAGCGCGCGACCGAACCGGGCCGGCTCGTCGGCGTGCAGCGTGAACAGGGGCTCGCCGGC
Source organism: Agromyces sp. P2_B3 (assembly GCF_056404815.1). Lineage (NCBI taxonomy): Bacteria > Bacillati > Actinomycetota > Actinomycetes > Micrococcales > Microbacteriaceae > Agromyces > Agromyces sp. P2_B3. The sequence continues at coordinate 271,088 of NZ_JBFUDH010000002.1, read as the reverse complement.
ACGCACCGCGTCGCCGGGCTTCGCGTGCAGCTCGACGCCGGCCGCGTGGTGCACCGGATCCTCCTTGCGCGCCCGGCCGGCGCCGAGGCGCCACGCGGCGATGCCGAAGGGCAGGGCCTCCTGCTTCACGAGCACTCCGTCCCGATCGGCGGTGACCACGTGCTGCTCCCGCGCCACCGGCAGCGGCGCATCGGGATCGCCGCCCTGCGCGGCGATCGCCCGTCGCCAGGTGTCCATGGCCCGGCCGTCGTCGAGGGCCGCCTCGACGTCGGCGTCGTGGACGCCGGCGAGCTCGAGCATCTCTCGGGCGAGGGCGACCGTGAGCTCGCGCACGTCGGCGGGTCCGCCGCCGGCGAGCACCTCGACGGATTCGCGCACCTCGTTGGCATTGCCGATCGTGAGGCCCAGCGGCACGTTCATGTTCGTGATGAGCGCCGACGTCGCCACACCGGCATCCTCGCCGAGTTCGACCATCGTGCGGGCGAGCTCGCGCGAGCGCTCGATGTCCTGGAGGAAGGCGCCGGAGCCGAACTTCACGTCGAGGACGAGCGCCCCCGTGCCCTCGGCGATCTTCTTCGACATGATCGACGACGCGATGAGCGGGATCGCCTCGACGGTGCCCGTGATGTCGCGGAGCGCGTAGAGCTTCTTGTCGGCCGGCGCGAGCCCCGATCCGGCGGCGCAGATGACCCCGCCGACGTCGCGGAGCTGGGCGAACATCTCGTCGTTCGTGAGGTCGGCCCGCCACCCGGGGATCGACTCGAGCTTGTCGAGGGTGCCGCCCGTGTGGCCCAGCCCACGACCGGAGAGCTGCGGCACGGCGACCCCGAAGGTCGCGACGAGCGGCATGAGCGGCAGGGTGATCTTGTCGCCCACGCCACCGGTGGAGTGCTTGTCGGTCGTCGGCTTGCCGAGGCCCGAGAAGTCCATGCGCTCACCCGACGCGATCATGGCCATCGTCATGTCGCGGATCTCACGACGGGACATCCCGTTGAGGAAGATCGCCATGGTCATCGCCGACATCTGCTCGTCGGCGACGTAGCCCCGCGTGTAGGCGTCGATCAGCCAGTCGATCTCGGCGGTGTCGAGCTCGTGACCGTCGCGCTTCGCGCGGATGAGGTCGACCGCGTCGAAGGCCTCGACCGCGCTCATGCGGACGCCCCCTTGAACTCCGCGAGCTGGCGGGGACCGAACGCGTCGGGCAGCACCTCATCGATCGTCTTCACGCCCGACACCGTCTCGAGGAGCATGCCCTCGGCGGAGTGCTCGTAGAGGAGCTGCCGGCAGCGACCGCACGGCATCAGCGTGTTGCCGTGCCCGTCCACGCACGAGAACGCGACGAGTTTGCCGCCGCCCGACATGACGAGCGCCGAGACGAGCGAGCACTCCGCGCAGAGGGTCACGCCGTACGAGGCGTTCTCCACGTTGCATCCGCTCACGACCCGGCCGTCGTCGACGATCGCGGCGGCCCCGACCGGGAACTCCGAGTACGGCACGTAGGCCTTGGCCATGGCCTCGCGCGCGCGGTCGCGCAGCGAGGCCCAGTCGATCGCATCCGTTGCGGTCATGGTGCTCCCCCGTTCAGGATCGGCCTTCGGTGAGATGACGGATGCCGCGGCCACGCGGCATCCGCTCAGGACTTGATGTACGGCTTGCCGGCCGCAGCGGGCCCCCGCACCTTGCCGACCAGCCCGGCCACGGCGAAGATCGTGACCACGTAGGGCAGCATGAGCATGAACTCGCTCGGGACCGGCGACCCGATGACCGAGAGCGTGTTCTGCAGGTTCGAGGCGAACCCGAACAGGAGGGCCGCCAGGGTCGCCTTGATGGGGTCCCACTGGCCGAAGATCACGGCGGCGAGGGCGATGAAGCCCGCGCCCGCGGTCATCTCCTTGTTGAAGGCGATGCCCGAGCCGATGGTGAAGAACGTGCCGCCGAGGCCGGCGATGGCGCCGGCGAGGGCGACGTTCCAGAACCGGGTGCGGTTCACCTTGATGCCCACGGTGTCGGCCGCCTGCGGGTGCTCGCCGACCGCGCGGAGGCGAAGGCCCCACTTGGTGTGGAACAGCCCGAAGTACACGAGCGCCACCGCGACGTACATGAGGTAGACGACGAGGGTCTGGCGGAAGAGCACCGGCCCGATGATCGGGATCTCGCTCAGCACGGGGATCGGCAGGCGCTCGAAGCGGGGCGGCGTGTTGAGCTGGGCCGCGTTGGGCGCGAGGACCTGGGAGAAGAAGAAGCTCGTGAGGCCGACGACGAGCACGTTGAGCACCACACCGACGATGACCTGGTCGACGAAGTACTTGATCGCGAATGCCGCGAGCACCATGCCGACGAGCATGCCGGCCACCATCGCCGCGATGAGCCCGAGGATCGGCTGGCCCGTGATCGACGCCACCACCGCCGCCGTGAACGCCCCGGCGAGCAGCTGGCCCTCGATCGCGATGTTGATGACGCCCACCCGTTCGCCGAGGACGCCGGCCAGGGAGCCGTAGATGAGCGGCACCGCGAGGCTCAGCGAGCCGAACAGCAGCCCGATCACGGGGATCGCCGCACCGGACGCCGCCCACGTCAGGAAGCCGAACATGAACAGGATCGCGAAGACCACGACGAGCCAGATCGGCACGCGGCGCTTCGACGCCACGAGCATGGCGGAGTAGGCGGTGGCGAGCGCGAGCAGCACGATGGTGATCCAGAGGGTCGGCATCGTGGGCACGGTGATCTCGGGGAGCTGGATCACGTCGGACTGGGTCGACAGGCGGAAAGTCGTCTCGCCGTCCTGCGGCGCGAAGACCGCCAGGGCGATCGCGAGGAGCGTGAAGATCGCGAACGCGATCGGCGCCTTCCAGCTCGTGACGACGGTCGTGTCGAGCGCGACGACCTGCGGCGCGGGAGCGGGGTGCTGCACGGCGGTGCTCACTTCGCCTTCACCTCCTGCGTGACGTTCGGGACGGGTCTGCGCTTCGGCGAAGCCGGGTCGGGCAGGCGGAAGATCGTGCGCACGAGCGGCGGCGCCGCGATGAACAGCACGATGAGCGACTGCACGACGAGCACGATCTCGATGGGAACGCCCTCGGCCGCCTGCATCGAGAAGCCGCCCGCCTTGAAGGCGCCGAACAGGATGCCGGCGACGAAGATGCCCCAAGGCGTCGACCGCCCGAGCAGGGCGACGGTGATCGCGTCGAATCCGATGCCGGCGTCGATGCCGGCCGTGAAGCCGGTGGTGACGGTGCCGAGCACCTGGCTCACGCCGGCGAGGCCGAGCAGCGCGCCGGAGATGAGCATCGCGTAGATGTACATGGACGGCACGTTGATGCCGGCGACGCGCGCCGCGTTGGGGTTCTCGCCCACCGCGCGGAACCGGAAGCCGAGGCTCGACCGGCTGAGGATCCACCACACGATGATCGTCGCGACGACCACGAGGATGAAGCCGAAGTGCAGGTTGAACTGCGGTCCGAGGAGGGCGGGGAAGATCGCCGTCTCCTTCATCGCGGGAGTCTTCGGGTTGCTCGACCCCGGCGCCTGCAGGAGGCCCGGGGTGCGCAGCATCCACGACACGAGGTAGAAGGCGACGTAGTTGAGCATGATCGTGACGATCACCTCGTGCGCCCCGGTTCGCGCCTTGAGCGCGCCCGCGATGCCCGCCCACAGCGCGCCGCCGATGAGGCCGCCGAGGAGGGCGACCAGCATGTGGATGCCCCAGGGGAGGTCGAACCCGAACGCCAGCCAGCCGGCGACGGATGCCGCGATGAGCATCTGCCCGCGACCGCCGATGTTGAACATGCCGACGCGGAACGCGAGGCCCACGCCGAGGCCACCGGCGATGAGCGGCGTGGCGAAGGTCAGCGTCTCGGTCAGCGGGCGGATGCCGGAGATGAAGTCGTCGCGCCGGAAGTTGTAGACCGAGCCCTGGAAGAGCGCGGAGTAGGCTCCGGACACCGATTCCCAGATGGCGATGAGGGTGTCACCCGGACGGGCGAAGAAGTAGCCGCTCGCCTCCTGCACGCGCTCGTCGGTGAACGCGATCATGATCGCGCCGACGAGCAGGGCCAGCAGCACCGCGAGCACCGAGATGATCGCGTTGCCGGTCGTGATCTGGTGGAGCGTCGTGTGCCAGCGCGACGGCGGCGGCACCTCGGCCGGCGCCGCGGCGCCCGGCGCGCCTGCGACGGGGACCTGACCGTCGACGACGGCCTGCGACGCCTCGGGCGCGACGGCCCCGGGCTCCTCGATGGCGATGTCGGCGTCGAGGTCGGCGGGCGTCGATCCGGCCGAGCCGGCGGCGTCGGGCTGACGGGGGTCGCTCATGCGGCGGCTCCTTCTGCGGGCTGTTCGCCGGCCATCATCAGGCCGAGCACGTCGCGGGGGGTGTCGCCCGGGACGATGCCCACGATGCGGCCGCGGTACATGACCATGATGCGGTCGGCGAGGGCGACCACCTCGTCGAGCTCGGTGGACACGACGACCACGGGGACGCCGGCGTCGCGGGTCTCGACGATGCGCTTGTGGATGAATTCGATGGAGCCCACGTCGACGCCGCGCGTGGGCTGCGCGGCCACGAGCAGGCGCAGCTCGCGGCTGAGTTCGCGAGCCAGCACGACCTTCTGCTGGTTGCCGCCGGAGAGCTGCCGCACCTTGGAATCGATGCCCTGCGTGCGGACGTCGAACTCCTTCACCTTGTCGCGGGCGAAGTCGGCGAGGGCGCCACGCTGGATGCTGCCGCCCCGCACGAACGGCGCACCGTCGCTGCGGTCGAGCATGAGGTTCTCGGCGATGGTGAACTCGCCGACCAGTCCGTCCTCCGTGCGGTCCTCGGGTACGAATCCGACGCCGGCGTCGAGGATCCGCTTCACGCTGGACGAGCCGAGCTCGATGCCGTCGATCCTGATGGAGCCCTGCACCCGCGGCTGCAGGCCGAGCAGCGCCTCGGTCAACTCGGTCTGCCCGTTGCCCTGGACGCCGGCGATCGCGAGGATCTCACCTCGGCGGACCTCGAAGCTCACGTCGTTGACCACGAGCTGGCCGATGGGGTCGATCACCGTGAGGCCCTGCACCTGGAGTGCGGCGTCGCCGAGCGTGGGCTCCTCCTTGTGCACCGTCAGCTCGACGGCACGGCCCACCATGAGCGACGCGAGCTCGGCGTTCGTCGCCGTCGGGGACGCCTCGCCGACCACCTTGCCGAGGCGGATGACCGTGATGCGGTCGGCCACCTCGCGCACCTCGCGGAGCTTGTGGGTGATGAAGACGATGGAGGTGCCGGTCTGCTTCAGCTGGCGCATGATGCCCATGAGCTCATCGGTCTCCTGGGGCGTGAGCACGGCGGTGGGCTCGTCGAAGACGAGCACCTTCGCGTCTCGGGAGAGCGCCTTGATGATCTCGACGCGCTGCTGCACGCCGACGGGAAGGTCGTCGACGAGCGCGTCGGGGTCGACGTCGAACCCGAACCGCTCGGAGATCTCGCGCACCTTCGCGCGTGCGGCGGGGAGGTCGAGTCGTCCGCCGAGCTTCGTCTCCTCGTGTCCGAGCATCACGTTCTCGGCGACGGTGAAGACGGGGATGAGCATGAAGTGCTGGTGCACCATGCCGATGTGCGCTGCCATGGCGTCGCCCGGGCCGGCGAAGTGCTGGACCTGGTCGTCGAGCAGCACCTCGCCCTCGTCGGCTTGGTACAGGCCGTACAGGACGTTCATGAGCGTCGACTTGCCTGCACCGTTCTCGCCGAGGAGGCAGTGGATCTCTCCGGCCTCCACGGTGAGGTCGATGTGGTCGTTCGCGACCAAGCTGCCGAATCGCTTCGTGATGCCGCGAAGTTCGAGCTTCATGTCCCCGATCCTACTGAGGTGGCTGCATCCGTCGGAGATGCTGCGCGAAAGTTGAGGGTGCCGGAGAGGTGCTGCGCAGATGTTGCGCGTTCCGCTCCGAAGTGCGCCTGGACGTCGATCGGGGAGGTCGGCTGGTGCCGACCTCCCCGATCAGAGCGTCGTTCCTACTTGGCGAGGTAGGACTTGACCTCGACGTCGCCCGCGATGATCGCGGCCTTGAGGTCGTCGAGCTCGCCCTGGAGCGTCGACGGGACCTTCGACTCGAAGTCGTGGAACGGGGCGATGCCCACGCCCTCGTTCTCGAGGGTGCCCACGAACGGGGTGTTGTCGAAGTCGCCGTTGCCCGCTGCGATGACGGCCTCGTACGTGCCGACGTCGATGCCCTTGAGGATCGAGGTGAGCATCAGGTCGGCAACCGACGGGTCGGTCTCGGTGAAGTCCGCGTCGACGCCGATCATCGCGATCTCGCGGCCGGAGTCGCGGATGGCCGCGGCAGCCGACTGGTAGATCGGGCCGCCGACGGGCAGGAGCACGTCGACGTTCTGGTCGATGAGGCCCTGCGCGGTGTTGCGGGCCGTGTCGTTGGCCTCGAAGCCACCGGTGAAGAGGCCGTCGGTGCCGTCCCAGCCGAGGACCTGCACATTCGTGCCCTTCTCGGTGTTGTGGTAGTCGACGCCCTGCTTGAAGCCGTCCATGAAGATCGAGACGGTCGGGAAGTTCATGCCGCCGAAGGTGCCGACGACGCCGGTCTTCGAGTAGTCGGCGGCCGCGTAGCCGGCGAGGAACGCCGCCTGGGCCGTGTCGAAGATGATCGGCTTGATGTTGTCGGAGTCGGTCTTGCCGTCGAAGTCGTTGTCGACGACGTCGTCGATCGAGACGTACTCGATGTCGGGGTTGGCCGCAGCGGACTCGCCGGCGGCAGCGGCGAGCGCGAAGCCGACCGTGGTGATGAGGTTGCAGCCCTGGTCGACGAGGTTCGTCAGGTTGGGCGCGAAGTCCGTCTCGGAGTCGGACTGCACGGTGACCGGCTCGACGCCGAGCTCGTCGGCGGCCTTGGTCAGGCCCTCGAACCCGAGCTGGTTGAACGACTTGTCGTCGAAACCGCCCGCGTCGGAGACCATGCAGGGGAGGAAGTCGGATGCCGCCGCCCCCTCGGTGGAGCCCGAGTCCTCGGGCGCGGATCCGCAACCGGCGAGCAGCACGGCTGCGCCGAACATCGCAAGACCGCCGAGGGCGGCCTTCCTGGTCGTGACCTTCACTGTGTCCTCCAAAGACTGCGCCCCGACTGTCGCGGGGACTCGATGAGTCACGTTACCGAATGTTGCGGCCGCCGCCCCGGCCCAGTCGCCCGGGGACATGCAATGGTTATGAAGACGCGACATTCTGCTCATATGAGCAGGCCGCTACTCCCCCGCACGGGGGCCCACCGGTCCCGGCCGGGGCCCTCGTGCCCGCTCCGGGTCAGCGCGAAGCGGGTGAGCTGGGCGAATCGACGACGAGCTCACCGGCGATGATCGCCTGTCGCAGGCCCTCGATCTCGCCGTCGAGCTCGGGCGTGACGAGCGCCGCGAGGTCGTGGTAGGGCGCGATCTCGACGCCGCCGTTCTCGAGTGTGCCGACGTAGGGCTCGTTCGAGAAGGAGCCGTCCTGCACGGCGCCGACGATCTCGACCATCGCGTCCTGCGTGTTCTTCAGCACGCTGGTGAGCAGCACCGGCCGGAACTCGGCAGCCAGCGACTCGTACCCGTCGCTGTCGACCCAGATGACCGACACGCCGCCGCGCTCGAGCGCGGCGGAGGCCGCGCCCTCCCCCACCTGGCCCGCGACGGGCAGGATCACGTCGGCGCCCTGGTCGATGAAGCCCTCGGTGAGCGCCTTGCCCTTGTTGATGTCCTCGAAGTCGCCGGTGAAGGCGCCGTCCTGCTTCGCCTTGTCCCACCCGAGCGCCCGCACGGCGGTGCCGTGCACCTCGTTGTACTTCGCGACGCCGTCGACGAACCCGTCCATGAAGAGCGTGACCGGGGGCTGGTTGCCACCGCCGAACGTGGCCACCACGCCCGTCTTCGACACGCCCGCGGCGAGGTACCCGGCGAGGAACGACGCCTGCGCGGTGTCGAACACCACCGGCTTGACGTTGTCGCCCTCGACGGTCTCGTCGACGATGGCGAAGGCGAGGTCGGGGTTCGCCTCGCCCTGCTCGAGCGTCGCCTCGGCCAGCTCGTAGCCCACCGTCACGATGAGCTCGCAGCCCGAGTCCACCGCCTGCTGCACGTTGGGCGCCAGGTCGGTCTCGCCGGTCGAGACGATGGCCTCGGCCTCGACGCCGAGCTCGTCCTCCGCCTGCTGGAGGCCCTCCCAGCTCGACTGGTTGAATGACCGGTCCTCGAGTCCACCCGAGTTCGTGACCATGCGGACGCACCCGGCGTCGGCGGCGTCGCTGCCGCCCGACTCGGGCGCGGGTGCACAGCCCGCGAGCATGACGGATGCCGCGACGAGCGCAGCCCCACTGCCGAACCACCGTCGCACCGACATCCGCAGCTCCCGTTCCCTCGTGTGATCGCTAGAGCACGTCGCTCGAACCGCCGAGGCGCAGCGCGTCGACGACGGCCTTGACCCGCTGGGCGTGCTCGCTCGTGGTGACCAGGAGCGCGTCGGGCGTGTCGACCACGACGATATCGTGCACCCCGATCAGGCTGATGACCCGGTTCGCGCGACTCACCACGATGCCGCTGGAGGCGTCGGCCAGCACGCGCGCGTTCTCGCCCAGGATGGCGAGCTCGCCGGAGCGCCCCGCCGTGTTGAGCTTGGCGAGGGAGGCGAAGTCGCCCACGTCGTCCCACTGGAAGTGCCCGCGGATCACGGCGAGGCGCCCGGCCGCGGCCGCGGGCTCGGCGACGGAGTAGTCGATCGCGATCTTCTCGATGGTCGGCCAGATGCGGTCGACCGCCGGTCCGCGGGTCGCGGGGTCGTCCCATGCCGCGGCGAGCTCGACGAGCGCGTCGTGCAGCTCGGGCTTCGTGCGCGCGAGCTCCTCGAGCAGCGTCGACGCCTTCGCGATGAACATGCCGGCGTTCCACAGGTGGTCGCCGCCCGCGAGGTAGCGTCGGGCGGTCTCGAGGTCGGGCTTCTCGACGAAGTTCGAGACCGCCTCGACGCGCTGGGCACCGGGCACCTCGAGGGGTCCGCCGCACTCGATGTAGCCGAAGCCCACCGCCGGCTCGGTGGGCGTGATGCCGATGGTCACGATGTAGCCGGCGCGCGCAGCAGCCACGGCGTCGGCGACGGCGGAGCGGAAGAGGGCATCGCCCGAGATCACGTGGTCGGCCGCGAACGACCCGATCACGACGCCGGGCTCCCGGCGCTCGAGGATGGCCGCGGCGAGGCCGATGGCGGCGGTGGAGTCGCGGGGCTCGCTCTCGAGCACGACGTTGGCGTCGGCGAGCGCGGGCAGCTGCGTCTCGACGGCCGCGCGGTGGGCGCGGCCGGTGACGACCATGATGCGCTGCTCCCCCGAGAGCGGGGCGAGCCGGTCCCACGTGTCCTTCAGGAGCGTCTGGCCCGACCCGGTGAGGTCGTGCAGGAACTTCGGGGCGTCCGCCCGGGACAGCGGCCACAGTCGGGACCCGACGCCTCCGGCGGGGATGACGCTGTAGAAGCCGTCGAGGGGAAGGGATGCATCGGACATGGCTCCGAGGATACCGGGCGCCGTGTTTCGGCCGGGGGTCGTGCATGCGAACGGCACGCGGCACGCGGCATCCGCTCGGCCAGGTCTCTCGATGTCGAGACAGTTAGGCAGCCCTAAGCGGCGTCGCGATCGGCTCGGGACTACACTCGAACCGGGCCGTGCGCCCGTCGTGCCCTCATGTCCAGGGCGTATCACACAGCCAGGGAGGGTTGTTCATGCCAGAGACCTCGGCAGGAACCCTGACCGCATCCGGGAAGCCGGCGAAGCAGAGGCCTGGCGGCACGCTGTATCGCGGCCGAGAGGGCATGTGGTCGTGGGTGCTGCATCGCATCACGGGTGTCGCGATCTTCTTCTTCCTCCTCGTGCACGTGCTCGACACATCGCTCGTGCGGGTCAGCCCCGAGGCCTACAACGCGGTGATCGGCACGTACCAGACGCCCCTCATGGGCCTCGGCGAGACCGCGCTCGTCGGCGCGATCGTCTTCCACGCCTTCAACGGCCTGCGGATCATCCTCGTCGACTTCTGGGCCTGGGCCACCCGGCACCAGAAGGTCCTCTTCTACGTGGTCATCGCGCTCTGGGTCGTGACCATGCTCGCCTTCGTGCCCCGGCACCTGATGAACGTCTTCAGCCACTGAGGAGGCCCAGGGACATGACTGCCATCGAAGCGCCTCGCACTCCCGCACGCCCCGCTCGGAAGCGCGGCGTGAACTGGGAGAAGTGGGGCTGGATCTACATGCGCGCCTCGGGCGTGGTGCTCCTCGTGCTCATCTTCGGGCACCTCTACGTGAACCTCATCGACGGCGAGGGCATCAAGGCCATCGACTTCGGGTTCGTGGGCGGCAAGTGGGCGCAGCCGTTCTGGCAGTGGTGGGACGTGCTGATGCTCTGGCTCGCGCTCATCCACGGCGCCAACGGCATGCGCACCATCGTGAACGACTACACGAACCCCGGCTCGCTGCAGAAGGTGCTGAAGGGCGCGCTGTTCGCCGCGGCGGCCGTGCTGATCGTGCTCGGCACCCTCGTGGTCTTCACGTTCGACCCGTGCCCCGCGGGCTCCCCCGCGGACCTGCTCCCCTCGTTCTGCCCCGCCGTCTAGGAGACCTGTGAATCCCGAGAGCGCCCACGTCGAGACGAAGACCGTCGACGGCGTCCACTACCACCAGTACGACATCGTCATCGTCGGCGCCGGCGGCGCGGGCATGCGGGCGGCCATCGAGGCCGGCCCCGGTGCGCGCACGGCCGTCATCTCGAAGCTCTACCCGACGCGGTCCCACACCGGCGCGGCGCAGGGCGGCATGGCCGCGGCCCTCGCCAACGTCGAGGAGGACAGCTGGGAGTGGCACACCTTCGACACCGTCAAGGGCGGCGACTACCTCGTCGACCAGGACGCCGCCGAGATCCTCGCCAAGGAGGCCATCGACGCGGTCATCGACCTCGAGAACATGGGCCTGCCGTTCAACCGCACGCCCGAGGGCAAGATCGACCAGCGGCGCTTCGGCGGCCACACGCGCGACCACGGCAAGGCACCGGTGCGCCGCGCGTGCTACGCGGCCGACCGCACGGGCCACATGATCCTGCAGACGCTGTTCCAGAACTGCGTGAAGCTCGGCATCGAGTTCTACAACGAGTACTACGCGCTCGACCTCGTGATGACCGAGGTCGACGGCGTCGAGCAGCCGTCGGGCATCGTGGCGTATGAGCTCGCGACCGGTGAGCTGCACGTCTTCCAGGCCAAGGCGATCATCTTCGCGACGGGCGGGTTCGGCAAGATCTACAAGACCACCTCGAACGCGCACACCCTGACGGGCGACGGCGTCGGCATCATCTGGCGCAAGGGCCTGCCGCTCGAGGACATGGAGTTCTTCCAGTTCCACCCGACCGGCCTGGCCGGCCTCGGCATCCTCCTCACCGAGGGCGCCCGCGGCGAGGGCGCCATCCTCCGCAACGCCTCGGGCGAGCGGTTCATGGAGCGATACGCACCCACCATCAAGGACCTCGCCCCGCGCGACATCGTCGCCCGCTGCATGGTGCAGGAGGTGGCGGAGGGCCGCGGCGCCGGGCCGCACAAGGACTACGTGCTGCTCGACTGCACCCACCTCGGCGCCGAGGTGCTCGAGACGAAGCTCCCCGACATCACCGAGTTCGCGCGCACCTACCTCGGCGTCGACCCGGTGTACGAGCCCGTCCCGGTCATGCCGACCGCGCACTACGCGATGGGCGGCATCCCCACCAACGTCGCCGCCGAGGTGCTGCGCGACAACACCACCGTCGTACCCGGCCTGTACGCCGCCGGCGAGTGCGCCTGCGTCTCGGTGCACGGATCCAACCGCCTCGGCACCAACTCGCTGCTCGACATCAACGTCTTCGGCAAGCGGGCCGGCCGCAACGCGGTCGAGTACGTGCAGACGGCCGACTTCGTGCCGCTGCCCGACGACCCCGCCGGCGACATCCGGCGCATGCTGCAGCTGCTGCGCGACTCGAACGGCACCGAGCGGATCGCCGCGATCCGCAAGGAGCTGCAGGACGAGATGGACAAGGGTGCACAGGTGTTCCGCACCGACGAGTCCCTGGCGCATGTCACGAACGTGATCGCCGGGCTGCGCGACCGCTACCGGAACATCGCCGTGCAGGACAAGGGCAAGCGGTTCAACACCGACCTCCTCGAGGCGGTCGAGCTCGGCTTCCTCCTCGACCTCGCCGAGGTCGTCGTCTTCTCGGCCCGCAACCGCAAGGAGAGCCGCGGCGGCCACATGCGCGACGACTTCCCGAACCGCGACGACGTGAACTACATGCAGCACACGATGGCCTACCTGTCGGGCGACGCGCACTCCTCGCTCGCCGACGACCACATCCGGCTCGACTGGAAACCCGTGACCATCACCCGCTACCAGCCGATGGAGAGGAAGTACTGACGTGACCACCGCCACGCTCGAGGCCCAGTCGACGGATGCCGCCATCCAGTCGTTCACCGTCACGTTCCTGATCCGCCGCTTCGACCCCGATGTCGACACCGAGCCGCGTTGGCAGGACTTCGACGTCGAGATGTACCCCACCGACCGGGTGCTCGATGCCCTGCACAAGATCAAGTGGGAGCAGGACGGCTCGCTCACGTTCCGCCGTTCGTGCGCCCACGGCATCTGCGGGTCCGACGCGATGCGCATCAACGGCCGCAACCGGCTCGCGTGCAAGACCCTCATCAAGGACCTCGACATCTCGAAGCCCATCTACGTCGAGGCGATCAAGGGCCTTCCGCTCGAGAAGGACCTCGTCGTCGACATGGAGCCGTTCTTCGCGAGCTACCGCGAGGTGCAGCCGTTCCTCATCGCGAACTCGACGCCCGAGGCCGGCAAGGAGCGCATCCAGTCGATCGCGAAGCGCGAGATCTTCGACGACACCACGAAGTGCATCCTCTGCGCGGCGTGCACCTCGTCGTGCCCGGTGTTCTGGACCGACGGCCAGTACTTCGGCCCCGCGGCGATCGTCAACGCGCACCGGTTCATCTTCGACTCGCGCGACGACGCGGCATCCGTGCGCCTCGACATCCTGAACGACAAGGAGGGCGTGTGGCGCTGCCGCACGACCTTCAACTGCACCGACGCCTGCCCCCGCGGCATCGAGGTGACCAAGGCGATCGCCGAGGTCAAGCAGGCCATCATGCGCGGCAAGCCCTGAGGCGCTGACGCAGACCACGACGAAGGGCCGGTGCGATGCACCGGCCCTTCGTCGTGGCACCGGCAGGCCGTTCCCCCTGCGCCGTGCCGGGCGGTCCGGCCCGGCGGGGCGTCACCGCCCCGCCGGGTGACCGGGCTCAGTCGCCGGACACCGTTCCCCGTCGCCGCCGGATGAGGACCCAAGCCACACCCAGGCCGCCGAGGAGCATCAGGCCGCCACCGAACCAGAGCCAGGGCTCCGACGCGAAGCCGGTGACCGCGGTCTTCTGCGGCAGGCTCACGGTCACCGAGTCCTCGGCGCACTCGATCAGGTCGGGCACGTCGTCGCCCGTGTCCGCGTCATCCCAGCAGACCTCGCCGGTGTTGACGATCGAGGACGCCATGGTTCCCGGTCGCACGTGCACGCCGAGCACGATGTCGGGCGCCGTGGTGATGTTCGGTCCGAGCACTCCGAGCAGGTCGCAGTGCAGGGTGCCGCCGTAGCCGCCCGAATCCTCACCGGTGACCTCGCAGTCCTCCCAGCGCGGGAAGGCGGGCGCGGCATCCGTGGTGATCGAGTCGACCCGGAGATGACTGGGGATCGTGTCGAAGATCTCCACCGTGTCCGCGGCGCCCGTGCCGACCGAGGTGACCCCCAGCGTGTACGAGAAGTTCGCGTCGGACTTCGTGGACGTCACGCTCGCGGTCTTCTCGATCACGAGCTCCGACGGCCGTTCGATCGCACAGGTCGGGAGCGCCTGCGGGTAGACCGCCAGCACCTCCTCGCTCGGGTTGATCGAGAACGTGATCGAGGCCGGGTTCACCTGGTCGCGCCACGGATAGGTCGGCACGGTCTCGTCGAGGATCAGGTCGAGGAACCTGGTTCCGGGCGTGGGCGGCGTGATCAGGTCCTGCTCGGTGATCGGACGCCAGCCGGGGAACGCGTACGGGATGCCGTTCGCGTCCACCGCGGCCCCCGGCCAGAGGAGCCGGCCGGTGCGCGCATCCCAGGGGATCGTCTCCACCTTGGTCTGCGTGCCGTCCGCCGACACCCACGTGACCGTGATGTCGGCCGGGGCGACGTTGTCGGTGACCGAGATGTCGTAGTAGAGCCACGGCACGTCGTTCACGCAGCGGACGTAGGCACCGGAGTCGATCCGCTTGACGGGGACATCCACGTCGTCGCAGTCGTTCGTGGTGAACAGGTCGTCCTCATACACCTCGACGCACGCCTCATTGGGGATCGGGTCGCTGTCGAGCGGCGGGATCACCGGGGGCGGGTCGTCGGGGCCGACGGCAGGCGGCGCGTCGACCGGCACGACCGTGAAGAGCACCGGGATGGTGATGGTCGTGATCGTGCCCGGGCCGAACGGTCCGGCCGCCGTGGCGCTGAACTGGTTGCCGACCGTGTTCTCGGTGAAGTCGCCGCTGTCGGGATCGAAGGTCGCGGGCCCCGTGATCTCGAGCGTGTCGGGCAGCAGGTCGCTGACCACCACGTTCGTGACCGGCTCGGTGCCGTTGTTGGTCACGGTGAGCGTGTACTCGAAGGCATCGCCCTCTTCGACGGCCGTCTGGCCCTCGGGGAGCACGTACTCCTTGACGATGCCCACGTCGACCGGCTCGGCCACGTTCGTGACCTGGCAGTCCACGCGCGCGCCCAGCACGACCGTCGCGTCCGTCGCCTGGCCGCCGCGGATGCAGCCCCACGCTCCGTTCTCGTAGAACTGCAGGAGCGGGTTCGCGAGGCCGGTCGCGTTCGGCGTCTCGGACAGGTTGTAGGTGCCCGTCGGGACCGTGAACACGAGCTGGCCGCTGCCGATGCCGCCGACGTTCACGAGGCCGGCCGCCAGCACGTTCCACGCGTTCGCCTGCAACGGGGTGAGCCCGCCGAGGTCGATGTTCGCGAAGGCCGAGTTGTCGACGAACTTCTGCAGCCCGATCTGGCCGACCGGGATGTTCGTGCAGTCGTCGAGCTCGGTCACGATCGTGCCGTTGCCGAACGTCGCGCCGTTGAAGAAGCCGTTGCCGGTCTCCGAGGCCACGCAGTCCACGGTGTCGATCGACTGGATGTTCGCGACGAACGCCTGGATCGTGATGGTCCACACCTCGCTCGTGCCCGCGGCGATGGCGTCGCCGGAGGTGAGCGTCGTGTCGGTGTCGCCGTTCCACGTGGCGACGACGTCGCCGTCGGGATCAGTGGCCACCGCACTGGTGATGACGACGCCCGCCGGGAAGGCCGGCGTGTCGCTCAGGTCGTAGAACAGGTCGTCATCGCTGTCGTTCGTGACCGTGATCTCGTACTCGACCTCCCAGTTGCCGAGCCCGAGGTTCGTCGCCGGGCCGGTGACGAGCTTCTCGGCCGTCGCCTGTCCCGGCTCGTCGCACGCGCTCACCTCGGTGGGCAGCCCGTCGACCGTCAGCGTGCCGACGTTGCGGAATCCACCCTCCTCGACGTTCTCCTGGCTGCACTCGGTGGTCTCGTCCTCCCAGGCCTGCTCGGTCACGGTCGCGCCGACCGTGATCGCGTACTGGTGGGTGGTCCCCGGCGGCAGCACCACGTCGTCCGCGAGCGTCGCGGTCGTGGTCGCCGGCAGGTCGTCCCAGCTGCCCGAAGATCCGCCGGGGCCGGTCCAGGATGCCTCGTCGACCGTGATGCCCGACCCGAACAGGTCGAGGTCGTCCTCGAGGTCGTAGGTGAGCGGCGACACCCCACTGAGGTTCCGGACCGCGAGGGAGTAGACGATCACCCAGCTGCCGTCCGTCAGCTGCTCGGTGGAGGCCACCGTCTTCTCGACCGTGTACTCGGCCGGCTTGGCGGTGTTGACGATCTCGCAGGTCACCGTCTGGCCCGGCTCGAGGGTGACGTCGGCGCCCTCCAGCTGCGCCGGGGTGTTCGGGTCGGTGCTCGTCACCGTGCAGACCCAGTCCCCGCCCTCGAACTCGTCAGCCTCGGGGAAGTCCGCGGACTCGGCGAGCGTGTACGGCGTGTTCGAGTCGACCTCGCCCGTGGCACCGCCGGCGCCCGAGAGCACCTCGGTGTCACCGTCGGAGGCCGTGAGCGTCCAGAGGGTGGGCGGGAATTCTCCCGCGACCTCGGCCGGCTCGACGGTCTTCACGAGCGTGAGCTTCGGCGCGACATCCGTGTTCACGATCTCGCAGTCGACGCTCGCGCCGAGCTGCGTGACGGTGAGCGTGGCGTTCGTCGCGCCGGCACTGGTCACCAGGGTGAAGGCGTCATCGCCCTGCGGCGAGGTGCACGCCCAGGTCTGCGAGACCTCGTAGGCGACGCCGTCCTCCCAGACGGTGGAGACCTCGTTGAGCGTGTAGCCCGTGTCGACCTGCACCGAACCGGTGGCTGAGCCGTCACCGCTGAAGGCGTCGGCGTCGTCGCCGACGTTCGTGCCGCTGAGCGTCCAGTCGGTGGCCACGGCGTCGCCGCCGTGCGCGTTGTCGACGATCTTCTCGAGCGTGACCTCCTGCTCGCAGTCGACCTCGTTCGTCACCGTGAACACGTTGTACGTGTCGACGAGGGTCTCGACGCCGGTTCCGTCGGTGCCGACGAGCTCGCAGCCCTCGGGGATGACGACGTCGCTCTCGTCGATCGACACCTCGTCGTCCTCCACGTAGGGCCCGTACTCCTCACCCCAGGCGACCGGGTCGCCGTCGAGCGTCGGCGTGGCCTCGAAGCCCTGGGGCAGCGCGTCGCTGTCCCAGGCGATCGGGTCGCCGCCGTCGATGACCCAGAGCTTCTGGAGCTCCACCACGACGGGAACGTCGAAGCAGGCCTCGGACTCGTAGTCGTCGCCCGAGACGACGAGCGCCCCGTTCAGCAGCCCCTGGCCGCCCTCACCGTCGCAGCGGTGCGAGGCGTCGCCCGGCACGTCGTCGACCGTGAACGACACCACGACCTGGAAGGTGTGGGTCACGCCGCCGGCGAGCGCCTGGTCCTCGACGACCGTGTCGTCGGTGGAGTCAGCGCCGTTCCAGGCGGGGTTCACCGTGACATCCGTGCTGGTGATCTCGCGATCGACGATCGTCACGTCCTCCGTGAAGTTCGGGGTGTCGCTGAGGTCGTAGACGAGGCCCTGGTCGGCACTGAGGTTCCGCACCGTGATCTGGTAGCCGGCCTCCCAGTGGTCGCCGACCTGCACCACGCCGCCGACCGTCGACTTCACGACCTCGGGCTGCGCGGGCAGGCCGCACCCGGTGTCGGTCTGGGTGGTCGCGCCCGAGGTGAGGGACGCCTCGTTGAGGAATCCGACGTTCGGAGCGCCGTCGGTCGGTGCGCAACTGCCCGTGGTCGGATCCGCGAACGCCTCGGCGTCGACCGTCGCCGTGACCGTCACCGTGTAGGTGTCGACCTCGTCGATGCCGATGAGCTTGGGCGAGCCCACGATCGTCTCGGTCGGGTTCGCCTCGGGGTCGGCCCAGTCGCCGTCGTCGCCCTCGCCCGTCCACTCGGCCGAGAGGATCTCGACCTCGGGGCCGAAGCGCAGGGTGTCGCTCAGCGTGTACTTCGTGATGAAGTCGGCGTTGCCGGTGACGGTCACGTCGTAGACGGCGGTCCACACGCCGTCGGCGTCCTGGGTGACGACCGGGTCGCCCTTCGACACCGTCGGCACGCCGCCGTCGGTGATGTCGGTGCACTCCTCGTCGTCGCGGACGATCTCACCGCTCGTCAGCACGGCCTCGTTGAAGAAGCCCTTGCCCGGCGTGGGTGCCGCGACCGTGCACTCGAGGTCGGCCGGGGGCACGCTGCCCGACGGGACGTCGACGTTCAGCACGATCGTGAAGACGTCGGTCTCGCCGGCGGCGATCGGCTGGTCGGTCGCGATGACGATGTCCGTCGTGCCGTCGTAGGCCACGGTCGGGCCGCCGTCGATCACGTAGGAGTTGTAGATCACTCCCGCCGGGAACTGCGGGTCGTCGATGAGCGAGTAGAAGCTCGGCTTCGCCCCCGGCGCGGTGTTGGCGGCCGTGAGCGTGTAGCTGACGTTCCAGCTGCCGTCGGGCTGCTGGGCCGCAGTCGCCCCGGTCTTCGAGATGGTCGGAGCGCTCGGGCTGTCGCACGCGGTGTCGGTGGTGTCCTCGCCGCCCACCGTCAGCACGGCGGCGTTGTTGAAGGCGCCGTCGGTCGCGCCCGAGGGGCACGCGGTCTGGGCCGGGGTGAGGTCGGGGCCATCGAGGGCGATGCCCGTCACGGTGATCCGGTACGTCGTCGAGGCGTTGCCCGCGAGGTACGCGTCGACCGCGAGGTCGCCGGATCCGGCCCACGACGTCGGGTACGGCACGCCGTCCTTCGTGACGGCGTAGCCCGCTCCGCCCAGGTCGACGCCCGCACCGAAGTGGAGCTCGTCGGCCAGGGAGTAGGTGCCGCCGAACGCGTCCGTGTTCGTCACGACGAGGTCGTAGGCGATGGTCCAGAGGCCGTCGGCGCCCTGCGACACCGAGCCGAACACCACGGACTTCTCGTGCACGATGTCGGGGGTGTCCACGGTGACGCAGCCGGTTGCATCCGTCTCCTGGTTACCCGAGAGGAGCGTGGCCGTGTTGTTCAGTCCGTCGTCGGACGGGCACGTGTAGGCGGGGTCATCCGCCCCGATGCGCACCGTCACGGCGATCTGGTAGACGTGCTGGTCGACGCCCGGTGTGCCCGGCAGCGCGACGTTGTCGGCGAGGAGGGTGTTCGGAGCGAGACCGGTCCATCCGGGGACCGTGGGCACGGGCGCGGACACGACGGTCGCGGTGCCGACCACCTCGGCCGAGGCCGGGAGGTCGAGGGCGTCCCCGAGGTCGTAGATCACGCCGGTGGTGGCCGACGGGTTCGTCACGGTGATCGTGTACGGGAGCGTCCACGTGCCGTCGCCGTTCGCGACCGCCGCACCGCCAACCTTCGTGATGGTCGGGTTGACCGGCTGGGCGCACGCGTCATCCTCGCCGACGGTCTGCCCGTTCACCGAGAGGGTCGCGGTGTTCAGGAATCCGCCGCTGTCACCCGACGTGGGTGCCGGGCAGGCGAGCTCGTTCTCGGGATCGGCGAACGCACCGGCATCGACCGTGGCCTGGACCACCACGGTCCACGTGTCGGTCGCACCGGCGGGCAGAGACCTGCCGGCCGTGAACGTCTGCACGCTGCCGAAGCCACCGGCGAACGGATGCGACGGGCCGCCGTTCGGCTCGGCGTAGTCGGCGTCGAGGATCGTGATGTCGCCGCCGAAGCCGAGCTGGTCGGCCAGTCCGTAGGTGACCGGAGCGAACGCGCTCGGGTTCTTCACATCGATCGTGTAGGTGATGGTCCAGGTGCCATCGGCGTTCATGACCGGCACGGCCACGTTCTTCACGACCGTCGGCGTGAACGGCTTCAGCGTGTTGGTGACGACGCAGGCCACCGAGTCGCCGGCGCTGAGGGCGCCCACGGCCGGGCCGGGAACATTGGGGCCGCCGTTCTTCGAGCACTGCCAGGTGCCGGCCTGGAACTGGTCGGCGTTGGGCAGGGCCGTCGTCTCGGCGAGGGTCAGGGCGACGCCCGCGGGCACCGTGACGAATCCGGGGGTGCCACCGGCACCGGATGCCACGACCGCGGCCGTGTCGTTCCGGGTCGCGCTCAGCGTCCAGGCGGTGTCGGGCGCGACGCTGCCGGTCACGACCTTGTCGAGGGAGAGCTTCGGCGGGATCGGACGGTTCGTGATCACGCACGTGGCGCTGTCGAGCGCCGGAAGGGTGACGGTCGTCGTCGTGACGTACGTGCCGTTCGGGCCGGTGTTGCACTGGATGGAGACCTGCTCCCAGCCGGCGGGGCCGCCGGACTCGGAGATCGTGTAGGCCTTGCCCGGGCGGACGGAGATGGTCTGGCCCGTGGTGACCGTCTGAGCGTTCAGCCCCGGGACCGCCGGCGCGTTGGGGGTGGCGGTGAGGTTCCACGCGGCGGGGTTCGCCGTGATGCCGTCGATCGGCTGGAGCGTCTTCACGAGCGTGAGCCGCGCGGTCTGGTTGACCGCCGTGCACTGCACCCAGTTGCCGAAGCCGACGTTCACGCCGCCGTTCAGGCCGCCCGCGTTGCCGCCGGTCGGCTGGCCGTTGGCATCGAGCGGCACGCACGCCCAGCTGCCGGTGGAGCCGGGCACGGAGAGCACCGGGTCGCGGTTGTCGAGCTGCGTGTACCGCGGGTCGCCGCCGGACTCGGCGAGCGGGTAGACGACACCGGGCGTGATCGTGCCGGTGACGCCGGAGCCGCTGTCCTGGCCTTCGGGGAACGCGAGGGCTCCACCGCCGGGCGTCAGGGCGTCGAGCGTCCACAGGTTCGTGGGCACGGCGTCATCCGCCACGTCCTTGCGCAGCGTGAGGCGCGTCGGACAGGTCACCGTATTGGTGATCTGCACCGTGTTCGCGCCGGCCACGAGCTGGAGCTGGTAGGGGTTCGTCAGCGGCACGTTCGTGCCGCTGCCGTTGACCTGGGTGACCGTCTTGCTGACGACCTGGCACAGGGTCGGGAGGGCGCCGAGCGTCTCGTTGATCGGGATGGTCTGGCCGGCGGAGAATCCGCCGACGACGTTGCCGAAGCCGGTGCCCTGCCCGTTCACCACGGCGTTGCCGGTGAGGGCGGGGTTCTGTCCGTGCGGGATCGCCGGCTGGCCGTTGATCGCCCAGAGCTTGTTGACAACGACCGTGGCGGCCGGGTTGGGCGCCTGGTTGTAGAAGGTGCAGCTGACGGCCGTGCTCGGGCTGACCGGCACGTTGACGCCGGGCTGTCCGGGCACGGTGTTGTTGTTGGTCACGCCGGCGATGATCGGCTGGGCGGGGTCGGTGAGGTTGCGACAGACCGCGTTGAGGCCCGACTGCGGCAGGCCGGTGAATCCCGCCTGCATCGTCTCTCGCACGACCACGGTGCCCGTCGTCGTGCCACCCGTGAAGACCAGCGGGTAGTTGATCGAGCCGGTGCCGGCACCGGTCTGGCCGTTGGCGGGGTTCGGCGCGCCGACCGTGACGCCCGCGGTCGGGTTCGTGGCCGAGATGGCCCAGCCGCCCGTGGGCTGCGCCTGCTGGATCGTGCCGCCCGGCGGCACGACCTGCTTCACCACGCTCACGGATCCCTGGCAGTTGCCGAGGGCGAGCTGGCGGAGGGCGGCGCCGGCGGCGGCATAGTTCGCGGTCTGGTAGTAGTCGGCGGTGCCCGGGTTGCTGCCGTTGTAGGCGGTCGGTCCCGAGATCGCGCGGAGATTGAGGGCCGTGTCGACGTTGCTCACGCCGTTGCCCACGCCGAGCGCGATGACCCGCGTGTTCTCGGCCTTGATCGCGTTGGCCGAGAAGATGGCGTTCTCGACCTCGCGCACCCGGGTGAAGTCGCCGGGATCGGTCTCGGAGCCGTAGACCGTCGGGTTGCCGTCGGTGAGGACGATCGCGACGTCGTACGCCGTCGGCGAGACGGCGACCTGGTGCAGGCCGCGGTCCCAGTTGGTGTTGCCGTTCGTCGGGGCGGTGAGGCCGTTGATCCAGCCGTTGACGGTGGCCGCGCCGGCTGCCGTCGACACGGCCGTGATGGGCCGGTTCTGGTTGTTGCTGTAGTTCGCGGGGGCCGCCGAGGCGAACGTGAACAGGCCGACGTTCGAGGGGGTTCCCACGAGCGCGTCGACGAGGGTGGTGCCGGCCGCGCGGGCCTGGGCGATCGAGGAGTTCACCGACCCTGACAGGTCCATGACCAGGGCCACGTCCAGGCCGCACTGCTGGGGGGCGGCCACGTTGTTGCGCGAGGTCTGCCAGACGCCGCCGGATGCGTCGCGGTTGGTGTTGCCCGAGCTCACCATGAACTCGGCGGGCGGGGTGGTGGTGTAGGTCTGCCCCTGGCGGATCTGCCACGTGTTGCCGTTCTGCGGCCGGAGACCCACGCGGAAGCTGTAGCTGGTCGCCTGGTTGTCGCCGCCGAAGGCGTCGCCGGTGCGCAGCGTGGGGTTCGTGAAGTATCCGGCGGGAGCGGCGATCTGGCGAACCCACATCTCGCGGTCGCGGTTCACGCCGCCCTGATCGGTGTCGGGGACGACGAAGCTGCAGTCGCCCGCGGCATCCGCGGTACAGCTGAAAAGCAGCGTGCCGCCCGTGCGGGCGGTGTACAGCCCGAGCTGCACCCCTGGGAGCGCCGAGATCGAGTTCGGGTCGGCGGTGCTGCGCACGTCGCCGGTGCGCACGGTGATGACCGCGTTGTCGCCCGTGGCCGGGGGAACGGCGAACACGCCGACGTCGCCCTGCGCCTCGTCGGGGGCGGCCTTGCGCTGCTGCGGTGCGTCCGTCGGCTCGTCGGTCTCCGACGGCTCCTCGGTGGAGGTCTCGTCGCCGGGCTCGTCGGTCGGCTCCGCGTCTTCGTCGGCCGGCGTCGGCGTCGGCGTCGACTCGGCGGGGTCGGTGGCCGGGTCGGTCGACGGGTCCGTCGCCGCGGGAGACTCCTCCGTCGGTGCGACCGTCGTCGTCGCCTCCGAGGTCTCGCTCGTCGAGGCATCCGTACCCGGATCGTCAGCCGGATCGGCGAACGCCATCGTCGGCAGGCCGATCGCCAGCAGGCCCGCGACCGCGACGACGGCGACGGCCCCGCGGAACGTGCGCTTGCGCCGCTCGACCCGCTCTCGACGGCTTCGGCGCGTGGTGGAGGCGCCAGTGGATGAGGAACGGTCGAACAAGCTGTCCATGGTTGTCGAACCTTCGCGTCGGGGGGCGGCGCAGATCTGAGGATTGCGCAACTGCGCCGAGTCAAGCAGAGCGAACGGGGGACACGACAGGGTGCACTCGACACCAATACGGGGGACATGGTCCGCTTCGAAAGCGCACCTGATCAGGCACTGCGAAATCGTGTCACCCGAAGACGGGGTACGTGTCCCCCGGCACGCGACGTCCGATCGGGGGACGCGCTGGGGACACAACGCGAACCCGGGCTCTGCGCACGCCGGTGGGGCCGGCGCATTCGCGCCGGCCCCACCGGGTTCGTTTCCCCCCTGCCTCAGGCCTGGATGCGACCCTCCCGGCGTCGTCGGATGATCGTCAGGCCCACGAGCACCGCGCCCAGGAGGGCGAGCACCCCACCGCCCCAGACGAACGGCGTGACGTCGAGCCCGGTCGAGGCGATCGCCGCCTGCTTCACCGGCACGTCGACCGTGTCATCTGCACACGTGATCACCGCTTCCGCGTCCGCCGGGGCATCCGCATCGTCCCAGCACACCTCACCGGTGTTCGAGATCGACGTCGCGTGGCTCGCCGGGTTCACGTGCACACCGAGGGTGATCGGCGGCGCCGTCGTGAGGTTCGGCCCGAGCACGCCCAGGAGGTCGCAGTGGAGCACGCCACCATAGCCGGCGCTGTCCTTGCCCGTCACCTGGCAGTCCTCCCAGCGGGGGAAGGCTGGCGCCGGCGCCGTGTCGATCGAGTCCACCCGCAGGTCGGTCGGGATCGCGTC
Source organism: Agromyces sp. P2_B3 (assembly GCF_056404815.1). NCBI lineage: Bacteria > Bacillati > Actinomycetota > Actinomycetes > Micrococcales > Microbacteriaceae > Agromyces > Agromyces sp. P2_B3. The sequence goes on along the minus strand of NZ_JBFUDH010000002.1, from coordinate 247,490 downwards.
GAAGATCTCGACGGGCTCCGCTCCCCCGGTTCCCACCGAGGTGACCTTCAGCGTGTACTCGTAGTCGCCGCCCGGCGCCGTCGACGAGACGCTCGCCGTCTTCTCGATGTCGAGGTCGGGCGGACGCACGATCGCGCACGCCGGCAGCGCCTGCGGGTAGGTGACCAGGACGGCCTGGCTCGGGTTGATCGAGAAGGTCACCGTCGCGGGGTTCACCATGTCGCGCCACGGGTACGTCGGCACGGTCTCATCCAGGATGAGGTCGAGGAACCGCGTGCCCGGAGTCGGCGGCGTGATCAGGTCCTGCTCGGTGATCGGGCGCCATCCCGGGAACTGGTACGGGATGCCGTTCGCGTCGACCGCGGCGCCCGGCCAGAGCAGCGGCTCGTTCCGGTCCTCCCAGGGGACGACGACCTCGTAGGTGAGCGTGCCGTCACCCGAGACCCACGTGACCGTGATCGGCCCGGGCGTGACACTGTCCGAGACCTTGATGTCGAGGTACAGGTACGGCACGTCGTTCACGCAGCGCGGGTAGGCGCCGGCGTCGATGGCCTTCTGCGGCACGTCGACGTCATCGCAGTCGTTCGTCGAGATGAGGTCCGCCAGGGCGCCCTCGGTCGGCGTGATCGCGACGCACGCCTCGTTCGGGATGTCCCCGAGGTCGACCGGCTCCACCACGGGCGGCGGATCGTTCGGTCCGACGACGCCGGGCGCCTCGACCGGGGCGGGCTGGAGCATCGTGACCGGGATGTGCACCGTCACGACCTCACCGGGTGCGAACGGGCCGACGCCGTGGGCGGCGAACTCGTTGCCGACGGTCGACTCGCTCCAGGTGCCGAGTCCGTCGAAGTCCGCGGCACCCGTGATCGCGAAGCGCGCATCGATCGTGTCGGCGATGTCGAGCTCGGCGACCGGGAGCGTTCCGTTGTTCCGCACCGTGAGCACGTAGTCGAACTCATCGCCGGCGTCGACCGCGGTCGCGCCCTCGGCCAGCTCGTACGCCTTCTCGAGGCTGACGTCGACCGACTCCGCCTCGTTCTCGACGGCACAGCTGGTCAGGTGGCCGAGGGTGACGGTACCGACGTCATCGGTGTCCACCTTCGCGCCGCCGTCGATGCCGCATCGCCAATCGCCGTTGAAGTAGTACGCGAGGAGCGGGTAGTTCGCCTTCGCCTGGGAGATCGCCTCCAGCAGCGAGTAGTCACCGGTCGGCACCGTGAACACGAGGCCCGCGTCACCAGCGACCAGCAGCTGCGTCGCCTTCGCGGCGTTGTCGCCGGTCAGGTTCCAGTCGCCGGGCGTCAGCACCGAGAGCGATCCCGGCGTCACCCCGCCGAGGTCGATCCGGCTGAGGATCGCCTCGAGGGCCGAGTTGTCGACCGTCTTCTGGAGCTGGATGCGCCCGACCGGGATCGTCGCGCACGCGTCGACGTCGGTGACGATCGTGCCGTTCACCAGCGTCGCCCCGTTGAAGAACCCGTGGCCGCTCGTCGAGGCGAGGCAGGCGACGTCATCGAGATCGGTGACGTTCACCACGTTCGCCACGACGGTGATCGTGTAGGTGTGCACGGCGAGCGGTGCGATGACCTCGTCGTCGGCGAGGACCGTGACGTCGTCACCGTTCCAATCGGACGTGTCGACGCCGGCGTCGTTGGTCGCAACGGCGTCGCCGTCGTCGATGGTGACGCCATCGGGGAATCCGAGTTCGTCCTCGAGGTCGTAGTACAGATCGAGGTCGGCGCTCTCGCTCGTCACCACGACGTGGTAGACGACCTTCCAGTCGCCCCCGCCGAGGTTCTCGGGCGATCCCACGATCTCCTTGGTGACCGTCGTGCGTCCGGGCTCGTCGCAGTCGGTGGCAGCCTGCGGCTCGCCCTCGCCGACGGTCAGGAACGCCGTGTTGCGGAATCCGCCCGGTTCGGTGTCACCCGGCTGGCAGATGTCCTGGCTGGTCTCGTACACCTGCTCCGGCACGGTCGCGTTGATCGTGACGGTGTAGGTGTCGGTTCCGGATGCCGCGACCGACTCGTCGCGGGCCAGCACGAAGTTCGACGCCTCGGCGTCCCAGTTCGCGGCTTCATCCGACGGTCCCGTCGCCGACGAGTCGTTGATCACGACGCCGACGCCGAAGTACGGCTCGTCGTCGAGGTCGTAGACGAGCGGCGCGACCGGGCTCTGGTTGGTGACCGTCACCTCGTAGACGAGGTCCCAGGTGCCGTCGGTCTTCTGCTCGATGGAGGTGAGGTCCTTCGTGATCAGGCCCGTCGGCGGCACGACGTCGTTGGTGACCTCGCAGGTGAGCGAGGCGCCCGGCGTCGCGACGAACGTGTTGCCCGTCGTCTCGGGGTCGTCGTCGGTGCAGACGACCTCGCCACCCGACCAGCCCTCGGGAAGGTCGCCCTCGGTGACCGTGTAGACGGTACCGATCGCGAGATTCGTCCACGTCACGCTGTCGGTCTCGTCACCGATTCCCGACACCGTCTGCTCCGCCTGCGGGAGCACGCCGTCGGCCGGAGCGATCGTGAGCGGGAACTCCCACTCGAACCCCTCGGGCACTCCGGTCACGTGCTTGGTGACGGTGACGTCACCGGGCTGCGCCGTGTTGGTGACGGTGCAGCTGAGCGAGAGGCCCGGCGTCACGAGGAACTGGAAGCCGGCGAGCGCCGCATCGGCGTCCGTGAGGTTGCCGCCGTTGCAGACGAAGCCGCCCTCGTTCCAGCCACCCACGTCACCCTCCGTGAGGGTGTAGGTCTGGCCGACGACGAGTCCGTCCCAGCTCACGCTGGAGTCGGCCTGGGTGACGTGCTGGGTCGCGTCCTGGCCGGTGACCACCGGCGAGATCGTGATCGCGAAGTCGAAGGGGTAGCCCTGCGGCACGCCCTCGACGATCTTGCGCACCGTCACGTCGCCCGCCTCGGGCACGTTCGTGTAGGTGCACGTCACGGTCTGGCCGGCCGCGAGCGTGATCTCCGCCGTGGCATCCGTGACCTCGACGCCGCCGCTCGGCGAGCACTCGAGGCCCTGGAGGTCCCAGTTCGCCGTCGCCGACTCGTTGACCGTGTAGGTGCCGGGAAGGAGTTGCCCGAAGATCTTCGCCGGGTCACCGTCCTTCAGCGTGAAGTTGGTCGCCGGGGCATCCGGAGCATCGAAGGTGAACGGGAAGTCCACGCCCGCGCCGCCGGGGATCGAGCCGACGCCCGGCACCACCTTGTCGATGATGATCGTCGACAGCTCGGTGTTCGAGTAGGTACAGGTGACCGTCTCGCCCGGATCGAGGTCGATGAGGCCCTTGAGCGCGTTCTGGGCGTCCACCGCGGAGCCGTTGTCGGCGCCACCAGCGCGCGACTCCACGCAGCCGACGAGCTTGCCGACGTGGGTGTTCGTCAGCAGTTCGGTGACGCTGTAGCTGCCGGCCACGACGTTGTCGTAGGTGTTGGCGCCGACGCCGCCGGCGGTGGTGATGCCGAAGCTGCCGATCGAGGGGTTGCCGGCCCAGGGCCACGTGCCCGTGAACTGGAAGGTCGAATCAGCGCCGTCGATGTTCTTGACGATGATGATCTTGCCCTTGGCGGTGTTCGTGATGTCGCACGCGAACACGTCTCCGGCCTGCACGGTGAACCCGCTCTCGGTGACCGGCTGCGCGGCATCGCTGCCCGCGTGCTTCACGGTGCAGGTGAGCTCACCCGCGACCCAGCCGGTGCCGGGGTTCTTCTCCGCGAGCGAGTACGTCGTTCCCGGCACGAGGTTCGCGAACGTGGTCTCGGCCGATCCGCCGCCGGCGGGAGTCGCGACCATCTGCTCGACCGGGGCGCCCGCGGGTGCGAGCGGGGTGAGCACGAACGTGAAGGTACCGCTCGCGCCGACCGAGGTCTTCGTGATCTTCGCCGAACCGGGCACCGCCGTGTTCAGCACGGTGCAGGTGAGCGTGAAGCCCGGCGTGACGATGAACTGGTCGCCGGCGAGGTTCGGGTTCGAGTCGGGGCCGCACTCCACGGCTCCGCCGGCCCATCCGGCCGGCAGCTTCTCCGTGATCGTGTACTCGGTGCCGACGTCGAGGTTCTTCCACGTGACGCTGTCGGTCGTGTTCCCCGACCCGCTCACCGTCTGCGTGGCACCGGGGGTCACCCCGGCGCTCGGCGAGATCGTGAGGTCGAACGCCCAGTCGGTTCCGGATGCCACGCCCGCCACGGTCTTCGTGACGGTCACCTCACCGGGGGTGGCGACGTTCGTGATGTCGCACGTGACCACGAGGCCTGGGGTCACGGTGAACTGCCACGTGTCGCCGACCTCCTGGCCGACGTTGCAGGTGAAGCCCTCGGTCGTGTAGCCGGCGACCGCGATCTCGTTCAGCGTGTAGGTCTGGCCGACGATGAGGTCGGTCCACTTGGCCGTCGGCGTCTCGTCGGACACCGTCTTCGGGTTCTGCTGGCCGCCGGGAACCGGGTCGATCCCGATCTGGAACGCCCATTCGTCGGCACCGTCCACGTGCTTCGTGACGGTGACCTCGCCGCGCGTCGCGGTGTTGAGCACGGTGCACGTGACCGTCTCGCCCGGGTCGAGGGTGATGTTGATCGGCGAATCCGTGGTCGGGTTCTCGTTGGTGCAGGTCATGCTCGTGACATCCCACCCGGCGAGCGCCGCCTCGGTGAGGGTGTACACGCCGGGCTTGACCTGGTTGAAGGCCTTCTCGCCGCCGTCCTTCAGCGCGAAGCCGGGCTGGCCCGTGAGCGTGAAGTCGAACGAGGTCGTCGCACCGTCGGGGTTGGTCTCCTTCTTGACGATGATGTTGCCGCGCTGCGTGTTCGTGTAGGTACAGGTGACGAGTTCACCGGGTTCCAGGTGGATGCTCGCGACGCCCGTCGCCACATCGCCCGTCGAGGCGACGCCCGTGGCGTCGTCGGTGCAGGTGAGGCCGGTGAGGTCGTACGCCGGTGCCGGCGTCGTCTCGGTCACCGTGTAGTCGCCCGGGGCGACGCTCGTGTAGTCCTTCGACCCCGTCTTGGTGTCTCCGGTCGTGGTGATCTGGAACGGCCCGCCCGGGACCGTCGTCGTGAAGTCGAAGGTGCCGTTGGCGCCCGCGACGTTCTTGATGATCCTGATCGCGCCGTCCTGCCGGTTGGTGAAGGTGCACTCGGTGATCTGCCCGGCGACCGTGGTGACGACGGCGGTGCCGGTCGCGAGGGTGGTGGTGGCGGGGGTGGAGCAGGTCAGCGCCGTGAGGTGCCAGGCCGGCGTGCCTGGCTCGGGGAACTCGTTGATCGTCACGGTCGAGCCGGGCACGAAGTACGTCACCCCGGAGCTCTGGCCGCCGTCGACCTTCACGGGTGTGCCGTTGATGGCGAAGTCGAACGTGGTCGGGTCGCCCTGGGCGACCTTCGTGATCTTCACGCCCGAGGTGGAGTTCGTGATCACGCAGGTGGTGGTGGCGCCGACGAAGAGCTTGAAGGGCTGGTTCGTGTAGGTCTCGACCTGGTTGGTGGAGGGGTTCGTCACGGTGCAGACGGTGGACTGGTGCACCCACGGCTGCCCGGCGTCGACCGTCTCAGCGAGCTGGTAGTCGGTGCCCGCGAAGACGTTGCCCCAGGTGTGGGTGTCGCCGACGCCGATCGGCGCGGCGATCGCGTTGTTGTTGCCCTGGGGAAGTACCGGGCCGGTCAGCGTGCTGTCGTGCACGATGCCACCGCCGGTGCGGGTCACGGTGTAGTCGAAGACGTCGTCCGACGTGGCATCCGCCGGGTTCGCGACCTTCTTCACGACGAGGCCGCCGCAGTTGGTGATGGTGAGCGGGTTTGTGGAGACGAGCTTGTCCTTCAGCGTCGCCTGATCTCCGTTGCCGGTGCGCGTCACGAAGCCCGCATCGAGGAAGGTCCGACAGGAACCTTGTGTCGGAAGCAAGCCCGAGGCCGTGAGGTCGACGGCCATCTCGCCGAACGTGGCGTCGTTGCCGGTCGTGTTCGTGTCGGTGTTCAGGCCGACCGCAGCCTGGTAGACGACGGGGTTTCCGGTCGACACCCACGACGACCCGTTCCAGCTGAGAATGCTCACCGACGTCGTGCCGCCGCCGGCGGGATCGTAGTTGAACTGGATCAGGTAGTCGTCCGAACGCCCGGCAGCAGGTCCCTCGAAGATCTCATAGGAGGTCATGTCGCCGTTGCCGGAGTATCGGGTCCAGTAGGCGTAGAAGATCGTGTGTTGCACCCCGCCCACCGTCACGATCTCGTACGCCGAGCCGCCGGTACAGGCATCGCCCTTGTCGTTCGCCGTCCCGGTCGTGAGCGGCCAGGTTGCGTTGTCGACCTTGGTGCTGGGAACGAGGATGTTGTCGACCCCGAGGTTCACGCCGCACACCCCCGGCGTACCCTGCGTCGTCCCTGCATCCCAGCTCTTCTGTGCCGCGATGATCCCGGAGGACTGGTATCCGCCGGGCGAGGTCGTGTACGCCGGCTTCGGCGTGGACCCGATGACACCCGCCCAGTCGTTCGCGCCCGACGTGTTCCCGTCGATCTCGAACGAGGTCGTGATCGGGCCGAGCGTCGCCGCCTCCGCGGAGGTCGCGGGCGCGAGCGCCACCGCGACCATCCCGCTCGTCGCGACCAGTGCGCCGACCACGAGCGTGCTGAGCAGGCGGCGCCTCGAGCGCCGGTGCAGCAGTCGCGCCATCCGCGAGTCGGGCAGGTCGTCGGTCGAACGGGCGTGCACACGCGTCTTCGCGCTCATCATCAGCCTTCGGGTTGATGGAGCAGCAAGCGACAGCCACTGCCCCTGGGCTGTACCGACCCGTCGGGTAGAACGGGCCCGAGTCCCGGGTAATGGACTCAGTCGCCATCCTGTCAGTCGGGCACGGCCGGGGGCTGGTCCCAAAACGGGGGTGGTCGTCTGCTCGGCGCGCCGTCGGCTGCGCACAGCGGATGCCGCGACCGAGGCTCGGTCGCGGCATCCGCTTGCCCGTCATCACGGGCGCTGTGCGGTCACTCCGTCATGCGGCGGCGCGACCGTGCGGCGGCCATTCCCACCCCGCCTGCGACGAGGAGTCCGAGCGCGGCGGCGAGGAATCCACCCGTCTCGAAGCCCGTGCCAGGGAGGGCGGAGCTCGACGTCGAGGCCGGGACCACGGTGGGCGGCGTGTTCGACGGCGGTGCCGCGTTGCAGTTCGGCGTCGGCGGCGGGTAGACCGCCACGGCGTCGTTCGACGGGTTGATCCGGATCTCGACGACCGCCTCGGCCCGGAGGTCGTAGAACGGCGCACTCGGGTCGAGGACCCACGTGCCGTCGGCGAGGAGCGTCCATCCGGGCCAGTCGATCGGGTTGCCGGCGGCGTCGACCTCTGCACCGGGCCAGAGCTGCTGGCCGGAGATGGCCTGGCCGCTCGTCCACCCCGGGGGATATGCGATCGGGTCGACCTGGGAGGCGCCGTCGGCGAGGATCGCCGCGATGTCACTCGCCGGGATCGACGGGTCGTGACTCGCGAAGGCGGCCGGGGTCCACCAGATCAGCACGATCGGGTTGGCCGACGGGTCGTCGATGTTGTACGGCGTGATCGAGTAGCTGAACAACGGGGTGTCGTTCTGGCACTGCGCCAGAGCGGTCAGGCCGATCGACTTCACCGGCGTGGTCGCCTCGTCGCAGTTGTCGGACTCGTCGGCCTCGTGGCCGATCAGCTCGCCGCTCTCGCTCTCGGCCTCGTACGGCTCGCTGGCCACGCAGGCGCTGTTGACGAGGTCGGGGATCGGGCCGGTGCCGGGTTGGGCCAGGTCGCCGACGGTCACGTCGAACGTGATCGTGATGACGTCACCCGGCTCGATCCAGCCCATGTGCTGCACGGTCATCACGCCGTCCGTCACGTCCACCGGGCCCCACTCCCCCGGGTTCGGGGAGATGACCGCGGAGCCGTCGACGTAGGTCACGCCGTCGGGGAGCTGGTCGGTGACCAGGCTGTGGAACGCCGCGAACTCGCCCTCGTTGGTGATCGTGAGCGTGTAGGTGATGACGTCGCCCTCACCGGAGTCGACCGGCTCGTCGCCCTCGGTGGATTCGTCCTTCACGAGCACGAGGTTCACGTCGCCGACGGGGTGGTCGACCACGCACGGTTCATCCTCCTCGACCACTGGGCACTCGCCGTCGCCGGTCGGCTCGACCACGTTGTGGAGGAGCGTGCCGGATGCGTCGGGGTTGACGGCGACCGCGTAGCTGACGGTCGCGCTGGCGCCCGGCTGGAGGTCGGGGATCGCCCACGTGAGCACGCCGTCGACGGGGCCGGTGAGGCCGGCAGGCAGCGGCATCCAGAGCGTTGCGTTGTCGATGACGTCCGAGACGTCGTCGAGCGCGACGGCTCCGGTGACGAGGACCTGCGACGTGTTCGTCGCGGTCAGGGTGTACGTCACGATGGATCCGGCGGGCACGGTGGCGCCGTCAACGGGATCGGAGCTCTTCTCGAGCTCCCAGAACGGCACCGGGCACGCCGTGAGCGTCACGGGCCTCGAGAGGTCCCCGTACGGGTCGGCCCCGACGCGGTGGAGCACCACGACGTAGTCGCCCGGCGACAGCGGGGTGAAGGAGCCGGAGAGCGTGCCGCTGACCGCCTGGAACGTGAGCGTCCTGACAACCTCAGTGGTACCCGCGACGTACACGGTCAACTCGTAGTCGAACGAGATCGCGAGGTTCGACAGGTCGAAGTCGATGATCCGCGCTTCGGTTGCGACGCTCGGGCACGGCGCCACCGAGAGCAGCACGCCGACCTGCGGCAGGTTGCAGTCGTTCTCGAAGATCGGCAGCAGGTCGAGGTTCAGCCCCGGGAAGTGGTGCTGGCCACCGTCCTTGTCGAAGTAGTCGAACTCGGGGATGATGTCGCCGAAGTCGTGGTGCATCGAGTGCGCGTGGTCGGCGTCGTACTCGTCGTTCGGGTCGCCGTTGGGGTCGATGATCGAGCGCACGCTCGGGCTGATCGCGACATACGGGTTCGTCGCACTCGCCGTCGAGTGGCAGATGTCGACGTGGTCGTTCCACTCCGGGATGGTCGTGACGGGCGGCCCTCCCGCGTCGGCGGGCGCCATGCGCGCCGCTACCTGCGGGGCGCCCTCGTCGGAGAACGTGGCCGCCGACTCGGACCCGTCGGGCGGCGTTGCCGCGGAGCCGGTCTCAGCGGGCGGCGGTGATTCCTGGGTCGCGGCCGGCGGCGCCTCGGCCTCGACGGCCGGTTCTGGCGCGGGCTCGGAGACCGGGTCGGGGGCGGCGGGCTCGGCGGCCGGCTCAGCCGTGGGCTCCGTGGTGACGGATGCCTCGGTCGCGGACGGGTCGGCCGGGAGCTCGTCTGCGGCAGCCAACATGGGCGCGCCGAAGAGCACGAGTGCGCCGACGACGGCGCCGGCCAGTGTGGTGCGGATGCCTCCGCGGGCACGCATTCCGATGGAATGGCGCGCCCGACGGGTATTCCTCATCGGGTACATGACAGCTCCAGGATCGGGTTTGGGAGCCGGCTCGGGTAACGGGTCAGCACCGCCAGTTTGCGCGTGTGACCCATCGCATTCCAAGGATTTCTCGCATTTGCCCCCCGAAGACGGGGCCGCCCTCGGGAGCCACATGGGACCGGTCTACTGCCCCGTCGAGCCGCATCCGCCGCCCCGCCGACGGGTCGCTAGTCTGGAGCCGTGAGCGAGCGCACCCCGATCGACGACGATCCGCTGGGGACCGCGCCGCCGCATCCGGTCTCGCGCAATGAGGCCTTCAAGGAGCGGTTCGAGGAACCGATCAGCCGGGTCAGCGACCTGACGCAACGCACCATGGCGCTGTTCCCGGTGCGCGTGTGGCGGCACTTCCTCGCTCGCAACGGCTTCCTGCTCTCCTCGGGCATGAGCTACCAGGCGCTGTTCGCCATCTTCGCCGCCGTCTACGTCGTGTTCGCCGTCGCGGGCATCTGGCTCACCGCCGACTCGCAGACCCTCAACGCCTTCATCGCCCTGCTCAACTCCTACGCACCGGGGCTCATCGGCGACGACGGCCTCATCTCGACCGACGACCTCTACGCGATCGCGACGACGAGCACGAGCCTCTTCGGCTGGACGGGCGCCGTCGCCCTCGCGGGCCTGATCTGGACGGCCATCGGCTGGATCACGTACTCGAGGATCGCGGTGCGCAGCATCTTCCTGCTGCCGAAGGACACCCGCGCCTACGTGCTGCTGAAGACGCGCGACTTCATCGTCGGGCTCCTGTTCGGCACGATCCTGCTGGCCGCGACCGTGCTCACGGTGGCGACGACCTCGCTCTGGACCTGGCTGGTCGCACTGCTCCACCTGTCACCCGACTCGGTGTGGTCGAACCTCCTGTTCCAGGCCGGATCGATGCTGGTCGTCTTCGTGATCGACGCCGCCGCGCTGGCGGTGCTGTTCCGCTTCCTGTCGGGCGCCGCGATGCCGTGGCGTCGGATGTGGGTCGGGTCCCTGCTCGGCTCGGCGGCGCTCACCGTGCTGCAGCTGCTCGGCGGACTGGTGATCACCGGCGCCGGGAAGAACCCGCTGCTCGCGACCTTCGCGGTCTTCATCGCGCTGCTGCTCTGGTTCCGACTCACCGGCATCGTGATCCTCGTGGCCGCCAGCTGGATCGCGGTCGAGGCCTTCGACCACAACGAGACGCTTCGCCGGGTCACGCCCGAGCAGCTCGTCGAGGAGGAACGCGTCCGCGAGCAGGAGGCGCTGCTCACGGCGGCGCGGGTGCGGGTCAGGCAGGCCAGGGCCGAGCTCGAGCGGGCCGGCTGGTTCGAGCGGATCCCCGCTCGCCGCCGACTCTCGCGGGCTGAGGGCGAGCTCGCCCGTCTCGAGGCGGCCGCCGCCCCACCGGCAGCCGGCGACGTCGGAGGGCTCCCGTAGGATCGAAGCATGCCCTCAGCGAAACCGCTCCGTGTCGCCAGCGTCAACGTCAACGGGGTCAGGGCGGCATTCCGCCGGGGCATGGGCGAGTGGCTCGACGGCCGTGGCGTCGACATCCTCGCGATGCAGGAGGTGCGCGCGTCCACCGAAGACCTTCAGGCGCTGCTCGGCGACGAGTGGGACATCCTGCACGACCCCGCCACGGCGAAGGGGCGCGCCGGCGTCGCGATCGCGAGCCGCAACCGCGCGAGCATCCACCGCGTCGAGCTCGGCGCACCCGACTTCGACAGCGCAGGGCGCTGGCTCGAGGCCGACTACGAGGTCGGCGACCGCATCATCACCGTCGTCAGCGCCTACGTCCACTCGGGCGAGGCCGAGACCGCGAAGCAGGTGGAGAAGTACCGCTTCCTCGACGCCATGGAGGCGCGCCTCCCCGAGCTCGCCGCGCACTCCGAGCTCGCGCTCGTCGTGGGCGACCTGAACGTCGGGCACCGCACGCTCGACATCCGCAACTGGAAGGGCAACGTCAAGCGCGCCGGCTTCCTCCCCGAGGAGCGGGCCTACTTCGATCGCTTCGTCGGCGCCGAGGGCGACGACGACTACAACCGCGGCGGCGGCCTCGGCTGGATCGACGTCGGCCGACGCTTCGCCGGCGAGGTCGACGGCCCCTATTCGTGGTGGTCGTTCCGCGGCAAGGCCTTCGACAACGACACCGGATGGCGCATCGACTACCAGCTGGCCACGGCGCCGCTCGCCGATCTCGCCCTCTCCTACGGCATCGACCGCGCCGCGACCTACGACGCGCGGTTCTCCGATCACTCGCCGGTCGTCGTCGACTACGACCTCTGACCCGCGCTCCCACGACTCCACGACTCCACGACCACGTGACAAGGACCCGCACCGCATGACCACCTCCCGTCCCGTCGTCTTCTCCGGCATGCAGCCGTCGAGCGACTCCCTGCACCTCGGCAACTACCTGGGAGCGCTCGTCAACTGGGTCGCCCTGCAAGACGAGTACGACCCCATCTACTGCGTGGTCGACCTGCACGCCATCACCGTCCAGCAGGATCCCGCGGCGCTCCACGCCAACGTGCGCCGAACCGCCGCGCAGTACCTCGCGTCGGGGGTCGACCTCGAGCGTTCGACGCTCTTCATCCAGTCGCACGTGCCGGCTCATGCCGAGCTGGCGTGGGTGCTCGGCACCCTCACGGGCTTCGGCGAGGCGAGCCGCATGACCCAGTTCAAGGACAAGTCGGCCAAGCAGGGGGCGGATGCCACGACGGTGGGCCTGTTCACCTACCCGGTGCTCATGGCGGCCGACATCCTGCTCTACGGCACCCAGCTCGTGCCCGTCGGCGATGACCAGCGCCAGCACCTCGAGCTCACGCGCGATCTCGCGGGTCGCTTCAACTCACGCTACGGCGAGACGTTCGTCGTGCCCGAGGCCCTCATCCCCAAGGAGTCGGCGCGCATCTACGACCTGCAGGAGCCGACGGCGAAGATGTCGAAGTCCGCCGTCTCCGAGTCGGGTCTCGTGAAGCTCATGGACGATCCCGCGGTCACCGCGAAGAAGTTCCGGAGCGCGGTCACCGACACCGGTCGCGAGGTGCACTACGACCCGGCCGAGAAGCCGGGCATCTCGAACCTGCTCGACATCCTGGCCGCGATCACGGGGCGCCCCATCACCGAGCTCGAGGCCGAGTACGACGGCCGCGGCTACGGAGACTTCAAGAAGGACGTCGCCGACGCGGTGGTCGACCGCCTGGCGCCCATCCGGGCGCGCACGCTCGAGCTGCTCGAAGACCCGGCGGAGCTCGATCGGTTGCTCGCGATCGGAGCGGAACGGGCGAGCGAGCGGGCCGAGCGCATGCTCGCCGCGGCGTACGACCGCGTCGGCTTCACGCGCCGGGCGTAGCGTGCGACCGGTCACCCTGCGCACGGCGCGGCTCACCCTCGACGAGCCCCGCCTCGCCGATGCCGAGCTCGTGACCGAGTACTGCCAGGATCCGTTGTTCGAGCGGTACCTCACGACGCCGTGGCCCTACACGAGGGCTGACGCCGACGCATTCCTCGGATCGTATGTGCCCGAGTCGTGGGCGAGCGGCCGGGAGCTGACCTGGGCGATCCGAGACGTCGACGGCGGGCCGGTGATGGGCATGATCAGCGTGCGCGAGGCGCAGCACGAGCTAGGCTTCTGGCTGGGTGCCGCACACCGGGGCAGCGGCCTCATGAGCGAGGCCGCCACGGCCGTCACGGAGTGGGTGCTGGCCGGCGGCATCCGCGGCGCCACCTCGTTGATGTGGCGCGCCGTCGAGGGCAACACCGCCTCGGCAAGGGTGGCGCGTGCCGCGGGATTCCGCCGCATCGAGCCCGTCGCGCCGACCGTGCCGACACGCGACGGCGGCACGTTGCCCGCGTGGCACGCGGTGCGCACGGAGCCCGTCGATCCGCGCGTCCACGAGAGCTGGCGCCCGATCCTCGGCGGCGATCGATGACCTCCCCGGCAGCCGCCCCGACGGCGACCCCGGTCGTGCTCTTCGACCTCGACGACACGCTCATGGCACATCGCGAGGCGGTCGCGACCGGCATCGCCCGTCACATGCGCGCACGTGCATATCAGGGCGACGAGCGAGCAGCCGCGCAGCGCTGGCACCAGCTGGAGGAGCAGCACTACACCTCCTATCTCGAGGGCTCCCTGACGTACGAGGGCCAGCGCCGCGCCCGAGCCGCCGCCTTCGCCGAGGCATTCGGCGAAGACCTCGACGAGGCCGCGGCGACCGCCTGGTTCGGGGAGTACGTCCGGCACTACCGCGACGCATGGACCCTGCACGACGACGCGCTGCCCGCGCTCGACGCGATCGCCGCCGCGCTGCCGAGCGTGCGCTACGGCATCATCACGAACGGCGAGCTCGCGTTCCAGACCTCGAAGGTCGAGCGGCTGGCGCTGCAGGCGCGCATGGAGCACGTCGTCGCCTCGGGCGACGTGGGCATCGCGAAGCCCGACGTGCGCATCTTCCACGAGGCGCTCCGGCGCTTCAGCGGCACCGCGGCGGTCTCGGCCGGCGCATACGTCGGCGACCGCCTGCGCACCGACGCCATCGGCGCCGCCCGTGCCGGGCTCCTCGGCGTCTGGCTCGATCGCCACGGCGTCGAACCGGTCGCCGCCGACGCTGCCGAGGCCGACGAGGTGGGCGTGGTGCGCATCCGAGGACTCGACGAGCTCCCGGCCCTGCTCGCGCAGCGCCTCGGCCGACCGAACGCATAGGGCGCAGCAACTCGCGCGAGAGCACGACCCGAGAACGAGGAACGGGCCGGACGCACCCCCATGCGTCCGACCCGTCGTCCCACCGTACCTGCGGTGGGGGCTACGCGACGTCCTCGTCGACCCAGTCGAGGGTCTTCGTGACGGCCTTCTTCCAGTTGCGATCGAGCCGCTGCCGCTCCGCCTCGTCCATCCCGGGCGTCCAGCGGCGGTCCTCCTGCCAGTTCGCACGCAGCTCGTCGAGGCCCGACCAGAACCCCACCGCGAGGCCGGCCGCGTACGCGGCGCCGAGGGCGGTCGTCTCGGCGACGACGGGTCGCACCACGGGAACCCCGAGGATGTCCGCCTGGAACTGGAGCAGCGTGTCGTTGGCGGTCGCGCCGCCGTCGACCCGCAGCTCGCTGAGGTCGATGCCCGCGTCGGCGTTGACGGCCTCCACGACGTCGCGGGTCTGGAACGCGATCGCCTCGAGGGCGGCGCGAGCGATGTGGCCCTTGTTCACGTACCGGGTGAGTCCGACGAGCGCGCCGCGCGCATCCGGTCGCCAGTACGGCGCGAACAGCCCGGAGAACGCGGGCACGAAGTACGCGCCGCCGTTGTCCTCCACGGTCGCAGCCAGCGCCTCGACCTCCGACGCCGACGAGATGAGTCCGAGGTTGTCGCGCAGCCACTGGATCAGCGAGCCGGTCACGGCGATCGAACCCTCGAGCGCGTAGTGCACGGGTGCGTCGCCGAGCTTGTAGCCGACGGTGGTCAGCAGGCCGTTCTTCGAGTGGACGATCTCCTCGCCCGTGTTGAAGATGAGGAAGTTGCCGGTGCCGTAGGTGTTCTTCGCCTCGCCGGCGTCGAAGGCCGCCTGGCCGAAGGTGGCTGCCTGCTGGTCGCCGAGGATGCCGGCGATCGGGGTCTCGCGCAGGAGGGAGTGCTCGTTCGCGACGCCGTAGACCTCCGACGACGACTTGATCTCGGGCAGCATCGAGCGCGGCACGCCGAACGCGGCGAGGATCTCGTCGTCCCACTGGAGCGTCTCGAGGTCCATGAACATCGTGCGGCTCGCGTTCGTGACATCCGTCGCGTGCACGCCCCCGTCGACGCCGCCCGTGAGGTTCCACAGCACCCAGGTGTCGGTGGTGCCGAAGAGCAGGTCGCCCGCGTCGGCCTTCTCGCGTGCGCCGGGCACGTTCTCGAGGATCCACACGATCTTCGTGCCCGAGAAGTACGTGGCGAGCGGCAGGCCGACCCTGGCCTTGAACCGCTCGACTCCGCCGTCCGCGGCGAGGCGGTCGACGATCGACTGGGTCCGGGTGTCCTGCCAGACGATGGCGTTGTACACCGGCTCGCCGGTGGTGCGGTCCCAGACCACCGCGGTCTCGCGCTGGTTGGTGATGCCCACGGCGGCGATGTCGTGGCGGGTCAGGTTCGCCTTGCCGAGCGCCTGTCCGATGACCTCGCCGGTGTTGCGCCAGATCTCGGCGGGGTCGTGCTCGACCCACCCTGCCCTGGGGAAGATCTGCTCGTGCTCGAGCTGCCCGGTCGAGATGATCGACCCGGCCTTGTCGAAGATGATCGCGCGCGACGAGGTGGTGCCCTGGTCGATCGCGAGGATGTAGTCGGCCATCTGAGAAACTCCGTTGCTTCAGTGAATGGGTGGGATGAGGGGTGAGCGGATGCCGCGGCTCAGCCGAGGATCGGCAGGAGCGGGATCGCGGCGAGACCAGCGAGCACGCCGCCGATGATCGGTCCGACGACCGGGACCCACGAGTACGACCAGTCGCTGCCGCCCTTGCCCGGGATGGGCAGGATGGCGTGCACGATGCGGGGGCCGAGGTCGCGGGCGGGGTTGATCGCGTACCCGGTGGGACCGCCGAGCGAGGCGCCGATGCCGATCACGAGGAGCGCCACGGGCAGGGCGCCGAGCGCGGCGAGGCCGCCGTCGCCCTGGCGTCCGCCGCCGAAGCCGATGACGACGAAGACGAGCACGAACGTGCCGATGATCTCGGTGACGAGGTTCCAGCCGTAGGAGCGGATGGCGGGACCGGTCGAGAAGACCCCGAGGGTGTTCGCGGCATCCGGTTCGGCGTCGAAGTGCTGCTTGTAGGCGAGCCAGCAGAGCACGGCCCCGATCATGGCGCCGATCATCTGCGCCGAGATGTAGGTGAGCACCGACAGGACGTTCACCGGCACCCCCATGCCGAACTCGGTGGCGCCGTTGGCGACGAGGCCCAGGGTCACGGCGGGGTTCAGCTGCGCTCCCGACGCGTACGAGACCGTGACGCCGGCGAAGACCGCCAGGCCCCAGCCGAAGTTCACCATGAGGAACCCGCCGTTGTTGCCCTTGGTGCGCACGAGTGCGACGTTGGCGACGACGCCGCAGCCCAGCAGCACGAGCAGTGCGGTTCCGACGAGTTCCGACAGGAACACGATTCCGAGATTGTCCACGTTGACCTTTCTTCTCTGCGTGACGAGGGCGCCGCTCGGCGGCCTCGTGTGGTGTCCGGGGCGATCGGCCCCGACGTAACGTACCGATCGGCCGGGGCGCCGCGGGGCGGTTTCGCCTGCACATGCGTGCAGATCTCACCGCCCCGGCGGCGGGTGGCCGGGCCGGGTCAGGCGGCGGAGACGACCTCGTCGAGGCGCACGCCGTGGCGCTCGGAGAGCAGCCGGCGGGTCGACTCGACCTCCTCCGTGCGGCGCGCCGGATCCCAGCCGAGGACGTCCGCGGCGAGGTCGGCCAGTTCCTCGAGGAGCGGCGTCGAGAGAGCTCCGGTGAAGGCGATGCTCGTGCGGCGGAGCACCAGGTCGGGCAAGTGCACGACGCGCTCGTTGCGCAGCAGCCACGCGATCTCCCCGCGGGTGTACGACGCGTGGTGCGCGAGCGGGCGGTCGCCCTGGCCGGCGGTCTCCGCGAGGAGCACCTCGGCACGGGTGCCGTAGCGCTCGAGCAGCTCATCCGCGCGGACACGGCCCACCTCGTCGCCGTGCGAGGCGAGCCAGACCTGTCGGGCATCGTCGGTGGCCGGGTAGCCCGCTCCCCCGCCGATGGCCAGACCGCGCGTCGAACGCGTCCGCTCACGCCCGAGGAGGTCCAGGACCTCGTTCGAGAGGTGCTCGGCCAGCGCCCGGAAGGTGGTCCACTTGCCCCCGACGAGCGACAGCACGGTCGTGTCCGGCCGCGCTGCGGCATCCGAGCGCTCGATGCGGTAGTCCCGGCTGACGAAGCCGGGCTGCGTCTCGTCGTGGCGGGGCAGCGGACGCACCCCCGAGAAGCGGTAGACGATCTGCGAACGGTCGACGTGGACGTCTGGGAAAACGTGCGCGACGAGCTCGAAGAAGTAGTCGACCTCCTCCTCGGTGCACACGGCGGGCTCGCGCATGTCGTGCTCGAGGTCGGTGGTGCCGACCATGACGCGCCCCTTCAGCGGGTAGATCAGCACGATGCGACCGTCCTCGTGCTCGAAGAAGATCTCGCGTCCGCCCGTCGCGGCGAGCAGCTCGTCGTTGTCGAGCACGATGTGCGAGCCCTTGGTGCCGCCCATGAACGCCGTCCGGCGGCCGAGGTCGCCGTTCGTCAGGTCGGTCCAGGGCCCTGAGGTGTTGACCACCACGTCGGCGGCGATCGCGAACTCCTCGCCCGTGAGGCCGTCGCGCACGCGCACGCCCTCGGCGTCGAGCCCGACCGCGGCGAGGTGGTTCGCGGCTCGGGCGTGCGGGCCGGCAGCGAGCCCGTCGAAGAGCACGTCGAGCGCGAGGCGCTCGGGGTCGTGCATGCTCGCGTCGTAGTACGTGGCCGTGTACTTCACGCCGGGGTTCAGCGCGGGCAGCTCGGCGAGCGACCGCCGACGTCCGTGGAAGCGGTGCCTGGGCACGGCGCCGCCGTCGCGGGAGAAGGCGTCGTAGATGGTGAGGCCCGTCTTGATGAGGGCGGCCCCACGCTCGGTGGGCTTGCCCTGGCGATGCGTGAGGAATCGCAGCGGCGCCGAGAGGATGCCCGAGAAGGTGGAGAAGATCGGCACGGTCGTCTCGAGGGGCTTCACGTAATGCGGCGCGATGCGGATGAGCCCGTTGCGCTCCTCGACCGACTCCTGCACGAGCCGGAACTCGCCGTTCTCGAGGTACCGGATGCCACCGTGGATCATGTGCGACGACGCCGACGACGCGCCCGAGACGAAATCGTCGCGCTCGACGAGCACGACGTCGACGCCCTGGAGGGCCAGGTCGCGGAACGTGGCGATGCCGTTGATGCCGCCGCCGATGATGAGCACGTCGGCGGACGGGCGGGCGCGGAGCGCCGCGACATCCGTGCGCGTGCCGTCGATTCGGCCGTGCTCGTGCGGCTGCGGGGTCGTGGGATGCGGAGACATCGCTGTCCTCTCGATGCGGGTGCGGGTGCAGTGGTGCGAGTGGTGCTCGACCGCGTCGGCTTGCGTCGATCGGCCGGGTGTGGATGAATACATCGTGAGCACGAGCGCACGCTGTTGCAAGCCGTGTGAACATATGTGCAAGGGGACCGGATGAGTGAGAACGAGCCGCGAGCGACCGTCGAGGGCGGCGACTCCGTGAACGGCAAGACCAGGGACGCACTGCGCGCCGCGCACCTCTACTACATGCAGGACCTCACGATGGACGCGATCGCGCACGAGCTGCACACCTCGCGTTCCTCCGTCTCGCGCCTGCTGAGCCACGCGCGGGCCAGCGGACTGGTCGAGATCTCGATCCATTCGCCGCTCGACCTCCCGAGCCGCATCGAGCAGGAGATCCTCGCGCGGCACGAGGTGCGGGCGCACGTCATCCCGGTGCCCGACCACGCCAGCGACGTGGACCGGCTCGATCGCGTCGCGCTCTCGGCTGCACGGATTCTCGGCCAGTACGTCGACTCGAACCAGGCCATCGGCGTGGCCTGGGGGTCGACGATGACCGCGATGAGCCGGCACCTCGTGCCGAAGGCCACCCACAACACCGAGATCGTGCAGCTGAACGGCGCCGGCAACGTGCGCACGACGGGCATCCTCTATGCGAGCGAGCTCCTGCGCCGCTTCGGCGACGCGTTCGGCGCGCGGGTGCAGCAGTTCCCGGTTCCCGCGTTCTTCGACGACCCGGCCACGAAGCGGGCGTTCTGGAAGGAGCGCAGCACGCGGCGGCTCCTCGACCTCCAGGGGCGCCTCGACGTCGCGATCTTCGGCGTGGGGTCGCCGTTCGCCGAGGTGCCGAGCCATGTCTACCAGGGCGGCTACCTCGAGCGGGCCGACTACGAGGGGCTCAGTCGCGAGGGCGCCGTGGGCGACGTGGCCACCGTCTTCTACCGCGCCGACGGCACGAGTGAGGGCATCGCCCTGAACGAACGTGCGACCGGACCCGACTTCGCCGTGCTCCGGCGTGCGCCCCGGCGGATCTGCGTCGTCTCGGGGCGGGCCAAGCTCCCGAGCCTGCGCGGTGCGCTCGCGGCCGGTCTCATCACCGACCTCATCGTCGACGAGGGCACCGCCCGGGCGCTCGTCGAGGCGTGACGAGATCGTGACCACCAGGCCACGGCCGCCGGGTTAGCGTATGGATGCCGCACCCGAGCGGCATGGCGGAAGGAGCGGCGTGGAGGCAGGCGACGACCCGACGCCGCACCGGCCCGACCCCACGCCGCGCCGGTCCCGACCGCCCGTGGCCGCCATCGTGGCCGGCACGGCCGTCGCACTCGCGCTCGGCGTCCTCGGACATCAGTGGATCTCGACCACCGCCTACGAGGAGGTCTGGAGCGCCCTCGCCTCGACCGAGGCCGAGCTGACCGAGACGATCGACGACTACGAGGCCGGGCTGGATCGCTCCGACGCCGTCGCCGCCCGGGCCGAGGCGCTCCGCACGGTCGTCGGCGGCGACCTCGTCTCCCCCGACCTCGTCGAGGCCCTGGGCGCCGAGACCGATGAGCTGACCGCATCCCTCGACACGGCGCCCGCCGCGAGCGGCCCCCTCACCGGCCTCTTCGACGAACCCACGGAGTTCTCACCGGCCTGGGAGCGCTACGCCGATCTCGTCGCGATGGCCGAGGCGCTTCCCGAGCGCGCCGAAGCGCTCGAGACCTTCCGGCAGGCGGAAGCCGACGTGCGACGGGCTCGCGAGACGGTCGCCGAGCGCGTCGACGCGGTGTTCGCGGATGCCAGGGAACGAGCGGACGCGGAGATCGCATCGCACCCCCTCGCGACGTACCGCACGGTGCTCGACGTGCGGCACCTCATCGACGGCAGCGGCGTCGACGGCCAGTCGAACAGCGCGACCGGGTTCACGCAACTGGTCGACGCGGTCACCGCGCTGCGCGCATCGCAGGCCGCCGTCGAGGCGGCGCGAGCCGAGTATCCGCGCCGAGCCGAGATCGAGGACTTCGCCCGATCCATCTCGCAGGGCGTCACGCTCGACTTCGAGTGGGCGTACGAGGTGGCGGGCGTGCCGAGCGACGGCTGGTACGCCGGCACGGCGGAGTTCTGGCCCGAGGACGGCGGTTGGGGTCACATCACCCTGACGTACAGCATCGACGACAGCTGGGACGACCGGAACGCCGAGGCGGTGGTCGTGCACGAGGTCGGCCACACGCAGGCGATCCGCCCGACGTGCGCCCCCATCTTCGAGGGCGCCGAGTTCCGGCGCGACCACGAGATGTGGGCGACCGCGTGGGCGATCGGCATGGGCTACGACCTCCCCGGGGCCGGCATCGAGGCCTACGGGCGACCCACCGACGCACAGATCGCCGCCGCCGCGCAGTGCCGCTGAGCGAGGTGCGCCGTGCGGCGCCGGATGACGGGAATAGCCGGGCCGCGCACGCGTTGACCTAGAATCGACACGACAAACGTGCTCCGGGGTCGGTGGAAATCCGAGCCGGCGGTGACAGTCCGCGAGCTGCGAGCGTGAGGCCGAGAGGCCCCGCACGAGCGGTTGAACCGGTGGAATTCCGGTACCGACGGTGAAAGTCCGGATGGGAGGCGGCACGTGTCGGCTGCGCTGTGCGCAGCCGATGGAGGCGGTGGTCGACACCGCGGCATCGCCGATGCATCCCCCGGAGCCCTCAGGACAGGACACGGGATGACGACGGGTGAGCACACGATGGCGGATGCCGCAGCGATGCGCCGCGCCCTCGAGCTCGCCGTTCGCGGCCCCGCCCGCGGCGTCAACCCGCGCGTCGGCTGCGTCATCCTCTCGCCGCACGGCGACGTGCTCGCCGAGGGCTGGCATCGGGGCGCGGGCACCGCGCACGCCGAGGTCGACGCGCTCGGAAAGCTGGCCCCCGGCGCGGCCGAGGGCGCGACCGCCGTCGTGACGCTCGAGCCGTGCAACCACACGGGTCGCACCGGCCCCTGCGCGGTCGCCCTCATCGACGCCGGCATCGGCCGCGTCGTCTACGCGGTCGCCGATCCGGGCGAGCATTCCGCCGGCGGCGCCGAGCGCCTCCGCGAGGCGGGCGTGGCGGTCGAGGGCGGCGTGCTCGGCGCCGAGGTCGAGGCGATGCTCGACGACTGGCTCTTCGCCGCGCGGCACCGGCGCCCCAGGGTGACGGTGAAGTGGGCGTCGAGCCTCGACGGCCGCGCCGCGGCATCCGACGGCTCCAGCCAGTGGATCACCGGCCCGGCCGCCCGCGCCGACGTGCACCGTCGCCGCGCCGCCGCCGACGCGATCGCCGTGGGCACCGGCACCGTGCTCGCCGACGATCCGGCGCTCACCGCACGCGACGCCGGCGGCGGGCTCGTCGACGAGCAGCCCGTTCCCGTGGTCTTCGGGCGACGCCCGGTGCCCGCGGGCGCGGCCCTCACGCGGCATCCGCACGCCCCAGTGCTCCTCGAGGGCGCCGATCTGGCCGCCGACCTGCACGAGCTGCAGCGCCGCGGCATCCGCTCGCTCTTCGTCGAGGGCGGGCCCACGCTCGCGAGCGCGTTCCTCGCCGCCGGCCTCGCCGACGAGGTGCTCGTCTACCTCGCGCCCGCGCTGCTCGGCGGACCCCGCCTCGCGGTCGGCGACCTCGGCATCTCCACCATCACCGGCGCCCGGCGCCTCGACTTCGCCGCCGTCGAGCGGCTCGGCGACGACCTCCTCGTCGTCGCCCACCCCAGACCGACCGAAGGGAACTGACGCATGTTCACCGGAATCATCGAGGAGCTCGGCACCGTCACGCGCGTCGAGCGCAGCGCGGATGCCGCGCGGCTCACCGTGCGCGGACCGCTCGCCGTGCAGGGCGTGAAGCACGGCGACTCGATCGCCGTCTCGGGCGTGTGCCTCACCGTCGTCGACTTCGACGGCGAGTCGTTCACGGCCGACGTCATGGCGCAGACGCTCGCGATGTCCACCCTCGATGCCGCGGCCGAGGGCCTCCCGGTCAACCTCGAGCGCGCCGCCCTCGTCGGCGACCGCCTCGGCGGCCACATCGTGCAGGGCCACATCGACGGCACCGCCCGCGTGCTCGAGATCCGTCCGGGCGACGCGTGGCGCGTCATCCGCTTCTCGCTCGACGACACCCACGCCCCGCTCGTCGTCGACAAGGGCTCGATCGCCGTCGACGGCGTCTCGCTCACGGTGAGCGCGCTCGGCGACGAGCCCGACGGGTCGTGGTTCGAGGTGTCGCTCATCCCCGAGACCCTCGCCGCCACCACCCTCGGCCGTCGCGAGGTCGGCGATCGCGTGAACGTCGAGACCGACATCCTGGCCCGGCACGTCGAGCGGATGCTGCGACTCGACACGCATCGCGCCCTGCCGTCGTCGCTCGCCGAGTCGTCGCTCGCCGAGCCATCGCTCGCCGAGCCGCCGACCGCCGAGCCGCCGGCGCACACCACGAGCGTGGGGAGCCTCGCATGAGCCTGGCCACGATCCCCGAGGTGCTCGAGGCGCTGCGTGCGGGCAAGCCCGTGCTCGTGGCCGACGACGAGGCGCGCGAGAACGAGGGCGACGCCATCATGGCCGCCGAGTTCGCCACGCAGGAGTGGATCGCGTGGATGGTGCGGCACACGAGCGGGTTCCTCTGCGCGCCCATGCCGAATGCCCTCGCCGACCGGCTCGAGCTGCCGCTCATGACCGAGCGGAACGAGGACCTGCGCGGCACGGCGTACACGATCTCGGTGGACGCGGCCGACCGCACCTCCACGGGCATCAGCGCCGCCGACCGCGCGCACACCCTGCGCGTGCTCGCCGACCCCGCGTCGACGCCCGATCGGCTGATCCGCCCGGGTCACGTCATCCCCCTGCGGGCGGTCGACGGCGGCGTGCGGGAGCGCGCCGGCCACACCGAGGCGGCGGTCGACCTGATGCGCCTGGCCGGGCTCTCGCCCGTCGGCGTGATCGGCGAGATCGTGGCCGACGACGGCGAGATGATGCGGCTCCCCGGGCTGATCGAGCTGGGCGCCCGCGACGGACTGCCCGTGACCACGGTCGCGGCCCTCGTCGCCTGGCTGAACGAGTGGCACGCCGACGTCGACGATGCCGACGGGGCGGGCCCGGTCGCCGTGCCCGAGTCGTCGCGCGTCGCCTTCGAGGTCGAGACCTCGCTGCCGACCGACCACGGCGTGTTCACCGTTCGCGCCTACCGCGACCGCAGCACGGGCGCCGACCACGTGGCCATCATCCACGGCGACCCGGCGAACGACGCGGCCGGCGCGGTCGTGCGCGTGCACTCGGAATGCCTGACCGGTGAGGCGTTCGGGTCGCTGAAGTGCGAGTGCGGCCCGCAGCTCGACGCCGCGCTCGACGAGATCCAGGCCCGCGACGGCGTCGTGGTCTACCTGCGCGGGCACGAGGGCCGCGGCATCGGGCTCATCAACAAGCTGCGCGCGTACCGCCTGCAGGAGGACGGCCTCGACACGCTCGACGCCAACCTGGCGCTGGGCCTCCCGGTCGATGCCCGCGACTACGGGGCCGCCACGGCGATCCTCACCGACCTCGGCATCGACACGGTGCGCCTGCTCACGAACAACCCCGACAAGGTGCGCCAGCTCGAGTCCCACGGCATCCGCGTCGCCGAGCGGCTCCCGCTCGTCGTCGGCGTGGGCGCCGTCAACGAGGGCTACCTCGACACCAAGCGTCGCCGCATGGGCCACGCCATCGACGATCAGCAGCTGACGGATGCCGCGGCTGAGACCCTCCTGGAAGGACACGCATCATGAGTGGATCAGGCTCCCCCGAGCTCGACGTCGACGGCACCGGCCTCCGGGTGGTGATCGTCGCCGGCAGCTGGCACGACGAGATCACGAACGGGCTCATCGACGGCGCCACCCGCACCCTCGAGGCATCCGGCGCCTCGTTCGAGCTCGTGCGAGTGCCCGGCAGCTTCGAGCTGCCCGTCGTGTCGAAGGCGGCGCTCGAGGCGGGCGCCGACGCGGTCGTGGCGCTCGGCGTCATCATCCGCGGCGGCACGCCGCACTTCGAGTACGTCTCCGCAGCCGCGACCGACGGCCTCACCCGCGTCGCCCTCGACACCGGCAAGCCCGTCGGGTTCGGCGTGCTCACGCTCGACGACGAGCAGCAGGGCCTCGATCGGGCGGGCCTGCCGGGTTCCAAGGAGGACAAGGGTCGCGAGGCGGCCGAGGCCGCCATCGCGACGGCGCGGGCGATCCGCGCCGTCTGGCGGTGACCTGCGAGCCTCCGACCTTCGGATGATCTCGGCCCGCTGACGCCGATTCCGTCGTGGCGGCGTTCGCCGGCGCCCTAGGCTCAGGGCATGGACGTCTTGCGCATCATCCTCCTCATCCTCCACTTCGTCGGTCTCGCGATGCTCTTCGGCGGATTCCTGGTGCAGCAGAAGGCGATCGCACAGGGTGAGGGCACCGTGCTGCCCGTCATGTGGCGGGGCGCACTGACGCAGATCGTCACGGGTGTCCTCCTCGTGGCGACCATCCAGATGGGCGACCTGTTCGAGCTGAACAACGTGAAGCTCGCGGTGAAGCTCCTCATCGCGATCGTGATCACGGTGCTCGTCTTCGTCTACCGCACGAAGAAGCCGGCTCCGAGCTGGGCGCTCTGGACGGTCGGCGCGCTGACCTTCGCCAACATCGTCATCGCGGTCGCCTGGCACTGACCCGTCGGCGCGTGCCCGCCGCTCATCGCACGATCACGGCCGCTCGTCGCACCCGGTTCGATCGGCGGATGCCGCGGGCGTAGGGTGTTGCGGTTGCCACAAGCGACGATTCCCGGCCTCCGCGCCCATGCCCACGCCTGATCGACGTGCCGGTCGCGGAGCGGTCCCACACGTTCCACACGTTCCACGGAGTCACGCAGGCGATGTCCTCACCCACCCCAGCGGCCGCGACGGCCGCCACCCCAGTTCCCGCCAACCCGCGCAGCCGTGTCGTGCTCGCGAGCCTCATCGGCACGACGATCGAGTTCTACGACTTCTACGTCTACGCCACGGCGGCGGTGCTGGTCTTCCCCTACCTCTTCTTCCCGCCCGGTGACCCCACCGCCGCCCTGCTCGCGTCGTTCGCGGTGTTCGGCGCGGCCATGGTCGCCCGCCCCCTCGGGGCCGTCATCTTCGGGCACCTCGGCGACAAGCACGGACGCAAGGCGACCCTCGTCGGCGCCCTGCTCACCATGGGCATCGCCACGTTCCTCATCGGCGTGCTGCCGACCTACGCGATGGTCGGCTGGCTCGCGCCACTCCTCCTCGTGATCCTCCGCATCGCGCAGGGCTTCGCGCTGGGCGGCGAGTGGTCGGGCGCGGCGCTCGTCGCTACCGAGAACGCGCCGGCGGGCAAGCGCGCCTGGTACGGCACCTTCCCGCAGCTCGGCGCGCCGATCGGCTTCATCATCGCCAACGGCCTGTTCCTCGTGATCGCCGCGGTGCTGCCCTCGGAGGACCCGTCGATGCCGTCGCAGGCGTTCCTCGACTGGGGCTGGCGCATCCCGTTCCTGTTCTCGGCCGTGATGGTGATCGTGGGCCTCTGGGTGCGGCTGCGGCTCGTCGAGTCCACCGCGTTCTCCAAGGCGTCGAAAGCCGGCAAGCTCGCGAAGCTGCCGCTCGCCAGCGTGTTCCGCAACCACTGGAAGCAGCTCATCCTCGGCACGTTCTTCATGCTGGCGACCTACGTGCTCTTCTACCTGATGACCACGTTCTCGCTGGCCTACGGGCGTTCGCCCGTCGAGCCGCCCGAGGGCGCGCAGCCCGGGCTCGGCTACTCGTACAACACCTTCGTGCTCATGCTCATCGCCGGCGTGGTGTTCTTCGGCATCTTCACCCTCGTGTCCGGCCCCTGGGCCGACCGCTGGGGTCGCCGGCGCACGCTCATCTGGGTCACGCTCGGCATCATCGTCTTCGGCCTCATCTGGGTGCCCCTGCTCGGCGCCGGCTTCTGGGGCGTCATGCTCTGGCTCATCGTCGGCTTCTCGCTCATGGGGCTCACGTTCGGGCCGATGGGCGCGCTGTTGCCCGAGCTGTTCCCCACGAACGTGCGCTACACGGGTTCGGGCATTGCCTACAACGTCTCGTCGATCCTCGGCGCCGCGGTGGCGCCGTTCATCGGCACGGCGCTCTGGGCCGCCGGCGGCGGCAGCCCGTTCTGGGTGGGCGTCTACCTCTCGGTCATGGCGGTCCTCACGCTGATCGCACTGCTGCTCTCCAAGGAGACGAAGGACGTCGACTACGAGGCCGCCGGCGACGCTGAGACCGAGCTCGCCGAGGGCCAGGCCGAGGCCGCCAGCCTGTAGGTCGGCGACCCCGTCGCCCACCGCGATCGACCGGGCGGATGCCACGGGCCCATGCCCGCGGCATCCGCCCTGTTTCATGCTCGTGAACGCTCGGCACGCACCCTTCTCGCCGTTCCCGGCCCGGCGTACCATGGCTGCGAACAGGGCCGTCGAGACGTCCGCCGGCACCGTCGGCGCTCGGGGACCCGGAACGGCGAGCCGCAGATGAACATGACGATGGACATGATGAAGGGCGCCATGTCGTCGTCGGGGAAGCCCATGGAGGGCATGGACCCGGCGATGATGCAGGAGTGTCTGGAGGCCCTCTCCGCGTGCATGCAGGCGTGCATCATGTGCGCCGATGCCGACGCGGGCGAGGGCATGGGCCGCTGCGCGGGCATGTGCGCGAACTGCGCCGACGTCTGCGACACCATGATGCGGATGATGCTGCGCATGAACGGCTGGGACGTGCAGGTCATGACGTCGATGATGCAGACGACGATCATGATGTGCCGGGCCTGCTCGGCCGAGTGCGCGATGCACGCCGAGATGAGCGAGCACTGCCGCATGTGCGCGATGGCGTGCGATCAGGCGGTCATGGCGATGGAGAAGATGATGGGCACCATGAGCGAGGCGATGCCGGTGGCGTGATCGCCGAGATCGCGCGGACGCGGGCCGGCTCGACGCTGCGATCCGGTCCGAGGAAGCTCAGGCGTAGGCGACGCTGAACCGGTCGCGGCCGCGCGCGAGCACGCCGTAGAGCGTGTGCAGCGCGACCGGCTCACCGGCCCGGAGTGCGTCGCCGAACGCATCGTGGTGCCAGACGCGGTGCACCTCGCCGTCGTGGAAGCCGACGACGGTCGCGAAGCCGTGCGCGTCGACGCCCGCGACGACCGCGTCGATCCACTTGCTCGCGGTGGTGGCCGCGAGCCGATCCTGCATCGCGTGCAGGCCGTGTCCGGGCCGATCGCTGCGGCACTCCGATGCCGACTCGCAGCCGCGCATGCCCATCGCCGCGCCCGTGCGGGGCTCGGTGGTGGCGTGCGGCTCGTGGTGCGACATGAGGGCTCCTCGGTGATCGTTGCGGCCACGATACGCGCGGGTCCCCGGGATGTCGCGGGACGGCGTCACACGCGGAAACACGGAGGAGCACGGCGACTGGCCGTCCGCAGTCCGCTCGGCGTGCCAGTCGAGGAAGGCTCGGCGCGTTAGTCGAGGAAGAGGGCGCGGAGTCGGCGGGTGGTGAAGACCAGGCCGATCGCGATCATGACGACGTAGTAGAGCACGTGCCACAGCAGCCCCCACCCGACGTCGCCGGTGGTGAGGCCTCGCACGAGCTCGACGCCGTGCCAGAGGGGCAGCGCCTCGATGACGCGTTGCAGCCACTCGGGGTAGACCGTGATCGGATAGAAGGTGGCCGAGAACAGGAACATCGGCAGCAGCACGAAGTTGATCCAGTCCATCTGCTGGAACGACTTCATGTAGCTCGTGATCGCCATGCCGAGGCTCGCGAACCCGAAGGCGATGAGCAGCACGGCGGGCACCGCGAGCAGCGCCCACCACGACAGGTTGAGCCCGAGCACCTGCATGACGAGCTGGAATCCGACGGCGTAGAGCGCGCCGCGCAGGAGCGCGAGCAGGATCTCGCCGAGGGCCACGTCGAGGGGGCCGAGCGACGTGGAGAGCATGCCCTCGTAGAGCTTCGCGAACCGGATCTTGAAGAACACGTTCCACGTCGAGTCGTAGATCGCGCCGTTCATCGCGGCCACCGCCAGCAGGGCGGGGGCGATGAACGCCGCGTACGGCACGACCTGGCCGCTCGCCGTCGTCACGTCGCCGACGAGCGTGCCGAGCCCGATGCCCATGGCGAGGAGGTAGAAGATCGGTTCGAAGAAGCCGCTCACCACCACCAGCCAGTTCGTGCTGCGCGTCGCGCGCCAGCCGCGGAGCATGACCGCCTTGGCGTTGCCGGAGTAGAGCGAGCGCACCGGCCGGGGCCGGGCGCCGGACTGCGCACGCTGGCGCTGCGTGACGTCGGTCATTTTCCGAGCCTCCGCACGGCGATGCGACGAGCCCAGGCCCACCCCACCACGATGAGCACGACCAGGTAGACGACGTGCACGATGCTGAGCCAGATCGGCTCGGCGTACCCGAAGGAGAAGACCCGCGCCAGCTCGGTGCTGTGCCACAGCGGCGAGATCCACCCGATCCACTGCAGCCAGATCGGGAACGTGGCGAGCGGGAAGAAGGTGCCCGAGAAGAGCGTCATGGGCAGCACCACGAAGCGCATCACCATGGCGAGCTGCCCGGTGTCCTCCTCGAGGGTCGACGTGTAGCCCATGAGCACCGTGCCGAAGGCGAGCCCGCCGAGCAGGCCGGCGACGATCATGCCCACCGCCACCGGCGACGGCGCGGCACCGAACACGAGGATGAGCAGGAGGAACAGCACGAGGTTCACGGTCATGCGCACCGCCACCGAGATGACGATGCCGTCGACGATCTGGGTGGGGCGCAGGGGCGAGGCGCTCATGCCGGTGAAGGTGGGATTCCACTTGTACCCGAGCATGATCGGGTAGGTGAACTCCTCGCTGGCCACCGTGATGGCGGCGCTCGCGAGCAGTGCGGGAGCGACGAACACGAGGTAGCTGACGCCCTCGAGGTCGACGTCGACGATCGTCGCGAGGCCGACGCCGAGCGCATAGAGGTAGACCAGCGGGTTGCCGATGCCGGCGACGACGACGGTACCGGTGTAGCTCTTCATCACCCGGAACCGGTGCAGCGCCACGTACCAGGCGCCCCATCGACGGGTCCGGCGCCCGCCGGCGATCGCCCGGGCGGTGGCCGGGTCGGTCGACACGGCCGAGAGTGGTTCGGTCATTCGATGAGGCTCCGTCCGGTCAGGCGGAGGAAGACGTCTTCGAGGCTCGAGCGGCGCACGAGGCTCGTGATGGGGCGGAAGCCGGCGTCGGTGATGCGCACCAGCTCGGCCTCGCCGTTGTCGCTGTAGACGAGGATGCGGTCGGGCAGCACCTCCATGCGGTCACCGATGCCGGCGAGGCGCTCGGCCACCTCGCTGTTGCGGTCGCTGCCGAACCGCACCTCGAGCACCTCGCGGGAGGAGTAGCGGCGGATGAGGTCGGCCGGCGTGCCCTCGGCCATGATTGCGCCCTTGTCGACCACGACGAGCCGGTCGCAGAGCTGCTCGGCCTCGTCCATGTAATGGGTGGTGAGGAGGAGCGTGGTGCCCTGCTCCTTCAGCCGGAACAGGCGGTCCCAGAGGATGTGCCTGGCCTGCGGGTCGAGACCGGTGGTGGGTTCGTCGAGCAGCAGCACCCGTGGGTCGTTGATGAGCGCCCGCGCGATGGTGAGCCGCCGCTTCATGCCGCCCGAGAGCGAGTCGACCTTGGCCTTGCCCTTGTCCTCCAGCTGCGCGAACGCGAGCAGCTCGTCGGCGCGCTTCGCGACGAGGCGGCCCGGCATGCCGAAGTAGCGGCCGTAGACCAGCAGGTTCTCGCGCACGCGCAGCTCGGCGTCGAGGTTGTCGGCCTGCGGCACGACGCCCAGTTGCGAGCGGATCTCGGGCCCGTGCGTGTCGGGGTCGAGACCGAGGATCGCCAGGCCGCCCGACGTGCGGGTGGAGACCGCGCCGACCATGCGCATCGTGGTCGACTTGCCGGCGCCGTTGGGCCCGAGCAGCCCGAACGACTCGCCGGGCGCCACCTCGAACGAGATGCCGTCGACCGCGGCGAACTCGCCGTAGCGCTTCACGAGGTCCTGGGCGACGATGACAGGTGCTGGCACGGTAGTCCACCGTAGCCGCGGCCGCCGACATCGGCGAGCGGATGCCGCGGCGGCCTGTTGCACGGTCGCAGCGCGCCCCTACGATGACGACATGCAGACCCTGACGCCGGCGATCCGCGTGTCCGATGAGGTGGGCGCCGCCATCGCCGCGGGTGCTCCCGTGCTGGCGCTCGAGTCGACGATCCTGAGCCACGGCCTCCCCGCCCCGCGCAACCTCGAGGTCGGGCTGGCGGCCGAGCGACAGGTGCGCGACGCGGGGGTGGTGCCCGCCACGGTCGGCGTGGTCGACGGCATCGCGGTCGTCGGACTCTCCCCCGCCGAGATCGAGCGGCTCTGCACCTCGGGCGACGTGGTGAAGGTGAGCGTGCGCGACCTGCCCATCGCCCGGGCGAAGGGCCTCGACGGCGGCACGACCGTGGCTGCGACGGCGTGGCTCGCGCACCGCACCGGCATCCGCATCATGTCGACCGGAGGGCTCGGCGGCGTGCATCGCGGGGCGAGTGAGAGCTTCGACGAGTCGGCCGACCTGGGCACGCTGGCGACGACGCCGATCACGCTCGTGAGCGCGGGCGTCAAGTCGATCCTCGACATCGGCGCGACCCTCGAGCGCCTCGAGACGCTCAACGTGCCGGTCGTCGGCTACCGCACGAATCGGTTCCCCGGCTTCTACGTCGCCGATTCGGGCTTCGCACTCGACTACCGCATCGAGAGCGCAGCGGATGCCGCGACGCTGGCGCACGCGCGCGACGAGCTCGGCCTCTCCTCGGCGGTGCTGGTGGCGAACCCGGTCGACGAGGAGCTGCAGCTCGACCCCGCCTTCCACGACCAGGTGCTCGCCGAGGCGCTGGCCGCGGCATCCGACGCCGGCATCACGGGCCACGACACCACGCCGTTCCTGCTCGACCACGTGCAGCGGGCAACGGGCGGGCGGAGCCTCGAGGTCAACCTCGAGGTGTACCGCGGCAACGTCGCGCTCGGGGCGGAGATCGCGCGTGCCGTCGCCGGGTGAGCGCCAGCCCGCGGCATCGGCCGGCGTGCTCGCCGTGGTCGGCGACCTCGTCGAGGACGTCATCGTGTGGGCCTCGGAGCCGGTGCGCACCGCGACCGATACGGCGGCACGGGTGTTCCGCGCCCGGGGCGGGAGCGCCGCGAACGTCGCCGCCCTTGCCGCACGGCTCGTGCCGGCGCGCTTCATCGGCCGGGTGGGGTCGGATGCCGCGGGCGAAGTGCTCGTGGCCGAGCTGGCCGCGGCCGGGGTCGACGTGCGTGTGCAACGGGAGGGGCGCACGGGCACGGTCGTGCTCCTCGTCGACCCCGACGGTGAGCGCTCCATGTTCCCCGACCGCGGCGCCTCTGCCGCCTTGGCGCACGTCGACGACCGGTGGCTCGACGGGGTGGCCTGGCTGCACGTGCCGGCCTACGGGCTCGAGCTGGAGCCCATGCGCGGCGAGTGCGTCCGCCTCGCGGGTGTCGCCCGCTGGGCGGGAGCCCGGGTCTCGGTGGACGCGTCGTCGACCGGGTTGCTGTCGGCGCTCGGCGTCGGGTCGGCGATCGGCCTGATCCGCGCGATGCGCCCCGACGTGTGCTTCGCGAACGAGGACGAGGCCGCGCTGCTCGGCCTGGCGGGCGGCGGCGCGGTCGCGGCATCCGTCGCACCCGTGGTCGTGGTCAAGCACGGGCCGCTGCCGACCGACGTGATCGTCGCCGGCGAGCTCGCCGAGCGGGTCGACGTGGCGCCGGTGGCGGGCATCCGCGACCTGACGGGCGCCGGCGACGCGTTCGCCGCCGGCTTCCTCGCCGCGACGCTGCAGGGGGCGGATGCCGCGGCGGCGTGCCTCGCGGGTCATGCTGCCGCGGCATCCGTGCTCACGAGCCCGGGCGCCCACGCCGCGACCGCGGCGACCCCGCCGCCCGCCGACGTCGCGGCGAGGCATTCGTCAACCTGAATTGACTTCTCGATCGCCGTCAATTACGGTTGACGACATGGATGACCGGACCCTCCGCACCGCCATCGCCGCGGCCGACGGCGACGACCCCTACGGCGCCCTCCGCGAGCTGCACCGCGCGCGCATCGAGGTGAACCTCGCGCTCGACCGGGCCGAGGCCGTCGCCGTGCGCCGTGCCCGCGCGGCCGGATCCAGCTGGCAGCTCATCGCCCTCGCGCTCGAGGTGTCGAAGCAGGCGGTGCACAAGAAGTACGGACGCAGGTAGGCGACGTATGCTGCAAGGCGGCGACGACGCAGGCATCGGGCGGATGCGGCATCCGCTCACCTCGCACACCAGGAAGAGCAGATGAGCACCACGCAGACCCCCACCCCCGCCCGACGCAGTTCCTTCGGCCGGCGCGGAACCCCGCCGACCGGCCCCCGCGCCACGTTCCGGCAACTCCTGCCATTCATCTTCGAGCACCGCCCCGTGCTCATCTGGGTCGCCGTGCTGTCGATCATCGGCGCGATCACGAGCCTCGCCCAGCCGCTGCTCGTCGCCCGGGTGATCACGATCGTCGAGGCCGGCCAGCCGCTCGGGTGGATCGTGTGGGGCCTCATCGCCCTCGTGATCATCAGCGGCATCATCTCGGGCTACCAGCACTACCTACTGCAGCGCACCGGCGAGGGCGTCGTGCTCTCGAGCCGCAAGCGCCTCGTCGCGAAGCTGCTGCGCCTGCCCATCGCCGAGTTCGACACGCGCCGAACCGGCGACCTGGTGTCGCGCGTGGGCAGCGACACCACGATGCTGCGCGCCGCGCTCACCCAGGGCCTCGTCGAGGCCATCGGCGGCACGGTCACGTTCATCGGCGCCCTCATCGCGATGCTCATCATCGACCCCGTGCTGCTCGGCCTCACCGTGCTCGTCATCGCCATCGCGATCACCACCGTCACCCTGCTCTCGGGGCGGGTTCGCGAGGCGTCGCACCAGGCCCAGGAGAAGGTCGGCGACGTCGCCGCCTCCGTTGAGCGGGCCATCAGCGCCGTGCGCACCATCCGGGCGTCGGGCGCCACCGAGCGCGAGATCCGCTCGGTCGACGCGGCCGCCGAGGGCGCCTGGGAGATGGGCGTGAAGGTCGCCAAGATCTCGGCCCTCATCGTGCCCGTCGCGGGCATCGCCATGCAGGTGTCGTTCCTCGTCGTGCTCGGCGTCGGCGGCTTCCGCGTCGCCTCGGGCGCCATCACGGTCGCCGACCTCGTCGCGTTCATCCTGTTCCTCTTCATGATGATCCTGCCGCTCGGCCAGGCGTTCGGGGCCGTCACCTCGGTGAACCAGGCGCTCGGCGCGCTCGGACGCATCCAGGAGATCCTCGACCTGCCCGATGAGGACGCGCACGACCGCGACCTCGCCCCGCTCGCCGTCATGGTCGGCGACGCGAACAGCGCCGTGCGCCCCGACGCGCCTGCGATCGAGCTCGACGACGTGCACTTCGCGTACGCGGCCACCCGGCAGGACCCGGCCGATCCCGGCAACGACTCCCCCGACGAGCACCTGCCCGAGCCCGACGTCACCGCCCGCCAGCCCGTGCTCCGCGGCGTCTCGTTCCAGGTGCCGCGGGGCCAGCGGGTCGCGCTGGTCGGCCCTTCGGGCGCCGGCAAGTCCACGATCCTCGCCCTCATCGAGCGCTTCTACGACCCCAGCGTCGGCGAGGTGCGCATGGGCGGGCTCGACCTGCGTACCCTCGACCGTCACGAGCTGCGGGCGCAGATCGGCTACGTCGAGCAGGATGCCCCGGTGCTGGCCGGATCCCTCCGCGACAACCTCAAGCTCGGCAGCCCCGACGCGAGCGACGCCGAGTGCGAGCACGTGCTGCGCGCCGTGAACCTCGGCTCAGTGCTCGACCGCGACCCGGCCGGACTCGACGCGGCGGTCGGCGAGGACGGCATCATGCTCTCGGGCGGCGAGCGCCAGCGCCTCGCCATCGCCCGCGCCCTGCTCGCTGCGCCGCCGATCCTGCTGCTCGACGAGTCCACGTCGTCGCTCGACGGCCTCAACGAGCGGATGATGCGCGAGGCGATCGACGCCGTCTCGGCGGGCCGCACGCTGATCGTGATCGCGCACCGCCTGTCGACGGTGATCGACTCCGACCGCATCGTCGTGCTCGATGGCGGGCACGTCATCGGCGAGGGGACGCACGCCGAGCTCGTCGACTCCGTGCCGCTCTACCGCGACCTCGCGGCGCACCAGCTGCTGGTCTGAGGCCGACCGGGCCGTCGCGTGCCGCGACGGCCCCAGGCCCGTCCGCTAGCGCAGCCCGATCGAGACGACCCTCCCGTCGCCGAACACGTCGGTCGAGACGTAGAGCCGTCCACGCTGCCACTCGACGCCCGCAGGCGAGGTCACCTCGGCGAAGGTGCTGACCTCGCCGCGCTTCGTGATGACCGACACCCGGTCGCCGAACAACTCGGCGACGAAGACCGTTCCGTTCGGCGCGACCGCGAGGCCGCTGGCGCCCGCGAAGCCGGTGGCGTACAGCTGCACCTCCCCCGTCGCCGGGTTCACCCGGTACACCGAGCCATTCGCACCGAGGCTCGCGTCCTCGGGGCCGCCGGGCAACGAGGTGACGTAGAGCCAGCCGTCCTTGCCCAGCTCGACGTCCGTCGGCACCGGCTCGGTGATGAACTTCTGGCCGACGACGCAGTCTGGCAGGCCGAATGATGCAGCGAGCGCCTCCGTGGCGACGAAGCTCGACGGCGGCAGCACGGCCACTGTCGAGATGTCACCGGCCGAGTCGACCGCCAGCACGGCATTCGCGCCCGCATCCGCGACGTACGTCACGTCCTTCAGCATGAGCGACCCGTAGACGTGCGTGTCGATCGCGCCGCCGTGCGGCCCGACGAACGGCAGCAGGGACGGCGGGATCTGTGCGAGGCACTCCTCGGGGAGGTCGCGGAACCCGTACTCGGCGTCCGCGTCGGGATTGTTCACCTCTTCCCACGCCAGCACGTCCACCGAGGTCACCGTTCCATCTGCGGCGCGCCGCATGAGCCGCGAGGCGAGGACCTGCTCCATGTCGCCCTCGCGCTCGCCCCACGTGACGACGCCGTCCAGCGTCGACACGGCGGCGATGCCGGGTCCCGTCGCGAGGACCTCTGAGGCGCCGCCGGAGATCTTCGTGAGCAGGCCGGCGAAGTCCTGGCCGACGTAGAGGATGCCGTTCGGCGTCACGTCGAACGTGAGCGGCCCGACGAGGTGCTCGGCCTCCATCACCGTCTCGCCGGGTGACGGCGGCTTCGGCCCGTTCGGCGCGGCGACGGCCGGCGACGCGATCGCCGTGAGCGCCACCCCCATGAGTATCGCGGTCGTGGCGAGCGCAGTGGATCGTCGCATGGTTCTCCCCTTCGAGGAACGCCGCATCGGGAATGCTCACGCCGAGGCCGCTGTCTCGGGCCACAGCTGCGGCGGATGGCCCGGACTCTACGCCGACGCGCAGGTGGCGAAAACCCCCGAACGGGGGACACCCCGAGCGGAACCGACTCAGGGAGAACCCCGGGGCCGAATGGGGGCTGGCCGGGATGGCACGCTGCATGATGCTCCGTAGCGTGGGCCTCCGCACCCGATCCCGGGGTGCCCTGAGCCCATTCCCCCACGGAGGACCATCATGACCATCGCGACCATGTCCGCAACGCGCGACCTCTCCCGTCTCGACGAACTGCCGGTCGACCTCATCGACGACCTGCCGAACGTCGCCGACGCGTCCTCGGCGCGCGCGGGCCTCGGCGACTCGTTCGAGCGGGTGCAGGCCGGCATCCAGGGCTGGCTCCGCCACTGGGAGCCCCTGCGCCTTCCCGCCTTCGCCGCCGTGCGCGACGAGATGCCCGCGTCCGACCGCGGTCGCAGCGGTCTCCGCGCGGCGCCCACCACGACCGACGGCGCGGTGCGGGTCACGGCGAGCCTCTACGACCCGCCGAGCCGTGAGGGCGCGCCGCTCAACTGGTCCCGCAACTGGACGAGCCTGGCCGTGCTGCCGCCGGCGCGCGACGCCGGACGCCTCTACTACCGCTTCCGCGTGTCCAGCCGCCTCGTGCTCGACGGACGGGCCGAGCTCAGTCTCGCCTCGACGAGCGTGCATTTCGGCATCGTGCCGGATGCCGCGAAGGCGAGCCCGTTCGAGGCTCCCGGTTTCGCCACCCCCATCGCGCGCCCCCTCGTCGGCGTGCAGGCCCGGGAGGACCAGGACGCCTCGGCATCGCAGGTCTTCGAGGGCTCGATCACCGTGCGCCAGGGCGACACGCCCGCGATGGCCTTCGTGATCGGCACCGACCTGCTCTTCCGGGACGGCTGGGTGCGGGTGCACGAGGGCTCCAGCACCTGGATCGGCCCGTCGGAGCCCGGCGCCAGCGGAACGGTCGAGTTCCGCTACGCCCCCGCCGCGATGCTGCGCCTGCTCGGACGGCTCGACGAGTCGCACGGGGTCGCCTGACCGGCATCCGGCCGACGCAGCAGACCGCGGTCTAGAATCGCCGGATGCCGCGCTTCGTCGTCGTGCTGCCGCTGGTGCCGCTCACCGAGGGCGACGAGTTCACCGTCGCCGACTGGCCGCTGCACGTGACGCTCGTCGAGCCGTTCCAGGCCGGCCTCGATGCCGACGAGCTCTCCGAGGTCGTCGGCGGCGTCGAGGGCATCGGCACGGGCGGCACCCCGATCCGCGCGACCGCGGGCGACGAGGCGCTGTTCGGTCGCCGGCGCGACGTGCCGGTGACGCTCGTGCAGGACGGCGGCGAGCTCGCCGGGCTCCGCGCGCGCACCTTGCACGCGCTCGTCGGAGCCGGCATCGAGGTGCGCTCCCGCCTCGACTTCCGTCCGCACGTCACCCGCAAGCAGCACGGCCAGTTGCACCCCGGTGACCGCGTGGTGCTCGACACCGTCGCCCTCATCGACATGCGGCCCGCCGAGGGCGCGCACCACCGCCGCGTGGTGGCGGCCTGGCGGCTCGGCACCTGACCCGCGCGACGTAGCACTCGGCCTCCACACGCCGCCACGCACGGATTCGTTCCCCGCCCGACCTCCCGTCGATGCGGTCGACCCCATGTCCATCGCACGATGAGCGGATGCCGCGAGCTCCGCACCCGCTTCCAGCGCACCTGCACGATCGGGGCTTCACCGTCTCAGAGGCTCGCGCCCACGGCCTCACGCCGGCCCGGTTGCGGGCGTCGGATCTCGTGGCGCCGGCTTGGGGCATCCGGCTTCCCGCCGACGGCTCAGCAGGGCCCGACGTGCGCGCCGGGCTGCTGGCACAACGCCATCCGGGATCATTCCTGAGCCATGGCACCGCCGCAGCGTTCTGGGGCCTGCAGGTCGAGCCGCCGCGCGATCGAGGCCTGGTGCACCTGAGCGTCCATTCGGAGCTCCCGCGTCCACGGGGCGCCGTCGTCCGCGGGCATCGCCTGGACCTTCGGCCGGGCGAGCTGCACGTCGACGGACCGGTCGCCGTGACGGCGCCTGCCCGCACCTGGTTGGACCTCGCGACCACTGGTCTCGGCGTGGAAGACCTCATCGTCGCAGCCGACCGGATCCTGTGTCGGCGCCGGCCGCTCGCGACCTGCCACCAGCTCGAGCTGGTGCTGCTGCGGCATCCGGGTGCTCGCGGCATCCGCCTGTTGCGATCCGCCCTCCCCGAGGCGATCGAGGAGTCTGACTCATCGCGCGAGACCAAGCTCCGGTTGCGACTCGTGCACGCCGGGCTGCCGCGTCCCACCCCCGGCTTCGCCGTGCTCGACGCGGCGGGGATCACCGTCGCGATCGCGGACCTCGCCTTTCCCGACTACCGGGTGCTGATCGAGTACGAGGGTGCGCACCACCTCATCGATGGGCGACAGTGGGCGCACGATCTCGATCGGTTCAACCGGTACCAGGAGCTCGGATGGCTCAGCCTTCGCGTCGGTGCACGCCAGTTCGATGCGTTGCCGGCCACGGTCGCGTTGATCGAGCGGACGCTGCGGACCCGTGGCTGGCGTCCGGGCGGCGTGTGACACGCGCCCCATGGCGTCGAGTGGTCACGTTCCGCGGTCTTCCCAGGTGGATGACCACGGAATGCGACCACTCGGCGGAACGCCTCGGCGTGTCGCCTCGCACTCAGCGGGCGTCGGCCGGGGCGGGCGTCGTGTCGGCACCGTCGATCGGCGCCGCGCGCTTCTGCCACGGCCACCGCCCCGAGACCTCGAGCTCGAGCGACCAGCTGAGGAACGTGCGGATGAGCACGATGATCGCGAGCACCAGCACCGAGTCGAGCGTGGGCGTCACGGCGACGGTCTTGATGATGTCCGCGGCGACCAGCAGCTCGAGGCCGAGCAGGATGGCGCGGCCGAGCACGCGGCGGAATCGTTCGTAGATCGGATACTTCCCACGGATGCCCCTGAGACCGGCGTCGATGCTCGCGTAGAGCACGCCCACCACGATGGCCAGCACGCCGACGACGTCGATGACCTGGCCGATCGACTCGATGATGGTGCCGAACTCCATGGCGCCTCCTCGCGGCACACGCTAGCGCCGGAGGCTCGCCGTCGGCGCGCGACGTGCCGCTGACGCGGATGACGGATGCCGCGGACGCGGCGCCTTCCCGTGCGCGCACGCCCGCGGCATCCGTCAACCGCACGTCGGTGCGCCCCGGCGGACCGGGGCGCACCGTCGTGAGCAGCTAGGCGTCCTGGTGCTGCAGGTGGTACCGGAGGCTCGCGAGCTCCGCCTTGAGCGCGGCGGGCACGCGGTCGCCGAACTGCGCGAAGTACTCCTCGGTGAGGTCGCACTCGGCCAGCCACGAGTCTCGGTCCACGTCGAAGAGCTGCTCGAGCGCGTCATCCGTGATCTCGATGCCGTCGAGGTCGAGCGAGTCGGATGCCGGGAGCAGGCCGATCGGCGTCTCCACCGCGTCGGCGCCGCCCTCGATGCGCCCGACGATCCACTCGAGCACGCGCGAGTTCTCGCCGAATCCGGGCCAGAGGAACGAGCCGTCGGCGCCCTTGCGGAACCAGTTCACCTG
The DNA here is from genome assembly GCF_056404815.1 of Agromyces sp. P2_B3. Lineage (NCBI taxonomy): Bacteria > Bacillati > Actinomycetota > Actinomycetes > Micrococcales > Microbacteriaceae > Agromyces > Agromyces sp. P2_B3. The sequence continues at coordinate 207,967 of NZ_JBFUDH010000002.1, read as the reverse complement.
GAAGATCTTCGGCGCGTTCTCACCGAGGACGCGGCCCATCTTCACCCAGTGACCCCAGTAGTCGGCCATGTTGTAGCCGCAGAACGGCAGCATCGCGAACGGGTCACGACGCAGCTCGCCCACGGTGCCCTCGGCTGCGGCGGTCTGCTCGGAGGAGATGGTCGCGCCCATGAACACGCCGTGCTTCCAGCTGCGCGCCTCGGCGACGAGGGGCACGTTGGTGGCCCGACGCCCACCGAAGAGGATCGCGTCGATCGGCACGCCGTCGTGCGCGTCCCAGTCGTCGGAGATCTGCGGGCACTGCGCCGCCGCCACGGTGAACCGGGAGTTCGGGTGAGCAGCGGGGCGACCGGATGCCGGGGTCCACGGGTGCCCCTCCCAGTCGGTGAGCTCGGCCGGCGCCTCGTCCGTCAGCCCCTCCCACCAGACGTCGCCGTCGGGACGGAGTGCCACGTTCGTGAAGATCGTGTTGCCCCAGAGGGTCTGCACGGCGGTCGGGTTCGTGGTCTCGCCCGTGCCGGGCGCGACCCCGAAGAACCCCGCCTCGGGGTTGATCGCGTAGAGGCGGCCGTCCTCGCCCGGTCGCATCCAGGCGATGTCGTCGCCGATGGTCTCGACGCGCCATCCGGGGATCGTGGGCTGCATCATCGCGAGGTTGGTCTTGCCGCAGGCCGACGGGAAGGCCGCGGCGACGTGGTAGACCTTGCCGGCGGGGGACGTCACCTTGATGAGCAGCATGTGCTCGGCGAGCCAGCCCTCGTCGCGGGCCATGACACTCGCGATGCGGAGCGCGAAGCACTTCTTCGCGAGCAGCGCGTTGCCGCCGTAGCCCGAGCCGTACGACCAGATCTCGCGCGAGTCGGGGAACTGCACGATGTACTTCGTCTCGTTGCAGGGCCAGTCGACCTCGGCGCGGCGGTGGCCGACCCCGTCGACGAGCGGGTAGCCGACCGAGTGGATGGTGCGCACCCACGGCTCCCCCGCCTCGATGAGGCGGTACACGGACTCGCCCATGCGGGTCATGATGCCCATCGAGAGCACGACGTACGGCGAGTCGGTGATCTCGACGCCGAGCTGCGAGATGGGGCCGCCGAGCGGGCCCATCGAGAACGGCACGACGTACATCGTGCGGCCCTTCATGGAGCCGTCGAAGACGTCGAGCAGCTCGGTGCGCATCTCGCGGGGATCGCGCCAGTTGTTCGTGGGGCCGGCGTCCTCCTCGTAGGTGGAGCAGATGAAGGTGCGGTCCTCGACGCGGGCGACGTCGCCGGCGTCGGTGCGCGCGAGGTAGCTGTTCGGGCGCCACTCGGGGTTCAGCTTGACGAGCTTGCCCTCGGCGACGAGCTGCTTGGTGAGCAGGTCGGCCTCGTGCTTGGAGCCGTCGCACCAGACGATCTCGTCGGGCTTGGTGAGCGCGGCGATCTCATCGACCCATGCACGCAATGCGGAGTCGGTGGTGCCGCGCCGCGCGTGCTCGGATGGCTCGGAGCCGGAGGTTCCGATCGAGAACTCGGAGATCGTCATCGTCGTCCCTTTCGTGGGTTCCCGACCGGGGCCGGATTGGTTCGTACTTCAAGGATGCGACGGTTTGCGGCCTCCTCTCGGTCGAAAGAGCCGTTAAGAACGCACGTTCTTTCGCTATCCTTAAGCCATGAAAGCCGGCACGCCCGACCTCGCCACCCTCGGACACCGCATCCGCCACTTCCGTGGTGAGCGCGGGCTGACCCTCGACCAGCTCGGCGATGCCGTGGGCCTGGCCGGCAGCCAGCTGTCCCTCATCGAGAACGGCAAGCGCGAGCCGAAGCTCTCGACGCTCGACGCCCTCGCGGCCGCACTCGACGTCGAGCTGGCCGACCTGCTCGCGCGCGAGGCGCCGAGCCGCCGCGCCGCTCTCGAGCTCGAGCTCGGCCGCGCGCAGTCGAGCGCCCTCTACGCGACGCTCGGGCTTCCGGCCGTGCGGCCCGGCCGGGGCATCAGCGACGAGACGCTCGAGGCCATCGTGGGACTGCACCGCGAGTTGCAGCGCCGCGCGAGCGAGGCGATCGCGACGCCCGAGGAGGCCCGTCGCGCGAACACCGACCTGCGCGAGCGCATGCGCGACCAGGACAACTACCTCCCGCACATCGAGCAGCTCGCGGAGGAGCAGGTGCGCGCCTCGGGCCACCGCACCGGCGCGCTCACCCACCGCGAGGTGAGCGTGATGGCCGAGCGGCTCGGCTTCCAGCTCATCTACGTCAGCGACCTGCCCGACTCGACGCGGTCCATCACCGACCTCGCCAACGGCCGCATCTACCTGCCGCCCGCGTCCATCCCGGGCGGACACGGACTGCGTTCCATGGCCCTGCAGGCGATGGCGCACCGCCTCCTCGGGCACACCCCGCCGGCGAGCTACGACGAGTTCCTCTGGCAGCGGCTGGAGATCAACTACTTCGCCGCCGCGTGCCTGATGCCGCAGGAGGCATCCGTCGCCTTCCTCCAGCAGGCCAAGAAGGAGAAGCGACTCGCCATCGAGGACTTCCGCGACGCGTTCGGCGTCACCCACGAGGCGGCCGCGTTGCGCTTCACCAACCTCGCGACCAGCCACCTCGACATGACCCTGCACTTCCTGCGGGTCGCGGGAGACGGCGCGCTGCTGAAGGGCTACGAGAACGACGGGCTCGTGCTGCCGACCGACGTCACCGGCTCGATCGAGGGGCAGTGGGTGTGCAAGAAGTGGAGCGCCCGCACGGCCTTCGAGCACACCAACCGCACGACCGAGAACTACCAGTACACCGACACCCCCGCGGGAACCTTCTGGTGCGCCACGCAGACCGGGCGCACGGATGCCGCGGAGTTCTCGATCACGGTGGGCGTGCCGTTCGCGCAGGCGAAGTGGTTCCGCGGGCGCGAGACCACGCTGCGGGCGGTGTCGACCTGCCCCGATGAGGGATGCTGCCGTCGGGCGCCGAACGGACTCGCCGAGCGCTGGTCGGGCCGGGCCTGGCCGAGTGCGCGCCTGCACGCCCACGTGCTCTCGCCGCTCCCCTCCGGCACGTTCCCGGGCGTCGACGACGCCGAGGTGTACGCGTTCCTCGAGGCCCACGCCGACCAGTAGCGGCATCCGCGGCCTGACGTCGCCTCGGCGTGCCGAGCGAGCTCTGCTGCCCACGGCGCATCGAAACCTTGTGTTCGGTGCCGATCCAGATGCATGGCGCACCGAACACAAGGTCTCGACGCGCGCGCAGCGTGGCGGGCGCCGCGTCGATCGGCGGATGCCACGGCACTTCGATGTGTGTCTTGCAATAGTGTGTGACACACAGTATCGTGTGACGCATGACCACTGATGAGACGACGGCCGGCCACATCCAGGAGCTGCGACGCGGCACCGTGGTGCTCGCCTGCCTCGTGCGCCTGCGCCGGCCCGACTACGGGTACGCGCTCCTCGAGTCGCTGAACGCGCTCGGCATCCTCGTCGACGCCAACACGCTCTACCCGCTCCTCCGGCGCCTCGAGAAGCAGGGCCTGCTCGTCAGCGAGTGGAACACCGACGAGGCGCGACCCCGCAAGTTCTACCGCACCAGCCCCACCGGCGAGGCCCTCGCCGAGGTCCTCACCACCGACTGGCGCCGTGTCGACGACGCCCTCACCAGACTCACCACCACAGGAGACGAACGATGACCACCCTCACCGACCGCTACGTGTGGGCCGCGGCCCGCAGCGTGCCGGAAGCCCAGCGCACCGAGCTCGAGCGCGAACTGCGCGAGCGCATCGGCGACGAGACCGACGCGCTCGTCGAGAGCGGGCGCTCGCCCATCGACGCCGAACGCGCGGCCCTCACTGAGCTCGGCGACCCGGTCGCACTCGCGGCCCGCTACGTCGACCGCCCGCTGCAGCTCATCGGTCCGCGCTATTACCTGGTGTGGTGGCGCCTGCTGAAGCTGCTCCTCGCGGTCGTGCTGCCGTTCGCGGCCCTCGGCATCGCGATCGCGAAGGCCGTGGCGGGTGCCGACATCGGCGAGATCATCGGCTCGGCGATCGGGCTCACGATCTCGGTCGCGGTGCACATCGGTTTCTGGACGACGCTGATCTTCGCCGTGCTCGAGCGCACCCCGGCCCCGGCCGGCCGGCGCGGCATCGACGCCCCATGGACGCTCGACATGCTGCCCGCCCTGCCCGAGCCCGCGAAGGCGTCTCGGCGCGGCGAGTTGATCGCCTCGGTCGTGATGCTCGTGGTGTTCGCGGGCCTCATCGTGCTCCAGCAGTTCGGCGTGCCCTGGGTGGACGACCTCGAGTCGGTGCCGCTGCTCGACCCGTCGCTGTGGAGCTTCTGGCTGCCGTACTTCCTCGGGCTGATCGTGCTCGAGATCCTCTTCGCGTTCGCCCTCTACGCCTGGGGCTGGAACTGGTGGCTCGCCGGGGCCAACCTGGTGCTCAACGTCGCGTTCGCGGTGCCGGCACTGTGGCTCTTCCTCACCGGGCAGCTCCTCAATCCGGCCGCGCTCGACGCCATGGACTGGCCGTGGGGCGAGTCGGGCCCGATCATCGTCACCATCATCGTGGTCGTGGTCATCGCGGCCGCCGCGTGGGACGTGGTCGACGGCGGCATCAAGGCCTGGCGCGCCACGAGCGGCCGTCGCGCCGGAGTCGACTCCCAGCCCGTCGCCGCCTGACCCGACGATCCGGATGCGGCCTACTTCGGCTGCATCCGGATCGCGCCGTCGAGGCGGATCACCTCGCCGTTCAGCATCGGGTTCGCGATGATCGACCGCACGAGCGCGGCGTACTCGGTGGGGTGTCCCAGCCGGGACGGATGCGGCACCTGGGCCTCGAGGGAGGCGCGCACGTCGTCGGGCATGCCGGCCATCATGGGCGTCTCGAAGATGCCGGGCGCGATCGTCACGACACGGATGAGCAGCTTCGACAGGTCGCGGGCGATCGGCAGCGTCATGCCGGCGACCGCGGCCTTCGACGCGGAGTAGGCGGCCTGCCCGATCTGCCCGTCGAACGCCGCGACCGATGCGGTGCTCACGATGACGCCGCGCTCGGCCGTCGCCGGGCCGCCGGGCACCGACCCCTCGACGGGGTCGGTCGCGGCCATCGCGGCGGCCGCGAGCCGGGTCACGTTGAACGTGCCGATGAGGTTCACCCGGATCGTGCGCTCGAACGCCTCGAGCGGCGCGGGCCCGTCGCGTCCGACGGTGCGGTTCGCGGTGACGATGCCGGCGCAGTTCACGGCGACCCGCAGCGGTGCGAGGGCGGATGCCGCGTCGACGGCGGCCTGCACCTCGGCCTCGTTCGCGACATCCGCCGCCACGAAGCGGGCACGGTCGCCGAGCTCGCCCGCGGCCTCCTCGCCGCGTGGGCCGGGCAGGTCGACCAGGACGACGGAGGCGCCGCCCTCGACGAGAGCGCGGGCGGTGGCGCGTCCGAGGCCGGATGCTCCGCCGGTGACGATCGCGGAGGCGCCGTCGAGTTCCATGTGGTGTCCTTTCGTCGAGTGCGGCCGAGGCCGCCGGGGGTGGCGAAGGCCGCCGCGTGAGGCGTCAGATCCGCTCGATCATCGTCGCGTTGGCCATGCCGCCGCCCTCGCACATCGTCTGCAGGCCGAGACGCCCGCCCGTGGCCTCGAGCTGGTTGACGAGCGTGGTGAGCAGGCGCGTGCCCGACGACCCGAGGGCGTGCCCGAGTGCGATCGCGCCGCCGCGGGGGTTGAGCTTCGCGGCATCCGCCCCGGTCTCGCGGAGCCACGCGAGCGGCACCGACGCGAACGCCTCGTTGACCTCGTAGGCGTCGATGTCGGCGTGCACCAGTCCGGCGCGCTCGAGCACTCGCTCGGTTGCCGGGATGACGCCGGTGAGCATGTACAGCGGATCGCTGCCGACCACCGAGAACGCGCGGAATCGCGCGCGCGGCTCGAGCCCCAGCTGCTCGGCCGCCTCGGCGCTCATGATGAGCGCGGCCGACGCGCCGTCGGTGAGGGGCGACGAGTTGCCCGGCGTGATCCGCCAGTCGAGCTCGGGAAACCGCTCGGCGAGCCGATCGCTGTGGAACGCGGGATTGAGGCCCGCGAGCGACTCGACCGTCGTGCCGGGTCGCACGGTCTCGTCGGCGAGTGCGTCCACGCCGGGCACGGGCACGACCTCGGTCGCGAACGCACCCGACTCCCCCGCCTCGGCCGCGAGCCGGTGCGACCGGGCCGCGAACGCGTCGAGCTCCCCGCGCGAGAAGCCCCACTTCGCGGCGATGAGCTCGGCCGACACGCCCTGGTTCACGAGCCCCTCGGGGTACCGCGTGCGGAGCCGCGAGCCGAACGGGTCGGCGCCCGCGGCGCTCGAGCCGAGCGGCACCCGGCTCATCGACTCGACGCCGCACGCGATGACGATGTCGGCCTGCCCGGCGAGCACCGCCTGCGCGGCGAAGGTCGCGGCCTGCTGGCTCGACCCGCACTGCCGGTCGATCGTGGTGCCGGGCACCGTCTCGGGGAAGCCCGCCGCGAGCACGGCGTTGCGGGTGATGTTGTAGCTCTGCTCGCCGATCTGGCTGACGCATCCGCCGATCACGTCGTCGATGAGAGCCGGATCGAGGTCGTTGCGGGCCACCAGCGCGTCGAGCACGCCGGCGAGCAGGTCGACGGGATGCACGCCCGACAGGATGCCGCCGGGCTTGCCGCGCCCGACGGGCGTGCGGATGACGTCGACGATGACGGCTTCGGTGCTCATGCTTCCAGCCTAGGACGGTTGCGAGGCGGCCGGCCCGCCGCGCTCAGCCGGCGTCGGCGACCGAGGTGAGCGAGGCGACGGATGCCGCGAGCTCGCGTTCGAGCACCACGGGCTGGCGTTCGGGGAGCACGAGCGGGTGCGTGCCGGCCATCGCCTCGATCACGCGCACGACCTGGCAGGAGTAGCCGTACTCGTTGTCGTACCAGACGTAGAGGATCGCGTCGGTGCCGTCGGCGATCGTGGCGAGCCCGTCGACGATGCCGGCACGGTTGGAGCCGACGAAGTCCGTGGAGACCACCTCGGGCGACTCGATGTAGTCGACCTGCTGGCGCAGCGGCGACGTGAGCGACACCTGCCGGAGGTACCGGTTGAGCTCGGCCTTCGACGCCGGGCGCTCCAGTTGCAGGTTGAGGATCGCGAGCGACACGTCGGGCGTGGGCACCCGGATGGCGCTGCCCGTGAGCTTGCCGGCGAAGCCCGGCAGGGCTTTGGCCACGGCCTTCGCCGCACCGGTCTCGGTGATGACCATGTTGAGCGCCGCCGAGCGGCCCCGGCGGTCGCCCGAGTGGAAGTTGTCGATGAGGTTCTGGTCGTTCGTGAACGAGTGCACGGTCTCGACGTGGCCGCGCACCACCCCGTAGGCGTCGTCCACGGCCTTCAGCACGGGGGTGATGGCGTTCGTGGTGCACGAGGCGGCGGAGAGGATGCGGTCGGATGCCGCGATGTCGTCGTGGTTGATGCCGTGCACGATGTTCTTGATCGCGCCCTTGCCCGGCGCGGTGAGCAGCACGCGCGCGACGCCGGTCGAGCGCAGGTGCTGCGCGAGCCCCTCCTCGTCGCGCCAGCGCCCGGTGTTGTCGACGACGATCGCGTCGTGGATGCCGTAGGCCGTGTAGTCGATCGAGGCCGGGTCGTTCGCATAGATCACCTGGATGAGCGTGCCGTTCGCGAGGATCGTGTTCGCCTCCTCGTCGACCTCGATCGTGCCGGCGAACGGGCCGTGCACCGAGTCGCGGCGCAGCAGGCTCGCGCGCTTCACGAGGTCGTTCGCCGAGCCCTTGCGCACGACGATCGCCCGCAGCCGCAGCCCCTGGCCGCCGCCGGTGTGCGCGATGAGGATGCGCGCGAGCAGCCGTCCGATGCGGCCGAACCCATACAGCACGACGTCGGCGCCGGATGCCACGGGCGCGGCGTCGGCGGCGGTGTCGGCACCGAGCACGGGAGCGAGCTCGGCGCGCAGGAAGTCGGCCAGCGGCATCCGCTCGCCCTCGGCACCGGACTCCCGGTGGCGCGAGACGAGGCGCGCGACGTCGACGGATGCCGCACGCGGCCGCAACTCGCGGAGCGCCTCGAGCACGCGCATCGTGTCGACGAGCGAGAGCTCCTCGTCGCCGGCCTGGCGCGCGAAGCGGTGCGCCTTGACGAGCGCGATGGCCGACCGGTTGATGAGCCGGCGACCGTGGATCGAGGTCACCACCCCGTGCTCGCGGTAGAGGCCGCCGATGAGCGGGATCATCCGCTCGGCGAGCTCCTCTCGGGCGATCCATTCCGCACGTCGGGCGTCGAAGTCGTGGCTCACGGTGTTCCTTCTCGGGCGCGCGCAGGTGGGCGACGTCGCCGTGTCATGCTCGGGCCGCGCCTGCCGGTGGGCAGCGTCGACCAGGTGTCTTCCGGGGGATGCCCTCGAGTCTATGCGGCCGCGAGCGTGCGGTCCCTGTACACCGTGGCGTGCACACGCACGCGTACACGACGCGGCGTCGCGTCAGCCGGCCGGCGCGTCGTCGACGAACCGGATGTCGTAGACCGCGACCCGCTGCGGCACCCCGTCGAACACCGCGGCGCGGGCATCCGACGCCAGGTAGGCCTGCTCGAGCCGGCCGAACTCCTCGCGGTCACCCGCGGCGCTCACCGCCCACACGAACTCGTTGGACTCGCGCACGCCGTAGGCGAACTCGATCGTGAACCCGGCGGGCGGCCGCACGGCGGGCATCGCCCCACGCCACCACTCGACGAACGCGTCGTACTCTCCGTCGACGAGCGTGTACCGGCGCAGCTGGATCGTCTTCACCCGACCCATTCTGCCTGCCCGTTCGCTGACGCATGGCACAATCTGCGCCGCAACGGAAGCCCTCGACAACAATCCTGCGGATGTGGTCGAGTGATCGGCATGAACATCCTGCTGATCATCGTCGCCATCATCGCCATCATCCTGCTGCTCACCGGCGGGTTCGTGCAGTCCCTGAACTTCCTGCTCTGGGTCGGCATCGTCCTGCTCGTGATCGCCGTGATCGTGTGGCTGGTGCGCATGATGACGGGCAGCCGCCGGGTCTGATCCCGCCGGCCCCGAACGCGACAGCGCCCGGGCGAGACGTGTACGACGTCTCGTTCCGGGCGCTGCTGCGTGTTTGCGCGGCGACACGGGTGCCGGGACGCGTCACGCGCACCCCGACACCCGTGTGATCACGGCCGCACCAGGAGGCGATCGACGTTGATATCGGCGCCCGAGGCCTGCTCGTTGCCGCTGCCGGTGGCCACCAAGGACAGCACGTGCACGCCCGGCGCGAGTGCAGGGCTCGTCCAGATCAGCTGGTTGCCGACCCGGACCTTGCCGTAGAAGTCGGCGCTGCCGACCTCGACCCCATCGATCAGCACCGTGGCGATGCCCTGGTTGGACGCCCGAAGGCCGTAGAGCTCCACCGACGACCCGGCGAACCGGAAATCGACCGAGTCGCCAGCCACGGACGTGGACGTGACGGACGAGTGGTAGAGGCCCGTGCGGTTGATGCAGCCGGGGCAGCTGAGCCAGCCGCTTCCGCGGTAGTCCAGCCGGCCACCGCCCGAACCCTCGGACTGGTCGTCGACGGAACTCGCGCCTCCGCGCGCCTGGACGACCTCGACGCGGTCGAGCCCGACCCACCCGCGATTTCCGGGGTCGTCGGAGGTCACCTCGAGACGGAGCGTGTGCGGCCCGTCGATCAGCACCGGCGTCCGCCAGACCACCTCGCCGCCCCTGCCCTGCTTCTGGAAGGACAGCGCAACGGGCTCGTTGCCGTCGATCGAGGCCGTCGCCGCTCCGCCACGCGGTCCACCGACGCCGACAAGAGTCGCCTGCGTGCCGTCGAAGTCGACGGTGATCGCGTCGCCGGCCCGGTTGCTGCCGGCGATCGTGCCGTCGCCCGCGCCGTCGACCTGCGGCACCGTGAACCCGGAGCATCCGTCATGGCGGCCGGCGCCGGCCGAGCAGTGCTGCCACCCGCCGTCGTACGTGATCGTCGTCGCCGCGTCGTCGATCGTGAGGATCGGGTCGAGCGGCTCCACCGCGAGGTCGGCGAACTGGGTCGCCGAGTAGTCGCCCGAGAGGCCGACCATGCCGGCGATCCACGTGGCATCCGTCACCCCGGTGACCTGCGTGTCGTCGATCTCGCCGGTGATCACGTCGTCATCGAAGGTGAGCGAGAGCTCATGCCAGCCGGCGCCCGAGCCGTCGAGCTTGCCGGTGGCGAGCTCGAGCGACGACCGTCCGCCCGGCACTGCGCGGCTCAGCGACCAGGTCCCGTCGGAGGCGAGGCTGAGGCCGTACCCGTTCGGGACCGGCTGCATCGCGTCGTTCGAGACGCGTCCGAGCACCTGCGCCGTCCCACCGTCGGGCACGAACGCCTGGACGGTGGCGCGGTAGTCGCTCCAGTCGAGGTCGCCGAGGATGCCCGCCGGCCTCTTCCACGCAGCCCATGAGATCGCAGGCTGCATCGAGACCTGTGTGAGGCACGTGCCCTCGCGGTCGCCCTCGCACGCACGCTCCTCGTAGGCACCCTCCATCTGCGAGAAGTACCGCGTCTGCCCGCTGGCCCCGCCGTCGGCGAGGCTGTCGCGATAGGGGAACGGGAATGCGGACTGCGGCTGGCCGACTGCATCGCCGTGACCCTGCCCGGTCGTGGTCGTGACCGTCACGGCCGAGTTCGCGGGAACCGTGAGCGTATAGGTGCCGTCGGTGGCCGGCGCGAGGTCAGCCTGAGGCGCGAACCAGTCGTCGGCCGTCGTCTGCCAGACGTGGAGGTCGCCGGCCTTCAGGTCGTCGCTGACGGACAGCGTGACGCTGCGCGCCTCCGAGGTGCCGATGTTCTCGATGACGGTGCTCCAGTCGCCGCCACTCGGCGACTTCAGGGTCACGAAGCTGCCCTGCGCCGGTGAGGCGGGATCGAAGTATCCGGACGCCTCGTCGAGGTACTGCCAGCCCGGCTCGGTGAACTGGGTCGTGTGGGCCACCGCCCAGATCGCCGACTGCACCTGGTAGTCACCCGACCACGGGGTGTTCGCCCGCATGAGCCCGGCGTCGGAGATGCTGAGGCCGTCGTAGTAGGCGGTGAGCAGGTTCCAGATCTCGACGCCCGTGATGCGGCCCTGGATGTAGGCGTGGTTCAGCAGCGAGGGAATCGACTTCGCCGAGCCGCCGACGCCCCACTCGGCCGACCACGGGCCGCCCTCGGAGATCCAGAGCGGCTTGCCGAGCGACTGCGCGGTCGCCGAGCTGGGTCCCGTCGAGTAATGGTTGCCGAGCAGGTCGACGGCGTCGACGAGCTCGGGGTCGTTCGCCATGTCGACGGCGATCGGCCACTCCCCCTTCCTCGCCGCCTCATCGGAGGCGATGATGCGCACGTCCTCGTAGCCGGCCGCGTCGAGGGCGGCACGGTACTCCTTGACCCAGGCCGACTCGTACTCCCGCTCGTTGCGCACCCCCATGTTGTCGATGGTCAGGCCGTGGCCCTTCGCGCAGTCGAGCCAGTCGATGAAGTAGTCGATCGTGTCGTGCGAGAAGTACTCGCCGTCGCCGAGCCACCCCGGAGCACCCCAGGCCAGGGCGCCGAGCGTGATGTCCGGGTTGCGCTCGACGGCTTCCTGCATGAGCCACCACTCGTAGCCCGCGTCGCAGTTCACCTCACCTCGGACGTGGGCATGGCTCGACTCCGAGCCGTCGGTGGTGTTGGTGTCACCGCCGATCTCGACCTTCAGCAGCTGCAACGAGGCCCCGTAGCCCGGCTTGAAGAGGTAGTCGAGCACCTCGTCTCGCTCCGGCTCCGGGTAGTCGAGCAGCAGCCGCGAGGTCGCGCCGCCGCCCGAGATGGCTCCGATGCCGTCGAAGATGCGACCCTCGCTCGACCCGTCGACGGTGATGGTCGCCGTGGTCGCCGGCGGCGCTGCGACCTGGCCCGCGGAGTCGTCGGCCTCGGCCGCCGACGCGGCCGGCGCGCCCGAGAGCGCGAGTCCCGAGATGACCATCGCGCTCACGACGGTGGCCGCGCTTCGCGACCAGCGAGCAGCGGCATCCCCGCGGGGCGGATTCAGCCGAGTCCCCGACCGGCGTGTTCTTTCGTGTTCCTGCACCCCTCATACCCCTTCGTATCGTGCTGACGCACCCGTTTCCGGGCGCGCTGAAGCAACGCTTCCTTGCGTGGTGGAAAAAGCTCGAGAGCGATGCGATCTGCACCGTGAGCTGACGTCTGTCCCCCGAACAGGGGCGATGTTACCGTTCACATCGAAGAAGGGTCAAGCAGATTTCTGCGCGTCGCGGCGCGTCGGGAAAGGGCTTCCCCGCGATCCCAGTGTTGGCGCGGATCCGGCCGGATCGTATACGATCGCACCAGCATCCGACGACGAAGTGGAGCGCACGTGCTCGACCCCTTGCAGATCGCGGCGATCGCCGATGAACTGGCCGACGCCGATCGTGCGGGCAGCACGGTGCCGCTCCTGACCGCCCGCCATCCCGGCATGACCGTCGACGACGCCTACGCCGTGCAGCGCGAGTGGGCCGACCGCGGCATCGCCTCGGGCCGTCGGCTCGTCGGCCGCAAGATCGGCCTCACCTCCAAGGTGATGCAGGCCGCGACCGGCATCACCGAGCCCGACTACGGCGTGATCTTCGACGACATGGTCCTCGAGTCCGGGGCATCCGTCGAGTTCGACCGCTTCTCGAACGTGCGCATCGAGGTCGAGCTGGCGTTCGTGCTGCGCCACCGGCTCGAGGGGCCGCACACGACCGTCTTCGACGTGCTCGACGCCACGGCGTACGTCGTGCCCGCTCTCGAGATCCTCAACTCCCACATCGCGCTCGAGGGCCGCACGATCGTCGACACCATCTCCGACAACGCCGCGATGGGCGCCATGGTCGTCGGCGGCCGCCCGGTGAAGCCCGACGCCGTCGACCTCCGCTGGGTCTCCGCGCTCCTCTCCCGCAACCAGGTGATCGAGGAATCGGGCGTCGCGGCGGCGGTCCTCGGCCATCCGGCGATGGGGGTCGCGTGGCTTGCGAACAAGCTGGCGCAGCACGGCCAGGCGCTCGAGGCCGGCGAGATCATCCTCGCGGGTTCCTTCACCCGGCCGATGTGGGTGCAGCGCGGCGACACGGTGCACGCGGACTACCGCGAGTTGGGAACGGTGACATGCCGGTTCGAATGACCCTTCCGCCCACGCTCGCCGCCCGGCTCGCGGCATCCGACCGGCCGCTCGTGGGCATGTGGGTGTGCTCGGGCAGCGCGCTGAACGCCGAGATCGCCGCCGGCAGCGGCCTCGATGTCGTGCTCATCGACGCCGAGCACTCCCCCAACGGCCCGGAGTCGATCATCGCCCAGCTGCACGCGGTGGCCGCCTATCCCGTCGCGCCGCTCGTGCGCCCGCCGTTCGGCGACACGGTCGTCATCAAGCAGTACCTCGACCTCGGCGTGCAGAACCTCCTCGTGCCGATGGTGGACTCCGCCGAGCAGGCCGCCGAAGTCGTGCGCGCCGTCCGGTACCCGCCCCTCGGCGTCCGCGGCGTGGGCAGTGCGCTGGCCAGGTCGTCGCGGTGGAACCGGGTGCCCGGCTACCTCGCGGATGCCTCGAGCACGATCTCGCTGTTCGTGCAGGTGGAATCGCGGGCCGCCGTCGAGCACGTGGCCGAGATCGTCGCGGTCGACGGCGTCGACGGGATCCTCGTCGGCCCCGCCGACCTCGCCGCCTCGATGGGACGACTCGGGCAGCAGGAGCACGCGGAGGTCGTCGACGGGGTGCTGCGCTCGATCCGCGCGGCGGTCGATGCGGGCAAGCCCTGCGGCGTGAACGCGTTCGACCCCACGGCGGCCGACCGCTACCTCGCTGCCGGCGCGGCGTTCGTGCTCGTCGGCGCGGATGTCGCGTTGCTGGCGCGCGCCTCCGAGGCCCTCGCGGCCCGGTTCATCCCTGACACGTCGGAGACGCCGACCGAGGCACCGCGCGCCGGCTACTGAGCGGATTCGCTCCGACCGCTCCACGGATCGTATATTATTTGAGATACCAACAGACGAGGACGTCCATGCGCAGCTCCGGCATCGCCACCCCCGGCAAGATCATCGCCGTGCACCTCAACTACCCGTCGCGCGCGGCGCAGCGCGGTCGCACCCCCGAGCAGCCGAGCTACTTCCTGAAGCCGTCCTCGTCGGTCGCGGCATCCGGCGACGTGCTGGAACGCCCCGCGGGCACCGAGCTCCTCGCCTTCGAGGGTGAGGTCGCGCTCGTCATCGGCGAGCCCGCGCGCCGGGTCTCCCCCGACGACGGCTGGCGACACGTGGCGGCCGTCACCGCCGCCAACGACTTCGGGCTCTACGACCTGCGCGCCGCAGACAAGGGGTCGAACGTGCGCTCGAAGGGCGGCGACGGGTTCACGCCGCTCGGCCCCGACCTCATCGACGCGGCATCCGTCGCCCCCGACGCCCTGCGCGTGCGCACCTGGGTGAACGGCGCCCTCGTGCAGGAGGACACGACCGACACGCTGTTGTTCCCGTTCGGCCGCCTCGTCGCCGACCTCTCGCAGCTCATGACGCTCGAGACGGGCGACGTCATCCTCACCGGCACGCCCGCGGGATCCTCGGTCGTCGTGCCCGGCGACGTGGTGGAGGTCGAGGTCGACGCACCGCTGGCGCCCGGCGCCCCGAGCTCCGGACGCCTCCGCACGACGATCACCGAGGGCACCACGCCGTTCGCCGACTTCGGCTCCGCGCCCGCCGTCGACGACCGCCAGCGGATCGAGGCGTGGGGCGACGCGCAGGCGGCGGGCATCGCCCCCGCCGTTCCGGTTCCGGATGCCGCTGCACCGCCGTTCGAACTCACCGACGAGCTGCGCGAGCTGCTCGGGTCCGTCGGCGTGGCGACCCTCAGCGTGCAGCTGCGCAAGCGCGGCTACACCGACGTCTTCCTCGAGGGGGTCCGAGCCAACCGCCCCGGAGCCCGCGTCGTCGGACGCGCCCGCACCCTGCGGTTCATCCCGTTCCGTCCCGACCTGTTCGCCCGCAGGGGCGGCGGATACAACGCGCAGAAGCTCGCGTTCGACACGGTCGAGCCCGGCGAGGTCATCGTCATCGATGCCCGCGGCGAGCGCGGCACCGGCACGGTCGGCGACGTGCTCGCCCTGCGGGCGCAGGTGCGCGGCGCGGCCGGCATCGTCACCGACGGCGGCACCCGTGACTTCGAGGTGGTCGCCGCCATGGACATCCCGACCTTCTCGCAGGGGCCGCACCCGTCGGTGCTCGGGCGCCGCCATGTGCCGTGGGAGGTCGACGTCGCCGTCTCATGCGGCGGCGCGGCCGTCGAGCCCGGCGACGTCGTCGTGGGCGACGGCGACGGCGTCATCGTCATCCCGCCCTCGCTCGCCTGGGACGTGGCCCGCGAGGCGGCAGCCCAGGAGGCGGAGGACGAGTGGGTGGCCGCACAGGTCGCGGCCGGGGCATCCGTCGACGGCCTGTTCCCCATGAACGACGAATGGCGCGCCCGCTACGAGGCGGAGCGCGAACCCGGGGGCCCCGTTGACCGCTGAGAGCAAATCGCAACTCGCCTACGGGTTCATCCGCGAGCGCATCGACGACGGGCGCTACGTTCCCGGGTACCGGCTCGTGCTCGGCCAGATCGCCAGAGAGCTCGACGTGTCGGTGGTGCCGGTGCGCGAGGCGATCCGCCGTCTCGAGGCCGAGGGGCTCGTCACCTTCGAGCGCAACGTGGGCGCGCAGGTCGCGCTCATCAAGGAGACCGAGTACCTGCACACCATGCAGACCCTCGCGATCGTCGAGGGCGCCGCCACCGCGTTGTCGGCCCCGCACCTGACGCCCGACCACCTGCGCCGGGCGCGCGAGATCAACGAGCGGATGCGGCGCACCCTCGACGACTTCGACCCGCACCGCTTCACGGAGCTCAACCTCGAGTTCCACGCCGTGCTGTTCGAGGAGTGCCCGAACCCGCACGTGCTCGACCTCGTGCATCGCGGCTGGAACCGGATGCGGATGCTGCGCGACTCGTCGTTCAGCTTCGTACCCGGCCGCGCCCGCGACTCGGTCGCCGAGCACGACCGCATCGTCGACCTCATCGAGCAGGGCGCCGACCCGGTCGAGATCGAGCTGACCGCGCGACGCCACCGCACCGCGACCCTCGACGCCGTGCTGGCCTACCAGGCGAGCCACGCCCACCTGTCCCCGAACCACCCGACCGCCGCGGCCGCCGCCGGCGCACGATGAGAGCGACCACGATGACGCACCACATTCCCGACGGGCTCCCCGACCGCATCCGGCACTACATCGACGGCGAGTTCGTCGACTCGGTGGGCGGCGAGACGTTCGACGTGCTCGACCCGGTCACGAACGAGACCTACGTACAGGCCGCCGCCGGGCAGTCGGCCGACGTCGACAGTGCGGTCGCCGCCGCGCGCCGCGCCTTCACCGACGGGCCGTGGCCCCGGATGCTCCCCCGCGCCCGGGCGCGCGTCCTGCACCGCATCGCCGACCTCGTGGAGGCGCAGGACGCCCGGCTCGCCGAGCTCGAGACCTTCGACACCGGCCTGCCGATCACGCAGGCGCTCGGGCAGGCGCAGCGGGCGGCCGAGAACTTCCGGTTCTTCGCCGACCTGATCGTGGCGCAGCGCGACGACACCTACAAGGTGCCCGGCCGGCAGGTGAACTACGTGAACCGCAAGCCCATCGGCGTCGCGGGCCTGATCACGCCCTGGAACACGCCGTTCATGCTCGAGTCGTGGAAGCTCGCCCCCGCCCTCGCGACGGGCAACACGGTCGTGCTCAAGCCGGCGGAGTTCACGCCGCTCTCCGCCTCGCTGTGGGCCGAGATCTTCCGCGAGGCGGGGGTGCCCACGGGCGTCTTCAACCTCGTGAACGGGCTCGGCGAGGAGGCGGGCGACGCGCTCGTGAAGCATCCCGATGTGCCGCTGATCTCCTTCACCGGCGAGAGCCGCACCGGGCAGCTGATCTTCGCCAACGCCGCACCGTTCCTGAAGGGCCTCTCGATGGAGCTCGGCGGCAAGAGCCCCGCCGTGGTGTTCGCCGACGCCGACCTCGAGCAGGCCCTCGACGCGACCGTGTTCGGCGTGTTCTCGCTCAACGGCGAGCGCTGCACCGCGGGATCGCGCATCCTCGTCGAGCGGCCGATCTACGACGACTTCGTCGCCCGCTACGCCGAGCGCGCCCGCAACATCGTCGTCGGCGACCCGCACGACCCGGCCACCGAAGTCGGGTCGCTCGTGCACCCCGAGCACTACGACAAGGTCATGTCGTACGTCGAGATCGGCAAGGGCGAGGGTCGCCTCGTCGCGGGCGGCGGGCGCCCCGACTGCCTCGACACCGGCAACTACGTGGCCCCCACGGTGTTCGCGGATGTCGCAGCCGACGCCCGCATCTTCCAAGAGGAGATCTTCGGCCCGGTCGTAGCGATCACCCCATTCGACA
Organism: Agromyces sp. P2_B3; assembly: GCF_056404815.1. Lineage (NCBI taxonomy): Bacteria > Bacillati > Actinomycetota > Actinomycetes > Micrococcales > Microbacteriaceae > Agromyces > Agromyces sp. P2_B3. The sequence continues at coordinate 190,542 of NZ_JBFUDH010000002.1, read as the reverse complement.
CCGACGACGAGGCGCTCGCCCTCGCGAACGGCGTGAAGTACGGCCTCGCCGCCTACATCTGGACGAACGACCTCAAGCGCGCCCACACCTTCTCACAGGCCGTCGAGGCGGGCATGGTGTGGCTCAACTCGAACAACGTCCGCGACCTTCGCACGCCGTTCGGCGGCGTGAAGGCCTCGGGCCTCGGGCACGAGGGCGGCTACCGCTCCATCGACTTCTACACCGACCAGCAGGCCGTGCACATCACGCTGAACGAGGCGCACTCGCCCCGCTTCGGCGCGCGCTGACCGTTCCCGACCGACCAGACCACTCGCACTCTCCCAGCAAGGACGCTGACATGCAGATCCCAGAGCCCACCGTCACCGACGCCGACCCCATCCCGGCACCCGCGCACGCCATCCCCACGCCCACCGCCACGCCACCCGACATCGTGCGCTGCGCCTACATGGAACTCGTCGTCACCGATCTCGCCGCCTCCCGCGCGTTCTACGTCGACGTGCTCGGGCTCGTCGTGACCGAGGAGGACGACGAGGCGGTCTACCTGCGCTCGCTCGAGGAGTTCATCCACCACAACCTCGTGCTCCGCAAGGGCGACGCCGCCGCCGTCGCCGCCTTCAGCTACCGCGTGCGCACCCCCGAGGACCTCGATCTCGCCGTCGCGTTCTACGAGGAGCTCGGCTGCCGCGTCGAGCGCCGACCCGAGGGATTCACCCGCGGCATCGGGGATTCGGTGCGCGTCGAGGACCCGCTGGGCTTCCCCTACGAGTTCTTCCACGACGTGCAGCACGTCGAGCGGCTCGCCTGGCGCTACGACCTGTACACGCCGGGTGCGATCGTGCGGCTCGACCACTTCAACCAGGTCACGCCCGACGTGCCGCGTGCGGTGAAGTACATGGAGGACCTCGGCTTCCGCGTGACCGAGGACATCCAGGACGAGGCCGGCACCACGTACGCGGCGTGGATGCGACGCAAGCCCACCGTTCACGACACCGCCATGACCGGCGGTGACGGCCCGCGCATGCACCACGTCGCGTTCGCGACCCACGAGAAGCACAACATCATCGCGATCTGCGACAAGCTCGGCGCCCTGCGGATGTCGGACGTCATCGAGCGCGGACCCGGACGGCACGGCGTCTCGAACGCGTTCTACCTGTACCTGCGCGACCCCGACGGCCACCGCATCGAGATCTACACGCAGGACTACTACACCGGCGATCCCGACAACCCGGTCGTCACCTGGGACGTGCACGACAACCAGCGCCGCGACTGGTGGGGCAACCCGGTCGTGCCCTCGTGGTACACCGAGGCGTCGACCGTGCTCGACCTCGACGGCAACCCGCAGCCGCTCACCTCGCGCACCGACGACTCCGAGATGGAGGTCACCATCGGCGCGGACGGATTCTCGTACACGCGCAAGGGCGACGACGAGCGCGGCTTCAAGCTCGGCAACACCCTGTAGGCCGGATGCCGCGGCCGGGCCGCACTCGTCAGGCCAGGAACTCGATCGCCGCCGACTTGAAGGCCCGTGAGGTGAGCGTCGACACGTGGTCTCGCCCGGGGACCGACACGTAGTCGGCGCCCCACTCCAGGGCGAGCTCCCGCGCGCCGACGGGGACGGGGTCCTGCTCGCCGGCGACGAAGAGCGCCGGGATGTCGCCCGGGATGAGCAGCGGCGCACCCGAGACCCCCTCGATGCAGGCGAGCAGCGCCTCGCGGTCGGCGCCCGCCGCGATCGCGGGCCGCAGCACCTGCTCGATCACCGGGTTGCGTGCCGGTTCGTCGCGGAGCAGCAGCGCCCGCACCTCTTCGAGGTCCCACGTGGCGAAGAGCTCGGTCGGGCCGGCGCCGCCGATGACGACGCGGCGCACCCGCTCGGGAGCGAGCTCGGTGAGCGCGGAGACGACGCGATTGCCCATGGAGTAGCCGACGACGTCCACGTCGCCGGCCCCGACCGAGTCGAGCACGGCGAGCAGGTCCCCGCCGAGCCGCTCGGGCGCGTAGGCGTCGGCCTCGATCGGCTTGTCGCTGTCGCCGTGACCCCGCAGGTCGACCGTGATCACGCCGCGATGCGCGTCGAGGAGTGCGCGCACCCAGCCGGTGCCCTCCCACGTGACGGCGGCGTTCGAGGCGAACCCGTGCACCAGGAGCACGGGCGGCAGCTGCTCGTCGGCCTCGGCGACGCCGTGGACCCGGTAGGCGATGAGCACCCCGTCGGCGCTCTCGGCGTGCAGCGTGGGGAGGTCGCCGGCGACCGGCTGCCTCACGCCTGCGCCCCGGGCTCTGCGTCGGCGTCGGCGGCGTCGCCGCGATCCGCAGCTTCGCCGGTCGCAGCCTCACCCGCAGCGTCCGCCCGGGCCTCGGCATCCAGCACCGTGGACTCCGCGATGGCCGCACCGGCATGGCCGAGCTCGGCGAGCGCCGCCTGCGACGTCTCGGGTGCGACGCCGGCGACGAGGTCCGTGAAGACGCGCACGTGGCGGCCGTGCTCGACGGCGTCGAGGCCGCTGGCCCGCACGCAGTAGTCGGTCGCGATGCCGACGACGTCGACGTCGGTGACGCCGTACTCATCGAGCACCTCCCCGATGGCACGACCGCCCTCGTCGACGGCCTCGAAGATGGAGTAGGCGGGCACGCCCTGGCCCTTCAGCAGGTGCACGTCGATCGCATCGACGTCGAGCGCGGGGTGGTAGGCGGCCCCGACCGTGCCGGCGACGCAGTGCACGGGCCAGGTGGTGACGTAGTCGGGTGCGCCGTCGGTGGCGAAGTGCCCGCCGTTGTCGTTGTCGGCGTCGTGCCAGTCGCGCGAGGCGACGACGACGCCGTAGCGGTCCTTGTGCTGCGCGAGCAGCTCGGAGATGCCCGCCGCCACCGCGGCGCCGCCCTCGACGCCGAGCGCACCGCCCTCGGTGAAGTCGTTCTGCACATCGATGATGAACAACGCCCTCGTCACGACGGCTCCTTTCGCTGGTGTCTTCCATTCTCGCCGCACACGGCGGCGATCACGCCATCGATCACGTCGACGAGGGTGCGCAACGACGCCGTCGACACCCATTCCTCGTCGGCGTGCGCCCCGCCACCGAGCGGACCGACGAGCACGACGGGGATTCCCGCCTCGGCGATGAGGCCGGCGTCGGTCCACCACGGATCGCCGCGGCGCACCGCCGGCGTGCCGGTGGCCCGTTCGACCGCGTCGACGACGGCCCCGACGATCTCGGCGTGGGCGTCCGCCTCCATCGCCGGCCGGGCGACGAGCGGCACGATGCGCGCGGGCAGGGAGGACGCGAGCACCCGCTCCAGCTCGGCGCCCGGATCCGGCTCACCCGGCAGCGTGCGCCGCTCGACCACCAGCACGCAGCGGTCGGCGACGGTCGCGGCATCCGTTCCGCCCTCGATGGTGGCGACCCTGACGCTGCCGGCTCCGAGCAGCGGATGCCGCGGCCGGGCGTCGAGCTCGTCGGCGAACGCCCTGACGGCGAGGAGGCCGTCGGTGGCCCGGGCGATGGCGTCCACGCCGAGCTCGGGTTGCGAGCCGTGCGCCGCGAGTCCCTCGTACTCGACGCGGAACCAGGCGAAGCCGCGGTGCGCGACCGTCACCTCGAGATCGGTCGGCTCGAGCACGACCGCGGCATTTGGAAGGGACCCGTCGGCGAGGGCTGCGAGGAGGTCCTCCATGCCGGCCGAGCCGAACTCCTCGTCCGCTGCGAACGCGAGCACGAGGTCGCCCGGAAGGTCGGCGGGCGCGGATGCCGCCGCGACCATCGCCGCGGCGAGGCCCCCGGCCATGTCGTACGCGCCGCGGCCGACGATGCGGTCCGCGGGCCCCGACGGGTCGGCCGCGGCATCCGGTGACGAATCGCCCGCGGCATCCGCCCACGCACCGCTGATCGCCCCGCTGCCGCCGACCGTGTCGAGGTGCCCGGCGAGGAGCAGGCTGCCGCCGGCACCCGACCCGCGACGGCGCGCGAGCACGCTCGGTCGTGCGTGGTCCTGGCCGACGAGGCGCACCTCGAAGCCCCGAGCACCCAGCCAGTCGGCGATGACGCTCGCGAGCTCGGCCTCGCCGGCACCGCCGGGAACGAGCGAGGGGTTCGTGGCGTCGACGGCCACGAGCCGGCGGGCGAGCGCCACGACGTCCTCGTGAGGCATCCGCTCTGCCCCCATGTCAGCCGATGCCCGCCCGCTCACCGATTCGAGAGGTTGTCGCCGCAGAGGAAGAAGCCGGTCGTGAGGGTGTCGATGGCCTGCTTCGTGTCATCCGACACGTCGCCGAGCGCGTAGACCGCGAACGTGAGCGTCGAGCCGTCCTGTGCGCGCACGACGCCCGACAGCGTGTAGCCGCTGTTGATCCAGCCCGTCTTCGCCGACACCGCGCCGTCGGCGACGGAATTGTCGCCCGAGAACCGGTCGCTGTACGAGAGCGAACCCCGTTCGCCCGACACGGGGAGCCCGTCCATGATGACGCCCAGGTTGCCCTCGCGCGCGTTGATCTTCACGAAGAGGCGCGTGAGGTACGACGGTGGCACGGCGTTGTTGTCGCTGAGCCCAGACCCGTCGACGACGGTGATGCCGCTCGTGTCGATCCCGTAGGGGGCCAGCCCCTGCAGCACGCCGGCGTTGATGGCACCGAACGTGTTGCCCGTGCCGGCCTTGATCGCGACGAGGCGCGCCAGCATCTCGGCGATGGTGTTGTCCGAGACGATCAGCGCCTTGTCGATGAGCTGCGCGACCGTCGGCGACGAGACCGCGCCGAGCTGCGCCGCCCCCGCGGGCGCAGTGCCGCGCTCGATCACCGAGATGCCGCCGAGCTCCGACGCGAACGCATCGCCCGCGCGGCCGATCGGGTCGGGACTGCGCCACGACGTGTTCGCGCCCGGGTCGTCGCGGTCGCCGTCGACCTGGAGCGCCGTCACGTTCGACATGTAGCCGTCCTCGCGCTCCACCACCTCCCAGCTGGGCTCCCACTCGTCGCCGGCGAAGAGGCTCGCGTCGAGCACCAGCTTCGTGAGCGGCGGGTTGGACGGGTCGGCGTCCCAGGCCGCGCGCACCTGGGCGGCGAGGTCGTCGAGGTGCGCGGCGCCGGGGTACACCGTCTCGGTGCCGCTCGGCGTGCGCGAGAGGGTGACGTCGCCACCGCCGACGAGCACGACCGAGCCCGGCTCAGATCCCTTGACCACGGTCGTCGTCGCCCGGTAGTCGGGTCCGAGGACCGACAGCGCGGCCGCCGAGGTCAGCACCTTCATGACACTGGCAGTGCGCGAGGGCGTGGTGCCGCCGCGGTCGTAGAGCACCTCACCGGTGGCGGCGTTCACGACCTGCGCCTGGAGGTTGGCCAGTCGTCCGTCGGCCGCGCGGTCGGCCACCGAGCACGTGCGGATGCGGCTCGCGGGGATCGCCGCCGCCGGCGCCGGGCGAGCGGGGTCGGCCGTCGGCGTGGGGGTGGCCGGCGCCGTCGCGGCGATGGTGTCGGGCCTGGGATCACCGGCGTTGAGGGTCGCGCCCGCGACCACGGCGCCCGTTCCCAGGAGCGCGACGGCCAGCGCGCCGCCCGTGATCGAGAGGGCCACGCGGTGCTTCCGTGCGAACGCGGCGACGGATGCCCCGAGCGAGGCCCCGGCGGCCGGCGCGGGTGGCGCGGCCGGTGGCTCCGCAGCGCCGGGCGCGTCCTCCGCGGGGCCGCTGGTCGGCGCGTCGCGAGGCACCCCGGGGTCCTTCGACCCGGGGTCGCCGGACGTCGTGGGCTCGCCCGCGGCATCCGTCTCGTCGGTCATCCGGGGAATTGTACGCGGCGGGCCGGAACGGAACCTGACCGTCGCCCGAGCGGAAGCCGAGTGCGCTGCGGCCCCGCCGGCCCGTCATTCGCCCGGGTAGCGCAGCCCGATCTGCTCGCGGATGGCGTCGAGCGTGCCCATGATGGCGACGGTCTCGTCGATCGTGAGGAGGTCGCCGCGGAGGTTGCCCTCGGCGACCAGTCGCTCGACGGCCTCGGCCTGGAAGTGCATGCCCCGGCCGGTGACCTCGGAGCGAAACTCCTCGATGACGGTGCCGTCGGCGGCGACCACGCGGAAGGAGGTCGGCGTGTACCAGACGCGGTCGATCTCGATCCGGGCGAGGGTGCCGAGCACGGCCGCGGTGTTCGGCCCCAGGGTGTCGCTCGCCGACAGGATCGACGCGACGCGGCCGCCGTCGTACCCGAGGAGGTTGGCGATCTGCGCGTCGGCGCCCGTGTCCTTGAACGTCGCCGTCGACTGGATGGTGCGCGGCGCGCCGAACAGGTCCCACGAGAACGACACCGGGTAGATGCCGAGGTCGAGGAGCGCCCCGCCACCGAGCTCGAGCGCGTTGATGCGGTGCGTCGGGTCGTCGGAGAGCTTCTGCGTGTGGTCCGCGATGAGCGTGCGCACCTCGCCGAGCGTGCCGTCGGCGATGATCTGCCGGATGCGCGCCATGTGCGGCAGGTACCTCGTCCACATGGCCTCGAGGACGAGCAGCCCGCGCTCGCTCGCCAGGTCGGCGAGCTCCTGCGCCTCGCGGGCGTTCACCGTGAACGGCTTCTCCACGAGCACGTGCTTGCCGGCCTCCAGGACCATGCGCGCCGTGGTGACGTGGAGGGGATGCGGCGTCGACACGTAGACCACGTCGACCTCGGGGTCGGCGACGAGGGCCTCGTAGCTCGGATGCGCGGTCGGGATGTCGAACTCCGCGGCGAAGGCGTCGGCGGACTCCTGGGAGCGCGAGCCCACGGCCTGCACCGTGAATCCGTTGAGCTTCAGGTCGTGGGTGAAGGCATGGGCGATGCCACCCGTCGCGAGGATGCCCCAGCGCAGTCGTTCCGTCATGGCGCAAGCCTAGCGGCGGCCTCGACGGCCGGGCGGCGCGTCCGTGACGGGGTGGGATGCCCGCACCCCCGCACCCGCGAGCCGTCGAGTCAAGGGATTGATCGGGTCGGAAGCGTGCACTACCTGTGGAGTATGGAGCGGATCTACTATGCGGGCGACCATTTCCTCACCGGCACGGAGATCGCACAGGCCCTCGTCGCCTATGCGGCCGCGTTGGCGACGCGCAGCGCGGCGGGCACCATCGACATCCCGGTCAGACACGAGGACGACGGCAGCCTCAGTCGGGTGCGCTTCCTGGTCGGTCCGGCCAGCCAGCTCGTGACCGAACGGGTCGATCCGGAGGGCTACGAGGAGATCGAGGACGCCGAGATCGTCGCGCGGCTGCAGGCACTCACCGCCGAGCTCGCGCCGATGCATCCGGTGCCCAATCATGCGGCCGATCGCGAGTCGTCCGTCGACTACGACTGGACCGATGAGGTCTGAGGGCCGGCTGGAGTCCGAGCCGGCCTAGGACGTGCTCACCGTGCCCTCGCCGTCGGCCTGGGGGACGGGCGGCTCGTCGGGAACCGGCATGAGGGCGACCGGAATGCCCGGCCCGATCAGCAGCTCAGCGGGCTGAGGCCGCCCCTCGCCGTGGTTGACCGTGATCCAGACGGCGCGCCCGTCGCGGTTCGCCTGCTCGATCGCGGCCTTCATGGCCTCGAAGTCCTCTTCGCCGATGGAGAAGTCGCGACCCGCGTAGATGATCTGGATGCGCTTCACGGCTCCCGCTCTCCGCTGGGGACGACGTCGTCGGGTTCGGGGATCAGGTGCAGGCCGCTCGGCGAGTTCGCGGCACTCATGAGCACCTCGATCCAGGCTCGATTGATCGACGGCTGGCGCCCGCCCGCGTACTTGAACGACAACGGGATGGCCGGGTGGATCCACAGTGCGCTCCGCCCGTCGCCGACCGCCGGATCGTCTCGCCAGCTGAAGGTGAACGACTCGCCGCGCCGGAGCTTCGCAGCGATCACGAGTTGGAGATGGGCGAGCACGCGGTCGTCGAAGTCGACGGTCAACGTGGAATCGTAGGTGAGCTTGCCCACCGTGCCTCCCTCCTCGGCGCCGCCGCTCGATCGGGTCATCGACGTGCTCGTTTCCCCGCAAGGATAGTGCGAGGGGTGTTTCGCCGCCCCCCCTTGACGAGGACGCTCCCGTCCCGCATGGGGCGCCAAGGCTGCGCCCCGAACTGGGACAGGCGGCCGGCGCCGGACCGCACTACCATCCGTGCATGACAACGCTGTCGAGAACCCGGCGTCTCACGACGCTCGCCAGCGCATCGATCCTCGTCGCCTCGGCGACCCTCTTCGGTGCTCTCCCCGCGATGGCCGCCCCCGGTGGCCAACCCGGACCTCCGTCGGCCGACAAGGCCGCATACGCCGCACTCGGCGACTCCTACGCGGCGGGCGTGGGCGGCGGCGACTACCTGGACGCGTGCCTCACCAGCCCGAACGGCTACGCGGCCGACCTCGCCTCCGACCCCGGCCTCACCGTGCACGCATCGCTGCGCGGATGCGTCGGCGCCACGGTCGACGACGTCGTGGCGACGCAGCTCGGCGGCCTGGACCTCCGCACGCGGCTGGTCACCCTGACCGTGGGCGCCAACGACCTCGGGCTCGACACCGTCACGACGGCATGCCTGCTCGGCACCGTCGAGCAGTGCGCCGCCGCCGTCGCCGCCGCCCAGGCGAACCTCCCGATGCTGGCGTCCGACCTCGCCGGCGCACTCGCCGCGATCCGGACGGCCGCTCCGAAGGCCACCGTGCTCGTGACCGGCTATCCGCTGCTGCTCGATCCGGCCGTCCCGCAGGCGGGCGTGGTGAACGCGGGCGTCGTGGCGCTCAATGCCGTGATCCAGGGCGTCGTCGCCGCCGCCGGTCCGGGGTTCGTCTATGTCGACGTGACCGACGACTTCGCCGGCCACGGCCTCGGATCCGCGAGCCCGTGGATCGTCGCACCGCCGAACGCCGACGCGTTCCATCCGAACCCGGCCGGGTACGACGCCTACGCGGCGGCCATCCGCGCCGCCCGATGATCGGCGCACTCTCGCCGGCCGCGGGCCGGCGCCGCGTCGTGCTCGCGGCTGCGGTGCTCGCCGCGGCCGCGATCGTCGGCGCGTCGGCACTGGCCGGCCCGCCCGCGCCGGCTCACGCAGCCGTCGTCGCCGGCAAGCCCGACAAGCCGGGCAAGCCAGGCGGCGGGGGTGGCACGACCGAGTTGGACTATGCCGCCGCCGGCGACTCGTTCGCCGCGGGCGTCGGCGCGCGGAACTACCTCGACACGTCGTGCTACCGCAGCTCGAGCAGCTACCCGAAGGTGCTCGACGCCGACGCGAACCTCAGACTGGTGGCGTTCCCGGCCTGCTCCGGGGCGTCGACCGCGACGGTCATCGCCGCGCAGGTACCCGCCATTCCGGCCACGGCCACACGGGTGTCGCTGACGGTGGGCGGCAACGACGTCGGATTCGCCGACGTCATGCAGTCCTGCTTCGTCCTCGTGTCGAGCACCTGCGAGTCGCGCATCGTCTCAGGCGAGACGCTCGTGGCGAACGGGACGCTCGGGGCGAATGTCGCGGCCGCCATCCAGGCGCTCCGTGTGCGCGCGCCCGGGGCGAAGGTGGTCGTCACGGGCTACCCGCTGCTCTTCAACGTGCCGAACACGAAGTACCAGTGGGCGGCGCGCGTCAACCAGAGCACGACGGCGCTCAACGACGCCGTCGAGGCCGCCGCGGTGGCCAACGGCGCGGTCTTCGTCGACGTCGAGGCGGCGTTCGCAGGGCATGGCGTCGGCAGCGCCACGCCGTGGATCAACGACTGGTCGTGGCTCCGCACCACCGACGGCTTCCATCCGACGGCGACCGGCTACACCGCGTACGCGGGCGAGGTCCGCAAGGTGATCGGATAGCGCCACACGCAGGACGACCTCGGTCGAGAGCACGAACGGCCCCGGATGATCCGGGGCCGTTCGCGGTGCTGAGCCGCCTGTGGGAATCGAACCCACGACCTTCTCATTACGAGTGAGACGCTCTGCCGACTGAGCTAAGGCGGCGTGGCATCCGGTCTCGCCTGGGCGATCCGGCTGGCACGAGAATCTATGTTAGCGGGTTTCGCCGCCCTCGTTGACCACCTCAGCACCGAGGGTCGGACTCGGGCACGGTGCCATCGATGAGATACCGTTCCACGGCGTCGTTCACGCACGCATTCGACTTGTTGTAGGCCGTGTGGCCCTCACCGTCGTAGGTGACCAGGACGCCGCTCTCGAGCTGGTCGGCGAGTGCCACCGCCCATTCGTAGGGGGTCGCCGGGTCTCCGGTGGTGCCCACGACGAGGATCGGGGCGGCGCCCGACGCCGTGATCGGCTCCCGCACGCGGTCGCTCTGGTACGGCCAGTTCACGCAGCCCAGGTCGCCGTAGCCGAAGTACGGCCCGATGATCGGTGCTGCAGCGGCGATGGCCGCGGCATCCGCCCGCATCACCGCCACGTCGGACTGGTACGTGTAGTCCAGGCAGTTGATCGCACGGAACGCCTCGGTGGAGTTGTCGAGGTAGGTGCCGTCGTCGCCGCGCCCGTTATACGCGTCGGCGAAGGAGAGCGCGACGTCGGCCTCGCCGAACATGACCGACTCGAACATCTGGTCGAGGTAGGGCCACGACTCCTCGCTGTAGAGCGGATAGATGATGGCGGTCAGCAGGGTGTCCGCGCCGACCATGCGGCCGTCCGAGCCGCGCAGCGGGCTGGCATCGACTGACGCGAGCAGGCGACCGACCTCGGCCATGGCGTCGTCGGCCGAACCCTGGAAGGGGCACTCCGTGCCGGTGAGGCAGTTCTCGAGGTAGGCGTGCAGCGCGTGCTCGAAGCCGACGGCCTGCACCTCGTTGACCTCGGCGTTGCTTGCGGCGGGGTCGAGGGCGCCGTCGAGCACGAGTCGCCCGACCTTCTCGGGGTAGAGGTCGGCGTACGTCGCCCCGAGGAACGTGCCGTACGAGTACCCGAGGTAGTTGAGCTTCTCGTCGCCGAGCACCGCGCGGAGCAGGTCGAGGTCGTGCGCGGCGCTGACCGTGTCGACGTGCGCCAGCAGGTCGCCGGTCTGCTCGCTGCACGCCTTCCCGAAATCGGCGGCTGCGGTCCCCACGAGGTCGATCCACTCGTCGCTGCCGCGCTCGGCGGGCACGATCCCATAGAGGTAGTCGTCCATCGCGGCGGCGTCGTAGCATGCGACATCCGAGCTCCGACCGACTCCTCGTGGGTCGAACCCGACCACGTCGAAGTGATCCTGCAGGGGCTGCCCCACCGCGTAGTCGAGCGAGTCCGCGACGAAGTCGTATCCGGACCCGCCGGGACCGCCCGGATTGACCAGCAGCGAGCCGAGCCGCTCTCCGGTGGCCACGTGCCGGATCAGGGCGAGCTCCACCTCGCCGTCGGCGGGGTTCTCCCAGTCGAGCGGGGCCTTCGCCGTGGCGCAGCCCAGACCGTCGCCGCAGGGCCCCCACTCGAGCACCTGCGTGTAGAACGGCTGCAGTGCCTCGGACACGTCTTCTCCGGTCGGCGTCGAGACCGGCGGCGCAGGGCGGAGGAAGTCGGTGGAGCACCCGGTCAGCGCGACGACCGCCGCGAGCAGCACTCCGACGACGCCGACACGACGAGCGCGTCGCATCCGTGCACCTGATCGGGCCATGAGGGGTATTGAGGTCATGCGGCTCCCCGTTCGGTGGAAGTGCGAATGGCGCTGACGAGCATCGCCTCGAGCGCGAGCGCGGGTTGCACGTTGCCCTCGATGCGTTCGCGCGCCGCCTGGATGGCGTCGAGCGTCGCCAGAGTCCGTGCCGACGCAGCGGATGCCGCCGCCCGCTCGATCTGCGGCAGCAGCTCACGGTTCACCAGCTCGACGTCGGCGCCGAGCTGCACCAGGAGCACGTCGCGGTAGAGCGACGCGAGGTCGACGAGGATGCGGTCGATCCCATCGCGCAGGCTGCGCGTGGCCCGTCGCTTCTGGTCGTCCTCGAGCGCCTTGAGCTGCGGTCGCAGCGCGGCCGGCACCGCCTGCCCGGGAGCCAGGCCCAGGGAGCGCAGCGCGTGCGCCCGCTCCTCGGCGTCGCGGAGCTCCGTGATCGCCTTGGCGTCGTCGCCCGCGATCTGGAGGAATCGCGCCGCGGTCGAGACGGCGGTCGCCGCCGAGCGCACCTCGAGCGCCAGCCGGAGGGTCTCGGCTCGCCGCTGCCGGGCCTCGTCGCTCGTCGCGAGCCGATGCGCCATGCCGATGTGGCACTGCGCCTCGCGCGCCGAGCGTTCGGCCAGCTCGGGATCGACGCCGTCGCGGCGCACGAGGAGCGCGGCGACCTCGGCCACAGTGGGCATCTGCAGCCGCACCGAGCGGACGCGGGAGCGGATGGTCGGGATGAGGTCGGCTTCGCTGGGGGCGCAGAGGATCCAGACAGTGCGCTCGGGCGGTTCCTCGAGCTCCTTCAGGAGGAAGTTCGAGGTCTGCTCGGTCATGCGGTCGGCGTCCTCGACGATGACGACCCGGTGCCGACCGACGGACGGAGCGTAGTGCGAGCGCTTCACGATCTCGCGCACGTCGTCGCGCTTGATGATCACGCCCTCGGTGGCGAGCACGTGCAGGTCGGGGTGGCTTCGCGCCTCGACCTGGATGCGGGTGGGCTCATCGCCGTCGGGGTGCCCGGCGATGAGCGCCGTCGCGAAGGCGTAGGCGAGGTTCGACCGGCCCGACCCGGGCGGTCCGGTGATCAGCCAGGAGTGCGTCATCTGCCGGGACGCGCCGCCGGCGGCCTCGGCTGCCGACCGGAACACGCCGATGGCCGTGTCCTGCCCGGTCAGTTCACTCCACACGCTCACGCGTCCACGCTACCTTCCGCCCCTGACCGCGCCATCCGCGCCGTACGGGGCATCCGTGCCGTCCGGCCGTTCAGAGCAGGCCGGCGACGCGGGCACGGATCACGCCGGCGATCTCATCGACGGGGCGCGTCGCGTCGACGACGAGGAACCGTTCGGGCTCGGCCTCGGCCAGTGCGAGGTACGCCGCCCTCACGCGATCGTGGAACTCGGATGCCTCGGCCTCGAGCCGGTCGTAGCGGGTGCGCGCCTGGTCGAGGCGTCCGCGCGCCGACACCGCATCGAGATCGAGCAGGATGGTGAGGTCGGGCTGCAGTCCCTCGGTCGCCCACTCGGACAGGCCGCGGATCGCGTCTGGATCGAGCACGCGTCCTGCGCCCTGGTAGGCGACCGACGAATCGATGTAGCGATCCTGCAGGACGACGTCGCCTCGCTCGAGCGCCGGGCGGACCAGGGTCGCGACGTGGTGTGCGCGATCCGCGGCGTAGAGCAGCGCCTCCGCCCGCGGCGCGATGTCCCCGCGGTGGTGGAGCACGATCTCCCGCACCTCGACACCGACCTCGGTGCCGCCGGGCTCCCGGGTGCGCACGACCGTGCGACCCGCCTCCTCCAGCCAGCGGCCGAGCAGTTCGGCCTGCGTCGTCTTCCCGGAGCCGTCGCCACCCTCGAGGGTGATGAAGACGCCGAGGCTCACGCCGTGCTCTTCTTGCTCGCCGCCTTCTTCGCCGGCGCCTTCTTCGCGGGCGCCTTCTTGGCGGCCGTCGTCGTGGAGCGCTTTGCGCGGGGGGCGGCGGGCCCCTTGTCGCGCTTGGCCTGGAGCAGCTCGACCGCGCGCTCGAACGTGATCTCCTCGACGGACTCCGCACGCGGGATGGTCGCGTTCGTGGTGCCGTCGGTGACGTAGGGACCGAACCTTCCGTCCTTCACCTTGATCGGCTTGCCGCTCACGGGATCGTTGTCGAACTCCTTGAGTGCGCTCGACGCGCGCCGGGCGCCGTACTTGGGCTGCGCGAACAGTTCCAGGGAGCCCGGGAGATCGATCTCGAAGATCGCATCCTCGCTGGGCAGCGTTCGAGTGTCGGCGCCCTTCTTGAGGTACGGCCCGTAGCGCCCGTTCTGCGCGGTGATCTCCTCTCCCGACTCGGGGTCGAGCCCGACGACGCGCGGCAGGTCGAGCAGCTTGAGCGCGGTGTCGAGGTCGACCTCCTCGATCTGCATGCTCTTGAAGAGGGAGGCGGTGCGCGGCTTCGCCGCGACGGGCTTCTTCGCGGCCCGCTTCGGCTTGGGGGCCTCCACGACCTCGCCGGTCGCCGGGTCGACGGATGCCGCGGCCGCAGCCTCGGGCTCCTCGGGCTCGGGTTCGAGCTCCGTGACGTAGGGGCCGAACCGGCCGTCCTTGACCACGACCTGCTTGCCGCTCTCGGGATTCAGGCCGAGGACGCGGTCGGTCTGCACGGGCGCCTCGATGAGTTCCCTGGCCTTGGCCTCGGTGAGCTCGTCGGGCGCGAGTTCGACGGGGAGGTTGACGCGACGAGGGGTGGCGTCGTCAGCGGCATCCGGGTCGGCGGTCTCGAGGTAGGGACCGTACTTGCCGATGCGGAGGGTGATGTCGGGCGCGATCCGGACGGAGTTGATCTCACGGGCGTCGATGTCGCCGAGGTTGTCGACCACCTGACGCAGGCCCCGGTGGGTGTCGGACCCGAAGTAGAAGCCGTTCAGCCAGTCGACCCGGTCGGCCTCGCCGGAGGCGATCCGGTCGAGGTCGTCCTCCATCTCGGCCGTGAAGTCGTACTGCACGAGGTCGCCGAAGTGCTCCTCGAGGAGGCGGACGACCGAGAACGCGACCCAGCTGGGCACGAGCGCCTGGCCGCGCTGCGTGACGTAGCCGCGGTCGAGGATCGTGGAGATGATCGATGCGAAGGTCGAGGGCCGGCCGATGCCGAGCTCCTCGAGCCGCTTCACGAGACTGGCCTCGGTGTACCGGGGCGGCGGGGAGGTCTCGTGGCCCTTCGCCTCCAGGTCGGCGATCGCGAGCGACTGGCCTTCCTTCAGCGGCGGCAGCTTCGCCTCGCCGGGGGTCTCGTCGGCGTTGCGCTCCTCGTCGCGGCTCTCCTCGTAGGCGGCGAGGAAGCCGCGGAAGGTGATGACCGTGCCGCTCGCGGTGAACTCCGCGATCGTGCCCGCGACGCTGACGGATGCCTCGGCGGGGGTCGCGGCGTCCGCTGCCGTCGGCCCGACCTCGATGGTGACGGTCGCGGTCTGGCCCTTCGCATCCGCCATCTGAGAGGCGACCGTGCGCTTCCAGATGAGGTCGTAGAGCTTGAACTCGCTGCCTCGGAGCACGCTCTGCAGCTCGGAGGGCGTGCGGAACACCTCGCCCGAGGGGCGGATCGCCTCGTGCGCCTCCTGGGCGTTCTTCGACTTCCCGGTGTACACGCGGGGGGCGTCGGGGATGGAGTCCGCGCCGTAGAGCTTCGTCGCCTGCGACCGTGCGGCCGTGATCGCCTGCTGCGACAGCGACACGGAGTCGGTGCGCATATAGGTGATGTACCCGTTCTCATAGAGCGACTGCGCGACGCGCATCGTGTCGCGAGCCGAGAGACGGAGCTTGCGGGCCGATTCCTGCTGCAGGGTCGAGGTCGTGAACGGGGCCGCCGGCCGGCGCGAGTACGGCTTCGACTCCACCTTGGAGACCGTTCGCCGGACGCGATCGTCGCGCAGTGCGTGCACGAGGGCCTCGGCGACGCGCTCCTCGAGCACGACGGCCTTGCCCTTCAGCCGGCCTGCGTCGTCGAAGTCGCGGCCGGTCGCGACCCGTTCGCCGCCGAGGCGCACGAGGCGCGCTTCGAAGGCGGAGCCCTGGTCGGATGCCTCGGGCGTGAAGCGACCGATGAGATCCCAGTAGCCGGCGGCGACGAACGCGAGGCGCTCCCGCTCGCGGTCGACGACGAGTCGGGTGGCGGCGGACTGCACGCGTCCCGCGGAGAGCCCCGGACCGACCTTGCGCCAGAGCACGGGCGACACCTCGTACCCGTAGAGCCGATCGAGGATGCGACGGGTCTCCTGCGCGTCGACGAGTGCGGTGTCGAGTTCGCGGGTGTTGTCCTTCGCCTTCTGGATGGCGTCCTTGGTGATCTCGTGGAACACCATGCGGCGCACCGGCACCTTGGGCTTGAGCTCCTGGAGGAGGTGCCACGCGATGGCCTCGCCCTCGCGGTCCTCATCTGTTGCGAGGAGGAGTTCGTCGGCGTCCTTCAGGGCACGCTTCAGCTCGGCGACCGTCTTCTTCTTGGAGTCGGAGACGACGTAGTACGGCTCGAAGCCGTGCTCGACGTCGACGGAGAACTTGCCGAGCGAGCCCTTCTTCAACTCCGCGGGCAGGTTCTTCGGCTCGATGAGGTCACGGATGTGGCCGACCGACGACAGCACCTGGTAGCCGTCGCCCAGGTACTGGGCGATCGACTTCATCTTCGTCGGCGACTCCACGATGACCAACTTCTTCGCGCCTGACACCAGACTCCTCTGTTCCATGAATGGGGCAACGCACGTTCGAGCCGCGCCCCCGAGCGGTGTGCCTGCCGGTGGATCGGACCGCCGACAGCCACACCATACACACACTCACCGTGAGTGCACCCACCGGGCGGCGCGAACTGGGGGTGGGGCGACGCGCTTGCAACCCCTTGCAGTTCGCGGGCCGCGGAGGAGAATGACGCCATGGACACCACTTCCGCGACCTCGTACACCGCGAAACTCATCGACGGTCCGCTCGAGGGCAAGACGGTCGCCACCGCCTTCCTCGAGACGGGCGATCCCCGTCCTCGTCTCGAGCTCAACACCGACAAGGGCAAGCACTACATCTATACCCGTGCCGCGGGCCTCGAGTTCGGCGCCGAGGACGACGACCGACCCACCGCCGTGGAGTACCGCTTCGTGGAGACCGTCTTCGACTGAGCTCAACCGGTCGGGCCGGGCGGCCCGGTCGCGCCCGGCGGCCCGGCCCGCGCCGCGCGGCGGATATCGATGCCGATTCCCTGCACCCGCACGGCGACGAACGCCACCGCCCCATCGAGATCGCAGACTTCCACGTCCGCCCCGTTGCGGACCGCCGTCCGCTCGGCCAGGTCGCACGGCGCTCCGGGGACCGCGCCCGAGATCGCGTCGGCCGCAGCGAGGGCGGCCGCGTCGGCCGCGTTGGCGGCACATTGCGCCAGCGCGAAGGCCGACAGCATGGGCACCGTGAGCACGGTCAGCGCCACCACGGCACCCACGATGCCGAGCGCCAGCACGGATGCCGCACCGCGTTCCGCCTCGCGCACGCTCACCGTCCCCCGGCCAGGGCGCACGACTCCGCGCGAAGCGTGACGGCGGACAGCAGGCCAGCGCCTGGCGCGGACAGCGCGACGCAGACGAACGGGTCCTCGTGCCAACTCGTCAGCCCCGCGCCGACGCCCGACACCCGGTGGGCGATCGACACGGCGGACGAATCGGATTCACCACGCCCGAGGGCACGCGCGGCGTCGGCCGCAGCATCCGTCAGCCGCACCTGCTGCGCCACGAGGACGACCGCCGCCAGGCAGGTGGCGAGCACCACGGCGATCGCCGGCAGCGCGACGGCGAACTCCGCCGTCACGCTGCCGCGCTCGCCTTCATCCGACGGTGAGGGCATTCCGCACGAGGTCGGTGAGGATTCCGCGCACCTCATCACCTCGGAGGATGATGACGAGCAGTCCGGCGAACCCGACGGCGGCCATCGTCGCGACGGCGTACTCGGCGGTGGCGGCCCCGCGCTCGCCGGCGAGGCGGCGGAACCCCGAACGGAACGGTCGCGGCCTCGCCACCGCCTCAGTGGAGTGGCGCCTCGCGGTGCAGGTGCCGTCGCCACCATGGTCGGCGACGTGGTCATGGTCGTGGTCGTGCATGCAGTGTTCCTTTCATGGTGCCGGATGTCCCGGCGGGTGGACGGCACGAGTTCGATGGCATCATGCGGCGGCGCCGAGCGTGCCCGAGACGACCGAGATGAGCAGCGGCATGACGCCGAGGAGGACGAACGCGGGGAGGACGCACGCGCCGAGCGGCTGCATCAGCCGCACGCCGAGGGCGGCCGCCCGGGCAGCGCCGTCGGCGCGGGCCACTCGGCGGAGTCGCCCGGCCTCGGCGCGAAGGAGGTCGGCCACCGGAGCGCCGGCGCGGGCAGCCAGCGCGATCACGTCGTCGACCGACGACCCTCGGTCGCTCGGGATGCCGACCTCGTCGAGTGAGGTGCCGACGAGGCTGCGCGCTCGTTCGACCGAGGCGCCGCCCGACATGGCGATGGCGAGAAGCTCGAGCTCCAGACCCGACTCGTGACGATCTGGCGTCGCGCGACGGGCGAGCGCGGCGCTCCACCGGTGCCCCGCCCAGAGCAGCGCCGTGCCGATGACGACACAGGCCACCCCGAGGGGGTTGCCGAACAGCACGGAGACGGTGTCGAACCCGAGCGAGGCGCCGAACAGGGCGGCGAGCACCGGCAGCGTCACGACGAGGCGCGCGCTCGCGAGTGGACCGGCGAGCGCAGACCGAACGTCGCGGCGAGATTGAGCCTCGTCTCGGAGCGCCGCGGCGAGGTCGCGAAGGCTGGAGGCGAGCGGCGCACCGGAGTCGCTCGCCACCTGCCACGCCGCCGCGAGCACGGCCCACTGGGGAGACGCATCGCGTCGCTCGTTCAGCGCCGCGACGATGGCCGGCGACACCGGCTCGCCCGAGGCCGCCGCCGTGGCCGCTGCCGAGCGCACCGCGTCATCGTCGGACTCCGCCCCGAGCCGTTCATGCCGCGAGCCGCTCACCCCCACGTTGGCCCACGCACCGCCCGCCGGAACGCCCGCAGAGAGCAGCACGGCGAGCCGCTCGGCGACCACGGCGATCGCGTCGACAGTGGCCGCCGGGTCGACCCGTCGGCGCCGGAACCCCGACACGAGGGGACGCGTCGCGCCAGAGGCGAACCCGCGGCCCGGAGACGATCGCCCGCTCACAGCGCGACCGCCTCCAGCCGACCATCGCGGAGCTCGAAGCGGCCGATCTCGGCGAGCCGTCGTCGACCTCCGGCGCGATCGAGGTGCAGGACGAGGTCGAAGGCGCTGACCGTCTGCCTCGCGACGGCGTCGGGCGCGAGCCCAGCCGTGGAGCCGAGCGCCTCGAGGCGTGCCGGCACGTCCGCCAGGGAGTTGGCGTGCAGGGTGCCCGCACCGCCGTCGTGCCCGGTGTTGAGGGCGGCGAGGAGTTCGCGCAGTTCTGCGCCGCGACACTCCCCCACCACCAGCCGATCGGGACGCATGCGAAGGGCCTCACGCAGGAGGACGTCGAGACCGAGTCGGCCAGCCCCCTCGAGGTTGGCCTGTCGGGCCTCGAGCGCGACGACATGCGGGTGGCTGATGTTGAGCTCGGCGACGTCCTCGATGAGGACGATGCGCTCGCGCGGCGACGCCTCGCCGAGGAGGGCCGCGAGCAGCGTGGTCTTTCCCGTGCCGCCGGCCCCGGTCACGAGGAGATTGCGTCGTGCGGCGATCGCATCGCGTAGCACGCGCTCCTGCGCGGCATCCATCATGCCCGCGCGCGTCAGCGCGGCCAGCTGGAAGCCCGAAGCGCGCGGCACGCGCACCGAGATGACCGTGCCGTCGGAGGAAACGGGCGGCAGCACCGCGTGCACCCGGATGCCCCGGCCGAGTCGCACGTCGACGGCGGGCGTGGCCTCGTCGATGTGCCGCCCTCCTCGCGCGATGAGCCGCACGGCCAGTGCGCGGACCTCGGCCTCGTCGGCGGACCACGCCGGCTCGTGCTCGGGACCGGCTCCCCGGTCGATCCAGAGCCCGCGTTCGCCGTTCACGAAGAGGTCGGTCACGGGGCCGGATGCCGCGAAGGGCGCCAACGGTCCGAGGTCGTCGAGGTCGCCGCTCGCGGCCGGCTCGAAGGACGACTCCCCCTCCGACGACCCGAGGTCTGCGGCCGGCAGGATGCCCGATGCCTTCGTGGCGACCTCAGCCGCGGCGTGCGCGCGAGGCGACGCCGCGGTCGATGCCGCACGGGTCAGCTGGAGCGCGCCGGCTGGCTGCGCCTGAGGTCGTTCCCATGAGGGGGTGGCGACGAAGGGGATGGACATGCGCCGAGCGTACGAAGCCGCGTGCGGCACGCGGCATCCGCTCGGGCCATGGTGGGGATCGAGCCTCCTCCACACCCTTGTGGAGGAGAACTCGAGCCGTTCGCGCTAGTCGAGCAGCGCCGTTAACGAAAGGGGGCGGCACCCATTGGGGGGAACAGGTGCCGCCTCGGCAGCGCAAGGATTGGGGGGAATCGCGAGCGCTGCAGGCCACGAAACGAGTGTTCGGGCGGTATTCAGTGTAGGGCTTCCGAAACGATGCGCAAGCATTTTTTGTCCTCATTTGTGCGGACGTACAGTTTTCTCTGCGCAAAGGCACAGTAACCGCTCTCACGGCTGCTCGGAAGAGCATGCGACCCGGTGTGACCGACCTGTTACAGCCCCGTCCGAGCCGGGCGGTATGGTGCTGGTGGGGCAGGCGACCCAACCGATGCACGCAATCGCGAAGGAGCGACCGGAGAACCATGACCGTTCAGATCGACCACGCACTCGAGGAGATCAGGCGCTTCCGCCCGAGCCCTGAATTCGCCGCCCAAGCCATCGCCGATGCCCGTCTCTACCAGGAGGCCGACGACGATCGGCTCGCGTTCTGGGCGCATCAGGCCCGCGAACTCCTCCAATGGGAGAAGCCCTTCACCCGCACGCTCGACTGGTCGAACCCGCCGTTCGCGAAGTGGTTCGACGACGGCGAGCTGAACGTCGCCGTCAACTGCCTCGACCGGCACGTCGACGCCGGCAACGGCGACCGGGTGGCCCTCCACTGGGAGGGTGAGCCCGGCGACAGCCGGGACGTCACCTACGCGCAGCTCACCGACGAGGTGAAGCGAGCAGCCAACGTCCTCACCGACCTCGGCGTCGGCGAGGGCGACCGCGTCGCCATCTACCTGCCGATGATCCCCGAAGCCGTCGTCGCGATGCTCGCGGTGGCGCGCATCGGAGCGGTGCACTCGGTGGTGTTCGGCGGGTTCAGCGCCGACAGCCTCGCCTCGCGCATCGACGACGCCGAGGCATCCCTCGTCATCACCGCCGACGGCGGCTACCGCAAGGGCAAGGTGTTCCCGCTCAAGCCCGTCGTCGACGAGGCACTGGCGAAGGCCGAAGGCGGCACGGTGCGCAACGTCCTCGTCGTCCGCCGCGGGGAGAACGACGTCGAATGGGATGCGTCGCGCGACCACTGGTGGCACGAGACGGTGACCGAGGCCTCGAGCGAGCACGCGGCGCGCGCGTTCGGTGCGGAGCATCCGCTCTTCATCCTCTACACCTCGGGCACCACGGGGAAGCCGAAGGGCATCCTGCACACCTCGGGCGGCTACCTCACGCAGACGGCGTTCACCCACAGGAACGTCTTCGACCTGCACCCCGAAACCGACGTGTACTGGTGCACGGCCGACGTCGGCTGGATCACCGGGCACTCCTATGTCGTCTACGGTCCGCTCGCGAACGGCGCCACCCAGGTGCTGTACGAGGGTACGCCCGACACCCCCCATCCCGGCCGCTGGTGGGAGATCGTCGAGAAGTACAAGGTCTCCATCCTCTACACGGCGCCCACGGCCATCCGCTCGTTCATGAAGCTGGGGCGGCAGATCCCCCACGAGTTCAACCTGCGCTCGCTGCGCCTGCTCGGATCGGTCGGCGAGCCGATCAACCCCGAGGCGTGGATCTGGTACCGGCACGTGATCGGCGGCGGCTCCATTCCCGTCGTCGACACCTGGTGGCAGACCGAGACCGGCGCGATCATGATCTCGGCCCTGCCCGGCATCACCGACCTCAAGCCGGGCAGCGCGCAGGTGGCGATCCCCGGCATCTCCATCGACATCCTGAGCGACGACGGCACACCGGTCGAGGGCGAAGGCGGTGGACTCCTCGTCGTCACCGAGCCGTGGCCGTCGATGCTGCGCGGCATCTGGGGCGATCCCGAGCGGTTCAAGGAGACCTACTGGGAGAAGTTCGGCGACAAGTACTTCGCCGGCGACGGCGCCCGCCGCGACGAGGACGGCGACATCTGGCTGCTCGGCCGGGTGGACGACGTCATGAACGTGTCGGGCCACCGCCTGTCGACGGCCGAGATCGAGTCGTCGCTCGTGGCACACCCGTGGACGGCCGAGGCCGCCGTCGTCGGTGCGTCCGATGAGACGACCGGACAGGCCGTCGTGGCCTTCGTCATCCTCAAGGCCAGCCAGGTCGAGCACGTCACCGACGTCAGCGAGGCCGCCGAAGAGCTACGCCGTCACGTCGCCACGCAGATCGGCGCGATCGCCCGCCCCCGACAGGTCTTCATCGTCAACGAACTGCCGAAGACGCGGTCGGGCAAGATCATGCGGCGCCTGCTGCGCGATCTCGCCGAGGGCCGTCAGGTGGGCGACACCACCACCCTCGCCGACACGTCGGTCATGACGGCGATCACCGAGCAGGTCAAGTAGCAGAACGACGGATGCCGCGGCGGGATCGCTCCCGACGCGGCATCCGTCGTCTTCGTCACCGTGCGGGCGTCGCGCCCGGCGTGTGCTGCGCTGCGCCGGTTGCTACGCGAACTCCACGACCAGCTCGATCTCGACCGGCGCGTCGAGTGGCAGTACCGCGACGCCGACCGCGGAACGCGCGTGGCGGCCGGCCTCGCCGAACACCTCGCCGAGCAGCTCGGAGGCACCGTTGACGACCGCCGGCTGGCCCGTGAACGACGGGTCGGAGGCGACGAAGCCGACGAGCTTCACGATGCGGATGACGCGGTCGAGCGACCCGATCTCGGCGCGTACGGCGGCGAGCGCGTTGAGGATGCACGTGCGGGCATATCCCTTGGCGTCGTCGGCGGGAACGAGACCGTGTCCGTCCCCCACCTTGCCGGTGGCAGGGAGGCTGCCCGCGACGAAGGGCAGCTGGCCAGAGGTGTAGACGTACGAGCCGCTGACCACCGCGGGCACGTACGCCGCGACGGGCGGAGCGACCTCGGGGAGCTCGATGCCGAGCTCGGCGAGACGCGCCTCGACGGCGGCCATCAGGCCTCGCCCTCGAACTGCTTGGCGGCCTGGGCGGCCGCAGCCGCGCCGGCGGACGCGGCGGACGACGACTCGCCGCCGACCGGGCGCTTGAGGTACGCGACGAGCCCGCCCTCGGGGCCCTGCACGACCTGCACGAGCTCCCAGCCCTCGGAGCCCCAGTTGTTCAGGATCGCCGCGGTGTTGTGGATGAGCAGCGGGGTGGTGATGTACTCCCAGGCCTGCATGCGGGGTTCCTCGTCTCTCGTCTGCGACTGCGATGTGGTCGATCGGCCCGTCGTTCTCGCCGATGGAACGGCCGATCTCGCGGAGTGCGGCGTGTCGGCGCACGACAGCGCAGCGCCGCCCGCATAGCGGGTTTTGCCAGCCTTCTCCGTTAAGCTCCACTATATGTCTGCCCAAAAACGTACGATGAGCGACGTCGGCGCCGGGGTCCTCGGATTCCTCGGCCTGAGCGCTCTCGCCGGCATCCTCGTGACGGCAGCCGTGACTCCCGCCCTCGCCGTGACCGGCATGGCCGCGAACAACGGCATCTCCATGTTCGAGAACCTTCCGGGGTACCTCGAGATCGACGACCTGTCCGAGAAGACGGACATCTACGCCGTGCAGGCAGACGGTTCGCCGGTGCACCTCGCCTCGTTCTTCGACGAGAACCGCGAAGAGGTCGCGTGGGACCAGATCAGCCAGTACGTGAAGGACGCCGCGGTCGCCGGTGAGGACCCGAGGTTCTACGAGCATGGCGGCATCGACATCCAGGGCACGCTCCGCGCCGCCCTCAACGAATACGTCATCGGCGGTGAGACCCAGGGTGGCTCGTCGATCACGCAGCAGTACGTGAAGAACGTGCTGATCAACAACGGCGTCCGTGAGGCGAAGACCGAGGAAGAGAAGGATGCTGCCTACGAGGCGGCCACGGAGACCTCTCCCGAGCGCAAGCTCAAAGAGATGCGCTACGCCATCTCGCTCGAGAAGAAGTTCTCGAAGGACGACATCCTCAAGGGCTACCTGAACATCGCGGCCTTCGGCGGCCGCGTCTACGGCATCGAGTCGGCGGCGCAGTACTACTTCGGGGGCAAGCACGCAGCCGAACTCACGCTTCCCGAAGCGGCGAGCCTCATCGCGATCGTGAACAACCCCGAGAAGTTCCGCCTCGACTACCCCGAGAGCGAGACCAACGGCGCTGCCACCCTCGTAGATGGGCAGCCCGTGCCATACGCGGATAACAAGGAGCGGCGCGACTACATCCTCAGCCAGATGCTGAAGGAGAAGAAGATCACGCAGGAAGATTACGACGCGGCGGTCGCCACGCCAGTGGCTCCCGTCATTCAGGAGCCCAGCACCGGTTGCGTGACCGCGGGTGGCAGCGCGTACTTCTGCGACTACGTGAAGAATGTGATCCTCAACAACTTCGACGATCCCGCTACCGAGGAGAACGAGGGCGCGACCATGCTCCAGCAGGGCGGTCTGCAGGTGTACACCTCCCTCGACCTCGACCTCCAACTCCGCGCGGAAGCGGCCATGGCCGAGAATGTGCCGTTCGCAGACCCGCGGTTCGACGTCGGGTCGGTGGCGGTGACCGTCCAGCCCGGCACCGGTCGTATTCTCGCCATGGCGCAGAACAAGAAGTTCACAGAGGACCCGGACGTCGCCGCGTCGAGCCCGGAGTACACCTCCATCAACTACAGCACCGATTCCACGTACGGCGGCTCCAGCGGGTTCCAGCCCGGTTCCACCTACAAGGTGTTCACGCTGGCCGAATGGCTCAATGAGGGTCATTCGCTTCGCGAGACGTTCAACGGCAGCCGACGCCCCTTCTCGACGTTCACGAACAGTTGCGAGGGCGGCACCTTCACGCTCGGTCAACCGTGGAATCCCAGGAACGATGACGGCCGAGTGGCGAACAATGCGGTGGACGCGACGAAGTGGTCGGTCAACTCCAGCTTCGTCGCCATGGCCTCCCAACTCGACCTCTGCAAGCTGAAGCAGACCGCTCAGGCGTTCGGCGTGCATCGCGCCGACGGCAATGATCTCGGGATGAACCCTTCCGACGTCCTCGGCACCCAGGAGGTCGCTCCGGTCACGATGGCGGCCGCCTTCGCCGGCATCGCGAACAGCGGTCTCACCTGCACGCCGATCGCGATCGACCGTATCGTCAGGGCTGACGGCAGTGAGGTCCCACCGCCGGCTTCGACCTGCTCGCAGTCCGTGACGCCCGAGGTCGCCCATGCCATGGAATACGCCATGCAGCAGACGTTCTCGGGCGACGGCACGGCAACCGCGTCGAACACGGGCAGCGGAATCTCCCACATCGGCAAGACGGGTACGACCGACAACGCGTTCGACACGTGGATGATCGGGTCGAGCACGAAGGTCGCGACCGCCGTCTGGGTTGGCAACGTCACCGGCGGGGACAACCGTACGAACCTGCGGAATGTCAGTTTCGACAGCGGAGCGGCCGCGACAGCCCGCCACCGGATGTGGAAGAACATCATGCAGTTGGCTGACGAGAAGTACGGAGGCGACGACTTCACCGAGCCCGATGCGAGTGCCTTCAAGCAGGTCCTCGTCGACGTGCCGCAGGTCGCCGGCCTCTCGCTCGACGCCGCGAAGCAGGCGATCGAAGCCGCCGGGTTCGTCTTCGAGGACGGCGGGCAGCAGGACTCGAGCCTTCCGGCCGGCCAGGTCTCGGGAACCGACCCCGCAGGACAGGCGGGCAAGGGATCGACGATCCGCGTCTTCACGAGCAACGGCCAGGGGTCGACCGTGCCCGATCTCACGGGCATGAACGCCCTGCAGGCGAAGGCGGCGCTCGATGCGGCCGGCCTGCGCATGAAGGGCGGCGGCGGGAACCCGACCGGCACGGTCACGAGTCAGAGTCCGGCGCCCAACAGCCCGGTGAAGCGCGGTGACGAGGTCACCGTGACCTTCAGCGACGGCGGGACGGGCGGCAACGGCGGCGGAACCCCGGGCCAGGGTTGACCGGCGCCGCGCCTCGGCTCGCTGCGCGGATCGCACTCGCGATCGGTGCAGCGGGCGCTGCCGCGCTCGCCTGGGGCTCGCTCGTCGAGCGCACCAGGTGGACCCTTCGACAGGTCGAGGTGCCGGTGCTGCCGGCCGGCGCGGAGCCCATCACGGTCCTGCATCTCTCCGACCTGCACATGGCGCCCTGGCAACGTGACAAGCAGGCCTGGGTGGCGTCGCTCGCCCGGCTGCAGCCCGACCTGATCGTGGACACGGGTGACAACCTCGGTCACGAGCGTGGCCTCGACGGCATCCGTCGCGCGTTCGACGCGTTCGCCGGCATCCCGGGTGTCTTCGTCAACGGGTCCAACGACTACTTCGGGCCCCAGCTGAAGAACCCGTTCATGTACTTCGGCGGCCCGTCGGGGCGTTCCAGGCGATCGAAGCGGCTCGACACCGACGCGCTCCACGCCTACTTCGCCGAGCTCGGGTGGCAGGACCTCGACAACACCGCCGCGAGCCTCGACCTGCGCGGGACGCACTTCGAGTTCTTCGGCGTGGACGACCCCCACCGCGGCTGGGACCGCCTCGACCTCATCACCGCGGCGATCGACGAGCTTCGTGCCGAGGACCCGCTCGGCGACGAGACCTGGCCCGACGCGGCATCCGCCCGTGCACGCCGCTCGACCGTGACCGTCGGCGTGACCCACGCGCCCTACCAGCGGGTCCTGAACTCATTCGTGAACCACGGTGCACAGCTGATCCTCGCCGGCCACACGCACGGCGGGCAGGTCTGCATGCCCGGCTTCGGGGCGCTCGTCACGAACTGCGACATCCCCAGGCACCAGGCGAAGGGCCTCAGCACCTGGCGCCACGGCCTGCGCTCCGCGTTCCTGAACGTCTCGGCGGGCCTCGGCACGTCGATCTACGCACCGGTCCGGTTCGCCTGCCCGCCCGAGGCGACGGTGCTGCGGCTGGTTCCCGTGGCCTGAATCGGCCGACGGATGCCGCGACCGAGCGTGGTCGGTCGTCCCGGTTTTATCCGCTATCCTTGTGGAGGCCCGCGAGGGCCGACCGGGGTGTGGCGCAGCTTGGTAGCGCGCGTCGTTCGGGACGACGAGGTCGCAGGTTCAAATCCTGTCACCCCGACCAACTCTCATCGCAGATCCCGACGAAATCCCCCCTCCATCGGAGGGGGGATTTCGCGTTCCTCCGCCACACGGACACCCCCTTGCCGTTGCGTTTCGAGCCGGTTACATGTGGGTGTCGATCTGCGCAACTCCCCGCCTCCAGCGCGACCCGCCGTTATATCGTGACGGCAGAGGATCAGCGTGGTTCCCGTCCGGAAACCTCGAACCTGGAGCCGCCGCGCATGACCTCTCCTGATCTCACCCGCACCCTCGACGGACCCGGCCTCGCCGCACCCTCGTCCACCGACGGGCCCGATCTGGTCGTGCTGCACAGCCTCCGAGCGCCTGACGGGACGACGAAGTACGTCGACCACATGGTCGATGGCGCGAGCGACCACGTGTCGATCAAGTTCTTCTCGTGGCGCACCGCGCTCACCGGCTCCTACGACGTGTTCCACGTGCACTGGCCGGAGCTGCTCATCAGGGACCGGAAACCCGCCCGTCGCCTGCTCAAGCGCCGGATGCTCGATGCGCTGATCCTCCGCGCCAGGCTGACGGGCACGCCCATCGTCTGGACGGCGCACAACGTCGACCCACACGAGCAGGGTTCTCCTGCCGAATCGCGGTCGCTCCGTCGACTGCGCCATGCGATCACGCTCGCCATCCGCCTGAATCCGACGACGGAGCTGCCCTCTGGAATGGATGCCGTCACCATCCTGCACGGGCACTACAAGGACCAGTTCGCGAAGTATCCGCATCGCGAGGCGCTGCCGGGCCGGGTGCTGTACTTCGGCATCATCCGTCCGTACAAGGGCGTCGACGTGCTCATGGACGCGTTCCGCGAGATCGACGACCCGACGCTCCAGCTGCGGATCGTCGGCGACCCCCACGCGGGCCAGGCCGAGATCGTCGAGGCGGCGATGGCCGGCGACGAGCGGATCACGGCGCTCCTCCGCTTCGTCAGCGACGAGGAGCTCGTCGAGGAGATCACCTCGTCGTCGCTGGTCGTGCTGCCCTACCGGGAGAAGATGCACAACTCGGGCGTCGTCCTCGTCGCCCTCTCGCTCGGACGTCCGGTGCTGGTCCCGGCCTCGCCCACGAACCAGGCGCTTCGCGACGAGGTCGGCGAGGAGTGGATCATCCAGTACGAGGGAGAGCTCACGCACGAGATCCTCACGAGTGCGTTGCAGGACGTGGCGTCGCGATCGCACGAGTCCGAACCGGCCCTGAGCGATCGCGACTGGAAGCACGTCGGCGAGCTCCACCACCGTGCCTACGTGCAGGCGCGCGAGTCGCGCCGCACGCGGGTGCGCTGAGACGGGTCGGCATGTCGCCGAGCCTGGGCGCATCCGCCTCCCGCGGCGCCGCCGTGACGCTCAGCGGGCAACTGGTCCGCGTGCTGATCCAGCTGTGCGGGATCGTCATCCTCGCGCGCCTGCTGACGCCGGCCGACTACGGTCTCGTCGCCATGGTCACGGCCATCGTGGGGGTGGCGGAGATCTTCCGCGACTTCGGGCTGTCCGCGGCGGCCGTGCAGGCGAAGACGCTCTCCCTGCACCAGCGCGACAACCTGTTCTGGACGAACACCGCGATCGGCCTCCTGCTGTCGCTGACCGTCCTCGCGACATCGGGACTCATCGCGGGCCTCTACGACGATCCGCGACTGCAGAGCATCACCGCGGTGCTCTCGGTGACGTTCCTCCTCAACGGCATCTCGACGCAGTACCGCGCCGACCTCAATCGCAACCTCTCGTTCTTCCGGCTGTCGCTCGCAGAGATCGGCGGGCAGGCGGCGGGCGTCGCCAGCGGCATCGTGCTGGCGGTCCTGGGGTTCGGGTACTGGGCGCTCGTCGCGCAGCAGGTCGTGCAGGCCGGGCTCACCGTCGTGCTGCTCGTGGCCTTCGCGCGCTGGATCCCGGGATGGATCCATCGTGGTGAGTCGATCCGTTCCTTCATCGGCTTCGGGGCGAGCCTCTTCGGCTCCCAGCTGCTCGGATACGCCGCCCGAAACGCCGACAGCGTCGTCATCGGCGCCCGATTCGGGCCCGTCGACCTCGGCCTGTACAACCGGGCGTTCCAGCTGATGATGCTGCCGCTGCTGCAGATCAACGCTCCGTCCACGCGCGTCGCGCTCCCGGTGCTGTCCCGCCTCCAGGACCAGCGGGAGCGGTTCGCGGCGTTCATCAGCTTCGGCCAGGTGGCGATGCTCACGATCATCGGGGTGGCGTTCGCGTACCTCGGCGCGCAGGCCGGTTCGGTCATCGCCGTGGCCCTGGGCGACCAGTGGGTCGATGCGACGCCGATCTTCCAGATCCTGCTCGTCGCCGGCTTCTTCCAAGCCGCGAACTACGCGGCGTACTGGGTGTTCCTCGCCAAGGGCCTCGCGCGTTCCAACTTCCTGTACGCGCTCGCGACCCGTCCCGCGATGGTGGTGCTCATCGTCATCGGGTCGGCCTGGGGCGTCTACGGCGTCGCGATCGCCTACACCGTGTCGCTGGCGCTGTCGTGGCCGGTCGCGTTGATCTGGATCTCCAGGGTGTCGGATGCCCCGGCCGGGCAGTTGTTCCGCAACGGGCTGCGGTCGCTCGTCGTCTTCGGCATCGCCGCGGGTGCGTCGTTCGCATCGACCGTCGCGTTGCCCGAGGACGCCTACGTCGTCCGCCTGGCGGTCGGACTGGCGGCACTGGTCGTCGCGCTCTCACTGCTCGCGCTCGTCTGGCCGACCTTCCGCCGAGATCTCATCGCACTCGCCGGCGCCCGCCGGTACTTCGCGCGTTCGCGAGGCGCGGGCCCGGATGCCGCCACACAAGGAGGAGAATCATGATTCGTCGCGTTGTCCGCAAGATCCGGCGAACGTTCGATGAGGCGGTGCTCGCCACCGGCGTCGGGGCGCGCAGCGACCGGAGGAACGTCGCCCGATGGGCGGGAACGCGCGGCGGCGACCCGGCTGGCCCGCATGTCGTGATCACTGCACCCGGCGGTGGCAACATCGGAGACCAGGCGCTGTTCGAGGCGTTCGTGGAGTCCACCTCGGGGCCGGTCGTCGCCGTCACGAGCTCGGCCGACAGCGTGGCGGTGCCGCCGGCGCTGGCCGAACGCGTCGTCGTGCTCGTGCTGCCCGAGCTCGTGTACGGCCGAGGCGCGGCACGCCGACCGGAGCTGGAACGATTCGCACGAACGGTCGCCGGGGCGGCCAGCCTCTCGGTCATCGGGGCCGACATCATGGACGGCCGGTACAGCCTTCGCGCATCCGTGAACCGGTCGAACGTGGCGGCAGCGGTCACCGCGCTGGGCATCGACACCCGAATCGTCGGGTTCAGCTGGAACGGCAGCGCCCGGGTCGCCGCCCGACGGGCGCTCGTGTCGGCGAGCACGAACGGCGTCGTCCCGATGCTGCGGGATCCGGTCTCCGCGCGCCGCGCCGCCGCCGACGGCGTCCGGAACATCCGCGAGACGGCCGACATCGTGTTCGCCGCAGAGACCGTCGACACGTCATCGACCTCGTTCGTGGCCGGCGTCACGAAGCCGATCGCGCTCGTGAACGTCAGCGGCCTGATCTCCCGCACCTTCAGCCAGGATGAGGAGTTCGAGCTGATCATCGGGCACCTTCGCGCGACCGGGCACCACGTGATCCTCCTCCCCCACGTGTCCAGGCCGAAGGGCGACGACCTCGTCGCCTGCCAGTCGGTGTACGAGCGGGTCGGCGCCGAGGACGTGACGTTCGTCCGCGAGCTTCTCACTCCGGCGCAGATCCGCGGCCTGACCTCCGTCGCCTCCATCACGATCACCGGTCGCATGCACCTGGCGATCATGACGCTGTGGAGCGGAAAGCCGGCCATCACGCTCGCGACGCAGGGCAAGGTCGAGGGGCTGATGGCGCTCATCGGCGCGCCAGAGCTGTGCGTCGTTCCCCGCGCGGGATTCGGCGTCGACGTCGTGGCCGCGATCGACGCGACGATCGGTGCCGACTCCCCAGCGAGGCGCTCCATCGCCGATGCGCTGCCCCGCGTGAAAGAGCTCGCCCGGCGGAACGTCGAAGGACTCCGCACCGGGCACCCGGTCGTCGAGGGGGTGAGCTGACGTGGCGGGCACGGCACGAGGTGCGCTCGCGAGTTCCATCGGCGGCATGGCCGTGTGGGGACCCCGTTCGCGTCGACGCATCCTGTCGGCCTTCGGCGTGCGCATGGCCCGCTCGGTCCGCGTCTATCCGTACATCAAGTTCCTCGGCGGCGTGGACCACCTCGTCGTCGGCGAGCGCGTGTTCCTCAACGCCAACGTCCTGATCGGGTCGGGCGCACCCATCACCATCGGCGACGGCGTGTCGATCGGGCCGAGCGTGCAGCTGCTCCCCACGAGCCATGAGATCGGCCCGTCGAACGCACGCGCGGGCTCGAACGTCTCAGCGCCGATCGTCGTCGGCGACGGCAGCTGGATCGGGGCGGGTGTCACGGTGCTCGGCGGCGTGACGATCGGTCGCGGCGCGGTGATCGCGGCGGGCGCCGTCGTCAGCAAGGACTGCGAGGCCGATTCCGTCTACGGCGGTGTCCCCGCCCGACTCATCCGGAGGATCGAATGACCGACTCGAAACCCGAGGACGGCTCGACGGTGGACGCGACCATCATCGTTCCGGCGTTCAACGTCGAGGACTACCTCGAGACGGCGCTGCGGCGGCTGGTCGAGCAGACGCATCCGTCGTTCGAGGTCATCGTCATCGACGATGCGTCGACGGATGCCACGGGGACGATCGGTCGCGAGTTCGCCGGTTCGCATCCTCGCGTCCGGTACCTGCTGCAGTCCCTGAACGAGGGCGTCGCCGCCGCCCGCGAGCGAGGCGTGCGCGAGGCTCGGGGCGAGTTCGTCTGGTTCGTGGACGCCGACGACGACTGGCCCGCCGATGCGCTGGTGACCCTCGTCGCCGCTGCCCGCCGGCACCGTGCCGATCTCGTCTGCGCGGGAGCGGAGTACCTGCTCGTCGACGGGACGCGGAAGCCGGTCGGCGCCCTCGGCGCTCCGAGGGAGCTCGGCGCCAGGTCGGCGTTCCTCGGGTTCCTCCGCGGCGACATCACCGGGCATCTCTGGAACAAGCTGTTCCGGCGTGACCTGCTCGGCACGATCGACTTCACCCGCTCGCGCCAGCATTCCGACCAGGCGATGGTGGCCCAGGCCATCGCGCATGCGGGCGTCGTCGCGCTGATCGACGTGGACGTCTACACGTACAAGCTGAGACAGGGGTCCATCATCCGATCGGGCAGCCGTCGCGCCGAGTCGCTGGCGACGGTCTCGTCGGTGGTGCGCGCCACGGCGGCGAGCCTGGACCCTGCGCTCCTCGAGAGCCCGGACTTCCGCTACTACACGGCGCGCTTCGACGTGCTCTCCCGGATGAAGGACGCCGCGTCACCGGCGTACGGAACCGACGAGTCCGGACGCCTCGTCCGTGAGATCAGGAAGTCGCTCACGGCACCGGTGCTCTGGTCGACGGTGCGCAAACGGGACTTCAAGCGGTTCGCCCTCCTGACCGCGGCACGCGTGAGCATGCCGGCGTTCCGGGTCGGGATCCGTCGCGGAGGTGCATGACCGTGGCGCGCATCCCGTCGGCACGCCTGGCGTGCAGCCAGTGTTTACACAGCCGACTCACGCCGGTAAGACCGCGTCACTACCGTGAGAACTGCAATCACTGCCGGACCCTGGGGGCGACTTCGATGGGGACTCGGCAGACCCGATGGAGTGGCCAGGCACCCGGCCTGTGCAGTCGGGGCGGCCGTCTCCCCGTGATTGGACGAGACGATGAGCTCAAAGACTCCCCAACCCATCTACGAACGCGGGAACATCGGCCGGAAGGCCTGGGTCGACTTCGCCAAGGGCGTCGCGATCCTGATGGTCGTGTACTACCACTCGGCCCTCTACCTCTCACACGTGGGCGTTGGCGGAACGGTCGGCGTGCTGAAGGCGGTCGGCGAGCTCTACGCGATGCCGGTGTTCTTCCTCATCGCCGGCCTGATGAACTTCCGGACCTCCACGTGGACATTCGGCCAGACCTGGCGTCGGAGACTGTGGCCGATCCTCTACATCTACATCCTCTGGTCGGTCATCCGGGCGGTGTTCTACCTGGTGGTCCCCGGAATCAACGGGGAGCTCGGAGAGCTCTCGGCGACGAATCCCCTGAGCCTCGCGCTCATCCTGGTCTGGCCGAGCAGCAGCTACTGGTTCATGTACGCGCTCTTCCTCTTCACGCTGCTGGCGTGGCTGCTGCGACGCGTTCCCCGCTGGCTGCAGGTGGGCGGGCTCGCGCTGGTGTCGACGCTCGTGACGACCGGGCTCCTCTCCGCGCAGAACATCGGATGGAATCGCATCCTGGCGCTCGCGGTCTTCTTCGTGGCGGGGACGGTGTACGCGAAGCAGATCAACGCGCTGATCGACCGTGCGGGGTCGGTGGCGCTGCTCGGAGCGATCCTCGCGTTCGTGGTCTCATGCGGCGCGCTCGTCGTCCTGCACCTGCGGTTCGTGCCGCTCGTGGTGCTGGCCGGCCAGGTGTCGGCGGTCGCGGTCGGGATCTTCGCCTCGAAGTACCTCGTCCGATTGCGACCACTGCGGTTCGTCAGCCCGCTCGGCAAGCAGAGCCTGCAGATCTACCTGTTCCACCTGTACATCATCGTGCCGGTCACGGGCCTGATCGGGCTGCTGTACCCGGATTGGCCACGACCGGTCAACGTCGTGGTGCAGTTCGCGCTCGTCGCGTTCACCGTGCTCATGTCGCTGCTGCTCGCACGCCTCACGCAACGTGCTCGCTGGCTGCTGGTCCCGCCGTCGCTGCCCCGCGCATCGGCTCGTTCCACCGACCCATCTGGCGACGTCCGCAGGGCGGCGCGCGACCTGACGTGAGTCGCGGCATCCGACCGGTTCGTGCGTCGGCCTCCCGCCGGGAAGGGGGGACGCATGCCTAGGACACTCGAACTGGCCCCGACCACCGAGCGACGGCTGCTGCTCGCGGCGTCGACGGGCGGCCACCTCGCCCAACTGGTGCGGCTGGCGCCGGGGCTCGGCGCGTCCGACGAGTCCCTCTGGGTCACGTTCGACTCGCTGCAGGAGAAGTCGCTGCTCGCGGGCCGGAACGTGCTCCACGTGCCGTACGTCGGGCCGCGCGACTACGTCGCGCTCTACGCGGCGTGGCGACGCATCTCATCCGAACTCAAGGGCCAGCGCTTCGACGCGGCGGTGAGCACGGGCTCCGCGCTCGCGCTCGCCGCCCTCCCGGCCGCTCGCCTGGCCGGCATGCCGGCCCTGTACATCGAGAGCGTCTCCCGAGTCGACGGACCATCGCTCTCCGGGCGGGTCCTCGCGATGTCGCGGCTCGCCGAGATGCGGACCCAGCACGCGACCTGGTCGAACGGGCGTTGGAAGGTGCATCCGAGCGTACTGAACGACTACGTGAGCGGCCGGCGGACGGTCGACACGCGGCGCCCGCTGAAGATCTTCATCACGCTCGGCACGATCAAGGGTTTCGCGTTCGATGCGCTCGTCGACCGCATCCTCGACCTGGGCATCGCGAATGAGGACACGGTGTGGCAGTTGGGGAGCACGCCGCCCCGACGCGACCTCCCCGGAACGGTGCGGTCCTTCGTCGACGCGGCCGAGTTCGAGGCCTACGCGCGGGACGCGGACGTCGTCATCACCCACGCCGGAGTGGGAACGATCCTGGGGCTCATCGACCTCGGGATCTACCCGCTCGCGGTGGTGCGACGAAAGCGCCGCGGCGAGCACGTGGACGATCACCAGCAGCAGATCGCCGGCATGCTGAACGATCTCGACATCGGCAGGGGCGCCGAGGTCGATGACCTGGACCGCGGCGTCATCGAGTCGGCCGCGCGCCGATGGACCAGCGTCCGCGACCAGACCGTGACCGCAGAACGCTCCGACGCGAGCCGCACGAGTGGAGAACGAGCATGAGCCAGGCGCAGATCTTCGTCCCGGGGGTCGGGCAGTACGAGAACATCGGCGACATCATCCTGCGTCGCCAGCTCATCGCGTGGCTGCGGCCGCTCGGCCGGCTCCACGTCTACGTGGGTCCATCTCCCGACGGCTACGCGACCGCGCTCGGCGTCGGGGACGATGACGTCGTCTACCGCTCGTTCGGAAGCTGGTATCGCGCCGGACTGCGATCGGCCGCCCGGGGCGACGGGTCGTACGTGTTCAAGCCCGGCGAGATCCAGCTCACCCTCGTCGGCATGAAGGAACACCTGAGCATGCTGCCCATGGCGGGCCTGATGCGGGCACGAGGCGGGCGGGTCGCCAGGATCGGAGCCGGCTCGCGGAACTTCGCGCCCCTGCCGAGGCTCCTGATCACCCCGTCGATCATGCTCTCCCAGTTGACGGCATGGCGGGACGTGAAGACCGTCGAGTACCTCGGACGCGGCGAGCTCATGCCCGACCTCGCCTTCGCCGAGGGTCCCGACGACTTCGACCACCCCGGCACCAGGGACACCATCGTCGTGTCGATGCGCGTCGACCGCCCCCTTCCCACGGCGGAATGGATCAGGGGCATCCGCTCGTTCGCCGACGCGAACGGCCTGCGCATCGTCGTCGCCACCCAGGTGCTCCCCGACAGCCCCCGATCGATCTGGCTCGCCGATCGACTCGGCGCGGAGCTGCAGGACTGGGACGGGACGGATCACGAGGCCCAGGAGCTCGCGCTCCGCGAGACGTATCGCAGGACGGCGCTCGCGATCAGCGACCGCATGCACGTGCTCATCGCCGCGTACACCGAGGGCGCGGTTCCGATCGCGCTCCTCGTCGACCGGTCGGACAAGATCGACCGGCACTTCCAGGCGGCCGGCATCCAGGACGTGTCGGTGGCCACCGACGGCATGGATGCGGCCGGCATCGAGGTGCGTCTCGGCGACGTGCTCTCCCGCCGGGCGGAGATGATGGCGGCGCTGGCCACGGCCAAGGCCGACCTGGAGACGGTGCGCAGCGAGCTCGCCCGGCTCCT
Source organism: Agromyces sp. P2_B3 (assembly GCF_056404815.1). NCBI lineage: Bacteria > Bacillati > Actinomycetota > Actinomycetes > Micrococcales > Microbacteriaceae > Agromyces > Agromyces sp. P2_B3. Next base: position 154,618 of record NZ_JBFUDH010000002.1, on the reverse strand, counting down.
GACCGACGACGACCGGACGCCCGTTCTGGCGGAGGCGCGCTGATGGCCGGGGACCGCAGCTCCACGATCCTCGGGCACGACCTGGTGGCCTGGCACGTCGGTCGGCGCGGCGAGGTGGCCGGCGGCATGACCCAGGTCGTCAACGCCTACACCGCCTGGGACTTCGAGTCCTTCGACATCCGCGTGATCCCGTCGCGTGACGGGAGCCGCGGCCTCAGGGCGTACCTGCTCTTCCTGCGCGCCGTCATGGCGGTGCGGAAGCTTCGAGACCCCGAGCGGAACCTCGTCGTGGTGCACCTCTCGCAGGGGGGCTCCTTCGTGCGCGAAGGATACCTGCTCCGCTTGGCCAGCCGCCGCGGCTTCGCCACCATCGCCCACCTCCACGGAAGCAGCTTCGTCGACTACGCGAACGCGAATCCCGAACGCGTCGGCCCGGTGCTTCGCTCCGCCTCGCGGGTCTTCGTGCTGAGCGAGGCGACCCGCGCCGCCGTCGCCGGCTTCATCCCCGAGGAACGGATCGAGATCGTACCCAATGCGGTGGCGTCCGCACCCGCCGCGGAGAAGCATCCGCGGATCGTCTTCGGCGGCAAGGTGTCGACGAGGAAGGGCGTCGACGTGCTCGTCGACGCCTGGCGGGCGCTCGAGCCCGACGGCACCTGGCACCTCGAGATCGCGGGCCCGGTCGCCGAACCCGAGCTCGTGCCGGGCGACCTCCCGCATGCCACCGTGTTCGGCTCGCTCCCGCACGCCGAGCTCCTCGCCCTGCTCGACTCGGCGGCGGTCGCCGTGCTGCCGTCGCGTGACGAGGCCATGCCGATGTTCATCCTCGAGGCGATGGCCCGGGATGCCTGCGTGATCGCCACCGATGTCGGCGGCATTCCCGCGGTGCTCGGCGACGGATCCGGGATCCTCGTGCCCGCGGGCGACGTCGAGTCCCTGCGCAGGGCGCTCGCGAGCGTGATGACGTCGGAGCCGACGCGGCGCCGCGTGGTGGAACGTGCACAGCGGACCTTCGCCGAGCACTACTCGGCCTCGGCGCTCTACCCCCGACTCGAGCGGCTGTGGCGTGACGCCCTCGACCGCTGAGGCCGCTGAGCCCGTCGCGGCAGCTGAGACCGCCCGCCCCCGGACCGCCGCGAGGCGCCTCCGCCGTGCCGTCGGCGCGGCGGCCATCACCGTCGGGGCGCTCGTCGTCGCGTTCATCCTGGTCGGGCTTCCCCTGTACGTCTTCCCGACGGTCGATGCGGTGCCGGCCCAGGCCGACGTGGTCTACGTGATCGGCCCGCCGACGCCCGCACGGATCGCACTCGCGCGAGAGCTCATCGAGACGGGCGCGGCCGACGAGATGCTGATCTCGATGCCCGGCGACGCCCTCGCCGAGGGCACGCCGTCGCGTGGCCGATTCAGCGCGTGCAACCTTCCGGGCGGCGACGTGCTGTGCCGGGCGCCCGACCCCGCCACCACGCAGGGCGAGGCCCGGCTCCTGGCCGAGACGGCACAGGAGCAGGGCTGGGACAGTGCCATCGTCATCACGATGACCCCGCACGTGTCGCGTGCTCGCATGATCATCGACCGGTGCTTCGACGGTGAGCTGACCATGCGGGCCGTCTCCGACCAGCCGTCGGGACTGGGCAGCTGGGTGCACCAGTACCTCTACCAGAGCGCTGCGTTCGTCAAGGCCCTGGCCGCACCCGGCTGCTGATCGGCCTCGGGCCGCTGAGCAGACCGGTTCCCGGTGCGGCGGTTCCGGTCATCAGGAAGCGCAGCACGGGCACGCAGTTGACGAGCTCGTAGACGATACCGGCGACCAGCGCCGTCAGGATCACGGTGAGGACGAAGCCGACGAGCGAGGGAACTCCCGCACCGATGAAGAGGAGCGCGAAGCCCAGCACGAGCGGCTGGTGCACGAGGTAGACGACGAGTGACGAGTCGACCAGCCAATCGACGATGCGCGACCGCTCGCGGAAGACCCGCGTCGCCACCTTGAACGCGAGCGCGGCCCAGACGAGCCCGGCGACGGGCCAGAGAACGGCCTGGGTCACGAGCGCCGCGGGTGCATCGGATGCCCCGGCCAGCGCCATGCCGATGAAGTAGGCCGCGGTGGCGAGGCCGAGGACGAGCAGGGGCGTCCTCCGGAGCTGCATGAACCGCTCCAGGTACGCGGGGCGGAAGGCGAGGACGAGACCGGTGAGGAAGGCCGGTGCATAGATCACGAGATTGCGGGAGACGAGGTTCGAGAGCAGGCCCGCGATGCCACCGGCCGTCCACACCGCGAGGCCGAGGACCACGATCGCCGACGACGCGGCGAGGTAGGCGAGGAGGCCGAACCGCCAGCCCGCCAGGCGGCCGGTGATCGTGGCCGTCGCTCGAGCGACGTGCCGGCGGATCGGCGGCGCGAAGAGCAGCGCGAGCACGCCCGAGTAGATGAGCAGCACGACCAGGAACCAGAGGTGCATCGTCCAGTAGGAGCCGGGGTGCGACCACTGCGCGACCATGAAGTCCCAGATCGAGCGACCACTGGCGCCGCGGGATGCCGCGATGATGGCCCACTGGATGGGGCTGAGCACCACGATGCCGAAGAGGAGCGGGATCCCGAGTCGCTGCAGTCGTCCGGCGTACCAACGACGGGCACCCCGCCTGCGGACGACCATGAGCGCGAAGAAGCCGGCCACGATGAAGAACGTGGGCATCCGCCAGATGTGGAGGAACTCTGCGAACGCGATGAGGAGTGGCGAGGGTACGTCAGCGCCAACGAGCCAGGGCAGCCCCGAGAACGCGAGCGCCGAGTGGTAGGGGATGCCGAGCACCATGAGCGACGCCCGGAGCCCGTCGAGGTAGTGCAGCCGGGGCGGCGATGCGGCGGTCACGATCGGCCGCGCTCACTCGACGAGCGCCGCACTGCGAACCGCCGTCTGCTTCGGGATCGCGGCCGATCGAGGAAGGCGGAGTTCGGGGAAGCGAGCGCTGTCGCGCAAGGAGGCGATCATGCCGGCCGCCGCGAAGACGAACGGGTAGGAGGGTGCCGACACGAACACCGGTGCCGCCACGGACTCGATCAGGAGCACCAGCAGCCAGCCGATGCCCGTCACCCGCAGCCACTTGACCAGCGTCGGTTCTGCGGCCGAGGTCGGCCTGCAGAGCGAGACGAAGATCGCGACGATCCCCGCGGCGAAGAACGCGGCGCCGAGCCATCCGCTCTCGCCCAGGATGGCCGGCCATTGCGTGTCGTTCAGGAACATCCCGGCGTCCCCGCGCCCCAGCCCGTAGATGTGGGTGAACCCGAGGTCGACGTACTCGGGCGAATACGTCGAGCCGGCCGTGTAGCTCCCGTACCTGCCGAAGCCCGCGCCGAGCGGGAAGTAGTGGGCCGCGACCGACAGGGAACCGAGCGTCAGTGCCGAGCGCGCTGAATCCTGCACGACGTAGACCTCGAAGTCGCCGGCGATCAGCTCGTAGAGCGGCGGCACGATGACGACCCCGATGAGGGGCACCACGCAGAGGACGGCCACCCACATGACGGGGCGTCCGTATCGCAGCAGGAGGAGGCCCAACGTCGCCCCCAGGCCGATGATCGTCTTGACCTGGAACGTGAGCACCGCCAGCCCGCCGGTGACGAGCAGCAGGATCGCGTTCCCCACGGATGCCCGCACGATGAGCCCGTAGGAGATGAGCGCGATGGCCAGCACCGCGCAGAATCGGCTGAAGGCGGCCGGATGCTGGAAGGGTCCGCTCAGCGCCGGCACCCCCATGACCGCGGTGACCGGTGCGTCTCCGGAGATCAGCGACGACCAGACTCCGGGTGCCACGAGGTTGATCACGCCGGTCAACGCGAAGAAGATGACCGCGACCGCTCCGATCTTGGCGAGGAACTGGAGGTCGCGCACGGTCCACCGCAGCTGGGCGAGCGCGAAGGCGAAGATCAGGCCCTTCAGGATGAGGAGCATCGCCTCGCTCATGGTGCCGAAGGCGACGTGGTTGGCGACGCCGCTGAGTACGCCCATGGCGATGAAGAGGCCGAACCACGGCAGGCCCGGCAGGTACACGAGACGCCGGTCCGTCACGAACCGCCGCGTGCTGAAGCTCGCGAATGCGAGGAGCACGACCGCTTCGTCCGCGTAGCTGCCCGCAGCCCCGAGCGCCGATTGGATCGGGCTGGTCAAGACGATGGTCACGACGGCCAGCAGCGCGAACAGCTTCGGGAGGAACACCGCCACGACGAGCAGGACGAGCCCCGCGACCACCGCGAACGGGATCACGGGGTCGATCCAGCCGAGCGCCGCGATCACCGCCGCGGCACCCACCCCGGCGACGGACCATGCCGTCGTGCGGACACCCGGCGACAGCCAGGACGATGCATCGGTTCTCACGTTCGCTCCCCCAGCGGGTTCACCGTCGCGTCTCGCTCAGGCGCGCGCGTCGGGGCCGGACGTGGGGACGTCGTCGAACACCACGCCGAACAGGGTGCTGTCGACGCCGCGCACGTTCGCCTCCGCGTTGCGGAGCCGCGATGCACGGGTCCTCCCGGCCCGCACCACCATCACGAATCCGGTCGCGACGGCCGCGAGCTCACTGGCGTCGGCCACTTCTCCCGCCGATCCGGCATCGAGGATCACGATGTCGCACTGCTTCGACAGTGCACGCACGAGCTCGTGCATCCGGGCGGATCCCAGCAGTTCGCTGGAGCCGGCGCCCACCTTGCCGGCCGGGAGCACGTCGAGCCCGGGCGCGACGGTGGCCAGCTCCACGGCCGCGACCGGCGCCGAGCCCATGAGCACGGCATCGAGCCCGCCCTCGGCGGAGATGTCGAAGAGCGATGCGAGCCGCGGGGCGCGGAGGTTGGCATCGATGAGCGTCACCCGTGTGCCGTCCTCGGCGAGGGCGAGCGCGACGCTCGCGGCGACCGTGGTCTTGCCCTCGCGGCCCGCAGGCGACGTGAAGGCGACCACGGGCTGCGGTCCGGCGAGCAGGTGCTTGAGCTGGAGGCGGACGAGCCGGACGGCTTCACCGAATCCCTTGCGCTCCATGGCCGTCCGGATGGACGCGCGTGCGCGGCCTCGTACGCGTGGGATGGTGCCGAGCACGTTCGCACCCGTCGCCCTCCTGAGGTCCCGGCCGTTGCGCACACGGGTGTTCGAGACCTCGCGGAGCACGACGAGCAGCAGCGCGAGCACGAGCCCGGCGGCGAAGGCGATGGCGACGATGACGATCGGAGGCAGGCTGCTCGGATCCTCCGGCGGCTCGGCCTGCTGCACGACGCGCCCGGCGATCGTGCCGGGGACGCCGACGCCGGCGGCCGGATCGCTGATGACCGCCACGAAGTTGGCTGCGAGGGCGTCGGCGAGCGCCGCCGCACTCGCGGCGTCCTCGCCCTCCGCGGTGATCGTGAGGATGGCGGTCCCCTCCACCGGCGTCGCGCTGATGTCCTCGGCGAGTTCGACCGGGGTGCTGTCGAGTGCCAGCTGGTCGATCGTGGGCTGGAGCACGAGCGGAGTGGAGACGAGCGCCGTGTAGGTGCCCATCTGCTGGATGACCAGGTTGTTGCCCTGCACCTGTTCCTGCGGGGCGGCCGTGACCGTCACCGCGCTCAGCATCACCTTGCTCTCGGCGGTGTACGTCGGCGCGCTGGTCGACGCGACGAACCAGCCGATGACGGACGCGGCGAGCACCGTGACGACGATGAGGACCCAGTTCCTGCCGATCGTGCGCACGACCTCGGTGAATTCCACTCCTCGGCCTCCGTTCGGCTCGGTGGGTCGAAACTCGTCGTTCACGCTCCCGCGACCCGCGACCGGGGACGATGCGGTCGTGAGCAGGAGCGAGGACGGTTCGATCAGGGTGCTGGTTCCCGCGTGATTCTGGGACGTTACGGACATGGCGTTCGCCTTTCTACAGGTGCTCGGCGAGGAACTCGACGAGGCGGGAACGAACTTCACTGGTCAGCAGCTGGACGCCGTGGCCGGCATGCGCTCCGATGGTCAACTCGACGGGGATCCCGGCCGCCTCGAGCGTGTCGCGCATCGCCTCGGCCTGCTCGACCGGGACGAGCTCGGCCGACCCGTTCACCAGGAACATCGGCGGGTCGGAGGGATCGACGTTGAGCAGGGCAGACGCGGTCGCCGCCTGCGGGCACTTGGCGGCCGTGGGGTCGGTGCAGCCGAGGTAGTTGAGCGCCATCGCGGCGGCTTCGGGGCTGGGGACGCCGAGTTGGAGCGCCGCCTCGGTCAGGAGCGACACCCCTGACAGGGACACGACGGCGCTCACCCGGCTGCCCTCGTCGGTCGGCCCGGTGCCGGAGGTCGCGTAGGTCTGCGCGAGGATGGCTCCGGCCGAGCTGCCGAGCAGGCCGATCTTCGCCGGATCGAGGCCGAATCGCTCGACCTGTTCGGGCGCGCGGAGCCATTCGACGGCATGGGCGACGTCGTCGAGCTGGCTGGGGAAGACGTAGTCGGGCGCAAGCCGGTAGTCGATCGAGATGCCGGCCATGCCGCTGTGCGCCATGAGCTCGCAGAGTGCGCGCATGCCGCCGCCGACGCGGTCCCCCTCGGTGAAGCCCCCGCCGTGCAACAGGATGACGGCGGCGACGGGCGCCTCGGTCACCGGCAGGCAGGCATCGGCCATGAGCGTGGCGTCACCGTCGCTCCAGTACGGGAGCGCCTCGACGATCTCGATGTCGGCGCTGCGGGCGGGTGTCGGTGCCCGTTCCTGGCCGGCTGCACTCGCGCATCCCGCGAACATCACCGTGAGGGCGACCGCGACGAGGCTCGCCACGACGCGCGACGGGGTCCGCCGGCGGGCGGGAGTCCTCGTCCCGGGCGGTGCCGAGGCGTCTGCGAAGCGGGTGGATCGGGTCATTGGTTCCTTACCGGTCGGGCCCGGGATCTCGTCCCGGTCTGCCTGTGCGCGGAGGAAGCCACACTGCTCCAAGGCACCCCTCTGGGTGCCCCTCCATCTTCACCCGGTCGGGTTGAGCCCACGTGACGAGTATGTAAATTCCGGCTACGCGATCTAGTACTGCGCCCGCCCGCCTCTCTACATTGATGAGCAATCGAGGGGGAGAAACTCTTGACTCAAGCCATTCAGACCGAGATGGCGAGGAGTTCGAGGGGGACGCGGTCGGCGAGCTGGGAACAGCGCTACGGCCGGATGCTCGTCTCCACCGATCTTCTTGTCATCACCGTGTGCGTCTTCGGCGCACTGCTGCTCGGTGGGGTACCGAGGCAGTTCGCGACCGCGGAGTTCGTCGGCATACCGGCCGCCGTGGTGTTCGGCGTGCTGCTGATCGTCATGTGGTCGCTCGCGCTGTCGATCGTGGGCAGCCGTTCGCCGCGGGTCGTGGGTTCGGGCGCACTCGAATACCGCCGGGTGCTGCACATCACGATCCTGATGGTGTGCGCGCTCGGCCTCCTCGTCTACGTGCTCGCGTTCGACGGCCTCCGCGGCTTCCTGCTCCTCGCGCTTCCCCTCGGCCTCGTCGGCCTGCTCGCGAGCCGATGGACCTGGCGCCAATGGCTCGCGCGTCGTCGTCGCGTCGGTCAGATGTCGAGCCGTGTGCTGCTCGTCGGATCTCAGGAGTCGATCGCGGCTACCGCGCGCGACCTCGCCCGGTCGCCGCAGGCGGGCCTCCGCGTCGTGGGCGCCTGCACGTCGAACGGCCTCGTCGCCGGGGTGATCCCCGGTACGGACATCCCCGTCTCGGGCTCGCTCGATCGGCTGAACGAGGCCCTCGAGGCCGTCGACGCCGACACGGTCGTGATCACGAGCTCGAACGAGCTGTCGCGCGAGCGGGTCCGGGAGCTGAGCTGGTCGCTCGAGCCGGGCAGGCAGCACCTCATCGTCGCGCCGAGCCTCACGGACATCGGCGGTCCGCGACTGCACACCAGGCCGGTCGCGGGGCTCCCCCTCATCCACGTCGAGACGCCGCGGTACGACGGAGGCAAGCTCCACGCCAAGCGCGTGTTCGACTTCGTCGGCTCCGGGCTGCTGATCGCCGTGCTGTCGCCGGTGCTCATCGGCATCGCCATGGTCATCCGCTTGAGCACGCCCGGCACGGTCATCTTCCGGCAGAAGCGCATCGGACTTCGCGGTGAGGAGTTCGAGATGCTGAAGTTCCGCTCGATGTACGAGGACGCCGAGGATCGTCTCGCCGAACTGGCGCGCCATGAGGGCGAGGCGGGCAACTCGATCATGTTCAAGATGCGGGACGACCCGCGGGTGACCCCGATCGGGAAGATCCTCCGGCGTTACAGCCTCGACGAACTGCCGCAGCTGTTCAACGTGTTCTTCGGCAGCATGTCGATCGTCGGTCCGCGGCCGCCGCTGCCCCGAGAGGTCGAGCAGTACGCCGAGCACGTGCACCGGCGGTTCTTGGTCAAGCCGGGCATCACCGGCCTGTGGCAGGTCAGCGGGCGCTCCAACCTCGACTGGGACGAGACCGTGCGACTCGACCTGTTCTACGTCGAGAACTGGACCACCACGGGCGACCTGATCATCCTCTGGAAGACGCTCCGCGCGGTCGTCGCCAGCGACGGCGCCTACTGACGCCTACTGACGGCGTCCCCTCGCCGGTGGGGCCCTGTGCACACCCATCCTCGTGCCGCGGCCCGATTCGAGTACCATGAGCCTCACCACCGGCCGATCGTGGGCCGTTGGGTATCTCTTGGACTCGAGGAGGAGCCAGGATGGATCCCATCGCCATCACCATCGTCGCCGTCGTCGCCGCCTGGATCGCCGTGGCCGTGATCGTCGCACTGCTGATCGGTCGCGTCGTGCGCCGTGCCGACGCCCAGGAGGGCGGCGTGCGTGAGCCCGGCCTGGCCGCAGCCTCGCCGAACGCGAGCGGACACGACCGCGGTCCCGTCCTGCACTGACGCCACGAGGGGTCAGCGGCGCAGGCCCACGGTCTCTCCAACGGCGCCGCTCGACGCCGTCTGCGTCCTCGCCAGGTCGTACGCGGCGCGCAGTGACGCCGACATCGCGTCGTGGCTCGAATTGCGCACCACGTAGCGCCCGGCCTGCGCGACCTCGTCCCGATAGGACTCGTCGTCGAAGAACGCGTCGACCGACGCCGCCATCTCCGCATCTGTCCCGCCGGCGAGCGCGTATCCGAGCGACGCCATGCTGGGGATGCTCCGTGCGAGCACCGGGACGTCGAGGGCGGCTGCTTCGATCGTCGAGACCGGACCGCCCTCCCAAGCCGCCGTGTGCAGGTACAGCGCCGCCCTGCGCAGCCAGGCCTGGACCTCCTCGGGAGGCAGCCAACCGGTGACCTGCACCCCGGCCGACTCGAGCTCCGCGCGACTGTCAGCGTCGCCGTCGCCGATCCACACGAACGTGCCGCGGTGGGCGAGCCGCGCGACCGCGGCGAAGCGCTCGGGGGCCTTCTGCGGTGAGAGGCGGCCGACCATCACCACGATGTCGCGGTCGGCTGCAGCACGTGTGACGTGGGCGAACGGCGTCGGGTTGTGGGCGACCTCGACCGGGTTGCGGCGATTGAGTCGCAGGCTCAGCTCCGCCTCCCGCGGGCTCACTGCCACGATGACCTGCCGGCGCCGGGCGAGCAGGCGCTCGATGGCCTCGTACGACCAGCGCTCGGGCGCCGAGACATCCGTTCGCTCGAGGGCGTAGCAGTGCGGCGAGTAGACGATGCCGGGTCCCGAACCGAGCACCGCGCGCGCGGCTCCGCCGACACTCGAGTGCAGGTGGATGACGTCGGGCGACTCCTCGCGCACCTTCTGCCGCATGCGCGTGAAGAACCCGACGAGGCCACCACGGTAGCCCTCGTGCGCGATCGCATCGGGCAGCCCATGGGTTCCCTGACCGTCACGGGCTCGCGAGAAGAGGGAGTGCTCCGCCTCGGGCACCCCCCGGACGTAATTGACGATGGCGCTCTGGACTCCTCCGCCGAGCGCTTCGGTCACGTGCAGCACGCGCATGGCGGGGCCTCAGGCGAGTGCGACGGGGGCGAGGTCGGCTGCACGCTTCACAGCCCACCGACGGTTCTCCTCGAGATCCTCGATCGTGATCTCGTCGGCTTCGCGCACGAGCGCCAGCCCCGCGCGATCGACGTAGGCCGCCAGGTCGTCCTGGTGGCCGTCGACGTGCTCGCCGTGCGCCGCGCGTCGTGGCACGACGATCGGTCGCTTCCCGAGGCTCAGTGCGGTGAGGATGGAGCCCGTGCCCGCGTGCGAGATGACGAGATCCGCCTCGGCGATCTCCTCCTTCAGCCGCTCGGCGGGGAGGCTCCGCACCGTCTCGATTCCCAGGTCGGAGACATCCGACGGCCCGACCTGCCAGAGCACCGACCACTCGGGCGGGAGCACGGCGTGGAGTCGCCGGATCAGGCGCTCGAACCCGTAGTGGGCGTTGCCGCCCACGCTCACGACGACCCGCGGCGTTGAACCGGTCTCGGGCACCACCGGAACGACCTCGAAGCCCTCGAAGACCGAGATGGCGTAGGCCCAGCGGTCGTTCTCGGCGAACGGGTACTGCACGTATCGCTTCACGCCCGGCACGCGATCGAGGAGCCGGCCGGTGGCCGACAGCTCTCGGACCCGGGTTCCGCTCTCGATGTACGAGAACGGCACCCGTGCGACCTTCGCCGCGAGCATGGCCGAGATCGCCATCTGCGCTCCGGTGCTGTAGACGCGTGCGACCTGCTCAGCACGGAACCGGGGACGCAGGGCGTGGAAGTCGTTCAGGATGCCGAGGTAGTCGCGCGGTGCGCGGTTCGGCAGGGTGATGACGCGCTCCCCTGCGAGGAGCGAGGCGCTCTGCGCCGTGGCATCCGTCACCCAGACGACGTCGTCGCCCTGGGCGATTCGAGGCCGCAGCAGGTGCAGCTGCGTCAGATGGCCGCCGCTCGTCGCCACCAACATCGTCGTCATGTCGTCCCCTTCGCATGGTGCGTGATGTTCGACGACGACGTTGTCGATGTGTTCCGGTGTCCCCCATCCTGCGATCGGCCGATGGGCGGCACAAGCGAGGTATGCCCGGTTTAACCTGTTCTTAATCCGCCCTTCTCATTCGGTGTCATCGACGGCGTCCCCCGCCCGTGCGGTAGTCGGGCGTCGCGAAGACGACGCGATCGGACCAGGGTTCCGAGAACCGCCGAACGAACGTGAGCTCCGACGGGAGTTCGCCCGGCACGTCGCCCTCGATGGTCTGGGCCGCCCCGCCGCGCATCGAGGTGACGATGCCGACATGGTTGATCTCCGCGTCCCCACCCGGGCTGTAGAAGACGAGGGATCCGGGCTCGGGGCGGACGTGCGTCCTTCCGGCGATGCGGTGGTGCGCGAACAGTTCGAGCGGCGACGCGATCGCCGGAACCCCGTGGTCGCGCAGGAGCCACGAGGCGAAGAGCGCGCTCCAGCCGAAGGCGCTGGGCGCCATCCACGGGCTGCCGTCCAGCCGCATCCCGGCCGCCCCCTCGGCCTCCGCGATCACCCCGGCAGCTGCGGAACCGCCGGCCGCCGCCACGGCGACGCCAGGGGTGGCTGCCAGGCGTGAACCGGTGCGGGCCGCATCGGCCACGATCGGCACGGCGAGCGCCGCCGCGCCGAGTGCCAGCACCGTCCGTCGGCTGACCCCGGGTGGGGCAGCCGCCCCCTCAAGACGCGCGGCTGCCCCGTCGGGCCCCGCCATCGCCGGCATCCATCCCCCGCGTCGAACATCCATCGTGTGCACCCCCATCTGTCGTGCCGGTCAGTCAGTCTCTCGTGCCGGTCAGCCTGTCGTGCCGGTCAGCCTGTCGTGCGGGTCACCGCAGGTCGTAGGACCGCGGGTCCGCCTCCTCCACGGTGCGGGCGATCCGGTGGCCGGTGTGCCACACCGTCACCCAGTCGAACTTGTCGGCGACGCGATAGATCTGCATGTCCGTCCGGAACCCCTGGGAGTCCGGCCTCAGCAGCACGCGCGGCACCCGCCGCAGGCCGTTCACGAAGGGCACGCTCTGCACCCGGTCGGACTGGCCCTGGTTGACGTAGGTCTCCACCCAGCCGTGCTCGATCGACGTGGACAGGCGCATCTTGAAGACGACGTCCGTCCACCTCCCGCGGTTGTAGGGCCCTGAGAGGAACGGCCACGGGTCGCCGGCGTTGAGCTCGTTGCCGCGGATCGCGAACTCGTCGATCGGCTGCTTGACGTCATCGCGGTTCGCGTGGATGACGAACGGCGAACCCTGCAGGTACGGCGGCCCGTAGAGCTGGAACAGGGCGATGTACGCGGTGCCCGCCGGGCCGTTCGGGTTGGCCGGGTCGTTCGCCGGGTAGACCGAGGGGAAGCTCGCCGAGGGCATGTAGGCGAAACCCACGCAGAACTCGTCGCCCTCCCTGAGGTTCTGCCGGCTCGACGACTGGAACCGGACGGTGCCCGACGTCTGGTCGGGATCGCTCTTCGCACGGTTGGGCACTGCGGCCTTGATCACCCGGCGGCGGCTGCCGTGGATCGGGTCGTCCTCGAGCCGGGCGTACGCCGAGCCGATCGTCGCGTAGTGGCTGGACTTCCACTGCGTGAAGGTGCCGCCGTACTGCGCCGCCCAGGCCAGGTCGGACCGCCACCCGCCCGTGACGGCATCGGCCTCGGGACGCGGCGTGTTGGCGGTGATGACGCCCACATACGGAGCGACGATCTCGACGCCGTCGACGGTGGCCCGCGCGGTGATCCAGAACGCCGAGTCGCTCGGGCGGGGGGTGACCCCGTCGACCAGCTTCTTCGTCGTGTCCCAGCGGTACACGTACGCACCGCCCGACGCGGTGGCCGTGCGGGTGCCGTATTGCGGCGGCCCGATGATGATGCGGACGTTCGACACCTTCGTCCCGCCGGTCACCTCGGCGGAGACCAGGACGGTGCCGGTGACGCGTCGTCCCTCGGTCGGTGCGGTGATGCGAATACTGGGCACGTTGCCTCCCCCGAAGCGTTGGTTCCCATTCCCCCGCGAGGCCGAGACCTCGTCCGCCCCCCTCGGCGAACTCCCCATGCCGGCACGGCGACACGAACCGGTCGTCGCACGACCGTGAGAACTCGGACGGTAGGGTTCGTCCTCGTCTGGCCCCCCAGTTGGGCTGGTTTCGATGCTGTCCCATGTGCGGTGGCGGCGTCAATACTCCCTCCCGAAGTCCCGTTACGGGCGGGTTAACTTCGGGCCGTGCCCGGTGAGTCGGCCGCCCCCGCGGAATACGCTGACGGAAGCGGTTACCCGCACTCGCCGGCGAGCGTTTCGGGCGTGGACATGGGAAGGGGCAGCACGAACATGACTCACGAGCAGGGGGGCCGCGAGGGCGGCGGCTGGTCTCGACGCCAGCTCCTCATCGGGTCGGCGGCGGGGGTCCTCGCCGCGGGCGGCGGGTGGTCCACGGCGGCGCAGGCCGCGTCGCCCATTCCGACCCTTCCCGGCGAGATCAGCCGCACGGCGACGCGCTACACGCGCGACGCGAAGCTGCCCTACGAGTGCATCGACGTCTCGATCTCGGGCGACGTGGCGCGGCTGTTCGTGCCGCACACCGCCGTGCCGAAGTCCAAGACGGCCGTCGGCGTGCTGTGGGTGTTCCACTCGAACGGCAGCACGCACACGTCCCTCGACGGCGCGCACCTCTACAGCGGCGAGCTGGCCGCTGAGCGGGGCGCGGTGGTGATCTGCCCCGACTACGGCGGCAGCCTGTGGACCACGGAGGCGGCGATCCAGTACCAGAAGAACGCCACGGCATACGTGACCGCCGTCTGGAAGGTCGGCTTGAGCTTCCTTCGCGCCAACTCGGGCGGCGGGCCACTCATGACCTACAGCTACGGGACGAAGCTCATCCCGGCGCTTCGGGGCATGTACCTCGCGAACGCGGCCTACGACATGGAGGACCTGTACGACCGCGATGACCGCGTGCGCACGACCTACAAGTTCGACCGTGCCGCGGCCGTGGCCACGAATCCCGCGCGTCTTCCGCAGTCCTCGTGGACCGGCGCCCGGCTGAAGACCCTGGTCTCGGCGGCCGACCCCCTGGTGCCGCCCGCCGCCCACGGCGTGGCGCTGGCCGACATGGCCCGCCCCGTGGCGGCCGAGGTGATCGTGCAGTGGCACCCCTACGGACACACGGTTCCGGGCTGGAGTTCGAAGGACATGATCACCACCTTCGAGGGCTGGTACTGACCCGCGCCGCGGCGGGTCGAGCGCATCGAGCGGTGCGGTCGACCCGTCTTCGTGCGCGCCCGAACGACCCGATCACAGGGTTCGTCGGGAAGTCACCGACTTGTAACCGCGTGGAAACAAGCGCCCGCAGGGCGCTTGCTAGAACTGGGACAGGGCTGGTGGGGCATCCAACGGTGGCCCCACTCTGACGAGAGGCGACTACGTGAGAGTTTCAGTGATCGGATGCGGATACCTCGGTGCCGTGCACGCTGCGAGCATGGCCGAACTCGGCCACGAGGTGGTGGGAATCGACGTCGACGAGGCGAAGATCGCGCGGCTCGCCGTGGGTGAAGCGCCGTTCTTCGAGCCGGGACTCCCCGAACTGCTCCGCTCCGCGGTCGCCTCAGGGCGTCTCACGTTCTCGACCGACATGGCGGATGCCGCGGGCGCGACGGTGCACTTCATCGCCGTCGGCACGCCGCAGCTGAAGGGCTCGTACTCGGCGGACCTCAGCTACGTCGACGCGGCCGTCGAGGGCATCCTCGAGCACGCGGCATCCGGCGACCTCATCGTCGGGAAGTCGACGGTGCCGGTCGGCACGGCGGAGCGCCTGGCGGGCCTCATCGCCGACAGCGGCACGGGCGCGACGCTCGCCTGGAATCCCGAGTTCCTTCGAGAGGGATTCGCCGTGAAGGACACGATCAGTCCGGATCGCCTCGTGTACGGGGTACCGACGGATCCCGATGCGGCCGCGACGGCCGAGCGCATGCTCTCGGAGGTGTACGCGACGGCGCTCGCCGCGGACACCCCCCTGATCGTCACGGACTACGCGACCGCCGAGCTCGTCAAGGTGTCGGCGAACGCATTCCTCGCCACGAAGATCTCGTTCATCAACGCCATGGCGGAGATCGCCGAGGTCACCGGCGCCGACGTCACCCAGCTCGCCGACGCGATCGGGTTCGACGCGCGTATCGGCCGCAAGTTCCTGGGCGCGGGAGTCGGGTTCGGCGGCGGCTGCCTGCCGAAGGACATCCGCGCGTTCACGGCGCGCGCCGAGGAGATCGGACGCGGCGAATCGGTCGCCTTCCTCAAGGAGGTCGACGCGATCAACCTGCGGCGCCGGCACCGGGTCGTGGAGCTCGCGGTCGATGCGCTCGGCGGCGAGCCGCTCGGCAAGAAGGTGGCGGTGCTGGGCCTCGCGTTCAAGCCGTTCTCGGACGACATCCGGGACTCCCCCGCCATCGACGTGGCGGTGCGCCTGCGCGGTCTCGGCGCCGACGTGGTCGCGATCGACCCCGAGGCCATCGAGAACTCGAAGCGGCTGCACCCGCAGCTCGAGTTCAGCGACGACCTGAGCGCGGTCCTCGACGGGGCGGACCTCGTCGTGCTCGTGACGGAGTGGAACGAGTACCGCCACCTGGACCCGGTCTGGGCCGGCGAGCTCGTGGGCGTGCGGTCCGTGATCGACGGGCGCAACTGCCTCGACGCCAAGGCCTGGCGCGAGGCCGGGTGGACCTACAAGGGGCTCGGCCGGCCCTGAGCGGTTCGGTCGGCCCGAGCGCGCAGCGAGCCTCGGTCGGTCTGAGCCCAGACACAAGGATGCCCCGGGGTGTGCTCCACCCCGGGGCATCCGCGTGCCGCGGCATCCGCCTCACTCGTGCGTCGTGAGCACCTGCGAGACGGGGCGACGGGGCGAGCGAGCCACCCGGAAGCCCGTTTCGGGCGGGTAGCCGATCGCGATCATGCAGATCACGTCCTCGCTGTCGGGGATGCCCGCCGCCTGGCGCAGCGCGTCGGTGCGGTCGTTCGTCATCGACCAGTTGAGCATGCACGAGCTCACACCGAGGCCGTGCAACGCCCAGACGAGGGTCATCGCGAAGAGGCCGCCGTCGATCCAACGCTGGTTGCGCTCTGCGGCCCCGGCGAAGAGGCCGCGCTCGACGGTGACCACGAGGACACTGCGCACCTGGTCGCGGAAGCCGCCGTTGCCGTTCTGGTGGGCGAGGATGCGTGCGGCGTCCTCCGCGCCGCTGAAGGCGTGCACCCGGCCGGCCTGCCGGTTGCACACCGACGGCGTGTAGGTCGCGAGGCGCACCGCCTCCTCGATCGTGGCGGGCTCGACGGGGCGGGTCTCGTCGAAGTCGCGCACGCTGTGCCTGGTGGCGAAGAACCGGTCGAGTTCGACGGCGCCGAAGAGCGGTGCCGGCAGGGCCGGCGGACTCACGTCGTCGTCCACTGCGCCGCCGTCGTTCCAGGTGAGCAGCGCTCCCTTGGCGTCCTCGGCGAAGCGCAGGTACGCGGCATCCGCCTCCTGGGCGCCTGCGACGGGGATGAGCATCGACAGGCGGTGCTCCACCGCCGCCCCGAAGGGCTGCTTGGGGCGGCGCAGGCTCAGCCCCTTCTCCACCCGGTGGTAGTCCTTCGTGAGCTGCGCCTCGAGGTTGACGCCGGAGACGACCGGCGTCACCGCGTCGTCCACGGGCGCGGCCGAGTCGCGATACCTGCGGTAGTCGCGCAGGAACTCCGAGTACATCAGCCAGCCCCGCTTCGCGCGCCGGACCGGTCCCCGCAGCGGCTTCTTGATGGTGTCGAACATGAGGACTCCCCCTTTCCTTCGGTTCACGGGTTCACACGACGTGGACGTCACGGGCGCCCGCGATCACCTCGTCGATGACCACGAGCGTGTCGCGCCATCCTCCGACCGCCCGGCACGGCACCCCGGTCGCGATGACCGGGAAGTCGTTGCCGTCGGGGTCGAGGCGGTCGCCGACGAACAGCATCGACGACGCGGGGATCCCCGTCGCGTCGATGAGCTTGCGGATGCCGTAGGCCTTGTCGACGCCCTTGCGGGTGATGTCGATCGACGTCGAGCCGCCCGAGCGCACCTCGAGGTCGGGCAGGTCGGCCTGCACCGCGGCCCGGAGCGCGGCCTTCTTCGCGCCGGTCGGATCCCACAGCCGCTTGGCGTCGACGGGTGCGGCCTGACCGAGCGCCGAGAAGGTGACCTGGGATCCGCGGTGCTCGATGCGCGGTCCCCACGCGGGGCCCTCGTCGAAGCCGAGCTCAGCCGACCGCCGCTCGAGGGACGACGTCGCCCGGCCCGCCTCGTCGGCGGTGAGGTCCTCGGCGTACAGCTGGCGCCAGTCGCCGTCGGCGAACCGCAGGTACCGCGTGCCGCACGTCGGCATGAGGTGCAGCCGCCCGAGCTCCGCGCCGTGCACGTCGAGGGCGTCGACGACCTGCCTGCGGAACTGCGAGAAGTCGCCGCCAGAGATGATGCACACCTCCGTGTGCTCGAGCAGCCTCGTGAGCGCGGCCGCCATCTCGGGCTCGATGCGGCTCTTCGACGGCGCCAGCGTGTCATCGAGGTCGAACGCGATGAGCTGCGGGCGGTTCATGGCAGCGTGGCGGCGACCGACTTCAGCCAGAGCGCCAGGTCGGGACCGAGGTCCTCGCGATCCAGCGCGAGCTGCATCACGGACTTGAGGTAGTCGAGGCGGTCGCCGGTGTCGTACCGGCGGCCGCGGAACACGACGCCGTAGACGCCGCCCGCGATGGACTCGTCGGCCGCGAGCACCTGCAGGGCGTCGGTCAGCTGGATCTCGCCGCCCTTGCCCGGCGGGGTCTCCTCCAGCACGTCGAAGACCTCGGGCCGCAACACGTAGCGCCCGATGACGGCGAGGTTCGAGGGCGCGTCCGCGGCGGCCGGCTTCTCGACGAGGCCCGTCACCCTGACGACGTCGGCCTCGTCGGTCGGCTCGACCGCGGCGGCGCCGTACATGTGGATCTGGTCGGGATCGACCTCCATCAGGGCGATCACCGTCGCGCCCCGCGCTGCGCTCTCCTCGATCATCTTGGTGAGCAGCACATCGCGCTCGTCGATCAGGTCGTCGCCCAGCAGCACCGCGAAGGTCTCGTCGCCGATGTGCTTGCGCGCCCGGAGTACGGCATGCCCCAAGCCGAGCGGGTCGCCCTGCCGCACGAAGTGGATGTCCGCCAAGCTGCTCGAGTGCATGACCCGGTCGAGCTTGGTCTGGTCGCCTTTCTGCTCCAGCGTCTGCTCGAGCTCGGTGACCCGGTCGAAGTGGTTGGCGAGGGCGTTCTTGTTGCGGCCGATGATCACCAGGATGTCGTCGATCCCGGCGGCGACGGCCTCCTCCACCACGTACTGGATCGCCGGCTTGTCGACGACCGGAAGCATCTCCTTCGGCATGGCTTTCGTGGCCGGCAGGAACCTGGTGCCGAGGCCTGCGGCAGGAATGACGGCTTTCATCGGTGTTCTCCCCATGTCGCGACTGTAACCAGCCCGCATGAAGCTGGGATTACGAACGCGGGTCATTCTCGTGCCTCGCGTACCCTGACTGCATGCACACGAGTCGGATGCCGCGGCGGGTCGTGGCGGCCGCGCGGTGGCTGTTCCCGGCCTACGCCGTGGTGCTGGCGCTCATCGTGTTCCTGCCCGCGCGCGAGGCGGGGCGCCTCACGGGGGTCGTCGGATGGCTGGCACTGCAGGCCGGAAAGCTCGGCATCCCGGTCGATCCCGCGTACATCGTGCTCGAGTTCACGGCCAACATCGTGCTGTTCCTGCCGTTCGGGCTGCTCGCGACGGTCGCCTACCCGCGCCTCCGCCCGGTCCTGGTGATCGCCATCGGGTTCGCGTCGAGCGTGGTCATCGAGCTGGTGCAGCTCGCGATCCCCTCGCGGTACGCGACCGTGTCCGATGTCATCGCCAACTCCGTCGGTACGGCGATCGGATGCCTCGTCGCCGTCGCCGTGGCGAGATCGATGACGCCGACCGCGGCCTCGACCGGCCCATCGGCGAAACCCTCGGCCGAGGCATCCGCCGCCCCCTGACGACCGCCGCTCAGCCCTTCGCACCGCGCGCGACGCCGGCACTGGCCCCGGGAGCGGCGACGCCCCGCGCGTGCGCGATGGCGTCGGCGGCACGCACGAGCGCGAGGTGCGAGAGCGCCTGGGGGGTGTTGCCCGCCTGCCGCGCGGTTCGCGGCTCGGCCTGCTCTGCGAGGAGTCCGACGTCGCCCGCGCGGGCGAGCAGGCGGTCCATGAGCGCGGTCGCGTCGTCGAGCCGGCCGGAGTGGGCGTACTGCTCGACGAGCCAGAACGAGCACGCGATGAACGTGCTCTCGTCGCCGGGGACGCCGTCGATCTCCATCTCGGTGCGGTACCTGCAGACGAGGCCGTCGCGGATCAGCATCTCCTCGATGCGCGCGACCGTGCCCAGCATCCGCGGATCGTCGTAGGACACATACCCGACCTGGGCGAGCTGCAGGAGGGCGGCGTCCACCTCGGTCGTGCCCTCGAACTGCACGTAGCTGCCGAGCGCCGCGTCGAATCCGCCGCGCTCGATCCCTTTGGCGAGGGCGTCGCGGATGTCGCGCCAGCGGTCGACCGGCCCGGTGCGACCGTCGTGCTCCACGGCGCAGACGGCCCGGTCGAACGCCGCCCAGAGCATGACTCGGGAATGCGTGAAGTGGCGCTCGGGCCCGCGGATCTCCCAGATCCCCGCGTCGGGCCGGTCGAGCTGGCGCTCCGCCTCGGCGAGCAGCGCCAGCTGCAGCGACCAGGAGAAGTCGTCGTCGTCGGCGCCCGAATGCCTGGTGACGTCGAGCGCGATCATCACCTCGCCGAAGACGTCGGCCTGGTACTGCTCGGATGCCGCGTTGCCGGCGCGCACGGGCGCGCTGCCCTCGTACCCTGGCAGGGAGGGCACCACCCATTCGGGCAGCCGTCGCTCGCCGGCGAGGCCGTACATGATCTGCAGGTCGGCGGGATCGCCCGCGATCGCACGGAGCAGCCACTGCCGCCACGCCTCCGCCTCGTGCGTGAACCCGTGGTGGATGAGCGACTCGAGGGTCAGCGCCGCATCCCGCAGCCACACGTAGCGGTAGTCCCAGTTGCGTTCGCCGCCGAAGTCCTCGGGCAGGCTCGTGGTCGCCGCCGCCACGATGCCGCCGGTGTCCCGGTGGGTCAGCAGGCGCAGCACGAGCAGCGAGCGCCGCACCTCGTCGTCGTACGCCCCCGGCTCGATGCAGGCGCTCACCCATTCGCGCCACCAGGACGCGGTCGCGGCGATCGCCGCGTCGACGTCGACCGGCGCGGGCACCGGCAGGTGCGCGGCGAACCAGGTGAGCTGCAGGTCGACCGTCTCACCCGGGCGCACGTCGAAGGCGGCGCGATGCGCGTGCCCCGTCGCGGTCAGGCGCGGCCCGCGCACCACGAGCGCGTCGGGGCCGGCCACGGCGAGCAGCTCGGGGGCGTCGACCGTGCCCACCTGCCGCACCCATGGCAGCGTGGCCGCGTAGTCGAACCGCACCCGCAGCTCCTGCATCATCGGCACGCGTCCGCTGATGCCGCGCACTCTGCGGATCACGTCGGTACGTCGCCCGTCGCCGTCGGCCGTGCCGTTCCCGAGCGGCATGAGGTCGATCACCTCGACAACGCCCTGATCGGTGCTCCAAAGGGTCACGAGCGTGAAGGTGTCGGTCTCGTAGTGTCGCGACGCGACCGCCGCGGCATCCGCCGGCCGTAGCAGCCACGCGCCCTGCTCCTCGTCGCCGAGGAGCGCCCCGAAGACCGAGGCCGAATCGAAGCGCGGGGCGCAGAGCCAGTCGATCGATCCGTCGTCGCCGACGAGTGCGGCGGTGCGGCAGTCGCCGATGACGGCGTAGCCCTCGATCGGTCGGGGCATGTCAGGGCCGGCCGAGTCCGTGCACCTGCCACCCGGCGGCGCGCCACGCGGCGGCGTCGAGCACGTTGCGCCCGTCGATGATGCGTCGCTGCGCGACGAGCCTCCCGGTCTCGACCGGGTCGAGCGCCCGGTACTCGCGCCACTCCGTGACGAGCACGACGAGGTCGGCGCCGCGCAGTGCCTCGCGGGTCGAGGTGGTGTAGTCGAGCTGCGGGTGCCGCGCGCGGGCGTTCTCGACGCCCTCGGGATCGGTGGCGACCACCTCGGCTCCGAGCCCGCGCAGCTGCACGGCGACGTCGAGCGCCGGCGAGTCGCGCACGTCGTCGGACTCGGGCTTGAAGGAGACGCCGAGCACCGCGACCCGCTTGCGGTGCACGGAGCCGCCGAGCGCGTCGACGGCGAGGTCGACCACACGCTGGCGCTGGCGCAGGTTGATCGCGTCCACCTCGCGCAGGAAGGCGAGCGACTCGCCGCGGCCGAGCTCCTCGGCCCGGGCGGTGAACGCACGGATGTCCTTCGGCAGGCAGCCGCCGCCGAAGCCGACCCCGGCATTGAGGAACCGCCGTCCGATGCGCGCGTCGTGGCCGATCGCGTCGGCCAGCGCGGTGACGTCGGCCCCGGTCGCGTCGGCGATCTCGGACATCGCGTTGATGAAGCTGATCTTCGTGGCGAGGAACGCATTGGCGGCGACCTTCACGAGCTCGGCGGTGGCGTAGTCGGTCACGATCCGGGGCGTGCCCGCCTCGATCGCGGCCCGGTAGACGTGATCGAGCACGGATGCCGCGTGCTCGTCGCCGTCAGCCACGCCGTAGACCAGCCGATCGGGCTGGAGCGTGTCCTTGACGGCGTATCCCTCGCGCAGGAACTCGGGATTCCACGCGAGGCTTGCGTGCGGGGCCGCCTCGGCGATCAGTTGGGCGAGACGTGCCGCGGTGCCCACGGGCACGGTGCTCTTGCCGACCACGAGCGCGCCGTCGGCGAGGTGCGGCAGCAGCGACTCGAACGCCGCGTCCACGTGCGAAAGGTCGGCGGCGTTCGAGCCCGCGGTCTGGGGGGTCCCAACGGCGACGAAGTGCACCTCGGCACTTTCGGCATCCGCGATGTCGGTGCTGAATCGCAGCCGGCCGGTGGCCGTGGCCGATCGCAGGATCTCGGGCAGGCCGGGCTCGAAGAACGGCGGGCGTGCCGCGGCGAGCTGCGCGATCTTCCGCTCGTCGAGGTCGATGCCGACGACCTCGTGGCCGAGCTCGGCCATCGCCGAGGCGTGCACGGCGCCGAGGTAGCCGCAGCCGATCACCGAGATGCGCATGGAAGGCCCCTTCCGTCGGGTCAGACCATTCTGGTGCATGACCGGGGCACGTCGGTTTGACCGTTCGAAGCCCTGCTCAGCCACACGGGGCCTCGCGGAGCGTCACCGCGGTCGGATTGATCATCGGCGTGGTGCGGACCTCCGTGTCGCCATAGGTTCCCGGCGCACCGGCGAAGGTGGCGCGCACCAGAGCACTCTGCCCGTCCACCATGTCGATCGTGACCTTCTCCGCGGGACGAGCGAGGTCGGTGACCGACGGGCCGGTCCTCGCTGCGAGGCCGGCCTCGGGCACCTCCATGGCGGTGGTCGCGGCGCCGACGGGACCGTAGAGGAACACCTCGGTGCGATAGAAGTCGTACAGGCTGCTGTCGACGTAGTCGGGGAGTCGAACGTCGTCGGGGATGTCGAAGGTCAAACGTACTTCGACGGTGTAGCTGGGGGCGCGCGGCGCGCAGGCATCAGTCGTGACGGTCGCCTGGGTGTGCAGGTAGTAGTCGATCTTGGACACCGAGCGGTCGCGGAAGTAGACCCCGACGACGGTGGCGCCCTCGTTGGTCGTGGGCAGCACTCCCTGCAGGCGCGTCCCGTCGAGAAGGGCCTGCGTCGTCGGGTCGGCGCTCCACATCATGAGCGTCCCCTGGTCGGCGGAGTCGATGAGGGCCTGCCCCATCGCCCAGACGTCGTAGTCGGCCGACATGACGCGCGCGAACACCGCGGATGCCACGGCCGCGAAGTATGCGTCCGAGTCCACGCCCTCGGGATACCGGAAGTACGCCTGGTTGAGAAGCGTGGACACCGCGTTGTCGCTCGTCAACTGTGCCCCGTCGGGCAGCGCGACCGGACCGATCACCTCGAGCAGGCGAGACAGGGCGATCGGATCGAGCGACACGACGGCGTCGGGTGCGATGCCGTACGTACGCTGCCAGTTGGCGGAGATGATCTGCGCAGCGGTCGGGAAGTCCGGCCGGCTCGTCGACAGGTTGATGCTGTCGAGGAAGATCGAGTCGTACAGCTGCGTGGCGCCCTCGCCGACCGGTACCTCGACCGGGATGGCCGTCGGGAAGTCCCGGCTCGAGACCTGACGGACGACGTCGACCGTGCCGTTGTGCACGGAGAGGAGCGTCTGGGCTGCCGGACCGCCGCCGAGCGCCGTGGCCTCGGCGTTGTTGAGGAATGCGAGTACGACATCCTTCTGTCCGTCGATCGCCAGCATCGCGCCGACGCCCGCGAGTGCACCGCCCACTTGCGGGATCGTCTCCTCCGCGGTTCCGAGCATCTCGTCGAACTCGTCGACGGCCTCGGAGACGGGTCCGATCGTCGCATCGGCGTCGATCGATCGCACGCGCTCGTGCAACTCGCTGACGGTTACCTCAGCGGTCGCGACGAGCTCGGTCGCCCGGCGCAGCGGCGCCAGGTCGAACCCGCCGGTCTCGGGATCGCGCTGCAGTTCAAAGGTGCTCACGAGATCGACCGCCGGGTCGACGATCTTCCTCGACGCCTCGTCGACTCCCTCGGCGATCACGCGCACGGCGCGGAGGTTCTCGCCCACGACCGGCACGGACTCGGCGGTGCGCCACAGCGGCGTGCTGGTCGGTGCGACCGCCCGTCCGGATGATGACGAGAGGCGGTCGGCGATCGGCTGGAGCTCGTCGAACCTTCGATCGTCGGCGGCCTGTCGGAGGTCCGCGACGGCGGCGCGGGCCGCTTCGAGGTCGCTGCGCACCGACGTGGCGTCGTCGTACACCGACCAGGCCGCGAAACCTCCGCCGATGAGCGCAAGCGCCAGCGTCGGCCAGACGATCACATGGGCGATCCATCGTCGGTCGGGCCCGGGCCCACCGCGCGCGAGCGTCATGCTCACCTCCACGCCCGACTCGCCGTTCGGGTCGGCGGCGGGCGGGCCCGCCGCACCGGGGCGGGCCTTCGGTCACGGTACCCCCGATCCTGTCCTCCTTTCAGAGGACACCGGGAGATGCCCCCCGAAATGGGGCACGGCTCAGACCACAGAGGTCGCGCCCGCGGCATCCGCTCGATCGCGACCGCTCGCGCGTCGGAGCAGGCGTTCGAGCGGCCCGCGCCCGAGGTACCGGCGCCAGAGCCACGCGAACACCATGGACCCGACGATGAGGCCGATGAGCAGTGGCCACGAGTCGTCGGTCGGGATGCCGTCCTCCACGCGGATCGCGAGCGAGATCACGACGAGGTGGATCGTGTAGATACTGAGCGGCATCGACCCCATCGCGGTCACCGGCGAGAGCGCTGCGCCGGCCACCCGGCGCACCGCTGGCCGGGCGAGCGCCGTGAGGGTGAGCAGCGCCGCCACGACCAGGGCGCCGACTCCGACGTTGCCGAGGGTCTCGAGGGAGGCGCGGAGCGGCACCGACCAGCCCGCCTCGCCGACCAACTCGGGCGGGGGCAGCCGCGAGGCGATCGGCAGGAACACGGATGCCGCGGCCGCGCCGACGAGCGCCGTCGTGCCGATGACCCGGGGCGAGGTCAGGTCCATACGCGCGAGCGCCAGGCCGATCAGCATCACCGGCACCCAGACGATCACGGGATAGGCGCCGCCGACGATCCAGTCCGAGAGGAAGCGCAACGGCGTCTGCCGCACCGCTTCGGCGAGCGCCGTACGCGTGCCGAGCTCGGCGAGCGCCGGCGTCACGATGAGCAGGCCGATGCCGAGCGCGAGCGCTCCTCGGGGCGGCAGGAAGAGCAGCGGCAGCATGAGCAGGAATGCGACGCCGTAGACGTCGAGGATGATGTAGACGAGTGGATGCAGCGTCGCCCAGATCAGCATCCCGAGCGCGATCAGGATCACCGCCCGCACCGCGATCTGGCGGCGCAGTTCCCCGCGGTCCTCGGCGATGGGGCGCGTGCCTCCCGAGATGAAGCCCAGCCCGATGCCCGCCGTGAGGGCGAACAGCAGGCGAGGCCGTTCGTCGGCGATCGCGATGAGCGCGGCCGCGTCGACGGATGCCACGGCGGGTGCCACGTGCGCCACGAACATGCCGATCAGCGCGAACCCCCGGGCGGCGTCGACCCCGTCCACTCGGTTGAGGCGCGCGCGGCCGCTCATGCGCGGGTCAGTGGCGGCCGTTGAGCACGCCGCCGCTCTCCTCCAGGTAGCAGACGCCGCAGAGCGACTCGTAGGTCACGTCCTCGCCGTCGATCGCGACCTGGTCGCCGTCGAACACGAACACCCCGCCGATGCGGCGGGCGTTGAAGATCGCCTTGCGGCCGCAGCGGCAGATCGTCTTCAGTTCCTCGAGGCTGTGCGCGACCTCGAGCAGTCGGCGGCTCCCGGGGAACGCCGTCGTCTGGAAGTCGGTGCGGATGCCGTAGGCGAGCACCGGGATCGAGTCCATGAGGGCGATGCGCAGCAGGTCGTCGACCTGCTCCGCCGCGAGGAACTGCGCCTCGTCGACGAGCAGGCAGCTCACGTCGCGACCGTGCGCCTCGATCACGCGAGTGCGGTGCTGCTGGAACCGGTCGAGCACGTCGTCTTCGGGCCCGATCGTGAAGTCCACCTCACGCACCACGCCGAGCCGCGACACGATGCTGCGATCGCCCTTCGTGTCGACCGAGGGCTTGGCCAACAGCACCCGGTGCCCGCGCTCCTCGTAGTTGAACGCCGCCTGGAGCAACGCCGTCGACTTGCCGGAGTTCATCGCCCCATAGCGGAAGTACAGTTTCGCCATCTACTCGAGCAGCCCGTCCTCCGCCGCCCGGCGGATCAACTCCGATTTGCGGCTCGCCGGACGCCCGGCGCGCGCATACTTCTCGCGCACCCGCCGCAGGTAGGTCTTCGCGGTCTCGTAGCCGACGTCCATCCGGGCGGCGACCTCTGCGGTGCTGTAGCCCTGCGCATAGAGGCGGAGCGCCCGCTCCTCGGCGGCGCTGAGATGCGCCGCGCCCGCGTCATCGACGGCCGGCTTCGCCGCGGCATCCGCTGCACGCCCACCGTCGGCCGATGCCGGCCGTCGGTGACCGCGGTCGCCCCGGATGACGCTCCGGGCGAGTTCGACGAGCTGCTCCGCAGGAAGGGTCTTCGAGGCGAACGCGGCAGCGCCCGCCGCGATGCAGCGATCGCGCGACGCGTCATCGTCGACGCCGCTCACCACGACGACCTTGGCGCCGGCCGCGAGGCAGGCGCGGATGCGCGACTCGATCGAGACGGTGTCGCCGAGCTGCAGGTCCATGAGCACGAGGTCGACGGGGAACGCGGGGTCGCGGATGAGGTCCATCCAGGCCGTCGCCCGCACGACCACCTCGAAGTCGGGCGCGTGGTCGGTGAACCAGGTCGCCAAGCTGTCGACGATCAGCCCGTGGTCGTCGAGCAGTGCCAGTCGCACCCGCGTGGTGGGCGCATCCGCACCCTGCCCCAGGGGCGAGCCGGCCTCAGCCGGGAACATGACTCAACTCCACCCTGACATTCTCGCGCGTCACGAGCGCTTCCGCTCGCATCGACACCGCACGGGCGACGGCGATGAACCGGTCGAGCTCACGCCGCGAAGGCGCCGTCGCCCCGTTCGCCGAGGTGATGACGAGGCGACGGCGCGACACCTCGAGCTCGATCGACACCCGGATGCCCGCAGAGCGGCTCCCTTCGCTGAGCCAGGTGAGCAGCGCCGTCAACGCCGAGCGCTGGTCGTCGGCGAGATCATCGGATGCCCCGGTGGGGTCGTCGACCGACACGGGAATGCCGCGCGACATCCGGATCGTGGCGGCGAGGTCGTCGAGCCACGTCGACTCGATGCCGGCCTTGAGCGCGCGCCGCAGGGCCTCGGCGAGCTCCCTTGCCCGGTCGGCGTCGGCGACCGAGATGCGATCCGCCGTCATCACTCCGGCGAGGAAGGGCAGCACCTCGCGGCCGAGCACCGAGACGCGGCTCTGCTGCACGGACCGCGCGATGCCCGCCCGCAGCTCTCCGTCGCGCTGGAGTGCGGCGCGGTTCGCCTCCCGCTGCCAGGCGAGCGTCACGGCGACGATCGCCCACGAGTAGCCGGCCGCCGCCGCGGTCAGCGCGAGCACGGACGCCGACTCCACGGCGACGAGCGTCACGACGGGCGCGGCGATCACGGTGGTCGCAGGCGACCCGATGATGAGGATCGAGAGCACCGCCGTCGCGACCACGCCACTGAAGAGCAGCGAGAGCCAGGTGCAGAACGGCGCCAGCGACAGGATGAGCATGCCGACGACGACCGGACCGAAGTCGTCGTAGAGGAACCGGTTGGCACCGATGGTCGACAGGTACTCGGCGATGGCGCCCCCAAGAGCGAGCGCCACGACCAGCCACAGCGATTCCGTGCGGAACGGCGCCCGGCCCGGAGCCGCGAGAAAGGCCGCGCACCCGCCGGCGGTGGCGACGAGCGCGACGGCGAGGAATGCCGCCCACGGCGAGCCGACCTCCGACCAGTGCGCGACCGTCAACACGACGGACGTCGTGACGGTGAGCCCCGCGCCGACCACGACGAGCGGGGCGGCAGTGATGCCGCCGATCGGGTCCGCCTCCTGCTGCGTGAGTCGCATCCGGCTCATTCGCCACCCTCGGGCACGGCGAGCACCACGGTGGTGCCGACGTTCCTCGTCGACCAGAGGCGCACGTTGCCGCCCTCCTGCTCGACCCTGGCGCGGATCGATGTGCGCAGGCCGATGCGGTCCTCGGGCACCTCGGCCTCATCGAATCCGACACCGCTGTCCATGACGGCGACCGTCACCTCGCCGCCGCCGAGGCCGATGGCCAGCTCCGCCTCCGTGACGCCCGCGTGCCGCGCGACGTTGATGAGGCATTGGGCGACGGCCGCGTCGAGGGCGGCCAGCCGCGCCGGACCCAGGAGGCCCAGCACCGCGAAGTCGCCGGTGACGTGCAGGTCGAGCCCCGCGTTCGCCGCCGACACGAGCGCCTGCTCGAGCGATGGTGCGGTCACCCCCGACCGGCCTGCTCCGTCGGCCGCGGGGTCGCCGGCACCCGCCCGCCCCGTGTCGTCCGCCGACGCCGCACCGTGATCGACGGCCCAGTCGCGGCCGACGATGAGGCCGAGGTCCTGCCGGATGCCATCGCGCAGGCGGTCATCGACCGGTCCCGAGCCCGCGGACGCGATCGCGACCAGGTGGCTGAGCGCCGTGTCGTGCAGTCGCGCGGTCGCCCGGAGCTCGTAGTCATGGCGGATGGCGAGCTCTCGGGTCTGCTGGCTCGCGCGGTGCAGCCCGGTCTCGCGACGCGCGTCCCATCGCCGGCTGATCCCGTCGAAGCTGCGCGCGACCACGACGATGCCCAGTGCCGCGGCCGCGGCCACGTTCGGAACCCAGTCGGCCCCGTCGATCGCCGCGCCGAGGAACGCAGCGGCCTCGCCGAGCCCGTATCCGAGCACGGCCCAGGTGATGCCCAGCACGGAACCGACGCCCGCACCGCCGACGAGGACGAGCGCCACGCGGGGCAGGGCCAGGATCACGTTGTTCGTCGACTCGAAGCGGTACTCGGGGGCCATCACGAGCACCGCGAGGGCCAGTACGACCGCGGTACCCGTGATGAGGTACAGCAGGGTCGTGGTCACCGTCGGCACGCGTGCGACCAGCACGAGCAGCGCGGCCATCACGCCAAGCAGGACGGCGCTCGTCCAGCCGGCGGTCTCGCCACCGGTCGTCGCGCTGAGGACGCCGATGGCGATGCCGACCCCCAGGCACACCCATGCCGCGCAGTGCCCGGCGTGTGCGAGCGCCCGACTCAGGGAATCTCGCGCCAGGTGCGCGGGCAACCCAAGGGTCATGGTGGTCCTTCGCTCGCGGCCGCCGTCGATCGGGTTCGAGGCGGTCTCAAGCGGATTATCGCAGGCGCGGGCAGCCCTCCGCAGTCACCGAGCCCGTCGTTCGAGCGGCGGCGCAGTGCGGTGGCGGCTCACAGGGTGCGCGTCTGCCTCAGAAGAGCGCGTCGGGGTCGGGCGGGAGGCTGAGCGAGTCGGGCAGCCGCGATGACGCGCGCGTGGCCGGCACGGGCACGCCCCGCTCGGCCAGTGCCGCCGATCGCACACCGCCGGTGACCGGGTCCTCGCGACCGCGCTCGAGGCCGTGAGCCCTGATCAGGGGCCGCATCCGTTCGCCGAGCCACCGACGGTACGCCTTCGGGGCATACGTGTTGTTGCCGTAGTACATGGAGCGGTAACGCGGCACGAGTTCGGGATGCTCCTGTTCCAGCCACTGCATGAACCACGGCTTCACGCCGGGCTTCAGGTGCAGCGCGGTGTAGAGCACGCTCGACGCACCGGCGGCCTTGGCCTGCCGCAGCGCCTCGTCGAGATGCGCCCGGGTATCGGTGAGGTACGGCAGGATCGGCATCATGAAGACGGCGCAGTCGAGGCCGGCGTCGCGCACCGCGGTCACGGTGGCGAGCCGCGCCTTCGTGCTCGGCGTGCCGGGTTCGACCGACTGCTGGAGCTCGTGGTCGTAGACGGCGATCGACATGGCGAGGTCGACCGGCACCCGTTTCGCGGCCTCGGCCAGCTGCGGCAGGTCGCGCCGCAGGAGCGTTCCCTTCGTCAGGATGCTGAACGGCGTGCCGCTCTCGGTGAGCGCGTCGATGATGCCTGGCATCAGCGCGTAACGCCCTTCCGCTCGCTGATAGGGGTCGGTGTTGGTGCCGAGGGCCACGGGTTCGTGCCGCCACGACGCCCTCGCGAGCTCGGGTCGCAGCACCTCGGCGACGTTCACCTTGACGATGATCTGGCGGTCGAAGTCGTCGCCCGCGTCGAGGTCGAGGTAGGTGTGGGTGGGGCGGGCGAAGCAGTATGTGCACGCATGCGAGCAGCCCCGGTAGGGGTTGATCGTCCAGCCGAATGGCATCATCGACTGGCCCGGCACCTTGTTGAGCGCCGACTTCGCGAGCACCTCGTGGAACGTGATGCCGGCGAACTCGGGCGTCTGCACCGAGCGCACGAGGTTGTTGAGCTTCGCGAGCCCCGGTAGGGCATCGCCCTGCTCGACTCCGAGTTCCTGCCCGCTCCACCGCATGGTGCTATTCGAACACATGTTCGAATCCGAGGCAAGTGGATGCCGCGGCGCGCCTCGTCTCCGGCCGCCGCCGCGGCATCCGCTCGTCAGCTCACGACCGCACCGCCGCCTCATCCACCAACCGCCCCGAGACGAGCTGGAGCCGCTCCGCCGACCATCGCCGCCGCAGCCATCGGTCGTGGCTCGCGATCACAACTGCGCCCGGGTACGACCCCAGGGCCGCCTCGAGGTCGGTGGCGAGCCCGAGCGACAGGTGGTTCGTCGGCTCGTCGAGCAGGAACACGTGCGGCGGCCGGGCGATGACGAGCGCGAGAGCGAGCCGGCGCTGCTGCCCCACGGAGAGCGCGCCGACCGGGCGGTCCGCGTCCCGCGCCGCGATGAGCCCGAGGCTCGTCAGCGGCACCTGCTCGGCCCGGCGCGCGCCGAGCACCCGCTCGTACGAGCGCCGCGGCGTGGCATCCGGATCGGCGAACCGCACGTCCTGCTCGAGCAGCTGCACCCGCAGCCCCCTGCGCCGGTGCACGGTACCGGCGTCGACCGCCAGCGTGCCGGCGAGCACGCCGAGCAGCGTCGACTTGCCCGCGCCGATCGCGCCGGTCACCAGCAGCCGCGTCAGCGGCGCGACCTGCAGCGACTCGACCTCCAGCCGGCCGGCCACCGACACGTCGGAGAGCTGGAGCAGCAGCCCCGACGGCTCCTCGAGCGCGTGCGAGCCCGACGGGATGCCGGCGAACTCGAGCAGCGCGGGCGGCTTGCGCACCTGCTCCCGCTCCAGCGTGACGAGCCGCTGCTCGACGTTCCGCACGCGTCGCGACACCGTCTGCTCCACGTTGGCGCGCTTGAACTTGGTGATGAACTTGTCGTTGTCGGTCGCCGCCCGCCCGTGCGAGACGTTCCGCGCCGCGTCGTTCGCCGCCAGCCGCAGCCGGCGCAGCTCCTCCTGTTCGTCGTCGTACTGGCGCTGCCAGCGTTCGCGCTCCTCGGCCTTCACCGACAGGTACTCGCTGAAGCCGCCGCCGAAGACGGTGCCGCCGGATGCCGCGAGCACCTCGTCGCGCGAGGCTCCGGCCGTGGCGCCCGACGCGGCGAGCTGCAGCGCGCCCGCCCGTCCGGGGTCGAGGTCGAGCAACGCCGTCGCCACGCGATCGAGGAACTCGCGGTCGTGGCTCGCGAAGAGCACCGGCCCGCGCCAGCCGCGGAGCCGGTCCTCGAGGTAGGTGGCGGCGTCGTCGTCGAGGTGGTTGGTCGGCTCGTCGAGCAGCAGCGCGTCGGGTGATGACAACAGCAGCGCCGCGAGCGCGAACCTGCTGCGCTGGCCGCCCGAGACCTCGTCGATCCGGCGATCGAGCCTGATGCCCGAGACGCCGAGCCCGTCCAGGACCTCGTCGCGACGGGACTCGACCGACCACACGTCGGCGCGCTCGGCCGCGTCGAGTGCCGTCGAGTAGCGGGCGGATGCCGCGACGACGGCAGCCTCGGACGCGCCCTCGGCGGCGAGTGCCGCGGCGGCCTCGTCGAGCTCGCGTTCCATGGCCCGCACCTCGGCGAGGGCGACCTCGATCACGTCGCGGAGGCTCTGGTCGGGGCGGAACGGCAGCTCCTGGCGGAGGAGTCCCGTGCGAACGGGACGGGTGAGCCGCCCCGAGACGTCGGCGTCGTCGAGCGCGGCGGATGCGGCATCCGAGCGCCCGTCGACGCCGGCGATGAGGCGGAGCAGCGTGGACTTGCCCACGCCGTTCTCGCCGATCAGGCCGAGCCGCTGCCCGGGCGGGGCTGCGAAGCCGAGGTCGGTGAAGACGCGGCGGCCGCCGTAGGACGCCGACAGCCCGTCGGCGTGCAGGTGGAGGGAGTGTGAGAGGTGTACAGCCATGCGGGAACGTCCGTTCGCGAAGGCTCCCGGGTCGACGCGCGACGCCGCCGACGGCGGACGCGCGCGGACGATGCACCGACCGGCGCACACGCGGCACGATGGCGCGGGCGTCGACCCGGGAGCGGAGAGGAAGTCCCGCCGGGCATTCGCCGTCATGAGGGGTGCGCGCGCGACACTGTCGCGATCAGCTCAGCGTGCACACCCGGTGTCTACGGCGCCTCAGGCGCGGGACGATGGGATGTGCTCACTTCATAGCGGGGTCGACGATAACAGACGCCGCCGGCGGATGGCAAGCGATGTCTCGTGGCGGCTACGCGGTGAGGTCGAGCACCTTCGCGGTCTCGGCGAGCGACGCCTCGGCGGCCGCCGGATCGGTCGAGAGCTTCGTGCCGTAGCTCGGGATCATCTCGCGCAGCTTCGGCTCCCACGCCTCCATGCGCGCGGGGAAGCACCGCGAGAGCACGTCGAGCATGATCGGCGCGGCCGTCGAGGCGCCCGGCGACGCGCCGAGCAGGCCGGCGATGGTGCCGTCGGCGCCCGTGATGATCTCGGTGCCGAACTGCAGGATGCCGCCCTGCTTCGGGTCCTTCTTCATGACCTGCACGCGCTGCCCGGCCGTGATGAGCTCCCAGTCGGCGTCCTTCGCCGTGGGCATGAACTCACGCAGCGCGGCCATCTTCTTCGAGCGGGAGGCGAGCAGCTCGGAGACGAGGTACTTCACGAGGTCGAAGTTCTTGAGCCCGACCTGGAGCATCGGGCCGAGGTTGTGCAGGCGGATCGAGAACGGCAGGTCGAACCAGGTGCTCGTCTTCAGGAACTTCGGGGTGAAGCCCGCATACGGGCCGAACAGCAGCGCCGTCTCGCCGTCGACCACCCGGGTGTCGAGGTGCGGGACCGACATGGGCGGCGCACCCACGGCCGCCTTGCCGTAGACCTTCGCCTGGTGCTGGGCCACGACCTTGGGATTCGTGGTGCGCAGGAACTGGCCCGAGATCGGGAAGCCCCCGAAGCCCTTGATCTCCTCGATGCCCGAGTGCTGCAGCAGGGCGAGGGCGCCGCCGCCGGCGCCCACGAACACGAACCTCGCGTTCACGACCTTGGGCGTCTGGCCGACCGTGTGCCGCACGCGCAGCTTCCACGTGCCGTCCTTCTGGCGCTTGAGCCAGGTGACCTGGTGGTTCGTCTGGATGGACGCCCCGCGGCGCGAGATGTCCTCGAAGAGGAACTTCGTGAGGGCGCCGAAGTCGACGTCGGTGCCGGCGGCGATGCGCGTCGCGGCCACCTTCTGCTTCGGGTTGCGCTTCTTGGCGAGGAGCGGGGTCCACTCGGCGATGCGCTCGAGGTCCTCGGTGAACTCCATGTCGGGGAACAGCGGCTGGTCCTTCAGCGCCTCGACCCGGCGGCGGAGGTAGTCGATGTTCGCCGCGCCCTTCACGAACGTCATGTGCGGCGTGGAGTTGATGAAGTTGTGCGGCTCGGGCAGCGCGCCGGTGGAGACGAGGTGCGCCCAGTATTGCCGGCTGATCTGGAACTGCTCGTTGATCGACACGGCCTTGCTCGCGTCGACGGTTCCGTCGGCGCCCTCGGGCATGTAGTTCAGCTCGCAGAGCGCGGCGTGGCCGGTGCCGGCGTTGTTCCACGCGTTCGAGGACTCCTGCGCGACCTCGCCGAGTCGCTCGTAGACGCGGATGCTCCAGTCGGGCTCCAACTGGGAGATCAGGGAGCCGAGCGTCGCGCTCATGATGCCCCCGCCGATCAGCACGACGTCGACGGTTTCCTCTGAATTCACGGATTCCAGTCTAGGTGCGCTGCGAAGGTGCCCCTGACCGGGTGACATCCCCCGGCGAGCGACGCCCCGTCACCCGACCTCGCCGCCGTCGAGCTGCGGCATGCCGTGGTCGTCGAGGGGCCAGAACGGGTTGTGCGCGAACTCCCACAGGTTGCCGTCGGGGTCGCGACCGTAGCCGCTGTAGCCGCCCCATTCGGTCGCCTCGGCGGGCTTGGAGACCTCGCCGCCTGCCGCCAGCCACTCGTCGAGCGCCACGTCGACCTCGTCGCGGCTGTCGAGGTTGATCGACAGCGAGACGCCCCGGAACCCGGGCGCCGAGGGCGCGTCGGCCTCGGTCGCGAGACCGCCGTCGACCGCGAGCTGGGGGCTCGTCCAGAGGGCGATGATGGGCCCTGGCGTGCGGAAGAACGTGATGCCGTCGGCCGAGTGCGTCGACTGACGCCATCCGAGGCGACGGTAGAACGCGGTGGCCGCGTCGACGTCGTAGACGCCGAGGGTCACGAGGGAGAAGCGCTGGGGAATGGCCATGGCGCCGACGCTACTCCCCGGCGGCAGGCCCGGCCCGAAGCGCCGCTCAGCGAGCCGCTCAGAGCGCCGCGACGCCGCCCATGATGAGCCCGATCCCGGCGGTGATGAGCGCGGCCGTCAACGAGATGACGCCGACCCAGAGCAGCACGATGAGCCGGTTCGGCCGCTGGGGATCACGGCCGAGCACTGAGAGGAAGAAGCCCGCGGGCATGAGGATCGCCGCGATGGGCACGCCGAGACGTGCGAGCTGCATCCAGAACCCGTCGAGTGCGGCGTACGAGATCACTGAGAGGATCACCATCGAGAGCACGAGCAGCACGGCCGCATGGGCGTGCCCGGCCCGGTAGAAGTTGCCCTGCAGGCGGTTGGCCGAAACATGGCCGCGCACCACGCGCGTGAGGAAGTAGCCGCCGCTCTCGACGGTGACGAGCGCGAGCAGCAGGATGCCGATGAGGATGAGGTCGTTCGGGGCCGGCATGGCGTGGTCCTTCCTGGCTGGTGCATGATTGGATAGTTGTACTCTCCAATACTAGAGAGTTGAACTATCCAGTGCAAGGAGTCGGCATGCGGATCTCGGAACTCGCCGGTGCCTCGGGGCTGCCCGTCGCGACGATCAAGTTCTACCTGCGCGAGGGCCTCCTCCAACCGGGGCGCTCCACCTCGGCCACGCAGGCCGCCTACGACGACGCGCACGTGCGCCGCCTCCGGCTGATCCGCGCGTTGACCGGACCTGTCGGGCTCAGCGTGCAGCAGGCACGCACGATCCTCGAGCTCATCGACGACCCGGGCGACGACCTCTACCAGACGCTCGGGAGCGCGGTGAGTGCGCTGCCTCCGGCCGTCGAGGCGGCATCCGTCGACGACCCCGATCCCTATCCACGCGCACGCGCCGCCCTCGAGGCGCTCGGGCAGGTCTACGATCCCGGGTTCGCGGCGGTCGCCCAGCTCGAGGCGGCCCTCACCGCGACCGAGGACGCGGGGATGCCGCTGAGCGAGCCGCGACTGCTCGAATACGGCCGCCAGCTTCGGGAGCTCGCGGAATTCGACCTCGAGCAGATGCCGTCCGAACCGCACGCGGCCGTCGAGTACACCGTGCTCGGCACCGCCCTCTACGAGCCCGTGCTGCTCGCCCTGCGGCGCCTGGCGCACCAGGACGTCGCGGCGCAGCGCACGCTCGGGGCGGACGGCCTGACGTCCGGGCCGGACGGGGCCTGACGCCCGTCAGCCGGGGCCTCAGCGCCGCAGCAACGCTGCCAACGCCGGCAACTGGGCCGGGTCCTCCAGCGCGGAGCCGACCGCGACCGTGCGCACACCGGCCTCGAGGAATGCCGCGGCGTTCCGGGCGTCCATGCCACCGGTCGCCACGAAACGCGCGGCGGGGAACGGGCCGGCCATCGCGCGGAACCATGCAGGCCCGAGCAGCGACGCCGGGAACGCCTTCAGCCATGTCAGCCCGAGCGCCATGGCGGCCTGCACCTCGGTGGGCGTCGCGACGCCGGGCAGGGGCGGGAGTCCGGCCGCGGCCGACGCACGGACGACGTCGGCGTCGAGGCCGGGGCTGACGGTGAAGGCGGCGCCGGCGGATGCCGCGAGCTCGACGTGACGCGTCGACACCACGGTGCCCGCTCCCACGAGCCGCCCCTCGGCACGGCCGGCCTCCGCGACCGCGGCGAGCGCGTCCACGTCAGCCTCGGACTGGATGGGCAATTCCACCGCCTCGATGCCGAGCTCCCACGCCCGGCGGGCGAGCTCGATGCTGCGGTCGACGCCGAGCCCGCGGAAGATCGCCATGAGCGGGCGCCCGGCGAGAATCCGGTCGAATTCGGCGTTCGTGACGTCGGCGCCGGCGCTGCTGGTCATGCTCGGTCCTCTCGTGGGCTCCTGGGGAAGTCGGCCGTGTCGGCGAGCACGAGCACGGCTCGCGCGTGTCCGGCAACGAGACGGTCGGTGGATGCCGCACCGTCGAGCCAGGCGTGCAGGTACCCGGCCGCGAAGGCGTCGCCCGCCCCGACCGGCTCGACGAGCTCGACGGTGAGCGCCGGCACGTGGACGACGTCATCCCCACCGTCGTCGCGGCGGGCGAACTCCGTGGCGCCGACCTCGCCGTCCTTCACCACGAGCACGGGCGGCTCGGGCAGCAACGCGCGCACCTGGTCGATGCGTGACACACCCCAGAGGGCCTCGGCCTCGTCGCGCCCCACGAACGCGACGGTGGCGCGAGCGGCGAGATCGTGCAGGCGCCGCGCCGCGACATCCGTCGACGGCCAGAGCGCCGCGCGATGGTTGACGTCGAAGCTGACCGGGACGCCGTGCTCGGCGGCGGCGTCGAACAACGCGCCGACGAGCGCATCGCATGACGCGGAGAGCGCGGGCGTGATGCCGCTGAGGTGGAGGAGCCGCACCCGGTCGAGCGGAAGCGCCGACACGTCGCCCGGGCCGAGCCGGGACGCCGCCGAGCCGGCACGGTAATAGCCGACGCCTCGGCCCGGGTCCTTGACGTACAGGCCGGTCGGTGCGCCCGCGTCCACCGTCACCCACCGGGTGTCGACGCCGCGCCCCGCGAGCTGCCGCACGAGCCGGCGGCCGAGCGCGTCGTCACCCACGGCGCCCGCCCAGGCGGCCGCCCGCCCCAGCGCGGCGAGGTGCGAGGCCACGTTCGCCTCGGCTCCGCCCGCGTCGATGTGGAAGTCGAGGGCCGTCTCGAGGGACTCGGCTGAGGATGGCGCCACGAGCGCCATCGTCTCCCCGACGGCGAGGACCTCGGGTGCGGGATTCGCGCGGTCATCGTCGTTCACGTGGTCATCGTTGCCGGTGTGCAGATATGATGCAAGCCGGTTGCAACATGTGCAACGTGTGGGAGAGGAATGCGGATGCCGCGTGGAATCGACGACCTCGGCGACGAGGTGCTCGCCGCGAGCGATACCGGGCTCCCCCGGCGGGCCGCGGGTCTCACGGTGCGCGACTTCCTCGCCA
Organism: Agromyces sp. P2_B3; assembly: GCF_056404815.1. NCBI lineage: Bacteria > Bacillati > Actinomycetota > Actinomycetes > Micrococcales > Microbacteriaceae > Agromyces > Agromyces sp. P2_B3. Next base: position 117,323 of record NZ_JBFUDH010000002.1, on the reverse strand, counting down.
CCGAACCGCGCCTCGAGGAGTTCTGGACGCCGGTCACGGTGCTCGACGCCCGGGCATTGCGCCGCAACGCGGACACCATCCAGGCGTGGGCCACGGCGCACGGCATGGAGCTCATGCCGCACGGCAAGACCACCATGGCGCCCGCGCTCTGGCGACTGCAGCTCGACGCGGGCGCGACGGGGCTCACCCTCGCGACGCCCGGGCAGGTGCGCACCGCTCGCGCGTTCGGCATCTCCGCCGTCATGCTCGCCAACGCCCTGGTGGCTCCCGACGCCCTCGCGTTCGTCGCGGGCGAGCTCGACGACCCGGCGTTCGCGTTCGCGTGCTGGGTCGACTCGCCCGACACGGTCGAGGCCATGGAACGCGGCCTCGCGGCGTCCGGCATCTCGCCGGCCCGGCCGGTCGACGTGCTCGTCGAGCTCGGCGCCCCGGGGGGCCGCACCGGCGCTCGCTCCCTCGACGCCGCCGAGGCGGTCGCCCGTCGCGTCGCCGCGTCGCCGGTGCTGCGCCTCGCCGGCGTCGCCGGGTACGAGGGCAGCCTCGGGCACGATCGGTCGGCCCGGGCGCTCGCGGCCGTGCGCGACTACCTCGCCGACCTCGTCGAGCTGCACCGGGTCGTGCAGCGCATCGTGGCCGAGTCGGGTGACGCGGGCGCCGACGCGCTCATCGTGACAGCGGGCGGCAGCGCGTACCTCGACCTGGTCGCCGAGGCGTTCGGGCCGGCGATCGAGGCGGATGCCGCGGCCGACCGCCGCACGCGATGGATCCTCCGCTCGGGCGCCTCGCTGCTGCACGACGACGGGTTCTACCACGGCATCTCACCGCTCGACGCGGGCCGTGCGGCGGCCGGACGGCCCGCCCTCGCACCGGCCATGCGCGGCTACGCTCGGGTCGTCTCGCATCCCGAGCCGGGCCTCGCCCTGCTCGACGGCGGCAAGCGCGACTTCCCCTACGACGAGGGCCTGCCCGTGCCGTTCGGGGTCGCGCCCTCGCTCGGGGCTGAGGAGGAGCCGCTCGCCGGGGCATCCGTCACGGCCGTCAACGACCAGCACGCGTTCCTCCGGTCGGATGCCGCGCTGCCGGTCGACGTCGGCGACGTGGTGTCGCTCGGCCTCTCGCATCCCTGCACGGCCTTCGACAAGCGCCGCTGGCTGCCGGTGGTGGACCACGCAGGCAGCACCCGTGTCGTCGACCTCGTGCGCACGTTCTTCTGAGTCCGGCCGATGACGATCCTGATCCGCGAGGTGCGCCCGGTCGACGCCGACGGCTTCGGCTTCGGCGCGCCGGACGCGACCGTCGACGTGGTCGTCGAGGCCGGCCGCATCGCTCGCATCGAGGCATCCGGAACGACGTCGACCGCGGGCGCCGGCGGCGTGGACACGGTCATCGACGGCGCCGGGCGCCTGCTCATGCCCGGCTTCGTCGATGCGCACGCCCACGCCGACGGGCTCCTCTTCGACGCCGACGTGCAGCTCGGACTGCTTCGGCAGGGCGTCACGACGGTGATCGGCGGGCAGGACGGCGTCTCCTACGCCCCCGGCGACGGCGCCTACGCGGGCGAGTACTTCGCCGCGATCAACGGCCGGCACCCGAGCTACCGGGGTGGCGGGGTCGGCGCGCTGCTCGCCGCCTACGACGGCACGACGCCCCTGAACGCCGGCTACCTCGTGCCCGCGGGCACGGTGCGCCACGAGGTGTGCGGGCGGTCGACGGATGCCGCGTCGCCGGCGCAACTCGACGAGATGCGCACGCTCGTGGCCGACGCCCTCGCGGCGGGCGCCCTCGGCCTCTCGACCGGCCTCGACTACGTTCCGGGGGTCTTCGCGCGCACCGCCGAGCTCGCCGCCCTCGCCGAGCCGGTCGCGGCGGCCGGCGGCGTGTACGTCTCGCACCTGCGCGGCGGGTACGAGGCGAACTCGCGCGCCGGCACCGACGAGGCGGCCGCGATCGCCCGGCACGCGGGCGTCCCGGTGCACGTGTCGCACTTCCACGCCGAGCCGCCGATCGTGCACGAGCTCCTGCGCGAGCTCGCGGCATCCGGCGTCGACGCGACCTTCGACGCGTATCCCTACACGCGAGGCTGCTCGATCCTGGCGATGCCCATCCTGCCCGCGTACCTCACCGTGCGGCCGACCGCCGAGGTGCTGGCCGTCCTGGCCGACCCCGACGAGCGCGCGGCGCTGCTGCGCGACTGGTTCCCGACGATCGTCGACTACCCGAGCCTCGGCCCCGACTGGCCCGCCATGCTCACGCTCGCGCACGTCGGCGCGCCCGAGTACGCCTGGGCGCACGGGCTGACGCTCGCCGAGGCCGCCCGACGCGCAGGCTCCACGCCGGCCGTCTTCGCCCTCGACGTGCTGCTGGCGTCGCGGCTCGAGGTGAACGTGGTCATGGCGGTGCGCGGCGAGCGCTCCCCCGCCGAGCTCGCGTCGATCCTCGCCCACCCTCGGGCGCTCGGCGGCTCCGACGGCATCTTCGTCGGGGCGCATCCGCATCCGCGGGCACGCGGCTCGTTCGCGCGCTACCTGCGCTCACTCGTCATCGACGAGCAGGTGCTCGGCTGGGCGGATGCCGCGGCTCTCGTCTCCACGCGCGCCGTCGACCGGTTCGGGCTCGGCCGCCGTGGGCGCATCCGCCCGGGCTGGATCGCCGACCTCGTGCTCGTCGACCCCGCCCGCGTGCGCGACCGCGCCACCTACGACGCACCCCTCGCGCTCGCGGAGGGCATCGACGACGTGCTCGTCGCCGGCGTGCCCGTGCTTGCGGGCGGCGAGCTCACCGGAGCGACGCCCGGCCGCGGCATCCGCAGATCGCACCAGTCGTCGTACCCAGAGGAGGCCTGACATGTCGCAGAGCGTGACCCGCGCCGCCCGCATCATCGACGCCATCGCCGCCGACCCGCGCACCGTCGCCGAGCTCGCCGAGTCGTTCGGGCTGCACCGGTCGACGATGTTCCGCGAACTGCAGTCGCTCGAGGAGGTCGGCTGGGTGCGCCGCCGAGGCAGCGGCCGGTACGCCCTCGGCACCCGCCTCGCCGCGCTCTCGCGGCAGGCGCTCGACTCGCTCGACCTGCGCGACGCCGGCGCCGAGCACGTGCGGCGCCTCCACCGACGCACCGGCAACACCGTGCACCTCGCGGCGCTCATGGACCGCTCGATCGTCTACGTCGACAAGGCCGAGGACGAGGCGGGCGTGCGCATGTACTCGCGCGTCGGCAAGGCCGTGATCCCATACAGCTCCGCGGTCGGCAAGGCCATCCTCGCGAACCTCGACGCGGCCGGCCGCGACGCGGTGCTCGGCGGCGTGACCTGGGAGCGCCACACCGAGCACACGATCACCACGCGCGAGCGGCTCGACCGCGAGCTCGCCGTCGTGGCCGAGCGCGGCTGGGCCGTCGACGACCGCGAGTTCGAGCCGTTCGTGAACTGCATCGCCGTGCCGATCCGCAGCTCGCTGGGCGTCGTCGGCGCGATCTCCGTGAGCGCGGTGCGGATGGTCGCCGACCTCGAACGCCTGCAGACGTTCCTGCCCGCCCTGCGGGAGGCCGCCGACGCGATCGCCGACGAGATCGGGTGAGCGGATGCCGCGGGCGCGCGCCTGCGGCATCCGTCACCGAAACCCCGACCAACCACCGAACCGAAACCGAACCGAACCGAACCCAACCGCACCACACGCACCACACGCATCGCACGCACCGCACGCACCACAACGAACCGAATACCGGAGGAACCATGTCCAAGACTGCCGTCACGCTCTCGAACGCCCCGAAGCCCGCCGGGCCCTACAGCCACGGCGTGGTCGCCAACGGCTTCCTCTACACGGCCGGATTCGGCCCGCAGGACCCGGCGACCGGCCAGGTCGTCGAGGGCGGTGCCGCCGAGCAGACCCGGCAGGTGCTGCGCAACATCGGCGCGGTGCTCGCCGAGTACGGCCTCACCTTCGACGACGTCGTGAAGGTGACCGCGCACCTCGAGGACCTCGCCGACTTCGCGGAGTACAACGTCGCGTACGCCGAGTTCTTCACCGAGCCCTACCCGGTGCGCACCACGGTCGGCTCGCGGCTGGCGAACATCCTCGTCGAGATCGACGTGGTGGCGGCGATCCCGCAGGACTGAGCGGCGGGGCCCACCGAATACGCAGGATGAGCGGCCTCGCGAGCGTCGATCCGAGGCCGGGGGCCTGCTCATCCTGCGTATTCGAGTGAATGCCAAGGAGGTCAGGCGATGCCGCCGCCGTCGACGACGAGCGCCGACCCGGTGACGTAGCTCGACTCGTCGCTTGCGAGCCAAACGACGGCCGCGGCGATCTCGCGCGGCTCGCCCATGCGCTGCAGGGGTCGGTCGGCAGCCTCGGCGAGGAACGCGTCGGCGTCCTGCGACAACTGGCGCGCCTCGTCGCGGAGCATGCCCGTGTTCACATCGCCCGGGTTCACCGAGTTGACGCGGATGCCCTGCGGGCCGTGGTCGATCGCGAGCGCGCGGGTCATGTTCACGACCGCGCCCTTCGACGCGCAGTACGAGATCGCCCGGCCACCGCCCTTGAGGCCCCAGCCGGAGCCGGTGTTGACGATCGATCCGCCGCCCGCGGCGGCCATGATCGGCACGACGTGCTTGCACATGAGGAAGATCGACCGCACGTTCACCCCGAACACCCGGTCCCACTCCTCGACCGAGGTCTCGACGGCGGTCGTTCGGCGGATGATCCCCGCGTTGTTGAAGACGACGTCCACGCCGCCGAGCTCGGCGACCGTCGTGGCGACGACCCGCTCGATGTCGGCCTCGCTCGCAACGTCCGCCGCGATGGCGATGGCGACCCCGCCGGCCTCCCGGATCTCGGCCGCGACGACTTCAGCGGCCTCGGCGTTCAGGTCCACGACGGCGACGGATGCCCCCTCCGCGGCGAGCGCGAGGGACGTGGCACGTCCGATCCCACCGGCGCCGCCGGTGACGATGGCCTGCTTGTTCTCAAGGCGCATGGCCTTCTCCTTCGTGTTCTGGTGCGTGGACTGGATAGATGCTGCTGGCGGAAGGACCCGTGACGACACGGACGTACCCGGCGAGCGCCGCGTCCACGTCGGCGTCGCCCGTGTCGACGAGCAGGGCCCGTCCGCCGAGGTCGATGAGCTTCTGCTCGGGCGCGACCACGATGAGCGGGTCGTCGCCGAGGGCGCGCAGCACGCGCGCGGAGAGCTGCTGGTTGCCGCGCCCGAGCAAGAAGCCCTGGCCGCCGATCACCGTGACGACCGCCTTGGCGGGCCCGTGGCGCACCTCATCGAGGAGCTCCGCCTCGGAGGCGCCGGCACGCACGACCCGGCCGTCGAGCACGACGTCGACGCCGAGCGGCGTCTTCGCGACTCCGAGCTCCTGTGCGAGGGCCGCCATCGTGCCGCCCGGCCCGAGCAGGTAGCGCACGCCGGGGCGCATGGCGGATGCCGCACCCCGGGCCGCGCCGAGCACGGCCGCCTGCTCGCCAGCGGGGGTCGCCGCCTTGCGCGCTTGCGTCCGACCTTGGCGATGCGGCACGGCCAGCTCACCGAAGAGCCGTGGCTCGACGCGGGCATGCCGCATCGCGTCCTCGTCGACGTCGAGCACCTCGAGCTCCCGGACGGGGAACCCGCGGCCGTCGTCGGCGGCGAGCCATGCCGCGGCGAGCCCGCCGGACGCCTGCGGGCTCACGCCGAAGACGGGCGAGTACATCTTCACGCCGGCCGGGATGCCGAGGGCCGGCACCTCCGTCGCGAACGAGACCGCGACGTCGCGCGCGGTGCCGTCGCCGCCGGCGAACAGCACGAGCGAGGCTCCCGCGTCGGCGATGGCCCGCGCGGCGGCCGAGGTGTCGGCGGCGCTCGTCGGGGCGTCCGCGCGGAACACGACCACCGGCTCGAGGCCGGCCTCGCGCACGACGTCCTCGCCCATCCCGCCGGCCGCCGTGAGCACGCGGGCACCCGGCCGGGCGGCGGCCACGACTGAGAGCGCCACGAGTGCGCGCTCCGCCGCCCGTGGTGCCGCGCCGCGCTCGCCGGCGCGCCGCTGCACGACGGCACCGTCGCTGCCGGCGAGGCCCGCGGGCCCGCCGACACCGGCGATGGGATTGACGACGAGTCCGAGCATGCTCAGGCGGCGGTCTCGGCGAAGTACTTGCGACGGTACGCCCGCCACGTGATGGCCCAGCGGTCGGGGTCGTCGAGGTCGTCGTGGTGGGTGTGGTGCACGCTCTGGCGGTGCGGCGCGGTGCGCACCGTCTCGGCCTCCTCGCGCGCCTCGCGGGCGATCTCGGCGAGCACCCCCGCATACTCGTCGAGCTCGGCCATCGAGTAGGACTCCGTCGGCTCGAGCGTGAACGGCTGCGGCACGACGTAGGGGTGGTGGCTCGTCCAGTAGTGCATGCCGAAGTCGCTCGCGCGCACGCCGATCTCCTCCGACGTGACGCCGGTGTCCTCGAAGAGTTCCTGCCACGAGTACCGCACCTGCTCGATGCGGCGGCGGCCGACCGCGTACGGCGCGGACGCGCCGGGGATCTCGAGCACCTTCTTCATGAGGTAGTTGTTGTTCAGCACCGCGGTCTCGGCGACGGCGCGCAGCCCGGGCGCGCCGAGCGCCATCAGCCAGGCGTAGGCGCGCACGATGTTCGGGATCACCCCGAAGAACGGCCCGACGGCGCCGATCGACCGCTCGTCCTGCTCGTGCACGAGGAAGCGGTCACCGTCGCGCACCACCCGCGACCCGGGCAGGAACGGGGCGAGCGCCGCGCTCACCGCGTTCGCACCGGCCCCGGGCCCGCCGCAGCCGTGCGGGGTGCCGAACGTCTTGTGCAGGTTGAAGTGGCAGACGTCGAAGCCGGCGTCGCGGGCGCGCGTGATGCCGAGGATGCCGTTGGCGTTGGCCTGGTCGTAGGAGGCGAGCGCTCCGACGGCGTGCGCGGCATCCACCCACTCGCGGATCGCGGGGTTGTAGATGCCCGTGTCCTCGGGGTTCGTCACCATGATGGCGGCGGTGCGCGGCGACAGCGCCTGCCGCAGCGCGGCGAGGTCGGGGTAGCCGTCGGCGTCGGGGTGGAGGGTGATCACGTCGTAACCGGCCGCCTTCGCCGCCGCGGCGTTCGAGGGGTGGCTGAAGATCGTGGTGATGACCTCGCGGCGCTGCTCCCCCTCCCCGTTCGCCTCGTGGAACGCGCGGATCATGGCGATGTTCGACCAGATCGCGGCCGAGCCCCCCTGCGTGTGCAGCGACACCTCGTCCATGCCGGAGATCTCGGCGAGCATGCGCTCGGTGGTCCAGACGATCTCGAGCACGCCCTGCGCGTCGGCCGGGTCCTGCAGCGGGTGCATGGCGGTGAGGGCCGGCGTGCCGACGAGCTGGTCGTTCACCTTCGGGGCGTACTTCATGGTGCACGTGCCCTGGCCGATGTCGACGTTCAGGTCGGCACCGAGGTTCTCCTGCGACAGGCGCAGGTAGTGCTTCAGCACGCGCATCTGCCCGAGCTCGGGAAGGGCGGGCGGCGCAGCACGGCGAAGGCCGGCCGGAAGCGCGGCGACGGCGTCGCCGACGGCCTCACGCACGCCCGGCTCGACGGCCGACACGAGCACGCCGCGTTCGCCCGGCGTGGAGAGCTCGAAGATGATCGGCTCATCCCACCGCGCCTGGTGGAAGCGGCGGACGGCGGGCTTGGGGGCGACGGGAAGGCTCATGCGCGCTGCTCCTCGAGGATCGGGGCGGACTCGGCGTTGACGGATGCTTCGCTGCTGCTCTCCCGCCGGTCGAGGCTCGGGTCGAGTCGGACGGAATCCGTATCGAGACCAGCGGAGCGCGTACCGAGACCCGCTCCGCTCAGGAACTCGGCGAGCGCCGACGCCAGCCGGTCGATGTCGGACTGGCTCGTCATCTCGGTGACGCAGACGAGGAGGCGGTGCTCGGCGACCACCACGCCGGGCTCGATGCCCTGCATGCGGAGGGCATCGACCACGCCCGCCGCGGCGACGCCCGCGCCCGACACGTCGATCGTGAACTCGCGCAGGTGCGCGGCGTCGTCGCCGAGCCTCACGCCCGGGATCGCGGCGAGTCGGAGCTGCGCGTAGCGCGTGCGGGCGAGCAGCACCTCGCCGAGGTCGCGCATGCCCTGCGGTCCCATGAGCGCGAGGTAGACGCCGGCGGCGATGCCCCAGAGGGCGGCAGCCGTGCCGACCCACTCCTTGCCCTCCTCGCGGTGCGCGAACGACGTGCGGTCGTAGGCGACGTCGCCGAACCCGTACTCGCCGGGCACGTCGGTGGTGGCCAGGCCGAAGAGCCGCGAGGGCATCTCCATGATGAAGCGCGGGTCGTCGTGCACGGCGATGAAGCCGCCGTGCGCGCCGCCGAACCACTGGTGCAGGCCGATCGACTGGATGTCGCCGCAGACGATGTCGGCGCCCTGCTCCGCCGGCGGGGTGAGCACGCCGTAGCCGATCGGGTCGGTGCCGACCACGAGCACGGCACCCACGGCGTGGGCGTCGTCGGCGATCTCGCGCAGCCGCGCCTCGAGCGCGCCCGTGTGACTCGGGGTCTCGACCCACACCGCGGCGACGTCGTCGCCGAGCCGTGCCGCCAGCCCCGCGACATCCGCGACGCCGTCGACGGTGGGCACGAACTCGAGGTCGAGGTGCACGCGCACGAAGTCGCGCACCTTCGAGAGCTTCGCGGGCAGCACGTCGCTCGCGACGAGGATGCGACGGCGTCCCGACATCCGCCCGGCCATCGAGAGCGCGGTCGCGGTGGCCTGGTAGCCGTCGTAGGTCGGCACGTTCACGACGTCCATCGCGAGCAGCTCGGCCATGAGCGACTGGTACTGGAACAGCGCCTGGAAGCGGCCGTGGTCCTCGTAGGGCTCGCCGGCGTACGCGGTGAGGAACTCGCTGCGACCGATGACCTCGTCGACGACGGCCGGCACGTAGTGGTGGTAGGTGCCCGCGCCGAGGAAGCTCAGGCGCTGCCGCGTCGACACGTTCTTCGCGAGCAGGCCCTCGACGTGGCGCACGAGGTCCTGCTCGGCGACGAGCGGCTCGGGCAGGTCGAGCGGCCGCTCGAGCCGCAGGTCGGCGGGCACGTCGGCGTAGAACTCGTCGACGGATGCCGCACCGACGGCTGCGAGCATCGCGGCCCTCGACTCGGGCGCGGTGTTCGGGATGTACGGATGGACGAACGGATCGGTCATGGGTGCCTCAGTCGGTGGTGTCGGACAGGGTGATGAAGGGCGCCGCGTCGGCGCGCGGCGCGGCGAGCACGGCGGCGCCGAATCGGCCGAGGGTGAGCCGGCCGGTCGTGCGGATGCCGGTGAGCAGGTCTTCGGCGCCCTCGGGTACGTCGACCGTGAGCTCGCCGTGGCCGTGGTTGAGCACGAACGTGTAGTCGGTCGTCGCGTCGGAACGGGTGACGGCCTCGAGGTCCGAGTCGGTGCGCGACCGAACCGGCAGGCCGGCCGCGGCGAGCACCTCGCGGAACAGGGCGATCATGCCCGCCGGCTCGAGCACGGCGCTCAGGTACCACGCGGCGCCCGTGCCGTCGGCAGAGGGGCGGCGGGTCGCAGCGGCGCGGCCGGCGAGCTCTCCGGTGGCGTACCGGGCGCGTACCTCGGTGCCGTCGTGGGGCTCAAGCCACTCGCTCCAGACGACGTTGCCGAACCCGACGGCGTCGAGGTCGACGCGCTCCGCCTGCCCGTCGCGGATCGGCCAGGGCTCGTCGATCTCGACGCCGAGCAGCGAACGGAGCGGCCCGGGTGCGCCGCCGTCGTGCACCGTCTCGGTGGCGTCGACGACGCCCGAGAACGGGCCGACCACGAGCTGGCCGCCCCGCGCGACGACGTCGGCGAGCGCGGCCGCCTGCGCGGCATCCGCGACGTAGAGGTTCGGGACGACCACGACGTCGTAGCCGTCGAATGCACCGACGGCGCGCACGGTGTCGACGGGGTGCCCGAGCACGTGGAGCGCCGCGTGCCAGGCGCGCGCCTGCGTGAGCCAGTTCAGGCGCTGCGACGGCAGCGACTCGGCCGCCGACGACCCCCACCAGGAGTCCCAGTCGACGACGAGGGCGACCCGGGAGCGCACGCGGGTGCCGCGAACGGCCGCGAGTCGCTGCAGTTCGGCGCCGAACGCCTTGGTCTCCTGGAAGGTGCGGGACGCCTCGCCGCGGTGGCCGAGCATGGCCGAGTGGAACTTCTCCTGGCCGTACCTCGCCTGTCGCCACTGGAAGAACATGGCGCCGTCGGAGCCGTGGGCGATGGCCTGGAGGCTGTCGATGCGCATCCGGCCGGGTGCCTTCGGCACGTTCACGTCGCGCCAGCTCACCGCGCTCGCGGCCTGCTCGAGCAGCAGCCACGGCCGCCCGCCCTTGAGCGAGCGCATCAGCCCGTAGTTGAGCGCGGCGGGCACGTGGGCGTCGGGATCGGCGGGGTCGGGGTAGGCGTCGTCGGTGACGAGGTCCTCGGCGGCGGCGAAGTCCCAGTAGTCGAGGTCGCGCAGGAGGCTCATGAAGTTGGTCGTGACCGCGATGTCGGGGGTGACCTCGCGCAGCACGTCGATCTCGAGCTGGAAGAGCTCGAGCAGCGCGTCTGACGAGAACCGCTCGAAGTCGAGCAGCTGCGTCGGGTTCACCGGCCCGGTCGCCCGGCGCGGCGCCTCGATGTGCTCCCACGCGGTGTACCGCTGCCCCCACACCTTCACGCCCCACGCCTCGTTGAGCCCGTCGAGGTCGCCGTAGCGCGCCTCGAGCCAGCGACGGAAGTGAGCGGATGACTCGGGGCACCAGCAGCGCGACACGTGGTCGCCGTACTCGTTCGACACGTGCCAGAGCGCGAGTGCGGGGTGCTCGCCGTAGCGTTCGGCCATCGCCCGCGTCATCCGTGCCACCTGCTCGCGCCACACGGGCGAGCTCGGGCAGTACGCCTGCCGGGACCCGAACTCGAGTCGCCGGCCGTCCTCGTTCCACGGCAGCATCTCGGGGTGGCTGCGGATGAGCCACGACGGCGGCGTGGCGGTCGCGGTCGCGAGGTCGATCCTGACCCCGGCCTCCCACAGCACGTCGATCACCCGGTCGAGCCAGCCCCAGTCGTAGACGCCGGGCTGCGGCTCGAGCTGCGGCCAGGAGAAGACCGGCAGGCTCACGAGGTTCACTCCGGCCTCGTGCATGAGGCGCGCGTCCTCGAGCCAGACCTCCTCCGACCACTGGTCGGGGTTGTAGTCGCCGCCGTAGGCGAGGGCGTCGAGGCGGATGCTTCGGGGGGTGTCGTCGGCCACGCCGTCTCCTCTCTGAGCTTGGGAAGGCTGTACACGACTGCCTGCAGAATGTATTCTGTATACAGACACAGTATGCCGGTTGCCTGAACCGGTCAAGCCCTAGGCTTGCCGCGACGGCCGAGCGGCCCGGAGGACGAGGACAGATGGCGATCGAACGCAAGAACCTTCGCTCGCAGGTTCGCGAGGAGCTGCTCGCGCGGATGCGCGCCGGCGAGGTGCAGCCCGGCGAGGGCATCAACGAGGTGCAGCTCGCTGCAGAACTCGGCGTCAGCCGCACCCCCCTGCGCGAGGCGCTGATCGCCCTCGAGAGCGAGGGCCAGATCGCGAGCGAGAACGGCAAGGGGTTCCGGTTCGTCCCGCTGAGCGCCCAGGAGTTCGAGGACCTCGCTCCCGTCATGGCGACGCTCGAGAGCCTCGCTCTCGAGTTGAGCCCGATCGACGAGCTGCGCGCGATCGGCCGGCGCCTCTCCGCGCTCGCCGCGGACTTCGACCAGGAGGTCGTGCAGCACGCGCTGGTCGTCTCGAAGGACGACGAATGGCACGGCATCATGCTCTCGGCGTGCCCGAACCGGCGGCTGCTCGATGTGATCGCGAGCGTGCGCGGCGCGTTCCATCGCTACGAGTCCTTGCTCGTGCCGAACGACGTCATGGTCGAGCGGGTCGCCGCCGAGCACGCCGAGATCGCCGAGCACCTCGCCGACGGCGACGTGGCCGGCGCGATCGCCGCGCTCAAGGCGAACTGGATGAACGGCATGCGCCGCATCCTCGACAACGCCTCGAGCACGTACTTCACCGCCTGACCGCCGGTCGAGGAGGCGCGCAGCGCCGTACTGCCGACGATCACGCGGACAGGCCGACCGCCAGGTCGACGAACAGTGCCGCCGACCAGCCGAACGCCGTGGTCGCCGTTCGCGCCTTCTCGCCCGTGACCGGGTTGAAGTACTCGTGCGGGCCGCCGCCCCGGACTACGAGGGCCACCGTCTGCTCGGCGAGGTCGCGCGCGAGCTCCGGATGCCCCGACGCTCGCAGCCCCTCGATGACGAGCGCGTTCGTGTTCACCCAGACCGGGCCGCGCCACATGCGCTCGGGCGAGAAGTCGGGGTCGCCGACGGCCACCGTGGGCACCGACCAGGCCGCTCCGAATCGCCGCGGATCCTGCAGCGCCGCCACGAGGCGGTCGACGACGTCGCCCGCCAGGCGCCCGGTGAGCAGCGGCATCAGCCCCACGACGGTGTCGCTTGCGACCTCTGCACCGGCCGCCCGCGCGTTGAACATCCCGCGCTCGTCGTCCCAGAGCTCGAGCAGTCGCCCGAGCGTGCGCTCGGCGCGTGAGCGGTACGCCGCGGCATCCGCGTCGCCGAACCGCTCCGCGAACCTGGCGAGCTCGAGGTCTTGGAGCACAAGGTACGCCCCGAGGTCGGGGGCGGTCGTCGGCAGAGGGCCGTCGAAGATCGGGCTGTCGTCGAGGCCGGAGGAGTACGGATGCCCATACTCGGGCATGCCGTCGTGGTCGAGGTCGGATGCCGCGAACCACCAGTCCTGTGAGCGGCGGATCACCCCGAGCTGCTCCCGGGCCCAGTCGTCGGCCGGCTCGACCTCCAGTACCTTCGCGAGCGCCCACGCGGCGAGCGGCGGCTTCGTGAGCGGAACCGGCGCCTCGGGATCGGCGATCGCCGAGCCGGCCCTGCGGAGGTTCTCCCGGTCGCTCGGCGGCAGGTCGTCGCTCGTTGCGAGCACGCCGTGCTCGTGCACGACGTCGGGCAGCTGGCCGTCGGCGCTCGGGAACCGGAACGCGAGCTCGAGCTGCTCCCGCGCGAGCCCGGGGTCGCCGTGCCTGAGGCCGACCGCGATGAAGTACGCGTCCCACTGCCAGAGCCCGACGTAGCCGATCTTCGAGGGCACCACCGCACGCGCACGCCCGAGGGCCGGCAGTTCCACGATGTTGGCACCGAGCACCCACCAGCAGAACGCAGTCATCGACTGGAGGTCGTCGCGCACCCGCGGGCACCGCGCGAACCAATCGAGCCAGAGCGCCTCGCTCTCCGCGAGGTCGGCGAGGTGGGTTCCGGATGCCGCGGCGCCGACGCGGCGGTCGGCGGCCACGCCGAATCGCACCGCCGTCGCATCCGTGCCGAGCACGACGTGCGCGCTCTCGCCGTCGGGGGTCGTCCACTCGATCGAGACCCCGGCCGCGCCGGTCTCGGCGGGGCCGACGGTGAGCGCGGCCGGCCCCGCGAAGCCCAGCGTCACGACGCCTTCGCCGAAGTCGACGCGATGCGGCAGCACCCGCGTGATCGGCAGGGCAGCACCGTCGGAGCCGCGCACCACCAGCGCGTCGAGCACGCGGCACTCGGCGAGCATCCGCTCGTACTCCGACGTGTGCACGCGCACGCCCTCGCCCTCGCGGAACACGAGGAGGCGCGAGCGCGGCAGCGTGAACGGCGCCTGCACCAGGTCGAGGTGCTCGCCGGCGAGCGCGGCCAGCGCCGCGGCATCCGTCACCGTCATCGGCCGCCCAGGCCCGACGCGGCCATGCTGTTCAGGATGCGCCGCTGCCCGATGACGAACGCGATGAGCATCGGGATCGTCGCCAGCGCCGACGCCGCCATCACGAGCCCGTAGTTGATCGACCCGAACTGCCCGCGGAAGCTCGAGAGCAGCAGCGGCACGGTGAACAGGTCGGGCGAGTTCAGCAGCACGAGCGGGAAGAGGAAGCTGTTCCACACGTCGAGCGCGACGATGATGCTGAGGGCGCCGAGGCCCGGCTTGAGGTTCGGCAGGATGATGCTCCAGAACGCGCGCCAGCGTCCGGCGCCGTCGACGAGGGCCGCTTCCTCGAGCTCCTTCGGCAGCGACAGCACGAACTGCCGCATTAGGAACACCGCGAACGGGTTCACGAGCATCGCCGGCACGATGAGCGAGAGGTGGGAGTCGACCCAGCCGAACTGGCTCATCAGCAGGTAGAACGGGATCAGCGTCACCTGCTTCGGGATCATCTGCGTCGCGAGGAACACGATGAAGATCACCCGGCTGCCGCGGAACCGGATACGTGCGAACGCGTAGCCGGCCATGGACGCCGTGAGCAGGGTGCCGGCGACCGCCAGCACGCAGATGTAGATGCTGTTCATGTACGCCTGCGCGAACGGCACGGCGTTCCACGCCTCGATGTAGTTGTCGAGCGTCCACGGCGCCGGCCAGAAGCTGCGCGGGTCCTGCAGCAGCTGCGGCAGCGTCTTGAACGACGTGATGAGCATCCACGCGAACGGGAACACCATGGCGACGCCCGCCACGATGAGCGCCACGTGCAATGCAGTGGACCCGGCGCGGCGACGCCCGATGCCCGAGCGCGGCGACGACGCCCGCTCGAGGTCGGGACGGCCGACGAGGGTGGTCTCGATCTCTGCTGCGCTCATGCTGCGTCATCCTCGTAGTGCACGAACTTCTTCTGGGCGCCGAACTGGATCGCGGTGATCACGAGCGTGAGCACGAGCAGGATCACGGATGCCGCGCTTGCCGGCCCGAACTCGAACCGACCGAAGCCGAGATCGTAGATGTGGTACACGATCGTGCGGGTGGCGTTGTCGGGTCCCGCGTCGGCCGTGAGCACGTAGACCGTGTCGAACGTCTGCAGCGATGAGATGAACGCCACGATCGACGAGAAGAAGATGATCGGCGACAGCAGCGGCATCCGGATGCTGCGGAACAGCCGCCAGGCGCCGGCGCCGTCGATGCGCGCCGCCTCGATCACCGAGGGCGAGATGTTCTGCAGCCCCGCGAGGAAGATGATGACGTTGAGGCCGAGCGCCGACCAGATCGACACGATGCACACGGCCAGCAATGCGAGCTTGGGGTCGCCGAGCCAGTCGGGCGGGGCGACGCCGAAGACGTTCGCGATCGTCTCGCTGAGCACGCCGTCGACGCGGAACATCTGCTGCCAGATCATCGCGACCGCGACCGTCGAGGTGACGACGGGGGCGAAGAAGAGGATCAGGTAGAGCGTGCGGGTCTTGAGCTTCTCGAGCACGACGGCGATGACGACGGCGAGGCCAAGGCCGATCGGCACGGTCACGACGGCGATGATCAGGGTGTTCACGATCGAGCGGAGCAGGAGCTCGTCCTGCATCTGCGCCGTGAAGTTCTCGAAGCCGACCCACGTGAGCTCGGTGAGCCCGTCCCACGAGGCGAAGGCGAGCACGAGGCTGGCGACGAACGGCAGCAGCACGAACAGGGCCATACCGACGACCTGCGGGGCGATGAAGGCGTAGCCCCAGCGGCGGTCGCGCCGCCGCCAGGCGGACTCCCTGCGGAGCCCGCCAGGCGCGGATGGTGCGGGAGGCGCGGGCGACGCGACCGGAGTCGCGGTCGCGTCGCCCGTGATGACGGTCATCTCGCCGCTCACTCGCCCGTCTTGGAGGCCACCAGGTCGGCGACCGCGTCGAGGGTGCCCTGCGCGTCGGACTTGCCCTCGTAGAGCTTGAGGAACAGGTCGCTCACGTCGGTCGAGAGGCCGGGTACGACCGCCTCGGCGGCGTAGTCCTCGAAGCCGATGTCGCGCATGTCCAGGAAGGTCTGCGCGTGGGCGGGGTAGCCGTCCTCGAGCACGACCTCGTCGGCGCCCTTGATCGACGGGACCGCGTTGCCGCCGCCCTGGAGGCGGAAGACCTGGCCCTCGGCCGAGAGGAACTCGGTCCAGAACGTGAACGCGGCATCCTTCGCCTTGGACTTGCCGTTGATCGCCAGGTACGAGGTGGCGACGCCGGTCGGCGCGGGCTGCCCGTCGGGCGTGGGCCAGCGGACGATGTCGTAGCTGTCCTGCTCGCCGGCGCTCTCGACGGTGCCGATCGTGTAGCGGCCCTGCGAGAAGAAGCCCGCCTTGTGGGTCACGAACTCGCTGTCGGCGCCGGCGCCCTCGGGCATCGAGTCGGCCACGACGAAGGTGCCGTCCTGGAAGTAGCGACCGAGCGTGTCGACCGCGTCCACCGTGGTGGCGTCGTCATTGCCGACGAACGCACCCGACTCGTCGTAGGCCGTGCCGCCCTGCGACGAGATCCAGCTGTAGTGCGTGGCCCAGTAGTTCCAGAACATCGAGCCCGTGAGGCCGGCCGCAGCCAGCTTGTCGTTCATCTCGAGGTACTTCTCGGTGGTCCACTCGCCGTTCTCGGCGAGGGTGGCCGGGTCCTCGGTGATCCCGGCGGCGGCGAGGGCCTGCGTGTCGTACCAGAGCACGTCGGGGTTGGAGTCGTTCGGGGCGGCGAAGATCTCGCCGTCCTGCTCGGCGGCGCCGAAGAGGCCCGGGAAGAAGTCGTCGGGCTTGGTCTCGCTCGCGTCGGACTCCATGAGCTTCGTGAGCGGCGCGAGCACCTTCGCGTCGACGAACTGGCCGATCTTGTCGTCGCCGATGTAGAAGACATCGGGGGCGGTGTTGCTCGTGAGCTGGGCGAGCAGCTTGGAGTGGTAGTCGGCGTAGCTCGCGACCGGCTGCAGCTCGACGGTGATGTCGGGGTGCCGCTTCATGAACTCGTCGTTGAACTCCTCGAACCGGGTCAGCTCCTCTGGGGTGCCCCACGTCGACCAGACGACCGTGTTCGCATCGGATGCACCACCTCCCCCACTGCACGCGGCCAGGCCGATCATCACAGCGCTCGCGGCTCCGACCGCGAGCAGGCGCCTCATCTTCGAGTTCGCGCGGGGCATTCCGCACCTCTTTCGTCATTGCAGGGGGGCCGGCCCGGAAGTCGGGCTCGGGAATTGCGTCCTCCGTATTCTGTATACAAAACTCAGAAACGTCAAGGTCTGGGTCCTCGAGGATTCTCGGAACAGGCGCGATCGACAGCGGCGCGCCGCGACCGTCGGCCCCGGGGCCCCCTTCCCCGAGGAGTCGAAACGCATGAGAATCCTGCCCCTGAGGCCCCGACGGGAGCCGCGATCCGGATTCTCATGCGTTCCGAGGGCGGACAGGCCCGCCTCGACGGATGAGGCTCGAGATCGCGCCGCGGCCCTCAGAGCCCGAGGCGCTCGAGCTCCGCGTCCATGCGGCGGGCGATCTCGATGTAGCCGTCGTCGTTCGGGTGGATGCCGTCGGCCGCCATCCACTCGGGATGCCCCTCGAGCCAGTGCGACGCGCCCCCGATGTAGTCCGCACCGACCTCGTCGGCGGCCGCCTCGACCCACCCGATGATCTGCTCGACCGAGTCGGGCCGCTCGTCGGTGTACCAGAACGGCTCGACGACCACGAGCCGCGCTTCGGGCACCTCATCCGCGAGCCGCGCGAGGTCGGCCCCGATCGCCGCCTGGATGTCGTCGGCCCGCGACGGCATCGAGAAGTTGTCGTTCAGTCCCATCGTGACGATGAC
This sequence comes from Agromyces sp. P2_B3, assembly GCF_056404815.1. Classification (NCBI taxonomy): domain Bacteria; kingdom Bacillati; phylum Actinomycetota; class Actinomycetes; order Micrococcales; family Microbacteriaceae; genus Agromyces; species Agromyces sp. P2_B3. The sequence goes on along the minus strand of NZ_JBFUDH010000002.1, from coordinate 99,707 downwards.
CAGGTCGGGCGCCGGCTCGTGCCCGACGATCTGGTCGACGAGGTCCACGCCCGTGGCACCCGCGCCGTTCGGCGTCGGCTCCCGGTGGTTCACGAACCCGAGCCCGTCGAGGCTGGGGTTGAACTCCCACCACCCCCGCTCGGCGGCCACGATCGTCGACCACCGGTGCTCGGGTGAGCTCGCGCCCGTGCCGCGGGTGTACGAGTCGCCGTAGAAGGCGGCGACGACCTGTCCGGAAGACGGCGACGCCGCCTGCCCGGGCGTCGACGTGGCGGGCACGCCGCACGCAGCCAACAGCACGACGGATGCCGCCCCGGCGAGCACCGCGACCGCGCACGCCGCACGCGGCATCCGTCGCAGCCGCTGCTCGCCACCCTGCTTCATGACCGTGGTTCGGAACCCGCGAGCGAGCGGATGCCGCGGCGCGCCGCCTAGACGGCGACGGGCAGCTTCGCCGCCACCAGCTCTGCGATCTGCACCGCGTTCAGGGCCGCGCCCTTGCGGAGGTTGTCGTTCGAGACGAAGAGCACGAGCCCGGTGCCGTCGGGCGCGCTCTGATCTTGCCGGATACGGCCGACGTAGCTCGGGTCGGTGCCGGCGGCCTGCAGCGGCGTGGGCACGTCGGAGAGCGCGACGCCCGGGGCATCCGACAGCAGCTCGGTCGCGCGCTCGGGCGTGATCGGGTTGGCGAACTCGGCGTGGATCGACAGCGAGTGGCCCGTGAAGACGGGGACGCGCACGCACGTGCCCGCGACGCGCAGACCCGGCAGCTCGAGGATCTTGCGGCTCTCGTTGCGGAGCTTCTTCTCCTCGTCGGTCTCGAGGTCGCCGTCGTCGACGATCGACCCTGCGAGCGGGATGACGTCGAAGGCGATCGTGCGCGGGAACTTCTGCGCCTCGGGGAACTCGACGGCACGGCCGTCGTGCACGAGCTGGATGGCGTCCTGCGCGACGGCGGCACGCGCCTGCTCGAGCAGCTCCTCGCCGCCGGCGAGCCCTGCGCCCGACACGGCCTGGTAGGTCGACACCATGAGTCGCTCGAGGCCGGCCTCGTCGTGCAGCACCTTCAGCACGGGCATGGCGGCCATCGTGGTGCAGTTCGGGTTCGCGATGATGCCCTTGCGCGCCTCGTCGATGGCGTGCGGGTTGACCTCGCTGACCACGAGCGGCACGTCGGGGTCCATGCGCCAGCCACTGGAGTTGTCGATGACGGTGACCCCGGCAGCGGCGAAGCGGGGTGCCTGCGCCTTCGAGAGGGTGGCGCCGGCGGAGAAGATCGCGATGTCGAGGCCCGACGGGTCGGCCGTCGAGGCATCCTCGATGACGATGTCCTGACCCTTCCACGGCAGCGTCGAGCCCGCCGACCGCGCCGAAGCGAAGTAGCGGATCGAGGCGACCGGGAAGTCGCGCTCCTCGAGGAGGCGGCGCACGACGGCGCCGACCTGGCCGGTGGCGCCGACGACGCCGATGTTCACTGCGTTGGTGTTGCCCACGTGGTCTCCTCCATCATCCGTTCGGCGAAGCCGACGGGAAGCGTTGTTCCATTGTCCCAGCCTGTGCGACCCCCGTCCGCCGTCAGCGGAACGTTGGCAGGATTCCCCCGCCGCGGGAGTGGATTTCGACGATGTCGTGCCCTGCGGCATCCGTGATCGACGGATGTCGCAGCCGAGCCCGCTGCCGGCGAACCGCGTCAGCGACCCGTGCCGGCGTGCACGACCGCGTCGTCCTCGCCGTCGAGCTCGAACGCCGTGTGCACGGCACGCGCGGCGGCGTGGACGCTGTCGGCGCGCGTCACGACCGAGATGCGGATCTCGCTCGTGGAGATCATCTCGATGTTGATCCCGGCCTCGTACAGGGCCTCGAAGAGCCGCGCCGACACGCCCGCGGCCGACCGCATCGCGTTGCCGACGAGCGAGAGCTTGCCGATCTGGTCGTCGTACTGCAGCGAGTTGAAGCCGATCGCCTCCTGCGAGTTCGACAGCGCGGTGAGTGCCCGCTCGCCGTCGGACTTCGGCAGTGTGAACGAGATGTCGGTGCGCCCGGTCGACGCGGCCGACACGTTCTGCACGATCATGTCGACGTTCGCGTTGGTGTTCGCGACGATCTTGAAGATCTTGGCGGCCACACCGGGCACGTCGGGCACGCCGACGACGGTGATCTTCGCCTCGGTCAGGTCGACCGCGACGCCCGCGATGACGGACTCTTCCACTGCTGCTCCTTCGGGAAGACGCGAGGGGTCGTAGACGATCGTCCCCTCGCTGTTGTTGAACGACGAACGCACGTGCAGGGTGACGCCGTGGCGCCGGGCGAACTCGACCGCCCTGATGTGCAGCACCTTGGCTCCGGATGCCGCAAGCTCGAGCATCTCCTCGCTCGTGATGCGGTCGAGCTTGCGGGCCTTCTTCACGATGCGCGGATCGGACGTGAACACGCCGTCGACATCGGTGTAGATCTCGCAGACGTCGGCGTTCAGCGCCGCGGCGAGCGCGACGGCGGTGGTGTCGCTGCCGCCCCGGCCGAGGGTCGTGATGTCGCGCGACTCGCGGCTGAAGCCCTGGAAGCCGGCGACGATCACGATCGCGCCCTCGTCGAGCGCCTCGCGGAGGCGCACCGGGGTGACGTCGACGATGCGGGCGGCGCCGTGCGTGGCATCCGTGATCATGCCGGCCTGGCTGCCGGTGAAGGAGCGCGCCTCGTGCCCCATGCTCTTGATCGCCATCGCGAGCAGCGCCATCGAGATGCGCTCGCCCGCCGACAGCAGCATGTCGAGCTCGCGCGGCGCCGGGATCGGCGTGACCTCGGTCGCGAGGTCGAGGAGCTCGTCGGTCGTGTCGCCCATGGCGGAGACGGCGACCACCACGTCGTTGCCCGCCTTGCGGGTCTCGACGATGCGCTTGGCGACCCGCTTGATGCTCTCCGCGTCGGCGACGGACGACCCGCCGAACTTCTGCACGATCAAGCTCACGTGGTCTCCCGGGGGTGGTCGCTGGCGCCGGGTATCGTTCGTGCGGCGGCCGGAAGCACCATCATACGGCGGCGCGTATACGGCCCCGGCAATGTGACGGCGGCGGTCGGGCCGCCGATAGAGTGCGGTCATGTCGGAGGCGCTGGAACCCTGGAAGGACTTCAACGTGGCCATGGTCGGGGCCACGGCGGCGCTCGCGGGCCTGCTGATCGTCGCCATGTCGGTGAACATCTCGACGATCATGTCGTCGGCCACGCTGCCGGCGCGGGCCGGCGCCTCGGTGGCCACGCTCGTGCTGGCCATCGTCGCCGGGGCGTTCGGCCTCGTTCCCGGCCAGCCGGTCGAGCTCTACGGCGCGGAGGTGCTGGTCGGCGCCGTCGCCGCCGGCGTGTTCCAGGTGCACTCGATGCGGGTGCTCGCCACGAAGGACCGGGTCTCCTCGACGTGGGGGCGGTTCGCGAAGGCGACGGTCGGCGTGCTGCCGCTCCTCGGGTTCCTCGCCGGCGGGGTCCTCCTGGTGACGGGATCGGCCGCCGCCGGGCTCGCGTTCGTGGCCGTCGGCTCGATCCTCGCCGTGATCACGTCCATCCTGTTGGCGTGGGTCGTGCTCGTCGAGGTGCTGCGGTAGCTCAGCCTTCGTGCGGCCGGGGCATGTACCACTCGGTGAACTCGGTGGCGCGGCCGTCGTCGGCCAGCCGGACGATCCACAGGTTGATGTAGTCGCGCTCGGCCGGATACTCGGTGCGGCCCTGCACGACGGCGAACCCGTCGTCCTCGTGGATCACGTTCCAGTCGAACGTCCACGTCCCCGGCTCGTCGAGGTCCTCGAGCCAGCCGGCGACGATCGCCTCGCGGCCGCGCCGCGCGTCCGAGTCGGGACTGGTCAGGTAGACCGCGTCATCGGTGAACAACGCGCCGATCTGCTCGGGGTCGTTCGACTTCCATGCCGCGACGTACTGCGCGACCCATTCCTCACCCTTGGTGGCCATGCGACCCATTCCAGTGGTCGGGTGCGGGTTCGGTCAAGGGCTTGGCGGATGCCGCGGCGCGGCGACGTACGCACCGCCCACCGCGCGGGTGCCGTCAGCCGACGACGCGACGACCCTCGAACGCACGACCGAGCGTGACCTCGTCGGCGTACTCGAGGTCGCCGCCGACGGGAAGGCCCGACGCGAGGCGCGTGACCCGGATCTCGAGGGTGGTCAGCAGGCGGCTCAGGTAGGTCGCCGTGGCCTCGCCCTCGAGGTTCGGGTCGGTCGCGATGATGACCTCGGTGACCGTGCCGTCGGCGAGCCGCTGCATGAGCTGGCGGATGCGCAGCTCGTCGGGACCGATGCCGTCGATCGGGCTGATCGCTCCGCCGAGCACGTGGTAGAGCCCCCGGAACTCGCGGGTGCGCTCGATCGCGACGACGTCCTTCGCCTCCTCGACCACGCAGATCAGCGCGGGGTCGCGCCGCGGGTCGCGGCAGATGGAGCAGGTGGCCTGCTCGGAGACGTTGCCGCAGATCTCGCAGAAGCGCACCTTGTCGCGCACCTCCGTCAGGATCTCGGCGAGCCTCGACACGTCGAAGTGCTCGGTCTGCACGATGTGGAACGCGATGCGCTGCGCCGACTTCGGCCCGATGCCGGGGAGGCGACCGAGTTCGTCGATGAGTTCTTGGACGATGCCCTCGTACACGCGCTACCCCCGTTCCCCGAAGCCGGGGCGCGCGGGCGCCTCGACCTCCTCGAGGAACGTCGCTCCGAGGACCTCGCGCACCACGGCCTCGCCGTAGCGCTGGATGCCGTCGCTCGGCGGCGGTGCCGAAGCCCCGCGCGCCGCGTTGCTCCGGGGGGCACGCCGCGCGGGGGCGGCGTCGGGCACCGCGGGCACCACGGGCTCGAGGTCGATCTCGGGCGGCGGCCCCGGATCGAACGGCGGCTCCTCGTCTTCGGGCGGCGCGTCGGCATCGTCGGGGATGTCGGCGAACGAGTCGGGGGCAGAGCCGGGTCGTTCGGCCACGGCGACGGCGACCGGACCTGCGACGGGCGCCGCGGAGGCGGAGGCCTGGGTCTGGGTCGCTGCGGACGTGGACGAGGCACCCGCGGCAGCGTTCGTGGCGMCGGCGGGCCGGGGCGCCTCCACTGGGTCGTCGGCCGGGATGGCGACCGTGGCCCACGAGTCGACGGGGCCGTTCGGCGCGGCAGGGGCCGCCTTCGCGGCGCTCGGGCGAGCAGCGCTGGCGCGCGAGGCGGGAGCGCCACCGGACGAGGCAGCGCCGCCCGACGCGGCGACGGGACCGGCCACGGGTGCCTTGGACCGGCCCTCGGGTGCGGACGACGGAGCAGGGGCGGACGGTGCCGGTGCGGGTGCGGGTGCCGACGGTTCCGGAGCCGACGACGACGCGTCGACCGGCGCGTCGCCGCGCGTGGCGCCGTCGACCTTGGCGACGAACTTGACCGTGACGCCCAGCACGTCGCTGATCGCACGGCGAAGCAGCTCGCTCACGCTCTGGCCCGGTGGGCCGCCGCGGAACCCGGCGACATCCTGCTCGCTCGGGAAGGCGAGTACGAGCACCTCGCCGTCGCGGAACTCGCGCACCTGGGCGGTGAACGCCACCATCCATGCGCTGCGCTTCGTGCGCTGGAGGGACGCGAGCACCTCGGGCCACGCGTCGCGCATCTGCTGCAGTGTGACCGGACCGACGGGTTTCGGTGCGGGCGCGGGAACAGCGGATGCCGCTGCGGGGGGTGCCCCGGAGCCGGCAGGTGCCGCCACCGGCGCGTCGGACGCTGGTGCCGCGGATGCGGCGGTGGCGGGGACCGAGGCCGGCGCTTCCGCCGCCGGACCCCGAGCTGCCGCCTCGTCGCGGTCGGACGACGACGCAGCAGCCGCCGAAGCCGGCTCGGCTCTGGACGTGGGCGGGGACGGCGGAACGCGTGTGGGCGCCGACGAGACGGCGGGCGGGCGGGCGGGCTCAGCTACGGCGACCGGCGCATCGACCGCAGAGCGGTCGCCTGCGGCATCCGTCACCCCGATGCGACGCTCGAGGCGCTCGACCCGCGCCAGTGCCCCGCGCTCGGAGTCGTCGCTCGACGGCACGAGCACCCGCGCGAGCATCAGCTCGAGGTGGAGGCGCGGCGAGGTGGCGCCGGTCATCTCGGTGAGGGTCTGGTTGACCAGGTCGGCGACCCGCGAGAGCTCGGCCGAGCCGAACGCGGCCGCCTGCGCGGCCATGCGCGCGAGCTCGTCGGCCGGCACCCCGCGCAGCACTGCGGCGGCCGTCTCAGGTGACGATGCGGCGACCACGATGAGGTCGCGGAGCCGCTCGAGCAGGTCTTCGACGAAGCGCCGCGGGTCTTGACCCGTCTGCACCACCCGGTCGGCTGCGGCGAAGGCACCCGCCGCATCCTTCGCGCCGATCGCGTCGACGACCTCGTCGAGGAGCGCGCCGTGCGTGTAGCCGAGCAGCGCCACCGCGCGCTCGTAGTCGATGGTGGTGCCCTCTGAGCCGGCGATGAGCTGGTCGAGCAGCGACAGCGTGTCTCGCGGCGAGCCGCCGCCCGCGCGCACGACGAGGGGCAGCACGCCCGGCGCGACCTCGATGCCCTCTTCAGTGCAGAGCTGCTGTACGTACTCGAGCATCGGGCCGGGCGGGACCAGCCGGAACGGGTAGTGGTGCGTGCGCGAGCGGATGGTGCCGAGCACCTTGTCGGGCTCGGTGGTCGCGAAGATGAACTTCACGTGCTCGGGCGGCTCCTCGACGAGCTTGAGCAGGGCGTTGAAGCCCTGCGGCGTGACCATGTGGGCCTCGTCGAGGATGAAGATCTTGTAGCGGTCGCGGGCCGGTGCGAACACGGCGCGCTCGCGCAGGTCGCGGGCGTCGTCGACGCCGTTGTGGCTGGCCGCATCGATCTCGACGACGTCGAGCGATCCGCTGCCGCCCCGCGCCAGCTCGACGCAGCTCGCGCACACGCCGCAGGGCACGTCGGTCGGTCCCTCGGCGCAGTTGAGGCAGCGGGCGAGGATGCGCGCCGAGGTCGTCTTGCCGCAGCCGCGCGGGCCGCTGAAGAGGTAGGCGTGATTCACGCGATCGGTGCGGAGCGCGGTCATGAGGGGCTCGGTCACCTGCGACTGGCCGATCATCTCGGCGAACGTCTCAGGCCGGTAGCGGCGATACAGGGCGGTGACCACGCCTCAATCGTAGTTGCCGCGTCTGACACGGCGTCCGGATGCCGCAGGCGTAGCATTCGGGGATCGGAAAGGGGGCGAGATGACGGCGACGACGATGACCCCGGCACAGCTCGCACGGTTCGAAGGCAGGCTGCGCGCGGAACGCGCCGACGCCGAGGAGCGCCTCGCGGAGTTCGACGGCGTCATGAGCGAGGTGCGCACCGCGAGGTCGGATGCCTCGGCCGACGACGAGCACGACCCCGAAGGCCCGACGATGACGCAGGAGTGGTCGCAGCGCACTGCCGTGCTGGCCGACGTGCGTGCCGAGCTCGCCGACGTCGAGCGCGCCCTCGCCCGCATCGCCGACGGCAGCTACGGCGTCTGCGCGAACTGCGGCAAGCGGATCACCGTGGCACGTCTCGACGCCCGCCCGACCGCGACGCTCTGCATCGACTGCGCTCGCCGCCTGGGCTGACCGGCTGACGCGCCCGCCGCGCCGCGCGCCGGGCGAGGGCCCGTGTCGCCGGCGCACGAGTGGGCGGCTCCCGTCCGCCGGCGTCCCCTGCCGGACGCGGACGGGAGCCGCCATGCTCAGCCGCGCGCCCCCCGACGGCGACTGAGCAGCATGAGCGCCCCCGCGAGGAGCACGACGAGCGCACCCCCGAGCCACGGGGTCGGGTCGAATCCGGTCGAGGCGATGCCCGACGTGGTTCCGGTCTGGCCGCCGGGAGCGGCGGCAGGCGGGGTGCTGGGTACGGGCGTGTAGACGAACCCGCCCTCGGCGGTTCCGTCGCCGCACGCCTCGGACCCGACGACTGTCACATCGACCGTCCCGACTCCCGCGGGTGCGACGGCCATGATCGTGGTGTCGTCGACGACCTCGAAGCTCGTCGCGGGCACGTCGCCGAACAGCACGGCGGTCGCACCGGCGAAGCAGTGCCCGGTGATGGTCACCTGCGTGCCGCCCGCCTCCGGTCCCGTGCCCGGTTCGATCCCGTCGATGGTGGTGACGGGCGTGTACTCGAACTCGAGCGGCGGCGAGGCTCCACCGGGGGTGGTGACGACCACGTCGACCGGGCCGGCGGCGTGCGGTGGCGTCACGATCGTGATCGTCGCGTCATCCACCACGGTGAAGTCAACCTCCTCGCCGTCGACCGTGACGCTGGTCGCGCCGCCGAGGTCGATGCCGGTGATGGTGACCTCGGTGCCGCCGGTCTCCGGACCTTCGGCCGGCGTGAGCGCCGTCAGCACCGGAGCCGGCACGTACGTGAACGGCAGCGCGTTGCTGTCGCCGCCCGGCGTCGTCACGACCACGTCCACGGGGCCGGCGGTGTGAGCCGGCGTGGTGAAGGTGATCTCGGTGTCGCTCACCTGGATGAACGGCACGGATGCCCCGTCGATGGTCACGTCGGTCGCGCCGGCCAGGTCCGTGCCGGTGATCGTCACGGGCGTGCCGCCGGCGACCGGACCCTCATCAGGCGTGAGCGCCGTCAGCACCGGAGCCGGCACGAACGTGAACGGCAGCGCGTTGCTCGGGCCGCCGGGCGTCTCCACGATCACGTCGACCGGACCGGCCGCGTGCGGCGGGGTGGTGAACGTGATCTCGGTGTCGCTGACCTGCGTGAACGGCACGGATGCCCCGTCGACCGTCACCTCCGTCGCACCCGCGAGATTCGTGCCCGTAATCGTGACCGGCGTGCCGCCGGCGACCGGACCCTCATCGGGCGTCAGCGAGGTCAGCGCCGGAGCCGGCACGAACGTGAACGGCAGCGGGTTGCTCGTGCCACCGGGCGTGGTGACGATCACGTCCACCGGACCCGCGGCGTGCGGCGGCGTGATGAACGCGATCTCCGTGTCGCTCACCTGGGTGAACGGCACCGAGACGCCGTCGATCGTCACCTGCGTCGCCTCGGCGAGCGCCGTGCCGGTGATCGTCACGACCGTGCCGCCGACGGTCGGCCCCTCGTCGGGCGTCAGCGTCGTCAACGAGGGCGCCGGCACGTACGTGAACGGCAGCGCGTTGCTCGGCCCTCCGGGTGTGGTCACGATGACGTCGACGGGACCGGCAGCGTGCGCCGAGGTCGTGAACGTGATCTCGGTGTCGCTGACCTGCGTGAACAGCACGGGTGCCCCGTCGACCGTCACTGCCGTCGCGCCGGCCAGATCGGTCCCGGTGATCGTCACCGGCGTCCCGCCGGCGACGGGACCCTCATCGGGCGTCAGCGCGGTCAGCGCCGGGGCCGGCACGAACGTGAACGGGAGCGGCCCGCTCGTCCCGCCGGGGGTCGTGACAGTCACGTCGACCGGCCCGGGCAGGTGCGGCGGCGTCACGAACGTGACCTCGGTGGCGCTCACCTGGGTGAACGGCACGGATGCCCCGTCGATCGTCACGGCGGTCGCACCGCCGATGTTCGTACCCGTGATCGACACGAGCGTGCCACCCGCGGCCGGACCCTCATCGGGCGTCAGCGCGATCAGGCTCGGTGCCGGCACATACGTGAACGGCAGCGCGTTGCTGTCCCCGCCGGGCGTGGTCACCACCACGTCGACCGGCCCGACGGCGTGCGGCGGCGTCGTGAACGTGATCTCGGTGTCGCTCACCTGCGTGAACGGCACGGATGCCCCGTCGATCGTCACCTCGGTCGCGCCGGCCAGGTCGGTGCCGGTGATCGTCACGGGCGTGCCGCCGGCGACCGGACCCTCGTCGGGCGTGAGCGCGGTCAGCGCGGGAGCCGGCACGTACGTGAACGGCAGCGCGTCACTCTCGCCCCCCGGCGTCGTCACGACCACGTCGACCGCACCCGCAGCATGCGGCGGGGTCGTGAACGTGATCTCGGTGTCGCTCACCTGGACGAACGGCACGGATGCGCCGTCGATGGTCACCTCGGTCGCGCCGGCCAGGTCGGTGCCGGTGATCGTGACGGGCGTGCCGCCCGCGACGGGACCCTCATCGGGCGTCAGCGCCGTCAGCACCGGAGCCGGCACGAACGTGAACGGCAGTGGGTCGCTTTCGCCCCCCGGCGTGGTCACGACCACGTCCACCGAACCCGCAGCGTGCGGCGTCGTCGTGAACGTGATCTCGGTGTCGCTGACCTGAGTGAACAGCACGGGTGCCCCGTCTACCGTGACCGACGTCGCTCCAGCGAGCGCCGTGCCGTCGATGGTGACGACCGTGCCACCCGCCGTCGGACCCTCGTCGGGGGTGAGCGAGAGGAGAACGGGCGCCACGAGGTTCGGCCCCACGAGGGCTCGCGCGAGGTTCAATTCGAGCAGCTCGGGGACGATGGTGGTCGGCAGGAGGGTGAGTCGCAGCGCGGTCTCCTGGAAGACGGCGCCGGCAACCGGCGGCTCGGGCTCCTGCGCGTTCGCGAGCAACGAGACGACCGTGTCGAGCAGCAGGATCGCGGGGTTCAGGGCAGTGATCACGGGATTGACCACCTCGTCGGTGAGCGTCGTGAGCAGCGTGCCGAGTGCCCCGGTGTCGGGGTCGATGACCGCGTCGACGATCGGGCCGAGCGCAGCGAGGATCACGGCGTCGGTCAGACCGACGATCGGCACACCCAGTGCGTCGATTCCCACCGCCGCGTTGCCGTCCACGACGTCGAGGAGCGTGCCGTCGACGGTCACGGTCACGAGGGGCGTTCCGAGGACGGGTGCGGTGAGCGTCACCTCGACGGCAACGGCGGCGTTCTCGAGGGCGGTCGTGATCGCTGTGCCGAGGTCGTCGACGAGCCCGTCGATGAGGTCGGCGACCTGGGTGGTCACCTCGGTCAGCACGGCGGCCGAGAGCAGCTCGGTGCTCGGTGGCAGGCTGTTGAGCCCACCGACGAGCTGGTCGAGGTCGAGCGTGATAGTGCCTGCGGCGAGATCGATGACCACGCCCCCGCCCGAGTCGAGCGGCGCCGCGAGGATCGGCGCAACTGCGGCGGCGAGGTCGACGTCGACGGTGGCCGTGGCGCTGCCGATGCCCACGCCGAGGAGCAGGTCGTCGACGGCACCGAGTACCCCGTTGACGAGTGATCCGCCGGGGCCGGCGAGCGCGTCGACGTCGCCTTGAAGCACGGCGACCGCATCGTTCACCGTCCCCGTGATGCCCGCGATCACCGGGCTGTCGACCTGCACCACCGCGGAGGCGATCTCGTAGTCCCCGACGGGCGTGCCACCGGCCGTCACCGACGCATTCGCACTGACCGCGCCCACCTCGAGGTCGAGGTCGGTGATCGTGCCGGCGAACTCCGCACCCAACAGGTCCGCGAGGTCGAAGCCGAGCGGCCCGGGCGCCACGCCCGGCGCCGGGGTGACGCCGGTGCCGATCGCCCCGGAGTCGGAGATGAGGCCCGACGCACCGAGCGACGAGCCATTCGTCGAGGCGCTGGCGTACTGGCCGACGACGCCCGCGTCGACGAAGTCGATGGGCAGCTGGATGCCTCCGCCGACATCGACGTTCACGACGCCGAGCACTCCGAGGTCGAGGTTCTGCGCGTTCGTCTCGGGCGTGACGCCGTCGCTCGTCGCGGTCTCCCCGTCGATGCCGACGATGCCACTGAGGTCCACCGAGTCCAGCAGCGAGCCCGAGAGGAACTGCCCCTCCGCGTGCGACGTGTCGCCCGGAGCTGCGGTCGCGGTCAGCACACCGCCCGCGGCCAGCACGGCCACGACACTCAGGAACGCGGTGCTGCGGAACCGGAACCGCCTGCCGCGGCTCCTGCGATCCCGCTCGATCCGCGCCCAGGCGCGTGTCTGCTGCTCCATCGATCAACCCCCATGTCGACGAATGGCGGACTCCCCCGAGCCCGTCCCCCGATGTCAACCTAGAGCCAAGTCGCGGTCGGGGACAAGGGTTTCCTGATGGATGACTGAAGGTTACCTCGACGAAACCTCGGGAATGTCGGATCCCGTCGTCGCAGCGTCGTCGTCGATGCCGTCCCCGGCGTTCGTCTCCTCCTCTGCCACCCCATGGTCGCGCGCCGCACTGAGCCCGGCGAACCCGCGGATGAAGAGCGGGCTGCCGCCGAGTACGAGGTAGAGCGCCGCGCACGTCGCGAGCGTCGGCACGAGCCCTACCTGCTCGACCGCGAGCCCGCCGAGCAGCGCCCCGAGCGGCATGGACGCGGCAACGCCCGCCGTGAGGGCACCGAACACCCGCGCGCGCATGCCGTCGGGCACCTCGCCGTACATCGCGGTCGACATCATCGGGTTGAGGGCGCCGGCGGCCAGGCCCGACAGCGCGAGCACCGGCAGGAGCACGGGCAGCGGTGCACCGAGCGCCATCGCCAGGTAGGGCGGCGTGCCGGCGAGCACGAAGCACGTGGCGAACATCACCCGCCCCGAGTAGCGGTGGCCGAGGACCCCGAAGAGCGCGGAGCCCGTGAGCGCGCCCGCCGCGAAGCATCCGACCATGAAGCCCAGCACGGCCGGGTCGTGCAGCACCCGCGTGGCGTACACCGGCTTCAGCACCGTCATGCCGGCGGCGTCGATCGCGTTCGTGAGCGTCACGAGCAGCACGATGGCGCGCAGCAGCGGATGCCTCGCGATGAAGCGGATGCCGACGACGAACCCGCCCTTGGTGGGCTCGCCCACGCCCTCGCCGTCGCCGTCGGCAGCGTCGTCCGCGGCGGCCGCCGCCACCGCGCGCGGCACGAAGCAGGCGACGAGCACGGCCGAGACGACGAATCCGCCCGCGTCCACGATGAGCGCCGGAACCGGTCCGAACAACGCGACCATGGCACCCGCGATGCCCGCGCCGACCATGGTCGACGTGCGCTGCACGGCCGATTGCGCTCCCGCGGCGCGGGCGAGCGGCATCCGTGCCAGCTTCGCGAGGTCGGGCACGAGGGAGGTCTTCGCGGTGTCACCCGGCGGGTCGAGGAGGCCACCGAGGAACACCAGCGCGAGCAGCGCCCCGAACGAGAGGCCGACCGTGGCGCTGAGCAACGGGATCGCGATGATGGCGAGCGCGCTCGCCACATCCGCGACGATGCTCGAGACGCGATAGCCGAAGCGGTCGACGAGCACCCCGCCGAACGTGCCGCCGATGATGAGCGGGACCGTGGCGAACACGCCGGCCACGCCCGCTGCGAGCGGCGAGCCGGTCTGGGTCAGGGCGATGATCGGGATGGCGACGAGCGCGATCGCGTTGCCGCCGAGCGAGAAGAACTGGGCCGTGTAGAGCGCGAGCAGCGGCGCGCGGCGCCGTGCCCCGGTCATGACAGCGTCCGGGGGAAGGTGTGCGTGATCCACCGCACCGCGCGGGTGCCCTCGCGGGGCTCGCGGCCGCGCGCCCACCACTTGTCGCGCACCGCCTCGAGGTCGGCGTTGAGCTCGCGGAACTCGTCGAGCGTGAGCTGCGCTCCGCCGTCGCTCGAGTCCGACGCGGCAACCCACTCGGGCTCGAGGTCGAGTTCGGCGTCGAGCGCCCGCAGCAGTTCGCGGTGGTAGAGATCGAGCACCGCTCGCCGCATGGCTTCGTCGGCCTCGCGCCGATCGGGATCGTCGAGGAAGTCCGCCGACTGGGAGGTCGTCATCTCGTGCGCGGCCTTCCACCAACGCTCGCGGCCGTCTCGTTCGAACTCGGGTGCGGGCACGACGAACCCGTGCTTCGCGAGCGTCGCGAGGTGGTAGCTCACCGAGCCGGATGCCGCGCCGGTGGCCTGCGCGAGCGCGCCGACCGACTGCGGTCCCTCGACGCGGAGGAGGCCCAAGATGCGCAGCCGCAGGGGGTGCGCGAGCGCACGCATGGGGCCGGGATCGTGGACCTGGATGACCCGGTCTCGGTGCTCGTCCCGTGGCGCGGGGGTGGGCGCATGCTCAGAGTCGCTCATGCGTCGATGCTAACTCCGCAAGACTCGTTGCACAATACTTCTTGCGCAACTCTGACGCGGGTTGAGGACGCGATCGGGGCGTATGAGGTCGGCCGGAAGCCCCGTTCGCGTCCTCAACCGGGAGTGGTGGCGAGTCCCAGCGGCGAGAGCCGGGGTTGCGATGGTCAGGCGGTGACGACGGCGAGCGTCTGCCGCGCGATCTCGAGCTCCTCGTCGGTCGGCACGACGAGCACGGCCGTGCGCGAGGCATCCGTCGAGATGCGGCGAGCGCCGCTTCCTCGCTCGCGATTGCGCTCGGGGTCGAGCTCCACGCCGAATCCTTCCAGGCCCGCGAGCGACCACTCCCGCACGATGGGCGCGTTCTCGCCCACGCCCGCGGTGAAGGCGATCGCGTCGACCCGTCCGAGCTGCGCCGCGTAGGCACCGACGTACGAGCGGATGCGGTGCGTGTACACCTCCAGGGCGAGGGTCGCCGCCTCGTCGCCCGACTCGGCCGCCGACACGAGGTCGCGCATGTCGCCGTGCCCACCGAGCCCGAGGATGCCGCTCCGCTTGTTGAGCAGGTCGTCGAGCCCGTCGGCATCGAGCCCGGCCCGGCGCTCGAGGTGCAGCAGGATGGCAGGATCCAGGTCGCCCGAGCGGGTGCCCATGACGAGTCCCTCGAGCGGGGTCATGCCCATGCTCGTCTCCACGGAGCGACCGCCCGAGACGGCGCAGGCGGACGCGCCGTTGCCGAGGTGCAGCACGATGAGGCGCAGGTCCTCGACGGGGCGCCCGAGGAACTCGGCGGTCGCCCGCGACACGAACCGGTGCGAGGTGCCGTGGAACCCGTAGCGGCGGATGCGATGCCTGGCCGCCACCTCGCGGTCGATGGCGTAGGTGTAGGCGGCGGGCGGCATGGTCTGGTGGAACGCCGTGTCGAACACGGCGACGTGCGGCACGTCGGGGAACGCCCGCTCGGCCGCGACGATGCCCGCGAGGTTCGCCGGGTTGTGCAGTGGGGCGAGCACTGACAGCTCGTCGATGTTGATCTTCACGAGCTCGGTGATCACGGTCGGCTCGAAGAACCGCGCTCCGCCCTGCACCACCCGGTGCCCCACCGCGATGGGCGGGTACTCCTCCAGCGACGGGCCGTGCGCGGCGAACGCCTCGAGCATCCACGCGAAGGCGGCGTCGTGGTCGGGCACCGCGACGTCGTCGCGGAACGTCTCGTCAGCGGCATCCGGCCCGCCCGCGGCATCCGACCCAGCCGGCGCACCGCTCGACGACGGATGCCGCACCGTGTGCGTCGCCCGGCCGTCGGCCTGTCCGATCCGCTCGATGAGCCCGCTCGCCAGTGGCTCGGCCGCCTCCACGTCGATCAGCTGGTACTTCATCGATGAGGAGCCCGAGTTGACGACGAGGACGATGCTCACGAGGCATCCGCCGCCTGGATCGCCGTGATCGCCACGGTGTTCACGATGTCCTGCACCAGGGCCCCCCGGGAGAGGTCGTTGATCGGCTTGTTGAGCCCCTGCAGCACCGGGCCGATGGCGACCGCGCCAGACGAGCGCTGCACGGCCTTGTAGGTGTTGTTGCCCGTGTTGAGGTCGGGGAAGATGAACACCGTCGCCCGGCCCGCGACCGTCGACTCGGGCAGTTTCGTGCGTGCCACCGCGGCGTCGGCTGCCGCGTCGTACTGGATGGGGCCCTCGACCGCGAGCTCGGGCGCACGCTCGCGCACGAGCTCGGTCGCGCGGCGCACCTTGTCGACGTCGACGCCCGTGCCCGACTCGCCCGTGGAGTACGACAGCATGGCCACGAGCGGCTCGATGCCGAACTGCGTGGCGGTCGCCGCCGACGAGATCGCGATGTCGGCGAGCTGCTCGGCGGTCGGCATCGGCACGATGGCGCAGTCGCCGTAGACGAGCACCCGGTCGGCGAGCGCCATGAGGAACACGCTCGACACCACGTCGACGCCCGGCTTCGTCTTGATGATCTCGAACGCGGGGCGGATCGTGTGCGCCGTCGTGTGCACCGCGCCCGACACCATGCCGTCGGCGAGCCCCAGCGCGACCATCATGGTGCCGAAGTACGACACGTCCTGCACGATCTCGCGCGCCTGCTCGAGCGTGACGCCCTTGTGCGCCCGGCGGCGCTGGTACTCGTCGGCGAACCGGTAGACGAGCACGTGGTCGTGGTTCGAGAGCACCGTGGCGCGGGAGATGTCGAGGCCGAGCCCGATCGCGCGGGCGCGGATCTCGATCTCCTCGCCGAGGATCGTGAGTTCGGCGACGTCGCGGGCGAGCAGCGTCGCGGCCGCGCGGAGGATGCGATCGTCATACCCCTCGGGCAGGACGATGTGCTTGCGCTCCCGGCGCGCGCGTTCGAGCAGTCCGTACTCGAACATGAGCGGGGTGACGACCTCGGGACGTGCGACGTCGAGCAGGTCGAGCAGCGCGTGCCCGTCGACGTGCTTCTCGAACAGCGAGAGCGCCGTGTCGCGCTTGCGCTGCGATTCTGCGGCGAGACGGCCGCGCGTCTGCGTGATCGCGAGCGCCGTGTCGTAGCTGCCGAGCTGCGTGCGGATGATCGGCAGACCCGCCTTCAGGCCATCGATGAGGCGTTCGACCGCGTCGGAGAGCGGGAAGCCGCCGTTCAGCACGATGCCCGAGATCGACGGGAACGTCGCCGAGGCGTGCGCGGTGAGCACGCCGAGGAGCACCTCGCTGCGATCGCCCGGCACCACCACGACCGATCCCTCGATGAGGCGCGTGAGCACGTTCTCCATGGACATCGCGGCGACCACCACGCCGAGCGCCTCGCGGTCGAGCAGGTCGGGATCGCCGGCGTACAGCTCGCCGTCGACGGCGGCCATGATGCTGCGCATCGAGGGCGCGACGAGGAACGGGTCCTCGGGGATGGCCCACACGGCGACGGATGCCGCGGACAACGTCTCGACGCCCGAGACCGCGTCGACCTCCCACCGAGCGGCCGCGCCGACGCGCTGCACGATGACGTCGAGCTGCTCGGGGTCGGCGCGATTGACGACGACGCCGAGGAGCGTCGCGTGCTCGCGCCCGAGCTCCTCGATGGCGAGTTCGGTGAGCTGGGCGAGCTCCTCGGGCGTGCGTGCGTCGGCGTGTCCGAGTCGCTCGGAGCGTGCGCGCCCCTCGCCGACCCGGCCGCCGAGCACGAGCAGCACCGGAGCGGCGAGGTTCGCCGCGATCCGGGCGTTGTAGGCGAGCTCGGTCGGGCTCCCGACATCCGTGAAGTCGGACCCGAGCACCACGACCGCGTCGCAGCGGTCCTCGACGGCCTTGAAGCGCTGCACGATCGTGGCGAGCGCCGCGTCGGGGTCGGCGTGCACCTCGTCGTACGAGACGCCGATCGCGTCCTCGTACTCGAGCGGCACCACGCCCTCGTGCGCGAGCAGCAGGTCGAGCACGTAGTCGCGCTCCTCGGTGGACCGCGAGATCGGCCGGAACACGCCCACGCGCGTCGCCCGCCGCGTCAGGGTGTCGAGCGTGCCGAGCGCCACCGTGGACTTGCCGGTGTTGCCCTCGGCGGAGCAGATGTAGATGCGGTGCGCCACGCGCCCCAGCCTATTGGGCGGGCCTCGGCGGACGTCTGGGAATGCACCGGATGCCGCGTGGCCCTGTTCGCCGGCGCGGTGCCCGCCGCCGCTCGAGGCCGGCCGCGGTCAACTCCCTCGGCTCGGCTCGGGTAGACTGTCTCCGGCTCCTCACGTGGCGCCATCCAGGCCAACTCCCCCAGGGCGGAAACGCAGCAAGGGTAACCGGGCTCTGGCGGGTGCGTGAGGAGTCTCAGGAGGATTCGCCTAGTGGCCTATGGCGCACGCTTGGAAAGCGTGTTGGGTGAAAGCCCTCGGGGGTTCGAATCCCCCATCCTCCGCTCAAACACGAACGGCCCGATCTCCTCGCAGATCGGGCCGTTCGTCGTTTCCGGACGGCCGTGTCCTCATTAATGCGGAATAGCGGCGAAGCGCCCTGAAGAACATGATGTGAGAGATGTCAACGGCGGCGATGGACACAAGGAGTGGGGACGCAGGGGGCTCCTCCATCCGGCCGACGGCAGTAAGGGGCGACGGCCTCAGGGTATTCACCCTGAGGCCGCGTCGCACCCTCACCCGGAGCATCGGGCTTCCGATCGCCGCACTCGCACTGCCGGTGCTCGCGGCGGAGCTGTGGCTCCTCGATCCGAGCGGTACGTGGCCGATCGTCGCCTGGACCGGCCTCGTGACGGCCGCCCTCATCACGATCGCCTGGCTCGCCTACCAACGCACCCAGGCCTCGGTGAGCGAGTACGGCATCGTCGAGCGCGGCTTCTTCGGCGGCACCTACACGGTCGCGGCACGCGACATCTCGGGCATCCTCCGCGTGGAGCTGTACCGGCCCAACAGCCTCGACACCACGCACGAGCTGTTCGTCGTCAGCCGGAACGGGCGCGGCGTCTTCCGCATGCGCGGGCGGTTCTGGAACTCGGCCACGATGGACCAGATGGCCGAGATCCTCGGTACCGAGGAATCCGTGCGCAGCGAGCCGGTCACGCTCGCCGAGCTGCGGGAGACCGACCCGAACCTCCTCTACTGGTTCGAGCGGCGCTCGCTCACGCGCTGACCTCGTCGACGTCCGAGCGACCGTCGGTCGCCCGGCGGTCTGGGGTACCGCGGTCGGTCGTACCGCGATCGGTCGCGATGCCGAGCAGCGGTGCGTCGGGACGGCTCGACGGCAGCTCGTGGAATCCGAGCCGGTCGTAGAACGCGCGCGCCGCCGTGTTGGCGGCGTCCATGCCGAGGTGCACGGCCGGCACACCCCGAGCCGCGAGCGCGTCGCGCAGCGTGTCGATGAGACGGCGGCCGAGTCCCTGCCCCTGCAACACGGGCAGCAGATCGATGTGCAAGTGCGCCGGATACGCGTCGACCTCGGCGATGAGCATGCGGTCGGGGTTCGTGCCGGCGTCGATGAGCTGCGCCTCGGTGAAGCCCGGTTCGCGTCCGGTGGGGGCCCCTGGTGACGGATGCCGCTCGCGGAACCCGGGCGTCCACTCGCGCGTCCACCACTCGACGAAGGCGCGGGTGTCGGCGACGCCGATGACGTAGCCCAGTGCGCGTCCGTCGTGCCCGTCGTCGACCACGAAGGCGAGGTCGGGGTCGTAGGTCACGTACGGCAACGCGAACACCTCGGGCATGAGCGAGTCGTCGGAGTACACGCCGGTCGCGTCCCCGCCGCCGGCGGCCGTGCGCAGGCAGATCTCGAAGACGGCGTCGCGGTCGCCCGGGCGATAGGGACGGATGAACGGATGCCGCGGAGCGGCGTCATTCGCGGATGCGGCCGTCGCGGCATCCGCTCGCTCTGCGCTCATCGCCGCCGCCGCGTGCCGAAGATGCCCTCGACGACGCTCGTGAGCACGTCGCGGGTCGCCTTGGATCCGAGGACCTGCTCGAGCACCGAGTCGCCGCCCGAGGAGCGCGAGCGCGTGGTGGATCGCGAGCGGGAGGTGCTCGAGGTGCGCTTCATGAGCCGGTCGTACTCGGCCTGCGCCGCCTTCTGCTCCTTGTCGCGCTGCTTCTCGATGGCGGCCTGCTGCTTGGCGTACTCGGCGTCGGCCTTGGCCTTGGCCGCGGCATCCTCGGCGGCCTTCGCGGCGGCCGCGGCGGCGTTCATCTTCGCGGTGAGCAGTTCATGTGCGGACTCCCGGTCGATCGCGGTGCCGTACTTCGCCTGCAGGGGCGACGCGGCGATGGCGGCATCGATCGCGGCATCCGGCGACGGTGACATCAGCGCCTGCGGAGCGCGGAGCCGCGTCCACGCGACGGGGCTCGGCGCACCCTTCTCGTTCATGACGGTGACGATCGCCTCGCCGGTGCCGAGGGTCGTGAGCACCTCCTCGAGGTCGTAGCCCGACCTCGGGTAGGTCGAGACGGTCGCGCGCAACGCCTTCGCGTCGTCGGGCGTGAACGCCCGCAGCTGATGCTGCACCCGCGATCCGAGCTGGGCGAGCACGTCGGCGGGCACGTCCTTGGGGGTCTGCGTGACGAAGAACACGCCGACGCCCTTCGAGCGGATGAGACGCACCGTCTGCACGACCTGCTGCAGGAAATCCTTCGACGCGTCGGCGAACAGCAGGTGCGCCTCGTCGAAGAAGAACACGAGCTTGGGCTGGTCGAGGTCGCCGACCTCGGGCAGGTCGTTGAACAGGTCGGCGAGCAGCCACATGAGGAAGGTCGAGTAGAGCGCCGGGCGGTCGGCGACGCCCGGCACCTCGAGCAGGCTCACGATGCCACGACCGTCGGATGCCACGCGCAGGAACTCGGCGGTGTCGATCTCGGGCTCGCCGAAGAACGCGTCGGCGCCGGCCTCGGCGAACGCGACCAGCTCGCGCAGGATGACACCGACCGTCGCCTTCGAGAGACCGCCGAGGCCCTCGAGCTCGCCCTTGCCCTCGTCGCTCGTGAGGTACTGCAGCACCGCGCGGAGGTCTTCCAGATCGAGGAGCGCGAGGCCCGCGTTCTCGGCGTAGTGGAACACGAGTCCGAGGCTCGACTCCTGCGTGTCGTTGAGGCCGAGCACCTTGCTGAGCAGCAGCGGGCCGAATCCGGCGACCGTGGCGCGGATCGGCACGCCGCGGCCGATGCCGCCGAGCGAGAAGAACTCGACCGGGAAGGAGGCGGCCTCCCATGCCTGGCCGATGCCGGCGGTGCGCCGGAGCAGCTTCTCGTTGCCCACGCCGGGGGTCGCAATGCCCGAGAGGTCACCCTTGATGTCGGCGGCGAACACCGCCACGCCGTGGGCGGCGAGCTGCTCGGCGAGCACCTGCAGGGTGCGGGTCTTGCCCGTTCCGGTGGCGCCCGCGACGAGCCCGTGCCGGTTCGTCATCGCGAGCGGGATACGCACGGGCACGTCGGGCATCGCGTCGCCGTTCACGAGCGCGCCCATCTCGAGGGCGGGGCCGTCGAACGCGTAGCCGTCACGGATCGCGGTGACCTGGGCTGCGTCGAGCGGGCCGGATGCCGCGGCGGCGGCCTCGGCGCGCGCTGGGGCGGCCGCGGCTTCGCCTTGGGCGGCGGTGGCTGCGGCCGCGGCATCCGTCGCCCGCTGCTGCGCCTCGAGCGCCTGGGCAAGCGCCGCGGCCTCCTCCGCCTTGCGGATCGCCTCCTGGGCCTGCGCCTGCAGGGCCTCGGCCGCCTCGGCCGCTGCGGCGGCCGCCTCCTGAGCTTGCTTCACCGCGTCGTCGGCCATGGGCACGATCCTAGCCACGCGTCGCCCGCGGCATCCGTCGGTCGCGGCACCGGATGTCGCGGCGACCTCAGCGTCGAGCCGCTAGAGGTTCAGGCCCCCCTTGAACCGCAACGGCACGGGCTTGGAGATGCCGAGCCGGGACATCCGGATCGCCGAATTGAGGTAGAGGAATGCAAGCACCGCGAATTGGACGCAACCGCTGACGAGCGTTGCAACCCCGCCGTCGGCCGTCGGCTGGTACACCGCGACCCCGGCAGCGGCGAGCAAGAGCACCAGCACGCCGAATGCCGCGAGGACTGCGAACAGTATGCCGAGGCGGCGGCTCAGCGCCGGCCACGCCGTCATGCGCCACCACGCCCGGGGCGGCTCGACCGGCTCATCCCTGCCGCGGAAGATCCGCACCGCAAGCGCGAACGGCGCGAACGTCGTCAGGATGTTCGCCAGCTCGACGACGACGACCGGGGCACCGAGCGTCCTGAGCAGCTCCGCCACGACGAAGCCGACGATCCACGCGACCACGATGTAGAGGGTCTTCAGCTCCCAGCGCACGATCCTGAGGTCGAGCAGTCGCCGCATGGTCATCCTCTCGCCGGTGCCTTCACGGTACTGCGGATGGGCGCCCCGTCACCGCCCCGCCGCGCGTGAGATGACGCGAATCGTCCTTCGTGCGCACGGGGAACGTCGATTCGCGTCATCTCAAAGGGGCGGGAGCGGGCGACGGGTGGGGCCAGGCGGGCCGACGGTGCGGCGCGGCATCCGCTCGCTCAGGAGGTCATCGGGATGGCCTCGCCCGTCTCGATCCACGACTTAAGGCTGGAGAGCACGCGCGGCCAGGTCTCGGCCGTCTCGGCCTGCGCCGGATGCCCCTCGCTCCACTCGTCGTTCGTGAAGGTCAGCCTCGTGAGCCCGATGCCGGCCTGCTCGAGCCGCCAGGTCATGCGGCTCGTGAGCTCGGCATGGTTCTCGCGATAGATGGGTCCGGGGTGCTCGGTGAGCTGCAGCACGACGCCCGGGTCGGCCTCGAGGACGTCGCCGTAGACGTGCACGACTTCCGTGCCGCCCTCGCCCGGGCCGACGTACTCGTAGGTGCCGCCGGGCTCGAGCTCGCCGCGCAGCACCGAGCCGAACATCACCGCGCGGCTGCCCTCGTCGCCGACGATCGCCTCCCAGACGACGAGCGGGTCGGCCTTGATGTAGATGGTCATCTCGAAGTCCTGCATGGTGTCCTCCCTGGACGGACGGTTCCGATGCCCTCGACGCTACGCAAGCGGCATCCGAGACGCTTGTCGAAACGCGACATCGGTGGTGCCCGCGATACTGGGCCCATGACGACGTCCGACGCGTACTGGCGATCCCGGGCGGGCGCCTCGGCCGTCAAGGGCGTGCTCGCGACGACGCCCGACGCTCCGGGCATCGCCCCGCTCGCGGCGCACGCCGATGCGCAGGTCGAGGCGCGGGCCCCGGTGCGACTCGCCCGGTACGTCGTCGACCCCACCCTCGCCGACCTGGTGCGACACGTCTGGGTGCCCAGGTGGCAGCTGCCATCCGGCGCGGTCGTCGAGCAGGGCGTGCTCGACTACCCCTCGGCGAACCTCGTGATCGAAGCGGATGCCGCTGGTCTGCACGGTCCCGAAGCGGGCCGTTCGCATCGCCGGCTCGAGGGCGCGGGCTGGGCGTTCGGGGTCCTGTTGCAGCCCGGGGTCGCACGGCTGCTGACGCGCGGACCGATGCGCGCGCTGCTCGGCGGCTCGGTGCCACTCGACGAGCTGCGGGCGACGGATGCCGCGGGGCTGGCCCACGACGTGCGCGTCGCCCTCGAGGCCGGCGACGACGCGGCGGGCGTCGCGGCGTTCGAGCGGTGGCTCGCGCGACAGCACCTCATGCTCGGCGAGGACGCCAGGCTCGTGCGGCACGTCGTCGAGCTCGCGGAGCACGATCGCGGCATCCTGCGCGCCGAAGACCTCGCCCGCGCGAGCGGACTCGGCCTGCGCACCCTGCAGCGGCTCGTGCGCGAGCAGCTCGGCCTGACGCCCAAGTGGCTCATCCGTCGCTACCGCATGCAGGAGGCTGCTGCGGCGCTCGCCGCGCCCGGCGCTCCCGCACTCGCCGACCTCGCGGCCGACCTTGGCTTCGCCGACCAGGCGCACCTGACCCGGGAGTTCCGCGCGGTGATCGGCGAGACGCCGCGACGGTACGGGCTCGCCGCGGCGGCGGCCGCGGCATCCGTCGCCTCGGGCGCATCGTGACGCGATGAGACGTGAGGTGACGCGAATCGACCCTTGGCGGTGCCGCGAAGGTCGATTCGCGTCATCTCGCGGCAAGGGCGGCACGCCACCTCCCATTCGGCGACGGGCCGTCCTAGGGTGAAGGCGTGAGTCCCGCCAAGGACGATGCCGAGCTCCTCGAGATCGATGGTCGCGAGGTGCGCATCAGCAGCCCCGACAAGGTGGTGTTCCCCGAGCCGGGGCTCACCAAGCTCGACCTGGTCCGCTACTACCTGGGCGTCGCCGACGGCGCGCTGCGTGGCGCGGCCGGGCGCCCGATGGTGCTGAAGCGCTTCGTGAAGGGCATCTCGCAGGAGGCGTTCTTCCAGAAGCGCGCGCCCGAGAAACGGCCCGACTGGATCGACACGGCGACTCTGCACTACGCGTCCGGCAACTCCGCCGAGGAGGTCGTGGTGCGGGATGCCGCGGCGCTCGCGTGGGTCGTGAACCTCGGCTGCATCGACCTCAACCCGCACCCGGTGCGCGCCGAGGACCTCGAGCGCCCCGACGAGTTGCGGGTCGACCTCGACCCGATGCCGGGCGTCGACTGGTCGCAGATCGTCGACGTCGCGATGGTCGTGCGGGAGGTGCTCGCCGACCACGGGCTCGTGGGGTGGCCGAAGACCTCGGGGTCGCGCGGCATGCACATCAACGTGCGGATCGAACCTGAGTGGACCTTCCGCGAGGTGCGGCTCGCCGCCGAGACCCTCGCCCGCGAGACCGAGCTGCGTGCGCCCGGACTGGCGACCGCGCGGTGGTGGAAGGAGGAGCGCGGCGAGAGCGTGTTCGTCGACTTCAACCAGAACGCGAAGGACCGCACCGTCGCCTCGGCATACTCGATCCGGCCGCTGCCCGACGCGCGCGTGTCGACCCCACTCGACTGGGATGAGGTGCGCGACAGCCACCCCGAGCGCTTCACCGTGGCGACCGTGCTGCAGCGCTTCGCGGAACGCGGCGACCCTGCCGCGGGCATCGATGACGCCGTCGGACGACTCGACGGCCTCCTGCGGCTCGCCGAGGAGCTCGGCCCCGCGGAGAAGCCGCCGAAGTCGTCGGACGGGTCGGGCCGGCGCCAATCGACGATGCCGCTCATCGAGGTCGCGCGCACCAAGACCAAGCCCGAGGCCATGGAGGCCCTCGAACGGTGGAAGGCGAAGCATCCCGACGTCGTGCCGATGCTCGATCCGGCCGACGTGCTCGTCGACGGCATGCGCGGATCGAGCTCGCTCTGGTACCGCATCAGGGTGAACCTGCAGCACGTGCCC
Source organism: Agromyces sp. P2_B3 (assembly GCF_056404815.1). NCBI lineage: Bacteria > Bacillati > Actinomycetota > Actinomycetes > Micrococcales > Microbacteriaceae > Agromyces > Agromyces sp. P2_B3. The sequence goes on along the minus strand of NZ_JBFUDH010000002.1, from coordinate 74,996 downwards.
GAGTCGAAGCGGCCGGACCAGGAGTCGCTCGAGGCCGATTACGACCCGTGGGCCGGCAAGGAGTGGAACCGGTCGTGAGCGACCTCGGGCCGGTCGACCCCGGACACGCCGGGGAGACCGCGTGGTTGCGACGCTGGCGCGTGCGCCCCGACGGCGACCCCGTCACCACGGCGTCGAGCACCCTCACGCCCGTGCGCACGGAGGACGGCACGCCCGCCGTGCTCAAGGTCGCCCACGTCGACGAGGAGGTGCGAGGCGCCGACCTGCTCGCCGCGCTCGACGGGCATGGAGTGGCCCGGGTGCTCGAGCGCAACGGCGCGGCGGTGCTCCTCGAGCGGGCCACGGGGCCGCGTGACCTCGTCACCATGGTCGAGTCGGGGCACGACGACGAGGCCACGCGGATCATCTGCGACGCGGCAGGGCGCATCCACGCGGCATCCGCCGACGTGCTGGACGCCGACGACCCGCCCGAGCTGCTCGACCTTCCGACCTGGTTCCGCCACCTGTTCTCGCACGGCGGCGAACTCGGCGCCTTCCATCGGCGCGGCGCCGACATCGCCGGGCGGCTGCTCGCCGACCCGCGCGACCCGGTCGTGCTGCACGGCGACCTCCATCACGGCAACGTGCTCGACTTCGGCGAGCGCGGCTGGCTCGCCATCGACCCCAAGGGGCTCCTGGGCGACGCGGAGTTCGACGTCTGCAACCTGCTCTGCAACCCGTCGCACGAACGCGCACTCGCCCCGGGTCGGCTCGAGCGGCAGTTCGGCGTCGTCGCGGCGTCGACGGGGTTCGAGCCGGGACGACTGGCGGACTGGCTCGTCGCCTGGTGCGCGCTCTCGTCGACGTGGTTCGCCATCGACGACGATCCGCGCCTGGCGGCGTCGGCGGCGGCGATCGGCGAGCTCGCGCTCACGCTGCGGTGAGCCGCGGGTCACGTCAGCGGGTGGACGGCAGCCGCTGAGGTCAGGGGGTGAGCACCACGGGCTCGCGCGTCGCCCAGTCGCGCAGGAGGTCCTCGCGCACGGTCACGCCCGTGCCGGGGGCATCCGGCACCCGCAGCTGACCCCGATGCTCACCGTCGGGGTCGCCGAGCACGAACGGCTCGGTGAGGTCCTCGGCGAAGTAGCGGCCCGATGCCGAGGTGTCGCCCGGCAGGGTGAAGCCCGGCAGGGCCGCGAGCGCGACGTTCGCCGCGCGACCGATCCCCGTCTCGAGCATGCCGCCGCACCACACCGGCACGTCGAGCGCGCGGCACGCGTCGTGCACGCGCAGTGCCTCGAGGTACCCGCCCATGCGACCCGGCTTGACGTTCACCACGCTGGTCGCCCCGCGATCGATCGCGTCGACGGCCGTCGTCACGTCGAGGATCGACTCGTCGAGGCACACGGGGGTCTCGCACGCCTCGGCGAGGCGCACGTGCGCGGCGAGGTCCTCCTCGGCGAACGGCTGCTCGATGAGCAGCAGGCCGAACGCGTCGAGCTCGGCCAGCAGGGGGATGTCGTCGACAGTGTAGGCGGTGTTCGCGTCGACCTGCAGCAGCCCGGCCGGCCCGAGCAGCTCGCGCACGGCTCCCACGGGCACGAGGTCCCAGCCGGGCTTGATCTTGAGCTTGATGCGGCGGTAGCCCTCCTCGACGTAGCCGGTGACCTCGTCGAGCAGCTCCTCGAGGGTCGGCGCGATGCCGACCGACACGCCGCAGTCGACCCAGTCGCGGGTCGCACCGAACAGCTCGCCCATCGAGCGGCCCTGCGCGCGCAGCTCCGCGTCGAGCACGGCCGCCTCGAGCGCCCCCTTCGCCATCCGGTGCCCCGCGACGAACGCGAGCGTCGGGCCGACGGATGCCGCCAGCGGCACGGATGCCCCGCGCCGACCCGGCCCGTCGAGGGCGGCCGCGCCTGCGGCATCCGTCGGCTCGCGCTGTCCGGTCTGCGCTGCCGCTGCGTGGACGTGCGTTCGGGCCCCGGGGTGGAGCAGCGCCGGTGCGAGGTAGCGCTCGATGACGGATGCCGCCCCGTCGACGTACTCGCCCGAGTAGAACGGGTCGCGGCCGGCGACGCACTCCCCCCAGCCGTCGCCGGCGTCGGTGGCGACGTGCACAAGGAGCACCTCGCGCACGGTCTCGCGGCCGAACGAGGTCTCGAACGGACGCACGAGCGGCACCTCGAGGCGATGCAGCTCGATGCGCTCGATGGTGGGGGTGTCGCTCGTCGTGTCGCTCATGATGCCTCCCGGTCGGGGTCGTCGCGCGTGAAGACGTAGTCGCCGTTCGCGTCGAGGTCCACGCGCAGGCCCGGGTCGGCCGCGAGCACCGCGAAGGCCTCGCGGGATGCATCTCGGAGCCGTGCCGCAGCGGCGGGGTCGGCGGCGCGAACCGCCTCGAAGTCGGCCACGAGCGGCAGGCCGCCCTCGGCACGCCACTCGGGAACTGCGCCGCCGACGAGCGCCCGCGCGGTGCGCGGCGCGTCCAGGCGCCACCGCACCTCGAACCGGTCGCTGCGGTCACGGCCCGTGATCGCGTCGTCGAGCACGCCGTAGAAGTCGGCCTGGAACGCGACGACCTCGGCGCCGAGGCGCACGAGATTGAGGCGGGCGTTGCGGCGGATGAGCGGGTCGTACGTCCAGCGCATCTCGGTGACCCCGTGCGACAGGCACACCGCCCGCTGGCGGAGCTTGAGGGCGACGCCGATGCCGCGTCCGCGCGCCGCCGGATCGACGGCGTTCATGTGGGAGTGCAGGTGCAGGCCGCCCGCCCAGCCGAGGAACCCGAGCGTCGCGCCGAGCGGTGCGCCCGCGGCATCCGCACCGCCCTGGCCGAGGTCGACGGCGACGAGCACGGTGTTGCCCGCGTGATCGATGGCCTGGATGATCGAGCGGTCGGGTCCGCGACCCTCCCCCCAGGTCGCCTCGAAGCGGGCGAGCACACCGTCGAGCTCGTCGGGACGCGCCGGACGGGTGCAGATGCCGCTGCGGGCATCCGCGGCATCCGCCATCGCGTCGGCCTCAGCCGCCGCAGCCTCGGTGACGGTCACGCCAGCCGATCCTCCATGCCCCACGTCTGGCCGTAGCCGCCGTCGGACTCGCGGCGGGCCATGAGCTCGAGGAACGGCGCCGCGTCGAACGCCTCGGGGCCGAGCACGCCGGTGCCCGTCCAGGCGCCGCTGGCGAGGAGCTCGAGCGCGATGACCGGGTTCAGGGCCGTCTGCCAGACCACGCACTGCGCCTCGTACTCGGCCATCGTCCACTCGTTGTCGGACACGTGGTACAGGTACACCTCGCGCGGCTTCCCGTCGGTGCCGGTGCCCGTGACCCACAGCCCGGCGCAGGTCTTGCCGGTCATGCGCGGGCCGATGGTCGCCGGATCGGGCAGCGATGCCGCCACCACATCGCGCGGCGCGACCTCGACCGGGCCGTTCGCCGAGCGCACCCGCACAGGCGTCGTCGAGTCGAGGCCGAGCAGGTGCAGGGTCTTCAGCACGGTGATGAACTCGTCGCCGAGGCCGTACTTGAACGTGACCCGCTTCGCGTCGACCCAGCGGGGCATAAGGAGCACCTCCTCGTGCTCGACGTTCACGCACTCGACCGGGCCGATGCCCTCGGGGAACTCGAAGACCTCGGGCTCGCTGAACGGCGGTGTTGTGAACCAGCCCCCGTCCTCCTCCCAGATCACGGGCGGATTCAGGCACTCCTCGATCGTCGTCCAGATCGAGAACGACGGGGCGAAGATCTCGTTGCCCTCCTCATCGGTGACGACGAGGTTCGCGCCGTCGCGCACGCCGAGCTCGTCGATGTCGGAGAACAGGTGATCGGCGGCGTACCGGGCGAACACGTCGGACAGGCCCGGCTCCACGCCCATGCCGACGAGCGCGAGCCGGCCGGCGGCCTGCCAGTCGGGGGCCTGCGCGAACTGGTCGTCGCCGAGCTTCACCCCGGTCTGCGCGTAGGGGTCGGTCGGATGCGGCTCGGACAGGCTCATCGCCATGTCGAGGTAGTCGGCCCCGGCGGCCAGCGCGCCGGCGAAGATCGACGGTACGAACTTCGGCTCGACCGCGTTCATCACGTGCGTGGCGCGCATCTCGCGGGCGACGGATGCCACGACGTCGGGGTCGCTCGCGTCGATCCTGGTCGTGGCGAAGCGGGCGGCCACCTCGTCGCCGTGCCGCCCGCGGATCCACTCCACGGTGCGCTCCGCCCGCGATTCGTCGTAGTCGCTCACGACGAGGAGCTCGAAGAAGTCGCGACGAGCCGCGATCTTCGCGATGGCATCTCCGACGCCTCCGGCGCCGACGAGGAGGATCCGCATCCCCCGACGCTATCGCGGGCGGGATGCCCAGTCGATGCCGCACCGTCCCGGGATCACACGGATTCCGAACGGGTCGTCCTGGGCCGCACCGCCCGCCCGCGGCATCCGCGAGGCAGCGGGCCGGGTCAGCAGAACCCGGCGACGCCGTCCCAAGCGGCGGGCGGGGACTCCACGCCCTCGCGCACCACAGCCGCCTCGATCAGGCCGTACGGGCGGTCGGCGGCGAAGAACACCTCGTTGGGGTTGTCGAGCCCGAACGGCGAGAGGTCGACGAGGAAGTGGTGCTTGTTCGGCATCGAGAAACGGATCTCGGCGATCTCGGGATGCCGCTCGAGCACCCGTCGGCCCATCTCGAACAGGGTCGCCTGCAGGCCGGGCGAGTAGCCGTCGGCGAACGCCTCGAGCAGCTGGCCCCGCACCGAGGCGTACACCGCGTCGTAGTCGACCTCGGCCCGGGCGGCCCCTCCGTCGGTGCCGTAGCGCCACCGGGCGGTGACCTCGGTCGCGAGGATGCGGTCGGTCGTCTCGGGGAGCGTCGTGTAACGGTCCTTCGGATACCCGACGAAGCCCGAGTCCGTGCTCTTCAGCACCGTCAGCCCCCTGAGGCCGCCGAGCACGTGGCGGTCGGCGCCGTCGGCGATGACGAGCGCCGTGCGCACCTCGCGCCCCGAGCGCACGAACCCGTGATCGTGCTCTTCGGAGCCGGTGCGGATGCGCTCCCAGTCGAAGCGCTCGGCCTCCCACCGTCCGCCGGTCACCCAGTCGAAGGAGCCGGCGAAGTGGTCGGCCAGCCGCAGCAGGAACGACTCCGGCGACCCGATGCCGTCACGGGCGAATGCGAAGATCGTGTTCTTCTGCGTGTCGGTCGGCACGACGTGGTCGTTGTCGCCGGCGAGGTGTGCCGCCGTGAAGTCGCCACGCAGCTGGGAGGTCACGTTCAGGTCGTCGATCTCATGCCGGGCGGTGTCGCGGATGAGCTTCACGACGCGCACCTCCGCCTTGCCGTACTGGTTGGCGCCGAGGACGATCGGGGACTCGGTCATGGCTCAGCTCCCTCGGTAGGTGGAGTAGGCGAACGGGCTCAGCAGGAGCGGCACATGGACGTGCCGGCCATCGTCGGTGACGATGAAGGTGATGATCGCCTCGGGGTAGAACGTCACCGCATTCCGAGCCCGGAAGTATCCGCCGGTGTCGAAGCGCAGACGGTACTCGCCCGCGGGCAGGTCGTCGCCGCCGAGTCGCATGATGCGGCCGTCGGCGTCGGTGATGCCGGCGTCGAGCGGCCGCCAGCCGTTGCCCTCGCGACCGGCGAGTTCGACGTGCATCCCCTGCGCGGGCACGCCGGTCGACGAGTCGAGCACATGGGTGGTGATGCGGGAGGTGGTCATGCGAGACGTCCCTTCAGTCGGAGCACGGCGATCTGGCGCAACTGGTCGGCGACGACCGGTTCCTCCTCGGCCGGGGTGTGCGCGAGCCGCTCGGTGAGCGCGGCCAGGATGTCGGATGCCGAGCGGCCGGCGGCCCGGATGAGGAACACCCGTCCGAACTTCTGCTCGTACGCGCGGTTGCCGGCGGCGAGCTCGTCCGCCACCCGGGCGTCGGCCGGGTCGACGCCGGACTGCTCCGAGCGTGACATCGCCGCCTCGGCGCCGGTGCCGGCCGGGCGCTCGCCGATTCGGGGGTGGTGCGCGAGCGCGCCCTCGACCTCAGCCACGGTGAACGGCGAGGCGGCCTCCGCGGCGGCGTCGAGCAGCGCCTCGACCGACGCGTACGGCCGGCCGTCGGCGAGCTCGGCGCACCAGCGTGACACGTCGACGCACGGGCGCAGCCACGCGATCGCCTCGTCGCGATCGGCGGCGTTGAACTCCTCAAGCGTCATCGCCTGCACCCTCCGATTCTGCCCGCCGCAGCAGTCGCCCACGCGGAGCCGTGCGGTCGACGGGCGAGCCCGCGAGCCACGTGCGCCGCACGACGCCGTGCAGCTCGCGTCCGTCATAGGGCGTGATCGGATGCCGGTGCTCGAGCGCCGCGCCATCCACGGTGTACAGCTCGTCGGGCGCGAACACCACGAGGTCGGCGTCGCGGCCCTCGGCGATCGCGCCCTTCGTCCCGAGGCCGACCCGGCGCGCGGGCGCCGCCGACATCCACTCGACGACGCGGGCGAGCGGGATGCCGCGGCGTCGGGCTTCCGTCCACACGAGGCCGAGCCCGAGCTGCAGCGACGCGATGCCGCCCCACGCCTCGGTGAAGTCGCCGTCGCCGGCGAACTTCAGCTCGGCGGGCGCCGGCGAGTGGTCGGAGACGATGAAGTCGATGACGCCCTGCTCGAGTCCGCGCCACAGCGCGTCCTGGTTCGCGGCATCCCGGATCGGCGGGCAGCACTTGAACGCGGTGGCGCCCGCCGGCACCTCCTCGGCCGTGAGCGTCAGGTAGTGCGGGCACGTCTCGACGGTGAGGGGCACGCCGTCGGCCTTGGCTTCGGCGATGAGCCCGAGCGCGCTCGCCGCGCTGAGGTGGAGGATGTGCGCCTGCGCGCCCGTGCGCGCGGACGCCTCGATGACCGCGGCGATGGCGGCGTGCTCGGCCGTCGCGGGACGCGACGCGAGGAAGTCGGCGTAGTCGCGGCTGTGCGGGTGCGGGAGCGCACGCCCCGCGGCGCCGATCACGGCGGCGTCCTCGGCGTGCACGATGAGCAGCGAGCCGGTTCCGGCGACGACGCGCATCGCCGCCTCCATCTCGTCGGCCGAGACGGGCGGGAACTCGTCGACGCCCGAGTCGACGAGGAAGCACTTGAACCCGAACACGCCCTCCGCGACGAGCGGTTCGAGGTCCGCGAGGTTGCCGGGCACGACCCCGCCCCAGAAGCCGACGTCGACGAAGACGCGTCCGCGCGCCGCCGCGCGCTTGGTCGCCAGGGCTGCCACCGACGTCGTCGGCGGGATGCTGTTCAGCGGCATGTCGACGATCGTCGTGACTCCCCCGGCGGCGGCGGCCCGCGTCGCCGACGTGAAGCCCTCCCATTCGGTGCGGCCGGGCTCGTTCACGTGCACGTGCGTGTCGACGAGCCCGGGGATGAGCACCTCGTCATCGGAGAGCCGCACCACCTCCGCCGCGTCCCGCCCGAGACCCGCCCCGAGCGGGGCGACGGCCACGATCCGGCCGTCGCGCACCCCGACCTCGGCGGGTGCGAACGCGCCGTCCACGAGCACGCGCCCGCCTTCGAGCACGAGATCGAGGGGCCCGGATGCCGCGACGGGGCCGGAAGCCGCAGCGCCCGCCCGCGGCATCCGCTCGCTCATCCCCATCGGCTGGCCGTGCGGCCGGCGGCGAGGCCGGTCAGCCGCACCTGCCGGTTGACGTCCTTGTAGAGGAGGTATCGGAACGGCCCGGGCCCACCCGCGTAGCAGGCCTGCGGGCAGAACGCGCGCAGCCACATGAAGTCGCCCGCCTCGACCTCGACCCAGTCGCCGTTCAGGCGGTAGACGCCCTTGCCCTCGAGCACGAACAGCCCGTGCTCCATGACGTGCGTCTCGGCGAAGGGGATCACCCCGCCCGGCTGGAAGGTGACGATGTTCACGTGCATGTCGTGCGCGAGGTCGTCGGGGTCGACGAACCGCGTCGTCGACCAGGCGCCGTTCGTGCCGGGCATCTCCTGCGGCGGCACGTCGGCGTCGCTCGTGACGAACGACGTCACCTCGTGGCCCTCGAGCGGCTCGTAGGCCTTTCGGATCCACTGGAAGCTCGTGAACTCCGAGCCCTCGTTGGCGATCGCCCAGCTCGCCCCCGGCGCGAGGTAGGCGTAGCCGCCCGCCTCGAGCACGTGCTGGTCGCCCTCGAGCTCGAGCGTGAGCTCGCCCGCGGTCACGAACACGACGCCCTCGACGCCCTCCTCCCGCTCGGGCCAGTCGGCGCCGCCGCCCGGTCCGATCTCGACGATGAGCTGCGAGAACGTCGTCGCGAATCCGGCGATCGGCCGGGCGAGGATCCACGCGCGGGTGTTCGTGAACCCCGGCAGGTTGCTCGTGACGATGTCGCGCAGCACGCCCTTCGGGATGACGGTGTACGCCTCCGTCACGATCGCGCGGTCGGTGAGCAGCTCGGTCTGCTCGGGCAGCCCGCCCTGCGGGGTGTAGTAGCTCATGGGACCTCCTCGTCCGTCGCCGCGGGGGCCGCGGCATCCGCTCAGCTCGTGGTGCTCGTCGGGCGTGTCGGGCTCGTCGCGCTCGTCGCGCGGGTCGCTCGCCTGGGGTGGGCGAGCGCGACGAGCGCCGCCTCGTCGAGGCCGATGTCGGCTGCGACCTCGCCGGGCAGGATCGCCCCGCAGCGCACGCCCCGCAGCACGAACCCGGCGAGCGCGCGCACCGTCGCCGGCTCGTCGAGCACGGCTGCCTCAGCGCTCGCGCCGGCACCGGCGCCACCGCCGCCTCGCACGGCGTCGCTCAGGCGAGCGGATGCCTCGGCGTACCCCTCGCGGTAGAACGCGTAGGTGGCGATGAACCGCGTCGGCAGCTGGTGCGGGTGCAGGTCCCACCCCTGCGGGAACCCGCGCTCGAGCGAGCGGCGCACGAGCCGCGCGTGCAGCCGCCACGCCTCCTGCGTGCGGGCGCCGACGGGCAGCACGTTCGTCGAGCCGTCCGAGAGGCGGATGCCCGTGCCGGCGACGGCGACCTGCATGAGGCCCTTCGCGAGGTCGGCGGCGGGATGCTCCATCGACTGGTACCTCGCCGCGATGCCGAGCGCAGCGCTGTAGTCGTAGGTGCCGTAGTGCAGACCGCTGATGCGCCCGGGCACGGCGGTCGCGAGCTGGGCGAGCGGCGACCGTCCGTCGGCGCCCAGCACGACCTGCGGGGTCTCGACCTGCACCTCGAACCGGAGCCTGCCGTCGGAGAGCCCGTGCGCGCGTTCGAGGGCGGCCGCGGCATCCGCCATCGCCTCGACCTGCGCGACGGTCGAGACCTTCGGCAGCGTGAGCGCGAGGCCGGCGGGCAGGCCGCCGTGCTCCAGGAGGGCGGTCACGAACAGGTCGAGCGTGCGGATGCCGCGGGCACGCGTCGCGGCCTCGAACGACTTGATCCGGATGCCGACGAACGGCGGGGCGAACCCGGCGCCCTCGGCGGCGATGATGCGCTTCGCTGCGCGGACCGCGTCGGCGTCCTCGACGTCGTCGCCGCGGTCGCCGTAGCCGTCCTCGAAGTCGACCCGGAGGTCTTCGATGGGTTCGAGCACGAGCTTCTGCTCGACCGCGGAGGCCACGGCCGCGGCGGTCGCGTCGTCGAGGCCGACCGCGACCGCGACCGCCTCGACCCCGCCGGCCCCGTCGACGGCGGCGAGCGCGTCGCGTCCCCACAGCGCGGGGAGCTCGGGCGTGTACCGGTCGGCGGGCACGTAGACGGTGTGCACCGGCTGGCGGGAGCCGTCGTCGCCGGGATAGGCCGTGGCGAGGAGCCGGTCGGTCGCGGCGAGCCGGGCGTCGATCGCGGCGAGGGTGACGGCCGAGAGGGCGGTGCGCACGCTCACTCCAGCAGTTCGTAGGCCGGGAGGGTGAGGAAGTCGACGTACTCGTCGGCGAGGCAGAGCTCGGCGACGAGGCGTGCGGCGGGCTCGGTGTAGGCGGCGAACCGCTCGGGGGTCGTCTCGGCGCGGAGCTTCGCGACCTCCTCATCGAACACCTCCCGCACGAGCTCGGGCGTCATCGTGCGCCCGGTGTCGGCGAGCACCACGCCGTGCCGGAGGTGCTGCCACACCTGCGATCGCGAGATCTCCGCTGTTGCCGCATCCTCCATCAGGCTGTGCAGGGCGACCGCACCGCTGCCAGCGAGCCAGGCGGCCGTGTAGGCGACGCCGACCGAGAGGTTCGTGCGCAGGCCCGCCTCGGTGACGGCACCGCCGGTCGAGGCGACGTCGAGCAGTTCGGCGGCCGACACGTCGACCTCGGGACGCTGCCGGTCGAGCTGGTTGGGCCGGTCGCCGAGCACGGCGTCGAACACCTCGAGGCACACGGGCACGAGGTCGGGATGCGCGACCCAGGATCCGTCGAAGCCGTCGTTCGCCTCGCGGGTCTTGTCGGCCCGCACCTTCTCGAAGGCGACGGCGGTGGCCTCGGGGTCGGCGCGGTTCGGCACGAACGCCGCCATGCCGCCCATCGCGACGGCACCGCGCCGGTGGCAGGTCTGCACGAGCAGCTCGGTGTAGGCGCGCATGAACGGCGCGGTCATCTGCACGTCGGCCCGGTCGGGCACGATGAACTCGGGGCCGGCATCGCGGAAGACCTTGATGATGCTGAACAGGTAGTCCCAGCGGCCGGCGTTCAGGCCCGACACGTGCTCGCGCAGCTCCCAGAGGATCTCGTCCATCTCGAACGCCGCCGGGATCGTCTCGATGAGCACCGTGGCCCGAATGGTGCCGAGCGGCAGGTCGAGCGCCTCCTGCGCGTAGACGAACACGTCGTTCCAGAGTCTCGCCTCCAGCCGCCCCTCGAGCTTCGGCAGGTAGTAGAACGGTCCGTCGCCGTTGTCGACGAGCTGGCGCGCCGTGTGGAAGTAGTGCAGCCCGAAGTCGACGAGCGAGCCCGAGCCGCGCTCACCGTCGACGAGCACGTGCTTCTCGGGCAGGTGCCAGCCACGCGGGCGGGTGACGACGGTGGGCCGCCGGATGTCGTCGCGCAGCGCGTAGGCCTTGCCCTCGGGCGAGGTGTACGCGAGGGTTCCGGATGCCGCGTCGCGGAGGTTGCGCACGCTCCCCACCACGTTCGCCCAGGTCGGGCTCGACGCGTCCTCGAGGTCGGCGAGCCACACCCGCGCGCCGGAGTTCAGGGCGTTGATCGCCATCTTCGCCGGCGACGCCGGACCGGTGATCTCGACCCGGCGGTCGGCGAGCGCCGGCGGCGGCGGCGGCACCTGCCAGTCTGCGGCGCGGGTCTCGGCGGTCTCGGGGAGGAAGTCGAGCGACTCCCCGCGGGCGATCCGGTCCCGGCGCTCGGCGCGTGCGTCGAGGAGCTGGCGGCGTCGGGAGTCGAAGCGCAGGTGCAGCTCCTCGACGAATGCGAGCGCCTCGGCGGTGAGGATCTCCTCGCCACCCGGGACCTCGCTGTCACGGGCGATCTCGATGCTCATGCGGCGGCCGCTCCCTTCCGGGTCGATACTCCTCGCGCTGCCCTCATCTTGGCGCAGATGCGTGCCCGGCGTCACCGGATCGAGCGCAAGTCCCCGGCGTAGACTCCGACAAAGGAGTGTGCATGGATCACATCGACGTGACCGTCAACGGACGGCGACACCCGTTGCTGGGCATCGCCGCGCAGACGACCACCTTGGACTGGCTTCGCAGCCTCGGCCTCACCGGCTGCAAGGAGGGGTGCGCCGAGGGCGAGTGCGGCGCCTGCGCCGTGCTGCTGGCCACCGACGACGACCGCGGCGGCACGGAGTGGACCGCGGTGAACGCCTGCCTGGTGCCGGTCGCGGCCCTCGCAGGTCAAGAACTCGTCACGGCCGAGGGGCTCGGCTCCCCCGAGCGCCCGCACCCAGTGCAGGCCGGCCTGGCCGCGGCGGGCGGTTCGCAGTGCGGGTACTGCACCCCTGGCTTCGCGTGCAGCATGGCGGCCGAGTTCTACCGCCGCGGCCGCCACGAGGGCGAGGGCGAGGCACCGGATGCCGCGGCCACCGTCGAGGGCCGCACCGATGCCCATCACGGCCCGAACGGCTTCGACCTGCACGCGCTGAGCGGCAATCTCTGTCGCTGCACGGGCTACCGGCCGATCCGGGATGCCGCCTACGCGCTCGCCTCCCCCGATGCCGACGACCCGCTCGCCGAGCGCCGCTCGCGCCCCGCGCCCGAGGCCGTGGCGACGCGCCTCGACGGCGATGACGGACGCTTCGTGCGACCGGCATCCCTCGACGAGGCGCTGGCCCTGCTCGGCGACCAACCCGACGCGTCCGTCGTCGCGGGCACCACCGACTGGGGTGTCGACATGAACCTCCGCGGCCGGCGGGCGCCGCTCACCATCGCCATCGAGCGCCTGCCCGAGCTGCGCACCTTCACCGTCGGCGACGCGAGCATCGAGGTCGGCGCCGCGCTCACCCTTGCCGAGGTGCAGCGCCGCCTCGACGGGCGCGTCCCGCTGCTCGCCGACCTGTTTCCGCAGTTCGCGTCACCGCTCATCCGCAACCGGGCGACGATCGGTGGCAACCTCGGCACCGCCTCCCCCATCGGCGACACGGCTCCGGCCCTGCTCGCGCTCGAGGCCGTCGTGGTGCTCGTCTCGGCCGACGGCGAGCGCGAGGTCGACCTCGCGGACTACTTCACCGGCTACCGGCAGACGGTGCGCCGGCCCGGCGAGCTCATCCGCTCGGTGCGGATCCCCCTCCCACTCGCCGGCCTCACCGCGTTCCACAAGATCGCGAAGCGGCGGTTCGACGACATCTCGAGCGTCGCGGTGGCCTTCGCCCTCGACCTCGACGACGACGGCACCGTCACGGCGGCGCGCATCGGGCTCGGTGGAGTCGCGACGACGCCGCTCCGCGCCCGCGCCACCGAGGCGGCGCTCGCCGGGCGCCCGTGGAACGACGAGACCGTCCGCGACGCGGCATCCGTACTGGCGAGCGAGGGCACCCCGATGTCCGACCACCGGGCGAGCGCCGAGTACCGGTCGCTCATGCTCGGCACCGCGCTGCTGAAGCTGCACCGGTCGCATCCGGCCGCGCCCGTCGTCGAGGGGGTGCCGGCATGAGCGAGCTCGCCACGCGGCCCGCGGAGCCCGTCGTGGGCAGCCCGACCCCGCACGAGAGCGCGGCGCTGCACGCCACCGGCCACGCCGTCTACACCGACGACCTCGCGGCGCGCGATCGCAGCGTGCTCACCGCCTGGCCCGTGCAGTCCGAGCAGGCGCACGCGCGGGTCGCCCTCGACGTCGCGCCGGCGCTCGGCGTGGCGGGCGTGGTGCGGGTGCTCACCGCCGCCGACGTGCCCGGCGTGAACGACGCGGGCGTCAAGGAGGACGAGCCCCTGTTCCCCGCCGAGGCGATGTTCCACGGCCACGCGCTGGCGTGGGTGCTCGCCGAGACCGCCGAGGCCGCCCGGCTCGGCGCCGCCGCCGTGCGCGTGGAGTACGAGCCGCTCCCGTCGATCATCACCGTGCCCGAGGCGATCGAGGCCGGCTCGTTCCAGGGCATCCCGCGCACCATCCGCCGAGGCGACCCCGAGTCGGCGCTCGCCACGGCCCCGCGCGTCTTCGACGGGGTGATCGAGATCGGCGGGCAGGAGCACTTCTACCTCGAGACGCACGCCTCGCTCGCCCGCATCGACTCCGAGGGGCAGGTCTTCGTCGACTGCAGCACGCAGCATCCGAGCGAGACGCAGGAGATCGTGGCGCACGTGCTCGGCCTGCCGAGCAATCGCGTCACCGTGCAGGCGCTGCGCATGGGCGGCGGCTTCGGTGGCAAGGAGATGCAGCCGCACGGGTTCGCGGCGATCGCGGCGCTCGGCGCGATGCTCACCGGTCGCACGGTGCGGCTTCGGCTGAACCGCACGCAGGACCTCACGATGACCGGCAAGCGGCATCCGTTCCACATCGAATGGAAGGCTGGCTTCGACGACGACGGTCGCATCCTCGCGCTGGCCACGACGCTCACCTCCGACGGCGGTTGGAGCCTCGACCTGTCGGAGCCGGTCATGGGCCGGGCGCTCTGCCACGTCGACAACGCGTACTGGATCCCGAACTTCGTCGCGCAGGGCCGGGTGGCGAAGACGAACAAGACGTCGCAGACGGCGTTCCGCGGCTTCGGCGGTCCGCAGGGGATGTTCGTCGTCGAGGAGGCGCTGGGCCGGGCGGCACCGGTGCTCGGCATCGACCCAGTCGTCCTCAGGCAACGGAACCTCTACCGACCGGGGCAGACCACGCCCTACGGACAGCCCGTGCGGCACGCCGAGCGGCTGCGGGCGATCTGGGAGCAGCTGCACGTCAGCAGCGACTTCGACGCCCGTCGCGCCCGGATCGCGGCCTTCAACGCCGAGCACGACGACGTCAAGCGTGCCCTCGCGATCACGCCGGTGAAGTTCGGCATCTCGTTCACGCTCACCGCCTACAACCAAGCCGGCGCACTCGTGCACGTCTACAAGGACGGCTCGGTGCTCGTGAACCACGGCGGCACCGAGATGGGCCAGGGCCTGCACACGAAGATGCTGCAGGTCGCCGCGACAGCCCTCGGCGTGCCCCTCGAGACCGTGCGGCTCGCGCCCACCCGCACCGACAAGGTGCCGAACACCTCGGCCACCGCCGCGTCGTCGGGCGCCGACCTCAACGGCGGTGCCGTGAAGGACGCGTGCGAGCAGATCCGCCACCGGCTCGCTGCCGTCGCCGGCCGCATGCTCGGCGTGGACGAGCGCGACGTGCGGTTCTCCCGGGGCCGGGTGTCGGGGCTCGGCGGATCGGGACCCTGGTTCACCTTCCTCGAGGTGGTGCGGGCCGCGTACGACCAGCGCGTGCAGCTCTGGGCGGCGGGCTTCTACCGCACCGACGGCCTGCACTGGGACACCGAGCGCATGCAGGGCGAGCCGTTCAAGTACTTCGCCTACGGCGCGGCCGCGACCGAGGTCGAGGTCGACGGCTTCACCGGCGCGCATCGGATGCTGCGGGTCGACATCCTGCACGACGTCGGCGACTCGCTCTCGCCGATCATCGACCTCGGCCAGGTCGAGGGTGGCTTCGTGCAGGGCGCCGGATGGCTCACGCTCGAGGAGCTGCGCTGGGATGAGTCCGACGGCCCCGGCCGAGGTCGGCTGCTCACCCAGTCGGCGAGCACGTACAAGCTGCCGAGCTTCTCGGAGATGCCCGACGAGTTCAACGTGCACCTGCTCGAGCAGGCCGCCGAGGAGGGTGTCGTCTACGGCTCGAAGGCGGTCGGCGAGCCGCCGCTCATGCTGGCGTTCAGCGTGCGCGAGGCGATCCGTGAGGCCGTGGGCGCGTTCGGGCCGTCGGGTCGCAGCGTCGCACTGGGATCGCCTGCGACGCCCGAGACGACGTACCGGGCGATCCTCGGCGTGCAGCGGTCGGCTGCGGTCGGCGACGGGCGAGCGGATGCCGCGGGCGATCGTCGAGCGGATGCCGCGGTCGACCACATGGCGGGCGACGGATCCCATTCCTCCCGCGCCGGCGGTGCGGCATCCGGTGCCACCGGGCACCTCGTGCCCTCGGACTCGTAGGCGGCCGCGTGGACTGGGTCGACGCCCTGCAGCGACTGCGCGCCTCGCGCACGCCGGCGGTGCTCGTCACGGTCGCGATGGTGCGCGGGCACGCGCCGCGCAACGGCGGGGCGAAGATGGTGGTCTCGGCGGATGCCGCGTTCGGCACGGTCGGCGGCGGCAACCTCGAGCAGACCGCCCTGCACCGGGCGCGCGAGCTGCTCGCCGATGGCTTCGCCGCCGCCGAGCCCGAGCTGCTCACGCTCACGCTGAGCGACAAGGCCGTCACCGACTACGGCGTGCAGTGCTGCGGAGGAGAGGTCACCATGCTGCTGGAACCCGTGCCGGTCGTGCCGGCCGTCGCCGTGTTCGGGCTCGGCCACGTCGGGCTCGAACTCGCCCGCATCCTCGCGCGGCAGCCGATCGAGCTCACCCTCGTCGACTCGCGAGCCGAGATGCTGGCGCCCGAGCGATTGGGCGCGGCGGGAGGCTCGGGCGGCTCCAGTGGCGCTGGAGCCACAGGCGGCACCGGCTCGGGCCCGCTCGCCGACGCGGTCGCGACCGTCGTCGTCCGGCACCTGCCCGTGCCCGAGGCGGCGCTCGCCGACCTGCCGACCGGAGCACACGTGCTCGTCATGACGCACGATCACGTCGAGGACCTCGCGATCGTGGAAGCCGCGCTGCGCACGCCGGGCATCGGTTCGATCGGACTCATCGGGTCGCGGTCGAAGTGGGCGCGGTTCCGGGGGCAGCTGCTCGCGGCGGGCGTCACCGAGGAGGACCTCGCCCGCGTGTCCACGCCGATCGGCATCGAGGGCATCCGCTCGAAGGAGCCCGCCGCGATCGCCGTGAGCGTCGCCGCCCGCGTGCTGCAGCTCGTCGAGGCGCAGGTGCCGGAGCAGTCCGCGCGTTGAGTCAGAGGCCGAGTCGCTCCAGGTAGGCGTTGGCGAAACGGCGCTCGGGGTCGAAGCGGGCGCGCAGCGCGGCGAAGTCGTCCCAGCGGGGGTAGCGGCGGCGCACCTCGTCGCCCGGCAGCGTGAACACCTTGCCCCAGTGGGGACGAGCGGTGTTGGGGAGCGCCGCCTCGATCGCGGGCAGCAGGGCCGTGACCGCCGCCTCGTCGCGCACCCACGTGAAGTGGAGGCCGACCACGTCGGTGCCGTACGCCCCGCTCAGCCACAGGTCGTCGGCGCGGACCGTGCGCACCTCGCACACCTGCAGCAGCGGCGCGATGCGGTCGGCGAGGCCCCGCACGGCCTCGAGCGCCGCCACCGCATCGGCCCTCGGAACGAGGTACTCCGACTGCAGCTCCTCCCCCGCCGACGGCGTGAACTCGAGCCTGAAGTGCGGCAGTCGTTCGAACCACGGGCCCGGCGCCCCGAGCTGCTCCGTGCACGCGTCGGCCGGCAGCCCGATGATCGGATGCCGCGCCTGGGTCGCCGCGTGGGCGCCGAGTCGTTCGACGACCGCACGACGCCGCTCCGCGGCATCCGCGTCGAACGGCAGGCGCTGCTTGACCCAGAGCTGGTCGGCGACGTCGGTGCGCGACCACCGGGTGAAGATGCTCACGCTCGTGCCGAGCGAGGTCACCGCGTCGAGGTCGGCGAGGATCGCATCCCACGCGGGCGCCTCGTACACGGTCTGCGCGACGTCGTAGGTCGGCTCGACGTCGAGCTCGAGCCCCGTGACTACGCCGAGGGCGCCGAGGTGCACGATGGCCCCGGCGAAGTCGGCGTCGCCGCGCACGAGGGTGCGGGACTCGCCGTTCGGCGTGATGAACCCGATGCCGCGCACGGCGGTGGCGAGCGAGCCGATGCCGTCGCCCGATCCGTGGGTGCCGGTGCCGACGGCGCCGGGCACCGAGATGTGCGGCAGCGACGCGAGGTTCGCGAGCGCGAGGCCCTTCCGCTGCAGGATCGGTGCGAGGTCGCCGTACCTCGGCGCCCCCGTGAGCCGCACGGCGCCGGGCGCGCTCGAGGCGTCGACGTCGACCGGCAGCCGGTCGGTCGCGATGAGGGTGCCCACGGTGTCGGCGAGGTCGTTGAACGAGTGACGCGTGCCGAGCACGCGGAACGGCCCATCGCCGGCGAGCACCTCCTGCAGCTCCTCCACCGATGACGGATGCACGATCCGCTGCGCCCGATAGGTCAGGTTGCCGGCCCAGTTGCGTTCCATCGTGCTCCTCACCAGTGCAGCTCGGGCCACCCCTCGGCATCCCAGCCGAGCGGCAGCAGCGCGAGCTGGAACTGCCCGTTCAGGTCGCCGTCGTAGTAGTGCAGCGCCATCATCCCATCCGACACGGACTGCCCGCCGGGTCCGATGCGGTGTCCCTGGGTCTCGAGCAGCACCGTGCCGCCGTCCTCGAGCAGCGGGACGCCGTCGCGATCGACGAACGGCCCCGTCGGGGCATCCGCTCGGCCGACGGCGATCTTGTACGTGCTGTCGGCGCCCTGGCAGCAGGCGTCGCGTGAGACGAAGAGGAACCACGCGCCGTCGTGCTCGACGAGGTACGGCGCCTCGATGGCGTTCGGCGGCGCGCCGCGGTCGGCGAGGCGGAGCGGCTCGGCCTCGTCGGCGCGCAGCCCGCCCGGCCACGCCAGCTCGACCATGCGGATGCCGCTCCAGAACGAGCCGAACGACATCCAGGGCGTGCCGTCCTCGTCGGTCGCTACGCCGGGGTCGATGGCATTGAAGTCGTCGCTCGAGTCCGATTCGATGACCGGCCCGCGGTCCACCCATTCGTACGCCGGGTCGTCGGGATCGAGCGTGGTGTTGGTCGCGAGGGCGATCACCGAGGAGTTCTTGCCGAACCGAGACGCCGAGTAGTACAGGTACCAGGTGCCGTCGTGCTCGACGAGCTCGGGTGCCCACAGGTTGTCGACGCCGGGTACGGCCACGTCGATCCAGGCGGGCTTCTCGTCCCACACCTCGCCCTCGTAGCGCCAGGTGCGGCCGTCGGACGACGAGCGGACCTGCACGTTGCCGTCGGCGACCGTGCCGTTGCCGGTCGAGTAGACGTACCAGGTGCCGCCGTCCTTCGCGAGCGCCGGGTCGTGCGTCGAAAGGTCGCCCGACAGCTGCCACGCGCCAGAAATCGGCGCACAGCCGGCGAGCGCCGACATCAGCATCAGCAGAGCGGATGCCGCGACGAGCGCGATCCCCGATCGGAACGCGGCGCGGCGCGGCGGCATGGACGACCGCCGCGCCGCGCCGGGCCTCAGCCGAGCGAGATCGCGGTCCACGACACCGGCGGCAGGGTCACAGCGAGCTCGCCGCCGTCGATGCGCACGGAGTCGTTCGCCCGGGGCGCCACGCGCTCGGGCTCCTCGAGGGTGTTCTTCGCGTACACGTCGTCGTCGGACAGGGTGTGGGCCTCGAGCACCGAGAGGTCACCGCCGAGCGTGGCGATGTCGATCGTGAGGGTCAGCGCCTCGTCCTGGCTGCGGTTCACGAGGAACACCGCCGTGCGGCCGGTCTCGCGTTCGTGGGTGGCCACGGCGTCGACGAGAGGGACCTCGCCGTACTCCTTCGTCTCGTACGTCGGCGCATCGAGCTTCAGCTCGAGCGCCTCGCCCTGCGCGAGCCGCGACGTGATCGAGAACGGGAAGAACGTCGTCTGCCGCCACGCCGGGCCGCCGGGCTCCGTCATGATCGGCGCGATGACGTTCACGAGCTGTGCGAGCGAGGCGCTCGTGACCCGGTCGGCGTGCTTGATGAGCGAGATCATGAGGTTGCCGAACACCACGGCGTCGGCCACGGAGTACACGTCCTCGAGGAGGCGCGGCGCGACCGGCCAGTTGTCGAGCCCCTCGATCTTGTCGACGTTCTGGAACCGGGAGAGGTACCAGACGTTCCACTCGTCGAACGAGATGTTCACGGTCTTGTCGCTGCCGCGCACGGCCTTCACGTGGTCGGCGGTCGCGACGACCGTCTCGATGAAGCCGTCCATGTCGACCGCCGAGGCGAGGAAGCTGCCGAGGTCGCCGTCCTTCTCCTCGTAGTACGCGTGGCACGAGATGTAATCGATGTCGTCGTAGGTGTGCGAGAGCACGACGCGCTCCCACTCGCCGAACGTCGGCATGTGCGCGCTGGACGAGCCGCAGACCACGAGCTCGACCGACGGGTCGAGCTGGCGCATGGCCTTCGCGGTGCGCGACGCGAGCTTGCCGTAGTCCTCCGCCGAGCGGTGGCCGAGCTGCCACGGACCGTCCATCTCGTTGCCGAGGCACCACATCTTCACGCCGAACGCGTCGGTGCGGCCGTTGTCGATGCGGCGCTGCGAGAGGGCGGTGCCGCCCGCGATGTTCGAGTACTCGAGCAGGTCGAGCGCCTCGAGCGTGCCCCGGGTGCCCAGGTTCACGGCGAGCATCAGCTCGCTGCCCACCTGGTCGAGCCAGCCGGCGAACTCGTGCAGGCCCACCTCGTTCGTCTCGGTGGAGTGCCAGGCGAGGTCGAGGCGGCGCGGCCGTTCCTCGCGGGGCCCGACGCTGTCCTCCCAGCGGAAGCCTGAGACGAAGTTTCCGCCCGGGTAGCGGATCGTCGAGACGCCGAGCTCCTTCACGAGCTCGACGACGTCGGCGCGGAAGCCGTCGGCATCGGCGGTGGGGTGGCTGGGCTCGTGGATGCCGTCGTAGACGTGCCGGCCGAGGTGTTCGACGAAGCCGCCGAAGACGCGCCGGTTGACGGGCCCGATGGTGAAGTGCGGGTCGATGGTCAGGCGTGCGGTGGGCATGGACTGCTTTCTGTCTGAGGTGCGGTGGATCTGTCGGGACTACTTGATGCTGCCGATGGCAAGGCCGCCCTGCCAGTAGCGCTGGAGGAACAGGAACGAGAGGATCAGCGGCAGGATCGACACGAACGAGCCCGTCGTGATGAGGTTCCAGACCTGTTCGCCGCCGGCGCCCGCGTTCGAGAGCGCCGTCCAGCGGTTCAAGCCGACGGTGACGGGGAGCAGGTCGGGATCGGTGAGCACGGCGAGGGGAAGGAAGAAGTTGTTCCAGGTGCCGACCACCGAGAGCAGCAGCACCGTGACGATCGCCGGCCGGAGCAGCGGCAGCGCCACCTGGAAGAACGTGCGCAGCTCGCCCGCGCCGTCGATGCGGGCGGCCTCGAGCATCTCGTCGGGCACGGCGTCCTGCGTGTAGACGCGCATCAGGTACACGCCGAACGGGCTGAGCAGGCTCGGCAGGATGACGGCCCACGGCGTGTTGATGATGCCGTACTGGCTCAGCAGCATGAACGTCGGGATCACGAGCGCCGTCAGCGGCACCATGACGGAGCCGAGGATGATCGTGAACACGGCGCCACGACCTCGGAACCGGTACTTCGCGAAGCCGTATCCCGCGAGGATCGCCAGCACGGTCGCACCGATGCCTCCGGCGAACGCGTAGACGAACGAGTTCGCGAGCCAGCGCCAGTAGATGCCGCCCTGGTGCGTGAACAGCCCCGCGATGTTCTCGAAGAGGGCGAAGTGGTCGTCGAACCAGAACGGGCTGGAGCCGAACAGGCCCGACGTGTTCTTCGTCGCGGCGACGACGAGCCACCAGATCGGGAAGACGAAGTAGATCGCGAGGATGATCAGGAAGGCCTGTGAGCCGATGCGGCGCCCGCCGTTGCGACGGCGTCGATCGGATGCGCCGCGGTCGGTCCGCGAGGGCACGCCGGTGACCGTCGTGAGGGGTTCGTCGCGCACGTCGGCGCGGGGTGCGAAGACGCTCATCACTTGAGTCCGCTCTGCTTGCGCGTGAGGAAGAGGAAGACGAAGGACCCCGCGAACACGAGCATGCCGAGCGAGAACGCGATGGCCGAGGCGTAGTTGAACTGGCTGTAGGAGAACGCCAGCGAGTACGCGTACATGTTCGGGGTGTAGGCCGCGTCGATGGCGCCCTGCGCGATGTTGCGGAGCACCACCGGCTCGGTGAAGAACTGCAGCGTGCCGATGAGGGCGAACGTGATGACCATCACCACGGAGGACGAGATCATCGGCACCTTGATGCGGGTCGCCGTCTGCCAGCCGTTGGCCCCGTCGATGCGGGCGGCCTCGTAGATCGCCGGGTCGATCGATCGCAGCGCCGCGTAGATGACCACCATGTAGTAGCCCGACCACTGCCACGTGACGATGTTGACGAGGCTCGCGAACACGGTGTCGGAGGCGAGGAAGTCTGGCGTGGGCTGGCCGATGAGATCGAACAGGGTCGCGCCAGGGCCGAACCGGGGGCTGTAGAGGAAGCTCCACATGAGGGCGCCGATGACGACGGGGATCGCGTACGGCGCGAAGATCAGCAGCCGGGAGAGGCTCGCGAGGCGGGTGACGAGGGTGTCGAGCACGAGCGCCGCGGCCATCGCGACGATCAGCTGCGCCGGGATCATCACGACCGCGAATGCCGCCACGCGCAGGAGGCCCTCGAGGAAGAGGGGGTCGCTGAACGCCTTCAGGTAGTTGTCGATGCCGGTGAACTTCGTGCCCGTGGCGAGCGTCGAGGTGAACAGGCTCATGCCGAAGGCGTAGAACAAGGGGAAGATCAGGAAGAGCGCGAACACCAGGAGGAACGGGGAGACGAACAGCCACCCCCAGCGCTGGCGACGCTGCTCGAGCTTCGATCCCCCTCGGGGCGCGCGCCGCCTCGCGGGCCTCGCGGGCGCCACGGCCGCGGCGGGTGCGGCCAGGGTCGAGTGCGTGGTCATGGTCTCGCTTCCTTCATCGGTGCGTGCGATGGGTGCCGCGTCCCGGCGAGCGCCGGGACGCGGCATCCGGTCACTGGAGGGTGAAGCCCTGCTCGGTGGCGTACTGCTCGAGCGAGGCCTGCAGGTCGTCGAGCGCCTGGTCGGAGCCCTTCTCGCCCTGCACCATCGCGTACAGCTCCTCGGTCAGCTGGTCGTAGGCGTAGTTCTGGAACGGGCTGAACGTGAAGCCCGTGTAGCCCGCCGCCGCCGGGAGGAACACGTCCTTGTTGATCTGCTGGCCGCCGAAGAACGGGTACTCGAGGTCGCGGAAGTAGTCGGACTCGAGGATCGGCTTCCACAGCGGGAACAGCGCGGCCTTCTCGATGCCGATCTTCCACGCCTCCTCGGTGCCGAAGACCTCCTTGGCGACGACCGCGGCCGCCTCCTTGTCCTTGGCCTGGCTCGTCACGGCGAACGTCGAGCCGCCCCAGTTGATCTGCACGGGGTTGGCCGGATCCCACTGGGGAACCGGTGCGGCCTTCCACTCGGCGTCGGCGTCGGCGTCGGAGAGGCCCCCGAGGTAGCCGGGGCCCCATGCCGCGGCGACGTAGATCGCGTAGCTGCCGTCGACGAGCTTCGTGTTGTAGTCGGCGGTGAAGGCGTCGTCGGTCGCGACGAGGCCGTCCTTGACGAGCTGGTCCCAGTAGGCGAGCACGCTCTTCGAGCCCTCGTCGTTCACGTCGATGCCGATCGAGGTCGGCTCAGCGTTGTCGTAGGCGAACGGCACGGAGCCGGCCTGCGCGAACAGGGCCTGGTTGTAGGCACGGCCGTTGGTCGGGAAGTCGGCGAGCACGCCGGGCGCGCCCGCGTCCTTCAGGGCCTGCGCGGCGGCCGCGAACTCGTCCCACGTCGTGGGCACGGCGATGCCGTACTGGTCGAGGATGTCCTTGCGGTAGAGCATGCCCATGGGGCCGCCGTCGACCGGGATCGCGTAGACGGCGTCGCCGCTGGAGACGTCCTTCCATGCGCCCTCGGTGTAGTCGCCCTTCACGTCGTCGGCGCCGAACTCGGTGAGGTCGACGAGTGCGTCGCGGATCGAGAAGCTCGAGAGCACCTCGGACTCGAGCATGATGACGTCGGGGGCGCCCGAGCCCGACTCGACGGCCGTCGAGAACTTCGTGTACTCGTCGTTGCCCTGGCCGGCGTTCGTCCAGCAGATCTGCACGTCATCGTGGTTCTCGTTGAAGAGGTCGACGACGTCTTCGAAGGCGGGGTACCAGGCCCAGACGCTGACCTGCGTCGCGTCGGGCTTGGTGATCTCGTTGGTGCAGGATGCTTCGGCCTCGCCGGCCGAGCAGCCCGTGAGCGCGGCGGCGGCCACGGCGATGACGCCGCTCGCGGCCAGGATCTTCGACTTCATGGCTGTGTTCGTTCCTCTCGCGGTGCTGACACCGTTGTCTCTGGCGATGTGCTCGAACTCGCCGCGAGAGGGGGCTCCACGGCGAGTTCCGAGTCTTCTACAACGTTGTAAAGTAAACGTTGTAGAGACATGGTGCCGTGCGATCCGTTCGATGTCAAGCCGCATGACGACACCGTGACGGATGGCCCCCGATCACGCCGGACGCGGTCGCGCGGACTCGCGCTCTGCGATCGTGAAGTCCGCGAGGAGCAGTCGCGGAGGCCCAGCCGCGTCGGCCGTCTCGATGCGCTGCAGGAGCGTGCGGACGGCCGTCCTGGCGATCCACTCCCGCCCCGGATCGACCGTCGTGAGCGACGGGATCGTATAGCGCGCCTCGTCGAGGTCGTCGAACCCGATGACCGC
Organism: Agromyces sp. P2_B3; assembly: GCF_056404815.1. Classification (NCBI taxonomy): domain Bacteria; kingdom Bacillati; phylum Actinomycetota; class Actinomycetes; order Micrococcales; family Microbacteriaceae; genus Agromyces; species Agromyces sp. P2_B3. Next base: position 51,039 of record NZ_JBFUDH010000002.1, on the reverse strand, counting down.
GACGTCTTCGGGCACGCGGCGCCCCGACTCCTGGAGGGCGCGCATCGCACCCAGCGCGAGCGTGTCGTTGAGCCCGAAGACGGCGTCGAACTCCACGCCGCGGTCGAGCAGCTCGTGCAGGCACCTGGCGCCGTTCGACCGATGCCAGAGCGTGGTGTAGCCGATGATCGACTCGTCGAACGGCACGCCCGCGGCATCCAGCGCCTCGCGATAGCCGCGCAGGCGCAGGCCGGCGGAGCCGATCACCTCGCCCTCGTGCGCGCCGATGACGGCGATGCGGCGCCGGTCCGACTCGAGCAGCAGCTGCGTGGCTGCGCGGGCCGCCTCCACGTTCTGCATCGTCACGTGGTCGGCCGGGCCGTCGAAGATGCGCTCGCCGAGCACGACGAGCGGGTACGGCACCTCGAGCCGCTCGACGTCCTCCTGCCCCATGCCGAGCGGGCTGAAGATCAGCCCGTCGGTCATCTTCAGGCGCGGGCTGCGCAGGAGCTCGATCTCGCGGTCGCGGTCTCCGCCGGTCTGCTCGACGAGCACCACGACCCCGGCCTCCTCGGCCGCCTCGATGACGGATGCCGCGAGCTCGGCGAAGTAGCTGAGCCCCAGGTCGGGCACCGCGAGGGCGATCGCGCCGGTGCGGCCCGATCGCAGGCTGCGAGCGGTGAGGTTCGGCGTGTAGCCGAGCTCTGCGACGGCGGCCTCCACGCGCGCCCGGGTCGCCGGGCGGATGTGCGGATAGTCGTTGATGACGTTCGACACCGTCTTGATGGAGACGCCGGCGAGCTTCGCGACATCGTGCAGCGTCGACGCCATGGACGGCCTCCTCGATTCCTGAGCGCCCACTCTACAACGTTGTAGGCGCCTGCCGGAGTCGTGGTCGGGCGACGGCGTGGCGACGCCTCGGGCGTCGGTGGGGCGACGGTCAGGCCGCGGTGCCGCGGGGCCGCGCGGGCGGCGTGACGTGCGCCTGCGCCCGCTCGGCATTGCGCTTCGAGACCCGGGCGATCCACGCGAGGCGTTCGCGCTCGAGCGGCGTCGCGAAGACCGCCCAGAGCACGAGGGCGGCGCCCGCACCCACGAGGAGTCCGCCGAGCGTGTCCGAGAGCCAGTGCGCGCCCAGGTACGTGCGGCTCACGGCCATCAGCACGGTGTACGCCGCGCCGGTGATCCACACCCAGACGATCGGCACGATCACCCCGATCGCCACAGCGATCGTGGCCGCATTCGCCACATGCCCCGACGGGAATGAGCCGAAGTCCGAGTGCACGAGGATGTCCTCGGGCCGCGCCCGGCCGAAGAGGTTCTTCAGCAGCTGCACGACCCCCGCGCTCACGATCGACGCGACGATGAAATACAGCGCCCCCCACGGCCTGCGACAGACGAGCAGCACCACCGCGATGACGACGGGCACGACGAACACGCCGAAGACCCCGCCGCCCAGGTCGTTCATGAAGAACGCGAAGATGTCGCCGACCGGCCCCCGCGCCTCGAACAGCTCCTCGGCCCACTCCTCGTCGAACTCGAAGGGCAGCCCGTCGAATCGCGCCATGATCACGAGGCCCAGGAGCGCGGCCATGACGACCGCGACGATCCCGGCCACCAGCGGTACGCGTCGCCCGAGCCGGCGGGCCCGCGCCTCCCGCTGCACGGGATGCAGGTCGTCGACGGCGGCCGGCGTCTCGTCGTGGCCGGCGGCCTCGGCCTCGGTGTCGGGCGCCTCCGCGTCGGGCGCGTCCGCTTCAGCAGCGTCCAGGTCGGGCGCTGACGTGTCGAGTGCGTCGCTCGGTCGGCGGGTCGGCTCCTCGTCGCGGTCCGTCATCCGTCCACGCTAGCCAAGGTCGGCACGATCGGATGCCGCGGCGCGCGCCCCTTGACATCGGCGGGCGTGGTCGGGTTCCGCCGCGCGGTCGCCGACCCGCGGCATCCGACGCCCGTCAGTCGCTGAGCGGCGGCACCGTCTTGGGCCGCACGAGTCCCCAGAGCGCGGCGACCGCGACGATCGCCGCCAGCGCCATGATGAGGGCCATCGGGCCCGCGCTGCCGACGCCCATGAGGCCGATCAGCGGCGAGATGACCCCGGCGAGGCCGAAGTTCAGCGCGCCGAGCAGCGACGCGGCCGTGCCGGCCTCGGCGCCGTGGTGCGCGAGGGCGAGCACCTGCACCGCGGGGAACGAGAACCCGCAGGCGAGGATGTAGAACCACAGCGGGATCGCCACCCCCCAGAAGCCGGCGTCGGCGCTGTCGAGCACGATGATCGCGACCGCCATCGCGAGGTGCACCATCGTCATGATCGCGAGGATCCACTGCGGCTGCACCGACCCGCGCATGAGCCGCGAGCTCGTCTGCACGCCGATGATGATGCCGATGGAGTTCACCGCGAACAGCAGTCCGTACTGCTGCGCGCTGAAGTGGTAGACCTCCTGGAACAGGAACGACGACGTCGAGAGGTAGCCGAAGAGGCCCGTGAACGTCATGCCGCCGACGATCGCCGCGCCGAGGTACACGCGGTCGCGGAAGAGCGCCGCGTAGCGGTCGCGCAGCGTCGAATGCCCGGCGACGTGGCGGCGTGACTTGGGCAGGGTCTCGACGATCAGGAACGCGACCGCGAGGAGCACCACGGCGCCGTAGATCGCGAGCACGACGAACACCCCGCGCCAGTCCATGACGTTGAGGAGCTGCGAGCCGATGACGGGCGCCAGCACGGGCGCGAGTCCGTTGACGAGCGCGAGGCGCGAGAGCATGCGCACCAGCGGCTTGCCGCCGAACAGGTCGCGCACCATCGCCATGGCGACCACGCCGCCGGCGGCCGCGCCGAAGCCCTGCAGCAGGCGGAAGGCCATGAGCCAGCCGATGTCGGGCGCGAGCGCCGCCGCGACGGATGCCGCGATGTGCAGCGCCGTGGCGAGGATGAGCGGCAGGCGGCGACCGACCTTGTCGCTCCACGGTCCGACGATGAGCTGGCCGAGGCCGAAGCCGATCATCGTGCCGGTGAGGGTGAGCTGCACCGCCGCGGCGTTGACGCCGAGCTCGGACTGCAGCACCGGGAACGCCGGCAGATAGAGGTCGATCGTGAACGGCCCGAGCGCGGTGAGCGCGCCGAGCACGAGCACGTAGACGAGGCGCTGGCGCCGGGAGAGGAGGTCGCCGGGGTGCGCGGGCGCCGAGTAGTCGTCGGGCCGGATGATGGGGATGGAGGCGGTTGAGGACATGCTGATCCTGGGCGTGCTCGAGTGCGGCGGCGCACGCCCTCGGACGCCGGGAAACAGGAACGACGGCATCCACGCGGGATGCCGTCGTGAGGCGATCTCGGCCGTCGGGCGGCCTCGAATCGATTCGACTGTGAACGATTCTAGCGGATGCCTCCCCCCACCACGCAACGGGGAATGCGCATCCCGAGCGTTTCGGTCAGCCCTCCTGGAGCGGATCCGCGAGCAGCCGTTCGAACGCGAGCTCGGCCGCGCCGATCGCCAGCCGGTCCTCGCCGAGGGCGGCGACCCGGATGACGAGCTCCTCCCCCGCGGCGGGCATCGCCTGCGCGGCGACCGCCGCGGCGAGGGCGTCAGGGTCGCTCTCGGCCACCGTGGCGAGGAACCCGCCGAGCACCACCAGCGACGGGTTCAGCACGTTGACGGCGTTGGCCAGGGCGGTCGAGAGGATGCGGCGCTGCCGCGCGAGCTCGGCCGCGACCTCAATCGCTTCGGGGGCGTCGGGCGCAGCCAACGCGGCCGCGAGGGCCGATGCGAGCGTCGGCTCGTCGGCGGCCGGGAGCCCGACGACGGCGAGCAGGCGGGCGCGGCTCACCTCGTCCTCGAGCACGCCGCCGGTGGCGCGACGATCCTCGGCCGACGGGATGCCGGGTCGGTTCTGGCCGAACTCGCCGGCGTAGCCGCCCGAGCCGCCGATCGGCTGCCCGTGCACGATGAGGCCGCCGCCGATGCCGCTCGCGCCGCCGTTGAGGTAGACGATGTCGTCGACGCCGCGACCGGCTCCGAAGAGGTGCTCGGCGAGGGCGCCGAGGCTGGCGTCGTTGCCGACGAAGGCGGGCAGGCCGGTGGCCTCCTCGACGAGGGTGCGCAGCGGGGCATCCGTCCACTCCAGGTGCGGCGCCAGCCGGATGAGGCCGTCTGACGCCCGCACGAGTCCGGGCACGGCGAGGCCGACCGCGACCATCCGGCTGGAGCGGAGCACGTCGCCTCGCCAGCGCTCGATCGTGCGGCCGACGAGGTCCGCGGTCTCTTCCGGGGTGACGAGGTGGTCGACCTCGAGGCGCTCGCGCACGGCGATGCGTCCGTCCAGGCCGACCGCGGCGATCGTGACGGCGTCGACCTCGGGGTTCACGGTGACGGCCATCACGTCGGGGTGCGGGGCGACGACCGGTGAGGGCCGGCCGACGCGATTGGTCGGGTCGGGCGCCCGCTCCTCCACGAGTCCGGCGTCGACGAGCTCACCCGCGAGGGCGGCCACGGTGGAGCGGTTGAGCCCGGTCGCCGCGGTGAGGCGGGCGCGCGAGAGCGGCCCCTCGAGGTGCACGAGCGCGAGGAGTTTCGAGAGGTTTCGACGGTGGACGCCGTCGAAGGTTCCGGGCCGGTCTGCCACGCGACCACTCTAGGGGCGGGCGGATCCGGCGTCCCAGCGGCGCGCCCAATTTGTTGCGCTTGACCCCAAATGCGAAGCCACGTACTATTCGAGGCGTCCAGATCACTTTCGACGTAGTCGTCGAAACTTTCGAGAGGTTCAAAGATGAACAGACGCAGCATGACACGGCTCGTCACGCTGGGAGCCGTGGCCGCACTCGCCGTCGGCACCCTCGCCGGGTGCGCCGCCGGAGGTGACGACTCGGGCGACGGTTCGACCGAGCTGAGCTTCTGGCACAACTCCACCACCGGCCCCGGCAAGGCCTACTGGGAGCAGACCGCCAAGGACTTCGAGGCGGAGCACCCGGGCGTCGACATCAAGATCCAGTCCATCCAGAACGAGGACATGGACGGCAAGCTCCAGACCGCCCTGAACTCTGGTGACGCACCTGACATCTTCATGGCGCGCGGCGGCGGCAAGCTCGCGGCCGTCGTCGAGGCCGGCCAGGTGCAGGACCTCACCGACCAGCTCTCCGACGACACGAAGACGGCGCTCGGCGACGCCTCGCTCGCCGCCCTCTCGGTCGACGACAAGATCTACGGCGTGCCGTCATCGGTGCTGCCCGGCGGCATCTACTACAGCAAGGACCTGTTCGCCCAGGCCGGCATCACCGCCCCGCCCACGACCTTCGAGGAGCTGAGCGAGGACGTCGACAAGCTCAAGGCCGCCGGCGTCGCCCCCATCGCGCTCGGCGCGAAGGACGCGTGGCCCGCCGCCCACTGGTACTACTTCTTCGTGCTGCGGGAGTGCTCGGAGGACGTCGTGGCCGGACTTGCCACCGACCCCGACTTCTCCGACGAGTGCTTCCTGCGCGCCGGCCAGGACCTCGCGGACTTCGCCGCGACCGAGCCCTACAACGAGGGCTTCCTCACGACCTCCGCGCAGCAGGGCGCCGGCTCGTCGGCCGGCCTGGTCGCCAACCACAAGGCCGCCATGGAGCTCATGGGCGCATGGGACCCGGGAGTGATCGCCTCGCTCACGCCTGACGAGAAGCCGCTCGCCGACCTCGGCTGGTTCCCCTTCCCGGCCGTCGACGGCGGCGACGGCGGCGAGGGCGCGATGATGGGCGGCGTCGACGGCTACAGCTGCTACGTCGACGCACCCAAGGAGTGCGCCGAGTTCCTCGAGTTCGCCTCGCAGAAGGCGCAGCAGGAGGCCTACGCCGACGCGTTCGTGACCCTGCCGGCGAACAAGGACGCCCAGGGCGTCGTGACCGACCCCGCGCTGCAGGAGGTGCTCGCGTCGTACAACGACGCGCCGTACGTCTCGGTGTGGCTCGACACGCTGCTCGGCCAGAACGTCGGCAACGCATTGAACGTGGGTGTCGTCGACCTGCTCGCCGGCAAGGGTGACGCCCAGGGCATCGTCGACGCCGTCGAAGACGCCATCAAGAAGGGCTGAGAGGCTCTCGCACCATGAACGTTCGCACCAGCTCCCCCGCACCGAGGCGAGCCCCGGCGGACGACGTGCGGGCCGGGGACGAGCTCTCGTCCCCGGCCCTGCGCCGGGCCGGCGACGCGCCGGCCCCGGTCGCGCGTCGCAGCCGGCGCGACTGGCGGAAGGTCCTCGAGATCGCCGTGCTCGTCGGCCCGGCCCTCGTGATCTTCCTCGGCTTCGTCATCTTCCCGGTCGTCATGGCCGGCTACTACGGCTTCTTCAAGTGGAAGGGCTACGGTCCGCCCACCGACTTCATCGGCCTGCAGAACTACGTCACGATCTTCCAGGACCCCACGTTCCAGGAAGCCCTCTGGCACAACCTCGTCATCGTCGTGATGTCGCTCGTGCTGCAGGGCCCGGTGGCGCTGCTGCTCGCACTGCTCCTCAACCGTCCGATGCGCGGCCAGTCGCTGATCCGGGTGCTCATCTTCGTGCCCTACGTCATCGCCGAGGTCGTGGTCGGCACCGGCTGGAGCCTCATGCTCCAGTCCGACGGGGCCCTCAACGGCCTGCTCGACAAGGTCGGCCTCGGCGCCTTCACCCAGGACTGGCTCTCGAACCCCGACCTCGCGATCTGGACGCTGCTGGGCATCATCACGTGGAAGTACGTCGGCTTCGCCGTCATCCTCTTCCTCGCCGGACTCCAGGGCATCCCGCAGGAGCTCACCGAGGCCGCGCAGATCGACGGCGCGTCGTACTGGCAGATCCAGCGGCGCATCACGCTGCCGCTGCTCGGTCCGACCCTGCGCATCTGGGCGTTCCTGTCGATCATCGGCTCGCTGCAGCTGTTCGACCTCGTGTACATCATCTGGGGCCAGTACATCGCCTCGACCGCGGGCACCTCGACGATGGCGACCTACATGGTGGCCAACGGCCGCAACGCCGGCAACTACGGCTACGGCAACGCGGTCGCGGTCGTGCTCTTCCTCATCTCTCTCGTCGTCGCCCTCGTCTACCAGCGCTTCGTGCTGCGCCGTGACACGGCCGGCGCCCTCACCGAACGGAGCGAGCCATGACCGCCTCGGCCATCGCCATCCCACGGGCCAGACGACCGCGCAACGGCCGGCTGCCCTGGGGCAGCCCCGCGATCTACTTCGGCGCCCTCGTGGTCATCGCGCTCATGCTGGCGCCGATCCTGTACATCATCATCGGCGGCTTCCGCACCAACGCGCAGATCACCGCGGACCCCTCGGGCATGCCCGACCCCTGGGTCACGAAGAACTACGCCGGAGTGCTCAGCAGCACGACCTTCTGGGGCGAGGTGGCGAACTCCACGGTGGCCGCCGTCGTCACGACGATCGGGGTCGTCGCGCTCGGGCTCATGGCGAGCTACGTGCTCGCCCGCTACCAGTTCAAGGCGCGCGGGCTCCTCTACGCGCTCTTCGCCGCCGGCCTGATGTTCCCGATGACCGTGGCCATCACGCCGCTGTACATCGTGGTGCGCAACCTCGGCCTGATGAACTCGCTGGCCGGCATCATCCTGCCCCAGATCGCCTTCGCCCTGCCGACGACGATCATCATCCTGGTGCCGTTCCTGCGCGCCATCCCCGACGAGATCGAGGAGGCCGCCTCCATCGACGGCGCCTCGCGGCTCGGGTTCTTCTGGCGCATGGTGGTGCCGCTGGCGCTGCCGGGCGTCATCACCGTCGGCATCCTCGCCTTCATCGCGAGCTGGAACAGCTACATCCTGCCGCTGTTCATCCTGAACAACGAGGACAGCTTCACCCTGCCGCTCGGCGTGCAGGCGTTCGCCTCGCAGTACTCGGTCGACACCGCCAAGGTGCTCGCCTTCACGTCGCTGTCGATGATTCCCGCCCTCATCTTCTTCAGCATCTTCGAGCGCCGCATCGTCGGCGGCCTCACCGGGGCGGTGAAGGGATGACCGAGCCGATGACGTCGATCCAGTCCTCGACGACGGATGCCGCGGCGGATGCCACGTCGACGACGGATGCCGCGAGCGACCGCGTGACGACGGATGCCCCGTGGCGCGACCGGTCGCTGACCCCGACCGCCCGTGCGAGCGCCCTCATCGCCGAGCTCACCCTCGAGGAGAAGATCGCCCAGCTCTACGGCATCTGGATGGGGGCCTCGGCCGACGGCGCCGACGTGGCACCCCACCAGCACGAGATGACCGGCGACGTCGACCTCGATACCCTGCTCCCCAAGGGACTCGGCCAGGTCACCCGCGCCTTCGGCACCGCGCCCGTCGACGCGGCGGTCGGCGCCCAGTCGCTCGCCCGGCTGCAGGAGCGCATCGTCGCGTCGAGCCGGTTCGGCATCCCGGCGCTCGTGCACGAGGAATGCCTCGCCGGCTTCGCCGCCCACGGCGCGACCGCGTATCCGGTGCCGCTGTCGTGGGGCGCCACCTTCGATCCCGGCCTCATCGAGCAGATGGCCCGCCGGATCGGCGCCGACATGCGCTCGGTCGGCGTGCACCAGGGGCTCGCCCCGGTGCTCGACGTCGTGCGCGACGCGCGATGGGGCCGCGTCGAGGAGACCATGGGCGAAGACCCCTACCTCGTCGGCACGGTCGGCACGGCGTACGTGCGCGGGCTCGAGGCATCCGGGATCGTGGCGACGCTCAAGCACTTCGTCGGGTACTCGGCGTCGCGGGCGGGCCGCAACCTGGCGCCCGTCTCCGTCGGGGCACGGGAGCTCGCCGACGTGCTGCTGCCGCCGTTCGAGATGGTGGTGCGCGAGGCGAAGCCGCGTTCGGTGATGAACGCCTACACCGACCTCGACGGCGTGCCCACCGCCGCCGACCGCGACCTGCTCACCGGACTCCTGCGCGAGACGTGGGGCTTCGACGGCACCGTCGTCGCCGACTACTTCTCGGTCGCGTTCCTGCAGACCCTGCACGGCACCGCCGGCGACCTCGGCGAGGCGGCCGCGGCCGCGCTCGAGGCCGGCATCGACGTGGAACTGCCCACCGTGCACGCCTTCGGCGAGCCGCTCGTGCATGCCGTGGCCGACGGCCGCGTCGACGAGGCGGTCGTCGATCGGGCCCTGCTGCGCGTGCTCGTGCAGAAGGTCGAGCTCGGCCTGCTCGACGACCCGGCCGCGCCGCCCGCGGCGAGCGCTGCCAAGGGCACGATCGACCTCGACCCCGCCGAGAACCGCGCGCTCGCCCGTCGCATCGCCGAGCAGGCGATCGTGCTGCTGCACAACGACGGCACGCTGCCCGTGGCCGCCCCTGCCCGCATCGCGGTGATCGGCCCGACCGCCGACGACCCGCTCGCGGTGCTCGGCTGCTACGCGTTCCCCACGCACGTCGGCGTGCACCACCCGGAGAGCGGCCTGGGCATCGAACTGCCCACGCTCGTCGAGGCGCTGCGCGCGGAGTTCCCGGACAGCGAGATCACGCTCGCGCCGGGGACCTCGATCGACGGCGCGGAGATCGACGGCATCCCGCACGCGGTCGAGCTCGCGGCATCCGCCGACCTCGTCGTGCTCGCCCTCGGCGACCGCGCCGGCCTCTTCGGCCGGGGTACCAGCGGTGAGGGCTGCGACGCCGAGAGCCTCGACCTGCCCGGTGCGCAGGGAGCGCTGCTCGAGGCCGTGCTCGACGCCGGCACGCCGACCGTGCTCACGCTGCTCGCGGGCCGTCCGTACGTGCTCGGAACGGCACCCGAACGTGCCGCCGGCATCGTGCAGGCGTTCTTCCCCGGCGAGGAGGGCACGCGCGCCGTGGCGGCCATCCTCTCGGGACGGGTGAACCCGAGCGGGCGCCTGCCCGTGAGCGTGCCGGCCACGCCCGGTGCGCAGCCGTCGACCTACCTGGCGTCGACGCTCGCCCGCAGCAACGGCGTGTCCAACATCGACCCGACCGCGAGGTACCCCTTCGGACACGGGCTCGGCTACACGACGTTCGCCTGGCGCGACCTCGAGGTGACGGCGGGCGAGGCGTCGACCGACGGCGCACTGCGGCTGTCGCTCACCGTCGAGAACACCGGCGACCGCCCGGGTGCCGAGATCGTGCAGCTGTACCTGCACGACCTGGTCGCCTCGGTGGTGCGACCGGTGCAGCGGCTGATCGGGTTCGAGCGCGTGGAACTGGCCCCCGGGGCATCCGTCCGCCTCGACGTCGAGGTGCCGGCCGATCTCGCGGCGTTCACCGGGCGCGACGGTCGCCGCATCGTCGAGCCGGGCTCGCTCGTGCTGGGCTTCGGGCGGTCGAGCGCCGACCTGGCGCTGCAGGCGACCGTCGAGCTCACCGGGCCCGTGCGTGTCGTCGACCACACCCGCGCCCTGCACCCGGTGTGGTCCGCCCAGCCGATCGGCCACGAATCGCCGTGACCGCCGCACGCAACCCGGTGCTGCCGGGATTCCACCCCGATCCCAGCATCTGCCGGGTGGGCGACGAGTTCTTCGTGGTGACCTCGACGTTCGAGTACTTCCCCGGCCTGCCGGTGCACCGCTCACGGGACCTGGTCGAGTGGGAGCTCGTGGGCCACGCGGTGCACCGCGAGGAGCAGCTCGACCTGTCGTCCGTGGCGGCGTCAGGCGGGCTGTTCGCGCCGACGATCCGCCACCACGACGGCCGGTTCTTCGTGGCCTGCACCCTCGTCGGCGGCGAGGGCCGGCAGGGCAGCTTCGTGGTCACGGCGACGGATCCGGCCGGACCGTGGTCGGATCCGTCATGGATCGACGACGGCCCCGGCATCGACCCGTCGATCCTCTTCGACGACGACGGGCGGGCGTGGTGGTGCGGCACCCGGCTCGCCGATCCGGGCGACTGGCCGGAGCAGACCGAGGTCTGGGTGCGCGAGCTCGACCTCGCCGCGATGTCGCTCATCGGCGACGAGCACGTCGTCTGGCACGGTGCGGTCGAGGGCGCGGTGTGGGCCGAGGGTCCGCACCTCTACCGACGAGACGACGACGTGCTGCTGCTCGCCAGTGAGGGCGGCACCGAGCGCCACCACGCCGTGAGCGCCGCGCGCGGCCCGAGCCCGACCGGCCCCTTTACCGGGTCGAAGGCGAATCCCCTGCTCACCCACCGCCATCTCGGCGGCGCGGTCGACGTGGCGAATGTCGGCCATGCCGACCTCGTCGACGACGGCCGCGGCGGATGGTGGGCGACGGCGCTGGCGACGAGGCGGCTGCCCCGGGGCGACGGCGGCGAGGCGCGAGCCGACGCGCTGCAGGGCCGCGAGACGTGGCTCGTCCCCGTGGCGTTCGAGGACGGCTGGCCCGTGTTCGCGCCGGGATCCGGCCGTCTCGCCGAGGAGGTCGAGGTTCCCTGGGCGGACGCGCCGGCCGCCGGGGCCAGAACTCTCGTCGACGACTTCGACGGCCCGTCGCCGCATCCCGAACTGCTGCAGGTGCGCACCGCCCCCGGTGCACCCCGCGCCCGGCTGGGCGAGCGCCTGGGATTCCTGCGCCTCTCCGCCGTGTCGCGCGCCCTGCAGCAGCCGGTCGCGCACGCCTTCGCGGGCTTCCGCCTCGAGCAGCCGGTCGCGACGCTCGCGACGGTCGTCGAGATTCCGGATGCCGCGTCGCCGGGCCTGCTCGCCGGGCTGGCGCTGCGGCTCACCGACGACCGGTTCGTGACGCTCGGCGTTCGCGCGGGCACGGACGGCCGCGTGGTCGAGCTCGTGCTCCACCTCGACGGCGACGACCGCCTGCTCGGCGTCGTGGACGTGCCCGCGGGCCCGATCGGCCTCGTCCTCGAGATCGACGGCTTCGCGGCCGTCGCCCGGGCCGAGTCCGGCGAACGGCCCATCCCGGTCGGCACCGTCGACCTCACGCCGCTGAGCCCGAGCGAGGGAGGCGGGTTCGTCGGCGTCGTCGGCGGGGTGTTCGTGGTCGGCGAGCCCGCGGCAGCCGCAGACGGCGCCGCGGCCGCGGCATGGGCCGACTTCGACCGGCTCAGCCTGGTCCACGCGCCGGCGCGCTGAACGCGCGGGTTCCGCGCGTTCCGCGGGCCGGCACCGCCGGCCGGGTCCTCCCCTACCCGGCCGGCGGTGCCGTGCTCTCGCGCACGACGAGGCTCGTCGCGAGGTCCATGCGCGGCGTGGGCGCCGACCCGGTCGCACCCGACACGGCATCCGTCGCACCGTGCTCGTGGTCGAGCTCGTCGGCGAGCCGGATCGCGAGCCTGGCGGCCTCCTCGCCCATGCGGCGCAGCGGCTGGTGCACGGTGGTGAGCCGCGGCGTGAGCCAGCGCGCGAGCGGGATGTCGTCGTAGCCGACGATCGAGAGCTCCTCCGGCACCCGGATGCCGCGCTCGCGCGCCGCCTCCATGACCCCGAGCGCCTGCATGTCGCTGCCGGCGAAGATCGCGGTGGGCCGGTCGTCGCGGCCGAGCAGCTCGCGGGCGCGCTCGCGTCCGCCGCTCACGTGGAAGTCGCCGAACCGGATCCAGTCGGGCTCGATGGCGAGTCCCGCGGAGTTCATCGCCGACCGGTAGCCGTCGACCCTGGCGAGGGAGCACATCATGTCCTCGGGGCCGGTGATCGCGGCGATGCGCGTGTGGCCGAGTTCGATGAGATGCCGGGTGGCCGCGAGGCCGCCAGACCAGTTCGCCGAGCCCACCGAGGGCGCGTCGGGCGACGGGTCGCCGGCGGGATCCACGATGACGAACGGGATCGCTCGCGAGTGCAGGCGCTCGCGGTACTCGGGCGCGAGCTCGGAGAAGACGAGGACGATGGCGACCGGGCGTCGCCGCATGACGCCTTCGATCCAGTCGGGGTCGGGCGCGTGCCGGCTGCCGCTCACGGTGAGCACGACGCTCAGGCCATGCTCCTTTGCGACCTGTTCCACGCCGCCGATCAGCTCCATCGACCAGATCGGGTCGAGCTCGTGGAAGACGAGCTCGATGAGCTCGGCACGCGACTCGGAACGGCCGCCGCCCCGGCGTCGATAGCCGCGCTCGGCGAGGAGCTGCTCGACGCGGGCGCGCGTGGGCGGCGAGACATCCGCCCGGCCGTTCAGCACCTTCGAGATCGTGGACAGCGAGACGCCCGCCTCCTCGGCCACGCTCGCGAGCGTGACACGGCCGTCTGCGGCATCCGTTTCCATGTTTCGAATTCTAGGCCCGAAAGTTGCGACGGCGAAGATGCTATGCAAGCGCGCCGCGCGGGGTCAGCCGCGGAACTCCTCCGGCGTGCCATCCTCCTCGACGATCGGCACGACCGCGTCCTCGCGCACCCACAGCGGCACCGTGTCGAACCCGTGCACCTCGCGCCGCCAGCCGCCGCCCTCGGCGACCTCGCGCGTGAACCAGTTCGTCCACCGCCCGGCCGGCAGGTAGTACTCCACCTCACCCGATGCCGAGAACACCGGCGCGACGAGCAGGCTCGGTCCGAGCAGGTACTGCCGGTCGAGGTGGGCGACGGCGGGGTCGCTTGGGAACTCGAGCTGCATCGGCCGCATGATCGGCCGCCCGGTGCGATGCGCCTCCTCGCCGGCCGCGACGAGGTAGGGCCGCAGCGACGCCTTGAGCTTCGTGAACGTCCGCGCCACCTCGACCGCGCTCTGGCCCGCCGCCTCGCTGCCGTCGTCGAACGCCCACGGCACCCGATAGCTCGTCGAGCCGTGCAGGCGCGAGTGGCTCGACAGGAGCCCGAACGCGAGCCAGCGCTTGAACACGGCGGGGTCGGGGTCGCCCTCGAAGCCGCCGATGTCGTGGCTCCAGTAGCCGAAGCCGCTCAAGGCGAGCGACAGGCCGCCGCGCAGGCTCTCGGCCATCGACGTGAACGACGAGGAGTTGTCGCCGCCCCAGTGCACGGGCATCGACTGGCCGCCCGCGGTCGCCGAGCGGGCGAACAGCACCGCCTGACCCACGCCGCGCACCTCCTCGAGCACGTCGAACACGGCCCGGTTGTAGAGGTCGGTGTAGCGGTGGTGCATCGCCTCGGGGTCGCTGCCGTCGTGCCACACGACGTCGATCGGCACCCGCTCGCCGAAGTCGGTCTTGATGGCGTCGACGCCCTGGCCGAGGAGCGTGCGCACGTGCTCCTGGAACCAGCGCATGGCCTCGGAGTTCGTGAAGTCGACGAGCGCCATGCCCGCCTGCCAGAGGTCCCACTGCCAGACCGACCCGTCGGGCCGGCGCACGAGGTACCCCCGCTCGGCGCCCTCGCGGAAGAGCCGCGACCGCTGCGCGATATACGGATTCAGCCACGCGCTGACCTTCAGGCCGCGCTCGTGGAGGCGCGCGAGCATGCCCTCGGGATCGGGGAAGACGGCCGGATCCCACTCGAAGTCGGTCCAGTGGAACTCGCGCATCCAGAAGCAGTCGAAGTGGAACACCTCGAGCGGGATGTCGCGCTCGGCCATGCCATCGATGAACGAGTTCACCGTCGCCTCGTCGTAGTCCGTCGTGAAGCTCGTCGAGAGCCACAGCCCGTACGACCACTCGGGCACCCGTGCGGGGCGGCCGGTGAGCCGCGTGTAGCGGTCGAGCACCTCCGCGGGGCTGGGCCCGGCGATCACGAAGTACTCGAGCGACTCCCCCGCCACCGAGAACTGCACCTGCTCCACGGCCTCCGAGCCGACCTCGAACGACACGTGCCCCGCGTGGTTCACGAGCACGCCGTAGCCGCGGTTCGTGAGGTAGAACGGCACGTTCTTGTAGGCCTGCTCGCTCGACGTGCCGCCGTCGGCGTTCCAGATGTCGACCGTCTGGCCGTTCTTCACGAGCGGGCCGAACCGCTCGCCGAGTCCGTACACGAGCTCGCCCACGCCCAGCGAGAGCTGGGTGTGCAGGTACGCGGATGCCTCGGCGAGGCCGGTCGTCGTGATGCCGGCCACCCCCGTGGGCTCCGCGGCGACGGGCGCGCCGGGCGCGAGCTGCACGTAGCCCACGGACTTGTGCCCGCTCGTCGTGTAGACGCGGTCGTCGCCGGCCTCGGTGGCGTCCTCGGCGCCCGAGTCCTCGCCGTCCCCCGCCCGCTCGAACGACAGCTCCCACGGCGCGCCGCGGCGCACGCGGGCACGCAGGGAGCCGGCGTCGACGACGCCACCCTCGTCGTCGACGGTGAGCTCGGGCCGGTATGCGGCATCCGTCGCGATCTCGAAGCCGGGGTCGCGCCGCCCACCCTGGTGGTGCTCGACGCGCACCCGGATGACGCCCTCGGCGGGGCTCGCCAACGACACCGTGAGCATCGGACGGTTGAGGGTGTCGCCGCGCCGCTCCACGACCCGCGTCGACGCCCAGGCGACGAGCTCGTCGCCGACGACCGCGAGGTCGCGCACGTCCTGGGCGTAGAGCGCCTCGACGCCAGGACGCGTGTGCCAGAACCCATCGGTGAACTTCATGGTTACTTGACTGCTCCTGCGGTGATGCCCCGGGTGAGGGTGCGTTGGAAGATGAGGAAGAACACGAGGGTGGGGATGAGGCCGAGCAGGGCCGACGCGCTCGTCGTCGTGACATCCATGAGCCGGTCGCCCTGCAGCACGGTGATCGCCACCGGCACGGTCTGCGTGTCGTTCGACACCAGGAACGTGAGTGGGATCAGGAACTCGTTCCACGTCCAGATGAAGAAGAAGATGAGCAGCACCGAGAGCGTCGGCCGCGAGATCGGGTAGACCACCCGCCAGAGGATCTGCCAGCGGCTGGCGCCGTCGAGGGATGCCGCCTCGAGCAGCTCCTTCGGGAAGGTGCCGTAGACCGAGGCGAGCAGGTAGGTGCCGAACGCCGACTGGATGACCGTGAAGATGATGATGACCGCCCACTGGCTGTCGTAGAGGCCGACCTCCTTGAACATGAAGTACAGCGGGTAGAGCAGCACCTCCTGCGGCAGCATGTTCGCGAGCAGGATGACGACGACGATCCAGAGGCGCCCCTTCACCCGGCCGATGCCGAGCGCAAACGCGTTGAGCATCGAGAGCAGCACCGCGAAGACCGCGACGAGCCCCGAGATGAACGCGCTGTTCCAGAGCTTCTGCGGGAAGTCGACGCGCTCCCAGAACGCCGTGATGCCGTCGAAGTACAGCGACGTCGGCAGCGTCAGCGGACCCGAGGTGTTGTAGTCGGCCGGCGACTTGAACGAGTTGATGAGGATGAGCAGGAACGGCACCGCGATGAGCAGGCCGAGCAGGATCGCCACCAGCAGCACGATCCAGTCGCCGACCGTCTTGCGCCGGCTGCCGCCGCGGCCGGGCCGCGCCGGCTTCGGTTCCTCGACGGAGGCGTCGAGGGTGGCGGTGGCCTCGTCGAGTACGGCGCTCATCGTGCCTCCTCCTTCTGCTCCACGCGGTTCTGCACGAGGATGAACACCACGCTGACCGCGGCGATGACGACGGTGAGGGCGGTCGCGATGGTCGCGCCGTAGCCCACCTGCTGAGACTGGAAGAACTCGCTGTACGCGTAGTACGCGGGCACGATGGTGGCCGTGCCGGGGCCGCCGCCCGTGAGCGCGTAGATCGGCCCGAACACCTTGAGCGCGGCGATCGTGCAGGTGAGCGTGACCACGAAGATCTCGGGCCGGATGATGCCGACGGTGATCGCCTGGAACCGCTGGAACCAGTTCGCACCGTCGAGCTCGGCCGCCTCGTAGAGCTCGGGATCGACGCGCTGCAGCGCGGCCATGAAGATGACGATCGGGTAGCCGAGCTGCACCCAGATCATGATGACCATGATGCTCGGCAGCGCCGTGTCGGGATCGCCGAGCCAGTTCTGCTGCAGTGCGCCGAGGCCGACCGCCTCGAGCATCTGGTTGAGGGCGCCGTTCTGGGGGCGCAGGATCCAGCCGATGACGATGGCCGCGATCACCGCGGGCAGGATCTGCGGCAGGTAGTACGTCGCCCGAAGGAAGCTCGCGAGCTTCCCGCCGAACTTCTTGCCGATGAGGTCGAACAGCATGGCCGCGAGCACGAGCCCGAGGAGCGTTGGCACGACGACCATCGCGACGATCATGGCGATGGAGTTGCCGAACGACGTCCAGAACACCGAGTCGCCGGCGAGCTCGATCCAGTTGTCGAGCCCGATCCACTCGGGCGGGCGGATGCCGCGGTAATCGGTGAACGTCAGGTAGACGTTCCAGACCAGCGGGACGACGATGATGACGGCGAGCAGCGCGAGGCCGGGCACGAGGTAGAGCCAGTACGCGTTGCGGCTCGATCCGGGGATCTGGCTCGACGGCGCGCGACGGGCGCGCGGCCCGGCGTCGCGGGCGGTGAGCGCTCGGGTGTCGGGAGCGATGGCCATGGTGGGTCCTTCCGTTCAGGGGTCGGATGCCGCGGGCTCGGCGCACACTCCGGCCCGCGGCATCCGTGGCGTCAGCCGACGATGTCGTCGACGCCGGCCTGGTACTGCTCGCCGAGCTGCTGCTGCACCTCGGCGGGCGACTTGGTGCCGTTCACGAGCTCCTGGAGGCCCGCGTTCAGCTCGTCGTAGAAGGTCGGGGTGGGCCAGTCGGGGTAGAACGCGATGCCGTCGCGGTCGGTGAGGGCGTTGAAGTTCGCGATGAGCTCGGCGCTCTTCTCGTCGGTGATGTCGGCGGGGTCGGCCGCGACGGGCACGCCGCCGTTGTTGCCGATGAGCGCCTGGATCTCGGGCCGCATCGTGATGTCGATGAACTCGGCGGCGAGCTCCTTGTTCTGCGCGCGCTCGGGGATGACCCACATGTTTCCCGCCGATCCGGGCGACATCTCGGCGCCGGGGAAGAGGAACGTGCCCCACTCGAAGCCGTCGATCTCGGTGGTGAACCGGTTGTGCCACCAGCTGCCCGAGAAGAAGATCGGGGCGTCGCCGTTGATGAAGCTCACGCCGGCGTCCTCGGCCTTGAGGCCGCTCGCGTCGGTCGAGATGTAGCCCTTGTCGGTCCAGTCCTTGATCGTCTCGGTGGCGTATGAGATCTCGTCGCCCTCCCAGTCGACGTCGCCCGTGTAGAGCTGGTAGTCGTCGACGAACGAGCGGTCGGCCTTCGACAGCGCGAGCTGGTACCAGAGCTGGCCGAGCGGGTACTCCGCGGCAGACTCCGACAACGGGGTGATGCCCTGGTCGGCGAACGCCTGCAGCACGTCCTCGAACTCGTCGAGCGTGGTCGGCACCTCGAGGCCCGCCGCGGCGAACGCGTCCTTGTTGTAGTAGACCTCGACGAACTCGCCGTAGTTGGGCACGCCGTACCAGCTGCCCGATCCCATGATGCCGTTCTCGTCGTACTTGGCGGTGGTCTGCAGGCTCGGGCTGAGCTGGTCGTCCCAGCCGTGCTCGGCGACCACGTCGTCGAGGTTCGAGAGCAGGCCCTGGCTCGAGAGCAGCCCGGCGGTCGCGTTGCCCTTGTTGTACTCGAGCAGGTCGGGCGCCTCGTCGGAGTTGAGCACCTGGCTGGCCGTCGAGCGGATCTGCTCGAAGCTCTTCTCCTCGAACTCGACCTTCGCGCCGGTCTCCTCCTCGAAGAGCTTGATGGCCTCGGCCCAGGCGATGCCCATCGCGCTGGTGTCGCTCTCGTAGTGCCAGAGGCGGAGCGTGTCGTCGTCGCCGCCTCCTCCCGAGCCGGAGCATCCGGAGAGGACGAGTGCCGCGGCGGCGATCGTCGCCGCCGCGCCCACGATTCTGGTGTGCTTCATTGCGTTCTCCTTGGTGGGTGGTTCGTTGGTGCGGATGCCGCGTGGTCGGTCGTGTCGAGCGGATGTCGCAGGGTGCTGGTCGAAGCGCTTCGACGATGCGCGGCGGGTCGGTCGGGTTCCGTCTGGACGGAGCCGACGCGGGGTCGGTCGGGTCAGTCGGGCGGGAGCGGCACCACGGAGCCGTGCGCGTGGTACTCGGGCGCGATGAGGTGCACGCCCGGAGCGGGCGGCGCCTCCGTCATCGACTGGATGGCGAGGCCGACGGCGAGGTCGCACGAGGCCTGGGGCACCAGGGGAATGACGTCGAGGGGCGGTTGGAACGAGGTGGTGTCGAACGTGGAGCCGACCGAGACGACGGCGACGTCGCCCGGCACGGCGAGCTCACGGGACGCAAGCTCCTCGAGCACGGCGGCGTGCGTGGCGTCGTCGCAGTGCAGCACGAGGCCGGTGGCGCCGCCGTCGAGCAGCGCGCCGACCGCCGAGCGCACCTGGGCGGCGCGGGAGCGGCGGCCGTCGCCCACCTCGGGCAGTTCCACGGCGTACGCGAGCGACCGTTCCGCCGCCCGGCCTTCGAACCCGGCGCGGATGCGCGGCGGGAAGTTGGAGCGCCGGTACGCGACCGGCGGGTGCCCGACGAGTCCGATCGAGCGATGCCCGGCGTCGGCGAGGCGGTCGACGGCGAGCGCGGCGGCCGCCTCGAAGTCGAGGTCGACGCAGACGAGGCCCTCGTGGTCGGTCGGCACGCCGATGAAGATCGACGGGATGTCGAGGCGACGGGCCAGGGCGACCCGCTCGTCGTCGGGGGCCACATCGAGCACGAGCACCGCGTCGGCGAGGCCGCTGGTGGCGACGCGGTGCATGCCCGCGGTGGCCTGCTCGTCGGTGAGGAGCAGCACGTCGTAGTCGAAGCGCCGTGCGGCGATCGACGTGGCCAGCACGAACGCCATGTGCGCGGGCGCATGGGTGTCGGCGCGGAACGGCTCGGTCACGGCGAAGATGTTGGTGCGACGGCCGGCGAGCATGCGGGCCCCGGCGTTCGGCCGGTAGTCGAGCTCGCGCACGGCCAGCTCGATGCGCCGGCGGGTCTCGGCCGAGATCGTGCGCTTGCCGCTTAGGGCGTACGACACGGTGCTGATCGACACGCCGGCGGCCTTCGCCACCTCGTGGATCTTCGCCATGCCGGACTCCATCGTCTAAACGTTTCGATTGGTTCGTCGGGGACTCTACGCACACGTCGACGGGCCGCGCAAGTGGTTTGTGGGATTTGCGAACAAATGGCTCAGGGTGCCGGGCCGACTTGCATCCGCCCCGTCGTGGCCTTATGTTGTACCTGCCAACAAATCATCGATGACGCTGAAAGGCGGATCACCCATGGCCAGCGCGCCCACCCGCGACGACAAGTTCTCCTTCGGCCTCTGGACGGTCGGCTACAACGGCACGGACCCGTTCGGCGGCCCCACGCGGCATCCGCTCGACGTCGTGCACGTGGTCGAGAAGCTCGCCGAGCTCGGCGCCTACGGCCTCACCTTCCACGACGACGACCTCTTCGCGTTCGGCTCGACCGACGCCGAGCGCCAGACGCAGATCGACCGCCTCAAGGGCGCGCTCGATGACACCGGCCTCATCGTGCCGATGGTCACCACCAACCTCTTCTCGGCGCCGGTCTTCAAGGACGGCGGCTTCACCGCGAACGATCGCGACGTGCGCCGCTACGCGCTGCGCAAGGTGTTCCGCCAGCTCGACCTCGGCGCCGAGCTCGGCGCGAAGACGTTCGTCATGTGGGGCGGCCGCGAGGGGGCCGAGTACGACGCGGCCAAGGACATCCGCCAGGCGCTCGAGCGCTACCGCGAGGCCGTCAACCTCCTCGGCGACTACGTGACCGACAAGGGCTACGACATCCGCTTCGCCATCGAGCCGAAGCCGAACGAGCCCCGCGGCGACATCCTGCTGCCGACGCTCGGCCACGCGATCGCCTTCATCGACTCGCTCGAGCGCCCCGAGCTCGTCGGCCTCAACCCCGAGGTCGGCCACGAGCAGATGGCGGGCCTCAACTTCGCGGCCGGCATCGCGCAGGCGCTGTACCACGGCAAGCTCTTCCACATCGACCTCAACGGCCAGCGCGGCATCAAGTACGACCAGGACCTCGTGTTCGGCCACGGCGACCTGCACAACGCGTTCGCGCTCGTCGACCTGCTCGAGAACGGCGGCCCCGGCGGCGTCCCGGCCTACGACGGCCCGCGCCACTTCGACTACAAGCCCTCGCGCACCGAGGACGAGAAGGGCGTGTGGGAGTCGGCTGCGGCCAACATGCGCACCTACCTGCTCCTCAAGGAGCGCGCCGCGGCCTTCCGCGCCGACCCCGAGGTGCAGGAGGCGCTCGAGGCCGCCAAGGTCTTCGAGCTGTCGACCCCGACGCTCAACGACGGCGAGACCTACGACGACTTCCTCGCCGACCGGTCGGCCTACGAGGACTTCGACCCGAGCGTCTACCTGAACGGCAAGGGCGGCGGCTTCGTGCGCCTGCAGCAGCTCGCCACCGAGCACCTGCTGGGCGCGAGGCGCTAGCCTCGCGCAAAGGCGGCAGCCGTAGCCCCGAGAGGCGCGCAGCGCCGAAGGGCGTGCCGCGGCAGCCTTGAGAACGTGACACGCAGGACCACGAAGGAGTAACCCTCAAATGGCACTCGTCGCCGGCGTCGACTCGTCGACGCAGTCCTGCAAGGTCGTGATCCGGGATGCCGCGACCGGGGCGCTCGTGCGCTCCGGCCGCGCCCCGCACCCCGACGGCACCGAGGTCGATCCCGCCGCCTGGTGGGGCGCCCTCCTCTCGGCGTTCGCGGACGCGGACGGGCTCGACGGCGTCGAGGCGATCTCGGTCGGCGGCCAGCAGCACGGCATGGTCGTGCTCGACGACGAGGGCCGCGTCATCCGCGACGCCCTGCTCTGGAACGACACCCGCTCGGCGCAGGCGGCACGAGACCTGATCGACGAGGTCGGCGCCGACCAGTACGCCCAGCGCACGGGCGTCGTGCCGGTCGCGTCGTTCACGGCGACGAAGCTGCGCTGGCTGCGCGACGCCGAGCCGGATGCCGCGGCCCGCGTCGCGGCGGTGGCCCTCCCCCACGACTGGCTGACGTGGCGCCTCCGCGGCTACGGCCCCGCGGACGAGTCGCCGCTCGGCCCCGTGCTCGACGAGCTCACGACCGACCGCTCCGACGCGAGCGGCACGGCCTACTGGGGCGCCGACGGGTACGACCGCGACCTGCTCGTGCGCGCGCTCGGCCACGACGTGATCCTGCCGCGGGTGCTCGGCCCCGGCGAAGCGGCGGGCCGCACGCCCGACGGCATCCTCGTCGGCCCGGGCGCGGGCGACAACGCCGCGGCCGCACTCGGGCTCGATGCGGCATCAGGCGACGTCGTCGTGTCGATCGGCACGAGCGGCACGGTCTTCGCCGTGACGGATGCCCCCATCGCCGACGCGTCGGGCACCGTCGCCGGGTTCGCGGATGCCACGGGGCGCTTCCTGCCGCTCATCGCCACGCTCAACGCGGCCCGGGTGCTCGACGCGACTGCGCGACTGCTCGGCGTCGACCACGCCGAGCTCGGACGCCTGGCGCTCGACGCCGAGCCTGGGGCATCCGGTGCCGTGCTCGTGCCCTACTTCGAGGGCGAGCGCACGCCGAACCTGCCGCACGCCACGGCGTCGTTCTCTGGGCTGACGCTGGCGAACACGACCCGACCGTCGATCGCCCGCGCGGCGATCGAGGGCATGCTCTGCGGACTCGCCGACGGCCTCGACGCGGTGCGCGGCCAGGGCGTCGAGGCGCAGCGGGTGCTGCTCATCGGCGGCGCCGCGCAGAACCCCGCCGTGCGGGCGGTCGCAGCCCAGGTGTTCGACGCGCCCGTGGTCGTGCCCGCGCCCGGCGAGTACGTCGCCGACGGGGCCGCGCGCCAGGCCGCGTGGGTGCTCACCGGCGCACGGCCGGGCTGGCCCGTCGAGGTCGCCGAGGAGCTGGCCGTCGACGCCCGGCCCGAGATCCGCGAGCAGTACGCGGCCGCTGCTGCCACCGCCGCCGCCGCCGCAACCGCCGCGAAGTGAACCACCTGATCGATGCCGCGGCCGGCGGCCCCGAGCACCGCCGAGGCGCCACCACCGTCACCGTCACCGGTCGGGACGGCGCGCCCCTCGCCGACACCGAGGTGGTCGTCGAGCAGACCGAGCACGCGTTCGGCTTCGGCAACATCGGCTTCGACCTCGTGCCGATGGCCAACGGCCGGGGCGCGCCCGGCGACGAGGAGCTCGCCGCCCGCCTGGTCGAGCTCTTCAACGTCGCCACGCTGCCGTTCTACTGGCGCGACTTCGAGCCAGAACCCGGCCGGCCGCGCACGACCGAGCTGCGCCGCACCGCCGAGTGGCTCCGTCAGCGCGGAGTGGCCGTGAAGGGGCATCCGCTCGCCTGGCACACGCTCGCCCCCGAGTGGCTGCTGGACCTCCCGCTGGACGAAGTGGAGGCGGCGCTGCGCGGCCGCATCCGCCGCGAGGTCGGCGAGTTCGCAGGCCTCATCGACACGTGGGACGCGATCAACGAGGTCGTGATCATGCCGGTCTTCGAGGCCGAGGACAACGCGATCACGCCCCTCGCACGTGCGCGCGGGCGCATCCACCTGATCCGCCTCGCGTTCGAGGAGGCGCGTGCCGCGAATCCGGCGGCGACGCTGCTGCTCAACGACTTCGACCTCTCGAGCGCCTACGAGTGCCTCATCGAGGGCGTGCTCGAGGCCGGCATCCGCATCGACGCGATCGGCCTGCAGACCCACATGCACCAGGGCTTCCGCGGCGAGGAGGCGCTCGTCGCGATCGCCGACCGGTTCGCACGTTACGGGGTGCCGCTGCACTTCACCGAGACGTCGCTCGTCTCGGGCGACCTCATGCCTCCGCACATCGAGGACCTCAACGACTGGCGGGTCGACGAATGGCCGTCGACGCCCGAGGGCGAGGCCCGCCAGGCCGACCAGCTCGAACGCCACTACCGAACGCTCGTCGGGCACCCCGCGGTCGAGGCGATCACGTACTGGGGCATCACCGACCGGGGCGCCTGGCTCAACGCGCCGATCGGGCTGCTCCGTGCCGACGGCACGCCGAAGCCGTCGTACGACGCGCTGCACCGCCTCGTGAAGGGCGAGTGTTGGCTTCCGCCGACGACCGTGCGCACGGATGCCGCGGGGCGGGTGTCCGTCCGCGGATTCGCGGGCGACTACGCGGTGCGGCCGGCACGGGGCCGAGCGGATGCCGCGCCGGCGGCGTTCACCGTCGCGAGGGCCGTCTCCGGCGAGGCATCCGTCGTCCTCGCCTGAGTTCGCGTTCGTGGCGTGCCCGAGCTCTCACCGGCGCATGCCGGCCTCGACGCACACCCGTCGGCGTAGCATTGAGGCGAGACGTCGCCCGCTGACGGCGCCCCGGATGCTCAAGAGCGAGGGAGCGATGATGTCCGAATCGAACGACGCGAACGCCGAGGACCAGACCGAACTGCCCGACCAGCCCCACCGGCACTCCGAGCCCGAGACCGCCACGGATCGGCTCGAGGGACAGTACACCGAGGTCGGCGGGCAGCCGGCGCACGAGCGCACCGTGGCAGGCGAATACACCCGCACCGACGGCCGGCCCGACGAGGAGCCCACGGTGGGCGACTACACCTCGACCGACCGTCACCCCGAGACCCACGACCCGTCGGAGCGGCACGGCAAGTTCGTGCGAACGCAGCCGCCGAAGCCGCATCCCGGTTCGCACAAGGCCGAGGAGCACGCGCCCGACTGATCAGGCGCGCCATGCCGAGCCACCGGCCTCAGGCGAGCGCCGCCTCGACGATGTCGGCGAGTTCGGCCTCGCGCCCCAGGCGGCGCGCCGCCTCGAACCGGGACGCCCCGGGCCCCGCGAGCACGCGGTCGAGATAGGTCTCGAAGAACGAGAGCGGCGAGCGCGTCGGCAGGCCCTTGCGCTCCCGGATGTCCTCGGCCGCCCCGAGCATCCGGCCCGCACGCTCGAGGTCGCCCGCCGTCGTTGCCACGGCGAACATCCCCTCGAGCGCGTCCGCGATCCCCTCCTCGTGCCCGATGGTCGACGCGAGCAGGAGCTGCTCGCCGAAGCACTCGCGGGCACGATCGGGCTCGCCGCCGCCCAGCCGGGCCCAGCCGAGGTGACTGAGCGAGACCGCCTGGCCGAGCGTGTCGCGGATCCGGCGAGCGACCGCCAGGCTCGTCTCGAACTGCCGGGCGGCCTCATCGACCCGCCCCTGCGCCAGCCGGGCACGGCCGAGCATGATCCCGACCATCGCCCCCGCGAACGCGACGTCGAACTCCTCGGCGAGCTCGAGGGAGCGCCGGGCGTCCTCTTCCGCCGCCTCGACCTCGACCGGCTCCTGCGCGAACTGCGAGATGGCGAGTGACGCGCGCGCGAGGGCCTCGCCGCGTACGTCGCCCACCCGGCTGAAGTACTCGGCGCATCGCGCCATCGCTGGGACGACCGACTCGTCCGAGGTGCGCCAGTAGCGGATGGCGTTCAGGCAGTACTCGGCGATGACCCACGACCGCTCGCTGAGCTCGACACCGGGCTCGAGCAGCCGGATCGTCCAGGCCCTGAGCTCGCCGGCCCGGCCGCCGCCCCACCAGAACGCGTAGAGCGGCCAGGCGAGTTGCGCGACGTCGTCGAAGCGGCGCGTCGCGAAGAGGTGGTCGACCGCCGCCCGCAGTTCGTCGTGCTCGTCGAGAAGACGCCGCACCCGCTCGACCTGCCCCTGCCAGGTCGCCGCGGAATCCGCCTCGACCGCGAGCCCGACGTACAAGTCGGCGTGCCGCTGCTGCGTCGCGGTCAGCGCACCGCGCTCGGCGAGCCGGTCCCTTCCGTACTCGCGCACCGTGGAGAGCATCGTGAACCAGGCACGCGAGCCGCGGTCCTGCTCGCGCACGAGGCTGCCGTCGACGAGTGCGCCGAGCGCCTCGACGGCGTCCTCCCCGCCCAGGCCGTCGGACATCCACTCGACCGCATCGAGCCCGAAGCCGGCGCGGAACACGCCCAGGCGGAGAAGGAGCTCGCGTTCGGGCTCCGCCAGCAGCTGCGCGCTCCAGTCGATGGTCGCCCTCAGCGTGCGCTGGCGTTCGGGGAGGTCGCGCGCGCCGCCGACGAGCAGCGGCAGCGCGTGGTCGAGGCGTTCCAGGAGCGCGGCCGGCGTCAGCACGCGCAACCGGGCGGCAGCGAGCTCGAGCGCGAGCGGCACGTCGTCGAGCGCCCCGCAGATCGCGACGACCTGCGCCGCGTTCTCGTCCGTGAGCTCGAAGTCGGGCTTCACCGCGCGCGCACGCTCCACGAACAACTCCGCGGCCTCCTGCGACGGGAGCGGTCCGAGCGGGACGTTCTGCTCGCCGCGCACCCGGAGCAGGATCCGGCTGGTCGCGAGCGCGCAGGCGGACGACGCGGCGAGCATCGCGCTGAGCTCGGGCGCGGCCTCGACGACCTGCTCGACGTTGTCGAGCACCAGCAGGAGCCGTCGTCGTCCGAGCGCCCGGGCGAGCTTCTCGTGCAGCGGGGGGTCACCGGTGTCGCGGATGCCAAGCGCGTTCGCGACCGCGGTGATCACGAGTCCGGCGTCCAGCACGGGGGCGAGGTCGACGAACACGACGCCGTCGGGGAACGCGGCCTCCACCGCGCGTGCGGCCTCCACGGCGAGTCGGCTCTTGCCGATCCCGCCGGGGCCGGTGAGGGTCACGAGCCGCTGTCCTTCGACGGTCAGCATCCTCGTGACCGTCGCGAGCTCGGCGTCCCGACCGACGAGCCGGGTCAGCGGCGACGGCGGCCGCACGGGTTCCGTCGAGAAGACCTCCGCTGCCGGTTCGGCGAGCGGGGCGGTGCGGGCGCTCGCCGCGTCGAAGCGTTCGGCCAGCAGTGTGGCGAGGTCGGCCGTGACGAGGTCGGCGAGCTCGGCGGCATCCGCGAATGCCACATACGATGCGTCGTCGTCGCCGCGGATGCGACCGAGCAGGTCGTCGAGCCGCCCCTCACGGTGCTCGCTGCGCTTGAGGTAGATCAGCTTCGGGATGTCGGGCGCGAGGTTCCACTCGTCCTCGAGCCCCGAGACGGCCTCCCCCGGCGCGATCCAGCCGTACTGCTCCCAGTAGACCCCGACGAAGATGTCGCTCTGCTCGAGGTAGGCACGATAGAGCTCGCGCGGCGGATGCGGTCGCGCGCCGAGCTCGAACATCACCGGCGCGAGGGCGAGCCGTTCGATCGCCGCGCGGGCGGCGCGCCGCTCGGGCGCGAGCTCCTTCAGGGTGGAGCTGACGAAGACGCGCAGGCGCTGGTCCGGCGTCCGGATGGCGCCGTCCGGGTTCATGGGTCACAGTCTGGCCGTCCGCTCGCGGGCGTGTCCAGATCGGCGGGCACCCCCAGAACGGATGTCGAGGGCCGCCGGAGCGCGGGTCGGCGGGGCCGGACGCGGCGCGTTGTGCCCACCGAGCGCCGGTGCGAAATGGAGGAACTTCGGAGCGGCTCACCGCGGCGGCAGTGCGCCGCACCCGCGTGTCGCTCGGAAGTTCCTCCATTTCGACGTGCGCCGGAGCAGCCGGCGGGCCGCGCCGGGCCGGGCCGGCGGAAGCTCAGGCCGTTCGGACGACGTGCGTGCGGGCGAGCTGCGCGCCGGTGGCCTCGAGCCAGCGCAGCGGCTCCGCCATCGCGGCCGCTCCGCTCCCGGCGAGCTCGGCGAGGGCGACGGATGCCGAGAATCCGCGCGGCTCGGCCGTGATCGCCCCGGCGACGAGCGCCGTCGGCACGCCGGCGTCGCGGGCGAGCGCGGCCACGATCGTGGGCGCCTTGCCCGCCTCGGACTGCCCGTCGAAGCGCCCCTCCCCCGTGATCACGAGGTCGGCGCCGGCGATCGCGTCGGGCAGGCCGACCGCTTCGGCGACGAGGGCCGCGCCGCCGCCCATCCGGGCGCCCCACGCGAGCAGCCCGAACCCGGTGCCGCCGGCCGCACCGGCGCCGGGGCTCTCGGCGAGCGGCCGCAGTCGGGCGGGAACGAGCCCCGCGAGCCGCGCCAGGCTCGCGTCGAGCTCGGCGACGGTCGCGGCATCCGCCCCCTTCTGCGGGCCGAAGACCGCCGCGGCGCCGAGCGGACCGAGCAGCGGGTTCGTCACGTCGCCGAGGATGACGGCCCCACCCGGCGGCAACGCGCGGAGCGCCTCGAGATCGACCCCGGCGAGCGCGCCCAGCCCACCGCCGCCGAGCGGAACGGGGTCGCCCGACTCGTTGAGGAAGCGGGCCCCGAGCACGGCGAGCGCGGCCGTGCCGCCGTCGGTTGACGAGCTGCCGCCGAGTGCGAGCAGCAGGCGATCCACGCCGGCGTCGAGCGCGGCGGCGATGGCCTCGCCGAACCCGGCGGTATGGGCGTCGAGCGGCGCGAGCGGATCGAGCAGCGTGATCCCCGACGTCGCGGCGAGCTCGACCACGCCCGTGCCGTCGGGCAGCAGCAGCCACCACGTGTCGACGGGGTCGGAGAGCGGCCCGCGCACCGTCACCGGCATGAGCCGGGCGCCGGGAACCGCCGAGGCGAACGCGTCGAGGGTGCCCTCGCCGCCGTCCGCCATCGGACGCTCGACGAGGACGTCGTCGGGGCGAACGGCCCGCCATCCCGCCGCGAGCGCCGCCGCGGCATCCGCAGCGCTCGCCGTGCCCTTGAACGAGTCGGGAGCGATGACGACGCGCGTCACGACGCGTCGAAGGTGGGGGCGGGCACGCGCGACAGCCAGTCGAGCGCGCGGGTGAGCAGTTCGCGGTGCTCGGGCGAGTCGTAGGAGCGCGTGTCGTGGCCCAGCGCGTCGTAGACGACGCGCGACGCACCGAGCTCACGGGCCCAGACGAGCGGATGCCGCATGCCGTCCTCCTCGTGCTCGGCGATCGGCTCGATCACGCCGTCGAGTCGCAGGCCCGAGTACCGTTCGTCGAACACGGTGAAGTCGGCGACCCCCTCGGCGATCGGATGCGTGCCGACGAGGTGGACCGTCGCCTCGCCGATGGGCGGATGCCACGACGCGCCCTCGATCCAGCGGGCGCCGAGCGCGTGGCCGAACGCGGGCAGCTCGGGCAGCGTCGATGCCGCGGCGTGCACGGCGAGGAGGCCGATGCCGCGGGCCAGCGCGGCGTCGAGGCCGGCCGCCGCAGCCGTGAGCTGGGCGTCGGTGGGCGCGGGTGGTTCGGGTTCACCCTCGGGCTGGGGGTTGTCGGGGTTGCCGGCGTTCACGACGAGCAGGTCGGCGTCGCCGAGGTCGGCGAGCCCGCCGAGCAGGTCGTCGCTCACCTCGACGTGGTAGCCCGCGCCGCCGATGATTCCCGCGAGCGCCGCGCTGGTCTCCGCGAAGCGGTGCCACGGGTCGGCGTAGCGACCCGACCCGCTGAGGATGACGGCGCGCATGCCACCACCTCCTCCGCCCTCGCGTGCATCGTAACCCCCTGAGGTGTTCGCCGTCATCGCCCGACCACCATGGCCCAGTCGAAGGCGCCGAGGCGGACTCCGTCGACCTCTTCGCCCGAGACCGCGTCGGTGCCGCGCACGGCGACGTCGACCGGGTCGCCGCCGTGGTTGACGACCGTGACGAGTGCGCCGCGTCGCGCCGCCTCGACGTGTTCGGGCAGGCCGGCGACGACGGGTTCGACGCCCGCGTCGGCGAGCACGTGGTCGACGACGGCCTGGGCGCCGGCCTCGTCGGGCACGGTGGCGAGGTACCGGGCGACCCCGCGTCCGGCGCGGCGCGCGGTGAGCGCCGGATGCCCCGCGCGGCGCCCGCTCGTGAACGAGGCCTCGACCGTGGCATCCGTCGCCTCGATCTCCTCGGCGAACAGCGTGCCGACGGCTGCACCGAGCCCCGATCCCGCCACACCCTCGAACCGCGCCTCCCGTTCGCCTGGTTCACCCGGCGCGGCATCGGGTGGCACGAGGGCGCCGAAGTCCTCGACCCGGATGCCGCACAGGGGGCCGAGCCGGGTCGCGAACCCGCCGTCGCGGAACGCGTCGCGCTCGTCGACGACGTCGCTGAACGGACCGGCGAGCAGGTGCCCGCCGCCCTCGACGAAGGAGGTGAGCGCCGCGGCGCCCTCGTCGCGCAGGAGGTACAGCAGGGGTGCGACCGCGAGCGCGTACCGCTCGTCGACGCGCTCGGGCGGCACGACGTCGACCTGCACGTGGCGGCGGTGCAGCGCGCGGTACCAGCGCTGCACGACGGCGAGGTGGTCGAGCCGGTTCTGGGGGTGGTCGGAGGCCTCGACCGCCCACCAGTTCTCCCAGTCGAACACGAGCGCGACCTGCGCGTCACTCGTGCCGGCAGGGGCGACCGGGAGCGTCGGCAGCGCGGCGAGCTGCGCGCCCAGCTCGGTGACCTCGCGCCAGGTGCGCGTCTCCGTGCCGGCGTGCGGCAGCATCGCCGAGTGGAACTTCTCGGCGCCGGCCCGGCTCTGCCGCCACTGGAAGAAGAGGATGCCGTCGGCGCCCCGCCCGATCGCCTGCGCGCTGAGGGCCGCCATCTGCCCCGGGGCCTTCGGCGCGTTCGAGGGGCGCCAGTTCAGCGCGTTCGTGGACTGCTCCATGAGGATCCACGGCACGTCGGGCTTCAGTGAGCGCACGAGGTCGCGCTGGAATGCCGCCGCCCGGAACGACTCGGGGTCGTTCGGGTCGGGGTAGGCGTCGTCGCTCACGAGGTCCAGGTGCTCGGCCCACTGCTGGTAGTTCGCGGGCTTGAACGCGCCCATGAAGTTCGTGGTGATCGGTTGGGTCGCCCCGGCCGCCCGGATGATCTCGCGCTCCATGAGGTAGCACTCGAGCAGCATGTCGCTCGTGAACCTGCGGTAGTCGAGCGTCTGGCCGGGGTTCAGGCTGTACGGCGCCTTGCGCGGCGGGAACACCTCGTCGAACGATCCGTAGCGCTGCGACCAGAAGTTCGTGCCCCACGCGGCGTTGAGCGCGTCGACGTCGCCGTAGCGGTCGGCCAGCCACCGCCGGAACGCGTCGCGCGCGGCGTCCGAGAAGTCCATGTTCAGGTGGCAGCCGTACTCGTTGTTCACGTGCCACATGACGACGGCCGGATGCTGCGCATACCGCTCCGCGATGGCGGTCACGAGCTCGGCGGCCAGGCGTCGGTACACGGGCGACGACGGCGCGAACTGCTGGCGGCTGCCCGGCCAGTACGTGGCGCCGTTCTCGTCCTGCGGGAGGAGCTCGGGGTAGGCGGCGCTCGCCCAGGGCGGCGGCGACGCGGTGGCCGTGGCGAGGTCGACGGCGATGCCGCCCTCGTGCAGCAGGCCGATGACGCGGTCGAGCCAGCCGAAGTCGAACTCGCCCTCGCGCGGCTGGATGCGCGACCAGGCGAAGATGCCGAGGCTCACCATGGTCACGCCGGCCTCGTGCATGCGCGCGACATCCTCGGGCCAGATCTCCTCGGGCCACTGCTCGGGGTTGTAGTCGGCGCCGTAGTGCACGGGACTCCTTCGTCGATCGGTCGGGACTGGGACTACCAGAACGGGAAAGCGCATTCCAGCCTACCCCGCCACGTGCGGCATCCGCTGGATGCGCGCCAGGATCGCCCACTCGATGACGGATCGGCTCGGCTCGGCGCCGCGAGGCCCTGGGCTCAGCCCAGGATGACCTTCGCCTCGGTGAAGAACTGGTCGACCGCGTCGTCGACGCTGAGCGCGCCGAGGCCGATCGACTTGCCGAGATCCCAGAACGTCTGCTCCAGCGAGCCGTAGCCGACGACCGGCACGGGCGGCGCCTCGCCGAGGCGGTCGGCGACCGAGTCGAGGTAGTCGGAGACCTGCGCGTCGACGCCCTCGAGGGTGGTGCCGGCGAGCTTCGTCTCGGATGCCGGGAAGCCCAGGGTGGTGCCGAAGATCTCACCGGCCTCCTCGCTGTTCACCACGTAGTCGAGCCACAGCGCGGCCGCCTCGGGGTGCTCGGTGTCGGCCGCGATCGCGACCTGCAGGCCGGCCTGCCGGTAGAGGTCCTTCGCGTCGGGGTCGGCGGTCGGCGGCGCCACGAGCGTGACGTGCTCGGCGCCGGAGTCGGCGAGGTAGCCGCCGAGGAAGTTGCTCCAGCTCGCCTCGCTGGCCGTGAGGTTGGCGCCGAAGCCCGACTTGGGCGAGATCTCCTCGAGCCGCTGCTGCGGCACGACGACGCCCTCGCGAGCCTCGGCGCCGGAGTTCCAGAAGTCGCGCAGGTCCTTCTCGGTGAACCCGAGCTCGCCGTCCTCGGTGTAGAGGTTCTTGCCGTCGGCGCGCAGCACGTTCTCGAAGTTCTGGATGCGCTGGGTCAGGTCGGTGCCGCCGTAGACCGCCCCGCCGGTGGCCTCGGTCACGTCGGCCATCCAGTCGGCGTAGTCGTCGAAGCTCGTGCCGCCCTCGTAGGGCTCGACGCCCGCCTGCTCGACGAGCCCGTCGTTCAGGAACATGGCCCAGGCGCTGTAGCCCGTCGGCAGCGAGTACTGCACGCCGTCGAGCTGGCCGGTGGCGCGCAGGCCGTCGTCGAACGCGTCGAAGTCGACGTACTCGCCGACGGTGTCGAGATCGAGCAGGAGCCCGGGCTCCGCGTACTCGCGCAGGTAGGAGTCGGAGAACTGCCACACGTCGGGCAGTCCGCCGCCGGCGGCCTCGGTCTGGCGCTTCTCCCAGTACGAGGGGAAATCGGTGAACGTGCCCTCGATCGTGATGTTCGGGTGCTCGGCCTCGAACGCGTCGATGAGCTTCTGGTACCGCTGGGCGCGGTCGTCGTTGCCCCACCACGTGAAGGTCAGCGTGACCTCCTCGTCGGGGTCGTAGGCCGCTTCGCTGCCGCCACCGGTGCCGCCGCCGGCGCATCCGGCCAGCGCGAGCACGGTGGCACCGGATGCCGCGGCAACCGCCAGCACGCGACGCATCCGTCGGGTCGTGAACATCATCGTCCTCCAAGGTGTGTTGGGTGTCCGCACCTCATCATGGGAATCGGTGCGGAAAACGCTTCCCCGCACCGTAGCCTGAGACGTTTCATTCCGTCAACGGCCGAGCAGCGCGCGTGCCGGGCGCGCTGGCGTTCCCCACCGTGGAAATGTCCATGCTCGCGGGTCGATCCCCTATGGGGCGCGTGCGCCGTGCGGCGTAGCGTCGCTTTCCGCACCGCATCATCGGCCTGCATCGCAGGCACGCATCCACCATGCAACACGCATCCACATGCAAAGGAGCATCTCCATGCCACAGCGTGACCACCGGCGCCTGCGCACCACCGCGATCCTCGCGGGCGCCGTCGTCGCAACGCTCGCCCTCGCGTCGTGCTCGGGCGGCGAGTCCGGTTCAGCGGACGAACCCGTCGAGCTCACCTTCCAGTCCTGGGTCCCGAACATCGACCAGGCCGTCGACGCCTTCAACGACGCGCACGACGACATCCACGTCGAGCTCGAGACGATCACGGCCGGCCCCGACGGCGGGTACGCCAAGATGCTCTCCGCCGTGCAGGCCGGGAACCCCGCCGACGTCGCGCAGGTCGGCTACGACGCCATCCCCGACTTCCTGGTCAACGGCGCACTCGAGGACATCACGGACTACGTGGCCGACGACGCCGACCGCTTCACCGACTGGCAGTGGCAGACGGGCGTGTTCGACGACCACGTCTACGCGATCCCGCAGGCCTCCGGGCCGCTCGGCCAGTTCTACCGCAAGGACATCTTCGACTCCCTCGGCCTCGCGGCACCCACCACGTGGGAGGAGTACTACGAGGCGGCCAAGGCGATCCACGCCTCGGACCCCAACCGCTACATCGCGGCGTTCGCGTTCAACCAGGCGCCCTGGCTGATCGGGCTCTCCCAGCAGGGCGGGGGCGAGTGGTTCGCCACCGAGGGCGACGCGTGGAAGGTCGGCATCGACGACGAGGCGACGCTGAAGGTCGCCGAGTTCTGGCAGCGACTTCTCGACGAGGACCTCGTGAAGGTCGAGGCCGACTTCTCGAGCGAGTGGAACGCCGACCTCCAGAACGGCAACGTCGCGTCGTGGATCTCGGGCTCGTGGGCCGATGCGATCGTGCGCGGCACCGCGCCCGACACCGCGGGCAGCTGGGCGGTCGCGCCCATGCCGCAGTGGTCCGACGGCGAGACCGTGTCGGCGACGTGGGCCGGCGGCTCGGCCAACGTCGTGCTGAAGGGCTCCGAGCACCCGGAGGAGGCGGCCGAGTTCGCGCTCTGGCTGAACAGCGATCCCGGCAGCGTGAGCACCCTCACGAGCATCGGCGCCGGATGGCCCGCGATCACCGACCTCGGCGCGATCGAGAGCCTCCAGGACGACCCCGAGGTGTTCGCGTTCTACGGCGGCCAGGACATCTGGGACGTCTTCGCCGAGTCGGATGCCGCGGTCGCCGCGACGTGGAAGTGGCCGCCGCTGTCGCAGACGCTGTTCGCCTCGCTGACCGACAACGTCAAGGCGGCCGTCGAGGCGGGCACGCCGCTCACCGACGCCTACATCGCCACCCAGGCGGACTTCGTCGCCGCCCTCGAGGACAAGGGCATCTCGGTCGCCGAGTGACCCGGGCGGGCGGTCCGGCTCCGGCCGGGCCGCCCGCTCGCCTTCCACGGCCGCACCCCCGCGGCATCCGATCGTCCATCACCCGAGGAGCACCGCCGTGTCCGCCACTGCCACCGCCCCACCGCGTCGACGTCACCGGCCCGCGGCCGCCCTCTGGGTGCTGCTCGTGCCGTTCCTCGTGATGTTCGCGGCGTTCTTCGTCGCCCCGATCATCTTCGCGGTGGTCGACAGCATGTTCTCCCAGCAGTCGAGCGGCCTGGGACTCACCGCCCCCACCCGGGAGTTCGTGTTCCTCGACAACTACGCCGCCGCGCTGTCGACCCCCTCGTTCGTCGCGAGCCTCGGCCGCCTCGTCGCCTTCTCGGCGATCGAGGTGCCGCTCATGGTGGTCTCGGCCCTGGCACTGGCGCTCCTCCTGGGCGCCGCGGCCGCGCGGTTCCCGCGGGCCTTCCGCGTGACGTACTTCATGCCCTACGGCGTTCCCGGCGTGATCGCCGCGCTGCTCTGGGGCTTCCTGTACATCCCGGCCACCAGCCCGGTGCTGCAGTCGCTCGGCGCGGTCGGCATCGACGTCGATCCGCTGTCGAGCGACGCGGTGCTCTTCGCCATCGCGAACATCGCCCTGTGGGGGTTCGCGGGCTACAACATGCTCATCCTCATCGCGGCGCTCGACGCCATCCCCTCCGAGCTGTACGAGGCCGCCCGGCTCGACGGCGCCGGCGAGTGGCGCATGATCTGGCACATCAAGCTGCCGCTCATCCGCCCCTCGATCGTGCTCATCACCCTCTTCACGATCATCGGCACGCTGCAGCTGTTCGTCGAGCCCCTCGTGCTCCGCCCGCTCACCACCGCCATCAGCTCCGACTACACGCCCAACCTCGCCGCCTACAACCAGGCGTTCTCGCAGGGCAACCCGAACCTCGCGGCGGCGATGGCCGTGATCGTGGCGCTCCTCGCGTTCGCCTTCTCGGCCCTGTTCCTCCGCGTCGTGAACCGGAAGGGGAACCGCGCATGGTGACCACCGACGCCCCCGCCCGCCCCGTCGCGCGCACCCGCCGACCGGCCGGCCCCGCGGCATCCGGCGCAGCAGCGCCCAACCGACGACCACCCGCCACCCGCACTGGCGCGGCCGGCACCGTGCTGGTGAACGCCGCACTCGTCGTGGCGTCGGCGTACTTCCTGCTGCCGATCGCCTGGGTGCTGATCGCGGCGACCAAGTCGCCGGGCGACCTCTCCTCGACGTTCGGGCTCTGGTTCTCCGACAGCCCGCAGGCGTGGCAGAACCTCGTCGCCCTGTTCACCCAGGACAACGGCGCCTTCTCGGTCTGGATCCTGAACAGCATCCTGTACTCAGGGGTCGGCGCCCTGGTGGCGACGGTCATCTCGACGGCGGCCGGCTACGCGTTCGCGAAGTACGACTTCCCGGCGAAGGAGGCGGTCTTCTGGACGATCCTCGGCGGCGTGCTCGTGCCGGCGACGGTCATCGCGTTGCCGCTGTACTTCCTGCTCAACTCGGTCGGCCTCACCGGAAGCTACTGGAGCGTGCTCCTGCCGTGCATGGTGAGCCCGTTCGGCGTCTTCCTCGCGCGCATCCACGCGAACGCCTCGGTGCCCGACGAGGTCATCGAGGCCGCCCGCATCGATGGCGCCGGCGACCTGCGCATCTTCGGCTCGATCGCCGCGCGCATGATGACCCCGGCGATCGTGACGATCTTCCTCTTCCAGTTCGTGACGATCTGGAACAACTACCTGCTTCCCTTGGTGATGCTGAGCGACCCGAAGCGATTCCCGATCACGCTCGGCCTGACCCTGTGGAACTCGCAGACCCAGCGCGATCCGTCGTTCACCACCCTGGTGGTGACCGGGTCGGCCGTGTCGGTGGTGCTGCTCGTCGTGCTCATGGTCTCGCTCCAGCGGTTCTGGAAGGCCGACCTCACGGCGGGCGCGACCAAGGGCTGAGCTCAGGCGGAGCCGACCTGGCGTTCCAGCGCGAGGTACTGATGCGCGTACGCGATCGCCATGCCGCCTTCGCCGACGCCCGCCGCGACGCGCTTGACGGACCCCGAGCGCACGTCGCCCACAGCGAAGATCCCGGGCGTGCTCGTCTCGAGCGCGAACGGACGACGATCGGCCGTCCACGCCTCGGCGGCCGAGGCATCCGCGCCCGTGAGCACGAAGCCGTGCGCGTCGCGCGCGATCTCTGGGGGCAGCCAGTCGGTGACGGCATTCGCGCCGATCATCACGAAGACGACCGGGAAGCTGCGCCGGGAGGTCCGCCCGGTGGCCCGGTCGACGACGTCGACGCCCTCGAGGCTCCCCTCGCCGTGCAGGCCCACGACCTCACTGCGCGTCTCGACGCGGATGCCGTCGTTGGCGGCGATCTGGTCGATGAGGTAGCGCGACATGCTCGCCTCGAGCGAACTGCCGCGCACGAGCATCGTCACCGATCGGGCGTGCCGGGAGAAGAACAGCGCGGCCTGCCCCGCCGAGTTGCCCGCACCGATGATGCAGACGTCGGCGCCCTTCGCGATGGCCGCGTCGCTGCGCGCGGCGCCGTAGAAGACGCCGTTGCCGAGATAGCGGTCGACCGCGGGCAGGGGCAGCGTGCGCCATTCGACGCCGGTGGCCGCGATGACGACCCGGGCCCGCAGGGTCTCGCCGCCATCGAGGACGACCTCGTGCACGGGGTCGCGCGCCTCGTCGAGCAACACGTCCGGTGCTGCGTCGCGCCCCGCGTCGCGTTGTCCACCGTGAGGGCGGATCGCCTCGACGCTGCGGGTGACGACGATCTCGGCGCCGAGGCGCTTCGCCTGCTTCAGCGCCCGGCTCGCGAGGTCGTCTCCCGAGATCCCGAACGGGAATCCGGTGTAGTTCTCGATGCGCGTGGAGGTGCCGGCCTGGCCACCGGGCGCTAGGGACTCGATGACCACCGTGCGCAGTCCCTCGGCCGCGCCGTTCACGGCGGCGGTGAGGCCGGCGGGCCCTCCGCCGAGGATCACGACGTCGTAGTCGGCCGACGCGGGCTCGATGTCGAGCCCCGCGGCATCCGCCACCTCGCGCATCGTCGGGGCCGCCAACCGGGTCCCGTCGGCCAGTTCTAGGATCGGGTAGGCCTCGCCCTCTGCCGGGCGTTCGAGGGTCACCCGCTCGAAGGCGACCTGGTTCCTCGTGAGGAAGGTCGCCGTGCCGTGGGTCGCGGCATCGTGTCGGGGACCCGTGAGCCGCACCTCGATGTCGGGCTGCTCGGCGGCGATCACCTGCAGCGACTCCAGGTAGCGTCGCGCGAGTTCCGCGACGCGGGCCGGGATCGACGGGGCCATGGCCGCCAACGTGTAGAACGCCGTCACGTCGAGCTTCAGGATGCGGGATGCCTCTGCGGCGCGTCCGCTCGCCGGGAACGGGGTGCTCAGGGTCATCGGCACCTCGCCGAAGAACCGGCCGGGCGTGCGTATCCCGATCACCCGCTCCTCGCCGTTCACGACCTTGGTGATCTCCGCGCGGCCCTCGACGACGACGAACAGCGCGCGTTCGTCGCCCTCGTGCGCGAAGTACTCGCCCGGCACGAGATGGATGTCCTCGACGGCGCCGGCGACGTACTCGAGGGCCGCGTCGGAGAGGGGCGCGAAGATGTGGATGCCGCGGAGGCCCTCGACGGTGATCATGGACGTGTTCCGGACGGCGCACTGCAGGACTCGATCGTCGCCACATCCGCTCGTCGCACCCTGCGACGGTATCCGCGCACCGGCGAGGCCGTCAATGCCGCGTCAGCCCTTGCGGTGCACGCGGTAGTCGGTGGGGCTCATGCCGTGCACGCGGCTGAACTGCCGCGAGAAGTAGAACGGGTCGGCGTACCCGACCTCGCGCCCGACCTCGGCGACGTGCAGGTCGGTGGTGTCGAGCAGGCCGCGGGCCCGCGCCATCTTGAGCCCCGTGTGGTACGCCAGCACCCCGCCGCCGGTGGCGTCGCGGAAGAGCGCGCCGAGGTGCGACGTCGAGACCCCGACGAGCCGGGCGAGGTCGGACACCCGGATGCCGCCGTCGATGCGCTCCTCGAGGTACCGCATCGCCCGCTCGAGCGGTTCGCCCTGCTCGGGCAGCTTCCGGTCGACCGCGAGCTGAGTCATCAGCCGCCACGCGATGCCCGACACCGACAACAGCCGAGCCGGGGACTGGTCTCGCTCCAAGCCCGAGACGATCTCATCGAGGAGCACCGTGACCCGATCGACGGCGCGCAGCGACACCAGGGGACGCGCGGCGTCCGCGCCGATCGCGGCCCACAGGTCGCCGAGATCGCTGCCGCGCACGTGACACCACCAGATCGTCCATGGGTCCTCCGCATCGGCCCCGTACGAGTGCGGCGCGCGCGGCGGGATCAGCGCAGCGGTCGACGGGGTCACGCGCACCCGCGTGCCATCGACGTCCACCCACCCACCGCCGGCCACGCAGACGATGACGATGGCCTCGTCGGCCCCGGCCGGACGAACGCGGAGATGCCCGTCCGCGCGGGGGAACCACCCGGCATCCGTCACCACCAGTCGGCGCGTGACCGGCCGCGCGAGCGCCTCGGCGACGGCGGGGCGCGGGACGACGCACAGCCGCTGGTGCTCGAACCCGTCGCGCCGCTCCATCCGTCAATGATCCCATGGTGTCGAATCGTCCATGCGCGCCCCACGATCGGCCATGTCCGCGCATCGGGCCCGCGCGTAGCGTGGAGCCCGTGACCGACGAGAACCCCAGGATCGTGCTGCCCGATGCGCCCGAAGAGCAGCGCGAGGCGATCGCGGCGGGCGGCGTCGCCTGCTGGGAGGCGCCGCTCACGATCGACACCTACGAGCCTGCCGCGCCCGATCGCTACCCGCTCTTCCTCGATCGACGCGTGTACCAGGGTTCGAGCGGGGCGGTCTACCCGATCCCATTCACCGACCGGATCCTGCCCGGGCGCGCGCCGCGCACCTGGCGGGCGATCCACCTCGAGAACCGCTGGGTGCGGCTGGTGCTCCTGCCCGAGCTGGGCGGACGGATCCACATCGGCTACGACAAGACTCGCGACTACGACTTCTTCTACCGCAACAACGTCATCAAGCCGGCGCTGGTCGGGCTCGCCGGCCCCTGGGTCTCGGGCGGCGTGGAGTTCAACTGGCCGCAGCACCACCGCCCGGCGACCTTCCTCCCGGTCGAGACGCGCCTCGAGCGCCACGACGACGGATCCGTGACGGTGTGGCACTCGGACCTCGACCAGCTGCAGCGGATGCGCGGCAGCCACGGCATCCGCCTGCGCGGCGACTCGGCGCTCATCGAACTCGAGGCGCGCCTCGTGAACCGCACGGACGCACCCCAGTCCTTCCTCTGGTGGGCGAACGTCGCCGCTCGCTCGCACGAGCACTACCAGTCCTTCTTCCCCACCGACGTGCGCTACGTCGCCGATCACGCGCGCCGTGCGATCACCGCCTTCCCCCGCGCCGACCGGCCGTACTACGGCGTGGACTACCCGGCTCTCGCGGCCGAACGGCCGGGCGCCGATCGCCTCGACGTGTACGCGAACATCCCCGTGCCGACGTCGTACATGGTCACCGACACGGCCGATGACTTCTTCGGCGGCTACGACCACGACGCCGGAGCCGGGTTCGTGCACTGGGCCGACCGGGCGATCGCCCCGGGCAAGAAGCAGTGGACCTGGGGCGACGGCGAGGTCGGGCGCGCGTGGGATCGGCACCTCACCGACGGCGACGGCCCGTACGTCGAGCTCATGGCGGGCGTCTTCACCGACAACCAGCCCGACTTCAGCTGGCTGCAGCCGGGCGAGACGCGGCGATTCCGCCAGTACTGGTACCCGATCCAGGACATCGGCCCGGCGGTGCAGGCGACGCTCGACGCGGCGATCGGTCTCGAGGTCGACGGATGCCGCGTGCGGCTGGGTGTCGCGACGACGGGCGTGCACTCCTCCGCGCGGGTCGAGCTGCGGCGGGCGGAGGCCGTGATCGCCGAATGGACCGTGCCGATCGAGCCCGGGCACCCCTTCGTCACCGAGGTGGAGCTCGAGGCATCCGCCACTCGCGACGACCTCGTCGTCACCGTCACCGACAGCGAGCGCGAGCTCGTGCGCTGGCGGGCGCACGCGGTGCCGGCCGGTGAGCCGTGGGTGGCGACCGAGCCGCCGGCCCCGGCCGAGATCGCCAGTGCCGACGAGCTGGTGCTCACGGGCGTGCACCTCGTGCAGTACCGTCATCCCACGAGGCCCGCCGAGCCGTACTTCGCCGAGGCGGTGCGACGGGACCCGGGTGATTCCCGCGCCCGCCTCGCCCTGGCCCGGCTCGCCCACGACCGCGGCGACCTCGACGAGGCCCTCGACCACCTCGACCTCGCGGTGGCACGGCTCTCGCGCCGCAACCTCAATCCCGAACGCGGCGATGCCCACCTGCTGCGCGGCCTCGTACTGGAACGGCTCGGGCGATCGGATGACGCGGCGGACGCGTTCGGCAAGGCCTCATGGGACGGCGCCGTCGTCCTGCCCGCCTCGCTCGGACGCGCACGGCTCGCGCAACGGTCGGGCGACGCCGAACGCGCCCTCGGGTTCGCGGATGCCGCGGTGCGCGCCGATCCCGGCAGCGGGCAGGCCGTGGCGGCCCGGGTCGTGGCGCTCCGCTCGCTCGGCCACGGCGCGGCGGCCAGGGCGTCAATCGCGTCGGCTCGGGCCGAGGATCCCCTCGACCCGCTCCTCGCGGCCCTCGACGACGTGCTCGACCCGGTGGATCCGCGAACGCTCCTCACGATCGCCCACGAGCTCCACCGGCTCGGCGACGCCGACCGCGCCATCGCACTCGCTCGGCGCGCCGCGACGACCGGTCCTGGCCCGTTCGGCCACCCGGCGCCGCTCGCCGCCTACGCGCTCGCGGTGTTCCTCGACGCGGCCGGTGATGCGGCCGGCGCCCGGATGGCGCGAGCCGAGGCGCGTCGCGCGAGCCCCCTGCTCGCCTTCCCCGCGGGCCTCGACGATCTCGCCGTGCTGCTCGCCGCCGTCGAAGCCGACGCGGCCGACGAGCGCGCGCACGGCTACCTCGGCTGCTGGCTCCTCGCCGTCGGGCGAGTGGAGGACGCCCGCCTCCACCTCGAGACGGCGACCCTCGGCGGCGCTGACGACCCCGTGGTGTGGCGGAACGCCGCGGTCGCGATCGTCAGGTCGGGCGGCGACCTCGATCAGGCCGACCGGCGGTATGCGCGAGCGCTCGAGCTCAGTGCCGGTGACGCCAGGCTCGTCTACGAACGCGACCAGCTCGCCGCGCTGCGCGGCGTCGATGCCGCCTCACGGCTCACCGCCATCGAGGGGGCCGGCGCCCAGGTCCTCGTGCGCGACGACCTCGCGATCGAATACGCAGGCCTGCTCGTCGAGGTGGCGCGAGCCGGCGACGCGCTCGCCTTCCTCGACGGCCGCGAGTTCCAGCCGTTCGAGGGCGGCGAGGGCCGCGTGATCGCCGTGTTCGACCGCGCGAGCGCCGCCGTCGCCCGTGAGCTGCTCCCGTCGGACCCCGAGTCCGCCCGCGCGCTGCTGCGAAGCGGCATCCGGGTGCCCGAGCACCTCGGCGAGGGACGCCATCCGGCCGACGTCGTCGCGGAGCGATTCGTGCTCCTCGGCGACGCCGAACTGGCGCTCGGCGACGTCGATGCGGCGGAGGCGGCCTGGCGTCGGGCCCGCGACGTCGACGGACCCCTCGCCGCGACCGGGCACGTCGTCGACGCGCGCGACGGGTGGGTCGGCCTCGCGCACCTGCGCCTGGGCGAGCACGCCGAGGCCGAGCGCGTCTGGGCGAGCCTCGAAGCCAGGGCGGCCACCCTCGAGGCATCCGCGGACCGCGTGGACTACTTCGCCACCTCGCTGCCCGAACTGCTGCTGTTCCCGGTCGACACCGCCGAGCGCCGCGCATCCGAGGCGGCGGTGCTGCGCGAACTCGCGGCGCAGGGCCGACACGAGGCGGACGCCCGGGCAAAGGAGGCACTGGCATGACCGATCGCTACCTCGGCACGCCGGTGCTGCCCTCCGCACCGGATCCCTCGCTCACGGGCCCGGTGCCCGACCACCTGCCGCGCCGCCTGGCGATCTGCCTCTGGGACTTCTCCTGGTACACGCGTGCCGGCGAGGGCGAACCCTTCGACGACGTCGACCGCGCGATGGCCGAGACCGCCGACCGCGGCTACAACGCCGTGCGCATCTGCGCCGCTCCGCTCCTCGTCGCCGGCGACCTCGGGCTCGAGGGGCTCGCGACCGACCTTCCCGTCGAGGGACTCGGCCCTGCGCCGACCGGCGGGTTCTTCGGGCAGCGCACCCGCTGGTACGACACCCCCGGCGGCTACCGGCTCGACGTCAGGGGGCGCCTGTTCGAGCTCCTCGAGGCGGCGCGACGACACGGCATCGTGGTGATCCTCGCGAGCTGGGAGTACCAGCAGTCGCCGTCGTTCGCGGGCGACCCGCGCTGGTTCGACGCCATCGACGCCGTGCCGCTCGACCGCCGCTACGACACGCTCGCCGACGCCTTCGCACGACTGCTCGACGACGTGCGGGCCGCGGGCCTCATCGACGTCGTCGCGTTCACCGAGCTGCACAACGAGGTCGACTTCTCGATCCTGCCGCCGGTGGAGCAGGGAGGAGAGGCCGCCATGGAGCGGCTGCGCACCCGGCATCCCGACCAGCTCGTCACGGTGAGCTACGGCAAGCCGCCGCACCTCGCCATGCACCGGCTCTCCCCCGCCCTGGCCGTCGCGCAGTTCCACGTCTACAGCTACGGCGTGCTCGATGCTCTGCAGCGTCGCATCGACATCCGCTCCGAGGGCAGCGAGGGC
The DNA here is from genome assembly GCF_056404815.1 of Agromyces sp. P2_B3. Classification (NCBI taxonomy): domain Bacteria; kingdom Bacillati; phylum Actinomycetota; class Actinomycetes; order Micrococcales; family Microbacteriaceae; genus Agromyces; species Agromyces sp. P2_B3. The sequence goes on along the minus strand of NZ_JBFUDH010000002.1, from coordinate 8,048 downwards.
TTCCCGAACTCGGCGCTCCGCGCACTCCTCCGCCCCGATGCGCCCTCGTTCGCCGACTACGGCCGGCCCGCCGAGTGGAAGCTGCGGGCCACGGTGATCACCGACCAGATGGTCTACGGCTACGACTGGATCGACACCGACGCGTGGGACGCCTGGCTCCTCGACCACTACGGCGAGCACCGCGAGGTGATGCTGCGCGAGATCGAGTCTCGCGTCGTCGCGATCGCGGAGTGGGCGCGGTGGCGAGGGGTGCCCGCGGTGATCGGCGAGGGCTGGGTCGGCTACACCCCGCGCGACGGCTGGTTCGAGGAGAGCCCCGTCGGGCGGTCGCTGGCCGAGCACGGCATCCGCACCGCGCTCACGCACGGCGTCTGGGGCGTGGTCGCGTGTTCCAACGCGGCGCCCCACCACCCCATGTGGGCGGATGCCGCGTGGCAGCGCCGCGTGAACGCGCTCGTCACCGGCAGCTGAGCGGCCCGGTGGCCGCGCCGCACGCTCAGTCGGGCAGGGCGAACGTCGTGACCGGGCGGCCGTCACGGGCGCGCACGGATGCCTCGGGCCGGTCCACGACCGCCACGACGCCGTCGGGCGTGGCCCAGGCCCGCCACCACGCGGCATCCGTCACCTCGAGCTCGCCGCGGTCGAGCACGCGTCGCCCGAGTGTGTGCGGCTTGATCGCGGTCATCCACGACGCCACGCCCTCGAGGGTGCGACGCTGCACCGGCGGGATCTCGCCCGCCGCGGTCGGGCCGACGTTGAGCAGGAGGCGTCCGCCCCGCGACACGACGTCGGCGTAGAGGCGGGCGAGCTCGCGCGGCGAGAGCGTGAGCGACTCGTCCTCGACCCGGTTGTAGCCGAACGAGAAGCCGAGGCCGCGGCAGTGCTCCCAGCCGGCGTCGGCCTCGTTCGCCGTGCCGTGGTCGTACTCGCTCGTGCGGTAGTCCCAGACGTCGGCGCCCCAGCGATCGTTCACGATGCCCTCGGGCACGACCGACCGGTAGTGCGCGAGCAGCGACCCGATCGAGTTCGGGCTGGGCTGCTTGCCGGCGTCGGGCCAGTCGATGTCGTTCCAGATGAGGTCGGGCCGGTAGCGGTCGACGAGGTCGGCGACGTGGCCGTACGCGTAGGCGTGGTAGGCGGCATCTGTCGGCCGCAGCGCCTCGACGTCGGCGCTCGACCGGTGCGGCGGGAAGTCGGTGACCGCCCAGTCGAGTCCGCCCGAGTAGTAGACGCCGAACCGCATGCCCTCGGCGCGCACGGCGTCGGCGAGCGGGGCGATCAGGTCGCGTCGCGGTCCGCGGGCGACGGTCGTGAGGTCACCGGAGCCCGGGGCGTCCCAGAGAGCGATGCCGTCATGATGCTTCGTGGTGGGCACCACGTAGTCGGCCCCCACCGCGCGGAACAGCCGCGCCCAGTCGACGGGGTCGTACGCCTCGGCGCGCCAGTCGTCGAGGAATCGCTCGTAGGGCGCACCGCCGTACTCACGGGCGTGGTGCTCGGCCGCAGGCGACCCCTCGATGCGGATCGTGTTGGCGTACCACTCGGCGTAGGCGTTGTGCGCGAACCACTCGTCGTCGGGCACCGCGCCGAGCGCGCCCGTCGGCTCGGCCCACGCCGGCACCGAGTAGGCGCCCCAGTGCACGAAGATGCCGAGGCTCGCGTCGCGCGCCCACCGGGGCAGGGGCCGCGGCCGTGCGGCAGCGGCCATCAGTCGGCGGCGTCGTCGGCGGCCACACCGCGCCGCGGGCGCTCGGGCACCGCCACGATCGCGAGCGCGATGCAGCCGAGCGCGGGAATCACGAGCGGCACGAGCTGCCAGGTGACGACGCCCGCGAACACCGCGGTGGCGACGAGGTAGGCAGCACCGGCCGGGTCCTCCCGCACGGCGGCGGGCACGCCCTTGAGCGCGCCGAGCCAGCCGAGCTCGGGGGTCCACCGGCCGGCCGCGACGAAGAGCGCCAGCGCCAGGGCCGCGAGGCCGAGCCAGCCGACGATCCCGACGACGGGGCCACCGGGCAGCACGCCGGATGCGGCGAGGTCGACGTCGAGCGCCAGCACGGCGGCGACGACGACGGATGCCGCGCCCACGCCGATCCCGCCGACGAACGCGGCCCGCACGTCGCGCCAGAACCAGGTGAGCGCGTCGTCGTCGGCCGTGAGGTACCGCCGGAGGTGCCGCACCCCGGCCGCGAGGGCCGCCGGAAGCGTGATGATCGGCAGCGAGACGACCGCGACGAGCACCCCGATCAGCAGCACCTCGCCGAGGAGGCCGAACGCGCTCTTGGCGCCCGGGAACCTCGCCGTGGTGGCTGCGTCGTCGTGCGTCGGCCCGCTGCCCGAGAGGGCGGCGCGGCGTGCGGCACGATCGGTGGCTCGCGACATCCGCCGACCTAGCCCTTGAGTCCCTGGGTGGCGACACCCGCGACGAGGAAGCGCTGGAACACGATGAAGAAGATCAGGATCGGCACCAGGGCGAGGAACGACACCGCGGCGGTCGCCCCGTAGTCGGACGTCGACGTCGCGTCGTTGTAGAGCCGCAGCGCGATCGGGAGCGGGTACTTCTCGGGCGAGTTGATGTAGAGCAGCGGGCCCAGGAAGTCGTTCCACGTCCAGATGAACGTGAAGATCGCGCTCGTGATCAGGGCGGGCTTGATGAGCGGCAGGATGATCGAGAAGAAGATCCGGATGTGCCCGGCGCCGTCGATGCGGGCCGCCTCGTCCATGTCGCGCGGGATGTTGCGGATGAACTGCACGATCAGGAACACGAAGAACGCCTCGGTGGCGAGGAACTTCGGCAGGATCAGCGGCCAGTACGTGTCGACCAGCTCGAGCTTATTGAAGAGCACGTACTGGGGGATGATGATCACGTGGAACGGCAGCAGCAGCGTGCCGATCATCGCCGCGAACAGCACGCCCACGCCGCGGAACTTGATGCGGGCGAACGCATAGGCGGCGAGCGCCGACGAGAGCACCGTACCGATCACGGCCATGATCGCGATGAAGAACGAGTTCGCGAAGAACCGCCACAGCGGAGTGCCGGCGATGCCCTCGACGACCTTCGTGTAGTTGTCGAACGTCGGGTTCTCGGGGATCAGCCCCGGGTTCTGGGCGAACTCGCTCGACGGCTTGAACGTCGACAGGAACAGCCAGAGCAGCGGGTAGAGCACGATCGCCGTGAAGGCGAGCAGCACCACGAACCAGATGACGGTGTTGATCGTGCGGCGCTTGACGCGCCGGCGCGGCTGGGTGGAGGGGCCGGGCTCGAGGGCGTTCTCGACGACCTCGACGCGGGGGGCTTCGAACGTGGTCATCGGTTCTCTCCGGCGTAGTGCACCCAGGACTTCTGGGTCTTGAACAGGATGAAGGCGATGATCGCGACCGCGATCACCAGCACCCACGCCATCGCCGAGGCGTAGCCCATCTGCAGGTCGGCGAAGCCGCGCTTGTAGAGGTAGAGGGTGTAGAAGTTCGTCATGCCGGCCGGTCCGCCCGAGCCGTTCGAGATGATGTACGCCGACGCGAAGACCTGGAAGGCGTTGATGAGCTCGAGCAGCAGGTTGAAGAAGATCACGCTCGAGAGCATCGGAATGGTGACGTTGCGGAACTTGTGCCAGGGGCCGGCTCCGTCGACCTCGGCGGCCTCGTAGAGCTCCTGCGGGATCTGCTTGAGGCCCGCGAGGAAGATGACCATCGGGGCGCCGAACTGCCAGACCGCGAGCAGGATCATCATCGGGATGACGAGCTGCACGTTGCCGACCCAGCCGCCCAGGTCGATGCCGAAGAAGCTCAGGCTGTTGTCGACCGGGCCGTCGTTGGAGAACATCGCCCGCCACACGATCGCGACCGACACCGACGCGCCGATGAGCGAGGGGGCATAGAACGACGAGCGGAAGAAGCCGCTGCCGCGGTCGCGGTAGTTCAGCAGCATCGCGATGCCGAGTGCGGCCGCGAGCTTGATCGGGGTGCCGACCAGCACGTAGACGAGCGTGATCTGCACCGACTGGATGTAGTTCGGGTCCTCCGTGAACATGCGCACGAAGTTGTCGAAGCCGATCCACTCGGGTTCGGTGAAGAGGTTGTACTTGGTGAAGGCCAGGTAGAGCGAGAAGACCATCGGCCCGACCGTGAGGCCGAGGAATCCGATCAGCCACGGCACGAGGAATCCGTACCCGGCCGCGGTCTCGCGACGGACCGCTGCTCGCCTGCCGGCGGTGGAGGGGATCTTGCCGCCCTCTGCTCGGCGGACCTGGCGCAGCTCCCGCCGGACGCTTCTCGACCCGGCGGATGCCGTGACGATCGATTCGGTTTCCGTGCTCACGTGATTCTCCGGTTCCTCGAGAAACAGTAGTCCGGGCCCGGCGGGGCGTGGCGCCCCACCGGGCCCGGAACGACTGCTCAGGTGTTACTGGTTGAGGACGACGTCCATCTCGTTGAAGAACTGCTCGACGGCCTCGTCGACGGTCAGGGTGCCGAAGCCGAGCTCCTGGCCGAGCTGGCGGAACTTCTCCTCCAGGCTGCCGTAGCCGACGATCGGCACGGGCGGGGCGTCGCCGAGGCGGTCGGCGATGGAGTCCTCGTAGTCGCTGATCTGCTGGCCCAGCGGGTCGAGCTCCGCGCCCTCGAGCATGGTCTTCGACGCGGGCAGGCCGCGGTTGGTGCCGAAGATCGCGCCCGCCTCGGGGCTGTTGACCAGGAAGTTCACGAGCGTGGCCGCGGCCTCGGGGTGCTTGGTGGTGGAGGCGATCGAGTGCAGCATCGACGGCTTGAGGTAGAGGTCCTTCGCGCCCTCCTCGGTCACCGGCGGGGCGACGAGGCCCAGCTCGGTGTAGCCCTCGCCGAGGTTGCCGAGGTAGCCGGCGCCGAAGTTGTCCCAGGTGAGCTCGCTCGTGGTGAGCGCGGCGTCGAAGCCGGAGACCGGGTAGATCTCCTCGAGTCGCTGCTGCGGGATGGTGTTGGCGCGCACGTCCTCGCCCTGCTCCCAGAACGCGGCGAGGTCCTTCTCGGTGAAGTTGGGCTCACCGTCTTCGGTGAAGAGGTCCTCACCCTTGGCGCGCTGCTGGATCTCGAAGTTCTGGATGCGGCCCGTGTAGTCGGTGCCGCCCCAGAGCGCGCCGCCGCCGGCCTCGCTGACCTCGGCCATCCAGTCGGAGTAGTCCTCCCAGCTGCCGCCCTCGAACTCCTCGACGCCGACCTGCTCGAGCAGCTTCGGGTTCGTGAAGAGGCCCCACGCGTTGGTGGAGGTGGGGATGCCGGTGGTCTCGCCGTCGACGACGCCGATCTGCAGGATGTTGTCGGCGAGGGGCTCGGTGTCGATGATGTTACCCAGGTACGGCTCGAGGTCGAGCAGGAGCCCGTTCTCGGAGTACTGGCGCAGGTACGAGTAGTCGAACTGCATGACGTCGGGCAGGCCGCCACCGGCCGCCTCGGTCTGGCGCTTCTCCCAGAACTCGGGGAAGCCGAGGAACGAGGAGTTGACGGTGATGTTCGGGTACTCCTCGTTGAAGGCGGCGATGGCCTCGTCGTAGAGCGCGGCACGAACGTCGTTGCCCCAGAAGGCGAGGTTCAGCGTGACCTTCTCGTCGGGGTCGTAGGTCGCGGCCGCCTCGCTGCCGCCGCTGCCGCCCGAGCAGCCCGTCAGCACGAGGGCCGCGCTCGCGGCGATCGCCGCTGCGGCGGCCGCCATGCGGCGCTTGCGAATGTTGAACATCGTTGTCCTCCCGGGATGAAAACGTCTCTGTCTGCCTGGTGCATGTCACGCCATGGGAAAGCGCTTCCCCAAAGATAGCCCAGGCGGGCAGGTGGGTCAACTGAATCCAGAAAATCGTTTCAATTCGTTATCGGATGCCGCGGCTGCGCCGGTCACACCGCGCGAATCACCCGGTCAGGTGACGTTTCGGCGTTCCGGGCATCGCGGATGCACACGAGCCGATCGTCCACAACTCGCAGCGGCGCCGAGAACACGGCGCTGAGCCGGGCCGCGGAGGCGTCGCTGGAGCCGAGCTCCGAGCCGTCCCAGTGCGGGTGCGTGAAGTAGTACAGCACGGCGTGGTCGCCCTCGACGACCACGTCCCCGTGGCGGCCGAACGTCGTGTCGCCGACCCGCGGCCCGGGCGCGCCGAGGATCACGTCGTCGGGCCCGCCCTGGCGCTGCCACGTCACGGCGTCGCGCGACCGGTGCACGCCCATGCCGCGCCACTCGTCGACGAGCATCCACCACCAGCCGCCGAGCTCGAACACGTTCGGCCCCTCGTGCGGCCGGCCGCCGATCGCGCGTCCCTCGACCCGCCATGCCGCGAGGTCGTCGCTCGCCGCGACCCAGGTGGTCGAGTCGTCCGCCTCGTCCTTGTACCAGAGCCGCCACCGCCCGTCGGGGCAGTGCGCGACGCACGCGTCGATGACCCGGTCGGAGCTCAACGGGATCTCGCCCACCACCGACCACCGCTCGAGGTCGTCGCTCGCGTACTCGACGATGCGGCGCGCGTGACCCTCCCAGCGGTCGGGGATGCCGTCGATGACGGTGAGGTACATCCGGTACCGCTCGCCGTCGTCGATCACCTCGGGCGCCCAGTGCGTCGCGGGCCCGGCGCCGAGCTCGAGCCCGGCGACGGTGCCGTCGTAGCGCCAGGCGAGGCCGTCGCGCGACCGGGCCACGCCGATGCGCGACCCGTGCACCCAGGCGACGCCGGGCTCGTCGACCGTCGCGCGACGCTGGGTGTAGAACATCCACCACTCCCCCGTGTCGCGGTGGCGGATGACGGTCGGATCGGTCGCGCCGTCGTACACGGGGTCGTGGAACAGCGCGTCGTCGGGCGCGTCGGCGGGCATCCCGGTCAGCCCCGGCGCAGGTCGGTGACCGGGCTCTCCAGGCTCCGCCGCCGGTCCGCGTCGTCGCGCAGGGTCGTGGGAGTGACCAGGGCGCCCGAGGCCGCCGAGGAGTAGATCGCGGTGACGATCTCGAACGAGCGCGCGGCATCCGACGCGGTCGACGGCAGCCGCGCGCCCGACTGTAGCGACGCGTAGATGTCGCGCACGAGCGGCCCGTGCCCGCTCGCCTCCTCGACCTCGGGAAGCGCCCAGCCGGCGGCCGTCTCGGGGTCGACGTGCGGAGCCGGGGTGATGCGCCAGTGCTCGTGGCCGTGCCCGTAGAGGTGGTCGACCGTGACGGTGGCGAGCTCGGTGTCGATGCGGATCGAGCTCGTCTCGCGCGGTGAGAGGGCACTGGTGATGACGGATGCCACGGCTCCGCCGGCGAACGAGACCACCGCCGTCGACACGTCCTCCATCTGCGTCTCGCGATCCAGGCGCCAGAGCTGGCCCTGCACGCTCGCCCAGTCGCCGAGCAACCACGCGAGCAGGTCGATCTGGTGGATGCCGAGGCCTAGGGTGGGGCCGCCGCCCTCGGTGGCCCACTTTCCTCGCCAGGGCACCTCGAAGTAGGCCGGATCCCGGAACCACAGGGTCTGGCACGTCGCGACGAGCGGTCGCCCGAGCGCGCCCGAGTCGAGGAGGCCCCGCACGTGCGCCGCAGCCGAGCCGGTGCGCTGCTGGAATACGACCGCGAGGCGGCGGTCGTTGCGCGCCGCGGCATCCGTCATCGCGTCGAGCTGGTCGAGGGAGAGCGCAGCCGGCTTCTCGCAAACGACGTGCACGCCGGCATCGAGGGCGGCGATCGCCTGCTCGGCGTGCACGCCCGGCGGGGTGCACACGTGCAGCACGTCGATGCCGCCGTCGGCGAGCAGCGCGTCGAGCGATGCGGCGGTCGACGGCACGCTCCACCGTTCGGCGAAGGCGCGGGCGAGCTCGGGGTCGCGGTCGACGACGGCCACGAGCTCGGCGTCCGCGGTGGCGGCGATGGCCTCGGCGTGCGCGTTGGCGATGGCGCCGGTGCCGACGATCGCGGCGCGCAGCGGGGTGTGCTCAGGCATGGGGCTCCTCCAAGGGGTCGGTGCGGTAGGTGCGCAGGCGCCCGCACATGCCGAAGGCGTCGGCGGCGGGCGACTGCGCGACGCGGGCGTCGGCCAGGCCCGGGTCGCGCCCCGCCTCGAGCG